>NZ_JBEXOT010000001.1:0-551868 GCF_040611675.1 Streptomyces sp. NPDC006551
ACTCCCAGCAGGTCACGGCAGCAAGGTCCGGCCATCCCACCACACATCACTGACATCACACTCAGTCAGCCCTCCACAGAAAGTGAGCCAGAACCCGTACTCATGGACATAGCCACCACGCCGGGGCCCGCTCGGCGCGCGGCGCCGTGGGCGGCGGTCGGGTCCGTGGACGGGTTGCGCTGCGGTGGCGTGGGGCTGCCGAGCCGTGCGAGCCACCCCATTCAACTGCGGCGCAGCTCTGACCCGCGGACGCTCCACGGAGCCGGACAACGAACTCAGCCCGGGCGTGGGACCCCACCCGAGCCGCCCTCCGAGTGTGAAAAGGCGCCCGGAGCCGGCCGGTCAAGGGTGGAGCGCAGCGGAATCGGCGAAGCCACACTCGGAGGGCGGCCATGTGCCAGGAACCGACAGACCCGGTTCAGCGGAGGCCGCCCGCCTTGACCGCGTCGACGAAGGGCGCCCAGGCGGTGGGGGCGAAGACCACGGCGGGGCCGGTGGGGTTCTTGGAGTCGCGGACGGGGACGTGGGCGGTGCAGGCGTCGTTGACTTCGAGGCAGTCGCCGCTGTTGCCGCCACTGTACGAGGACTTGTGCCAGGCGGCGTAGGCGTCACTGACTTCGAGACAGGCACCGCTCTCGCCACCGCTGTAGGAGGACTTCCGCCAGGCGGAGAGGACGGAGGCGTCAGGGATGCTGTTCGTGCTGTGCTGCATGCTCGTATTCCTCCGCGATGGACCTGATCAGAGCCAGCGACTTGCGGTGCGAGAGCGCGTCGCCCAGGGCGTGATCGTAGTCCAGCTGACAGGCCCGAACCATGGCCGGAGTCTCCCAGACACGGCCGGTGTTGAGGGCCTCCACGTACGCGATCGGCGGCAGGTCCTCGAACCACATCAGCGAGACCACACCTTCCAACAGCGCGTGATAGCCCGCGCCGAACGGCAGGGCATGCACCCGGATACGGCGGCTCTCCCCCAGGGCCACGATGTGACGCAGCGCCTCGCACATCACCCTCGGGCCGCCGATCTCACGCCGCAACGCGGCCTCGTCCAGGATCACCCAGACCATCGGTGAATCGAAGTTCTCCAGGATGCGCGCCCGCTCCAGCCTGGTGACGAGCAGCTTGTCACGCTCTTCGTCGCTCTTCGGTACGGAGCCCGAACTCAGGACGCTCTCGGCGTATGCCCTCGTCTGGAGGATGCCCGGGACCAGCGTCTGCCCGTACACCCGAATCACCGTCGCCTGCCCCTCGAACTCCAGCGCCTCCGCGAAGTGCTCCGCCACCGCCTTCCCGTCCAGCGTCGGCAGGAACCGTTCGAAGAAGCCCCCCGTCCCCAGCACCCGGTCCAACCGTCTCGCGTCGCTGACGTCCGGGCGGCGTCTCCCCGCCTCCATGTGTGCCAGGTGCGTCCGCGAGATGATCGTCTGTTCGCTCAGCTGTTCCTGCGTCAGGCCCACCGCCTCCCGGCGGCGTTTCAGCTCTTCACCGTATTTACGACGGGACTCCGGATTGTCCTCGATCGCCATGATCCAACTCCCCCACGTGCCGGTCGCGTTGTCACGTGAAAACCCCTACCGAGCGTAACGTGAGCCACGCCACTGTGTGACCGGATCGACACACAGAGCGAAAGGCTCGCAATGAACTCCCCTCACGGCCCGGGCGCCTTCGTCGCCCACACGGGCACCGACGTCTACGGCCCCGGCAAGGTCATCGGCGTGGACGGCGCGCACCGGCGTGTGCGCTTCGTGCACTTCGTCGCGACGATCCGCGCCGACGACCTGCGCCCCGCAACGCCCAGCGAGACCGAGGAGATCCAGGACTGGCTGCGGGCGAAGAAGCAGCGGTACGGGGGCGAGTGGTGATGACACTCCGCGTCTCGCGGGACGGCGGACGGACCTGGTCCGCGCCCCAGACGCACCGGCCTCGGCGCGGGACGGTGCCGAGCCAGTCGGCGCTGCGCCATCCGCCGTGCGCGTGCCCACGGTGCGTGCGCCAGGGGGAGAAGGCCATCATCACGTGAAGTGACGGTACGACTACGGATGTTGCGGTACGGTGTGCGCAAAGCGGCCCCCGAGCTGGTTGCAGCCAGCACCGAGGGCCTTCACTTCGAGTGCCAGGGAGGGCACCCGGAATGCTTCGGCATGCTATCGCGCCTGCTGCGCGCTTCACCCAGATCCCCAACGAGATCCTGCGCCATCCCCGCCTCAACGCGGATGCCGTACGCCTTCTCAGCTGGCAGCTCTCCCTCCCCGACGGGGTCGACGAGCCGCTGTCCAAGACCGCCGAACGAGCGAGCATCGGGAAGATCTCCTTCCTGCGCGCCAAGGGGCAGTTGAAGGCCGAGGGGTACGTCCACGAGTGGCGCGAGCAGGGGGAGCGGGGGCTCTGGCGCACTCGGCAACTGGTCTCCAACGTGCCCTTGAGCCCGGCCGAGGCCGCGCTCGTACGGGCGCCGGAGCACGTACCGGCACCCGCCCCCGCTCCCCCGCCCGCCCCCGCCCCCGCCCCCGTCACCGCGGCGTCACCGGCGATCGGCCTTCCGGCCGCCGGTGAGCCGTCGGTACGGTCCGTCGGACGTCATCCAGACAAGACCTCCGGAGGAAACACCTCCAACCCTCCCCCGCCGCCGCCTCCCGAGGCGCGGCGAGCCGTCGACGACCTCGCGTCCCTGGACCCCCGGCTGCGCGTCCCCCGCGCCATGCTTCCCGAACTCGCCGGGCTCGCCGCCCGGTGGCTGGAGGCGGGGCATTCGATCGAGTCGCTCAGGAGCGGGATCGCCCGCTGCCTGCCCGCCCGTGGGGAGCCGGTGCACCGGCCGGGCGGACTGGTGCGGTACATCCTGCGTGACGTACCTCCGCCGCGCCTCGATCCGCCGCCTGCGGCGCCGCCGCTGTCGGCGGTCGCTTCGATGCGGGAGTGCGAGGCGGACCGGCACGTCCAGCCGATGCTGTTCCGGCCGGTGGGGGACGAGACGCTGTGCGCGGCCTGCCGCCAGGACCAGGCGGCCGGCTCGGCGCCTGCGTCGCCCGCTCCCTTCGGCGCCGCCCTGGCGAGGACCGCGCTCCGGACCGGCGTGGTGTGACGAGGGCCCCCGTCCGGGGTGTCCGGACGAGGGCCCTCGTACATCGGGCGATGGCGGCGTCAGCCCTGCCCGCTCAGGTCGATGACCTTCGTGCGCTCGGCGGGGGTCTTGCCCAGCAGGGCCTCGCGCATCGCGAAGGCGACGTCGTCGGCGGAGACCTGATGCTTCTTGCCGTCGCCCTTGGTGATCATGATGCCGTCGAAGACGCCGTCGAGGAGCTCCTCGATCGCCGCCTTGTTGTAGACCTCCACCAGGCGGCCGTCGACCGCCTTCATGGAGAGGATCTTCGGCAGGGACCGCGCCGGACCGAACTGGATCTGCTTCGTGCCCGCCTTGATCGTGATCAGGTCGGACATGGCGGGCTTGGCGAAGTCGTTCATCGCCCGGTCCAGCTCGGCCTTGGTGATCGTGGGCTGGCGGGTCACGACGGGCAGCTCGACGGTGTTCGTCTTGCCCGTCTGGACCTGGGCGCGGTACGCGTCCTTGACGGAGATCATGGAGCGCATGACGTCCAGGCCCTTGCCCGGCTTGCCCTCCACGGCGGTGACCTTGCCCGGGGAGAACTTGATCGTGCCCTCGGTCGCCGAGCCGGAGGCTCCGGCCACGTCCTTCAGGGCAACGCTCAGCTTCTCCTCGTCCACCGGGAGCACCGGCTCGGCGACGCGTTCGCCGCCGAAGAGGGTGCTGATCACGGAGACGGGGTTGTAGTCGCTGCCCGCGGCACCCCGGACGGTCTCCTGGCTGTCGAGGGAGAGGCCCGCCTTGTCCGGTGCCAGCTCGACCTTCTTGCCGTCGACGCTGAGCTGGAGGGGGGTGCCGGCGCGCTTGCCGAGGGCCGCCTCCAGCTTGTTGACGGCCTCCTCCTTCGTACCGCCGCCGATGTCCACGCCGAGGACCGTGGTGCCCTTCGGGACGTCGGAGTGGTTGAGGAGCAGGCCGGCGCCGTAGGCGACACCGGCGAGGCCGACCACGCCGAAGGCGAGGAGGGGGAGCTTGGAGCGGCCCTTCTTCGCCGGGGCCGAGGAGGACGACGAGGAGGCAGGGCGTGCGGGTGCCGGCCTGCCGGAGGAGGCGACCTCCGGGGTCGAGAACCCTTCCTGGCTCCGGGGAGCGGCGTGCGGGCCCGGGGGGACGACGGGGATGCCGCTGGTGAGGGTGTCCCCGGAGATGTGACCGCCGTCGGCCGGCGGTCCCGGTGCGTGGGGAGTGACCGGTCCGGGGTTCTGCGGGGTCAGGACCGCGGTGTCGTCGGACATCTGCGGCACCGCCCCGAAGGGGTTGACGGCCAGCGGGTTGCCGCCCACGGAGCTGTCGCCGGTGACGGGGCCGGTCGTCGGGCCGCTGGGCGGCTGCGGGGCCGTGCCGTACGCGGCGTCGTCGTCCAGGGGCGGGGTCGTGAGGAACATCGGCGTACCGCCGGCGGGGGTGGCCGAGATCGAGGCGCCGCCGACCGTCGGGATACCGCCGGTCGCGGGTCCGGCGAAACCGGAACCGCGCGGGCCGCCGGCGGGCTTGCCAGGCTGCCCGGGCGCCCCCGGCCCAGAGGGACGAGGAGCACCCGCACCCGGACGCGGACCCGCGCCGCCCGTGCCACCGGCACCGGCACCGGCCCCAGAACCGCCCGCGGCACCTGTCACCGCGGCACCCGCGCCCATGCCGGACGGACCCGAACGAGGCGCGGGGGAGACCGGGGCGGCCGGGGCGGCGGGCGCCGCCGGCTTGCGCGGGGCGAACCAGTCGCTGGTCTTCTCCCCCGCCTTCGGCCGCTCCGGCCTCGCGGGCTCCGCCGGAGCGGGCGCGGGGGCGGGCTCCGGCTCGGGCGCCGGGGCCGGCGTCCGGGACGCTGCGGCCTCCGAGCCACCCTCTCGCGACGCGTCCGAGGCCGAGTCGGCGACGGGCTTGCGGACGACCACGGGCGGGATCGGACGCGAACCCGGAATGTTGATCCGGATCCGGGTCGTCAGCGTCGTCTCGGTCTTCGGCTCCTCCGGCTGCGGCCGCGACCGCGCGGGCGCGGCGGCACTCTCCTCCGCCGCGTCCTGCGTCGGGTGGAGCGACGGATACTGGCGGGATCCGTACGGCGGTGTACCCGAGGGGTACGCGGCTCCACCGCGCCCCTGGGCGCCGGAGGACGAACTGTCAGTCTCTCGACCAGTTTCACGACTCAAAGCAGGATCTCCCGGTTGGCTCCGCCGCCCGCTCTTGCTGATGCTCGTATACCCGGGCGGTTCGGCGGCGCGCACCACCATACTGTCCGCCGCCGCCCGGTACCGGACTGCCGTGCAATGAGCGACGGGCATTCCGGCCGAAGTCCGGGCAGCCCTCCACTCAAGTCGGCCTGCTCACGGGGCCGGTCGCGGAAGCTTCACCATCGTGGCGCACATCACAGCGATGGCCATGCCGCCCAGGAGATAGATCATCTCCGCGAGCCCGCCGCCGAAGACACCGTCGCCTTCCGGCCGTCCGAAACTCAGCAGCACGATGGTGAGGAGCCATCCCGCGCCGGGGACCATGACGCCGAGTTGTGTCTCGGTGGCGCGGAGCCCGCCGTAGAACACGCCCGCGGCACCGAGCAGGGCGAGGAGCAAACCACCGGGGAACCAGGCGTTTTGGACGAGCGAACCCGCCGCCGCGACCAGCACCCCGAGGGCGAAGAGGAATACGTACCAGACCACACGGCCGTTCACACGCCCGTCCACGCGCCCGTTCACGCGCTCACTCCCGCGAAGAGGTCGTCCTCGCGCACGCCTTCGGGTGCGCCGGGCGTACCCGCTACCAACTGGTAGTACTCCGTGGTGAAGATCGGCTGACCGAGGTTATTGGAGAGGGCGAAGAAGGGACCGTCCACGGCGATTTGTGTGACATGGGCACGCATCGCGGCGGTCTTGCGGGCCGTGTGGACCGTGCCGCCGTCGATCTCGGCGGTGATGAGCGCGTCGTCGACCACGCCGGGGACGTCGGTGATGTCCGCGATGCCGGGGAAGTCCGTTCCCTCGGCGCGCAGCCGGGCGAAGCCGGCCTCGGCGACGGAGCGCGGAACCCGGTTCCAGTAGATTTTGGCGATCTCGTGGGTCGGACCGAGGTCGGGACGGTAGGCGCCGTCCGCGGCCAGTTCGGCGGCTCGCATGGCGACGCGGTGGGCCTGGATGTGGTCGGGGTGGCCGTAGCCGCCGTCGGGGTCGTAGGTGACGAGGACCTGCGGACGGGTCTCGCGGATCACCTCGACGAGGTACGGGGCGGCGTCGTCGACGGCCGTGTTCCAGAAGGCTCCCTCACGCCGGTTCTGCTCGACGCCCATCATTCCGGAGTCGCGGAAGCGGCCGGGGCCGCCGAGGAAGCGGTGGTCGGTGACGCCCAGCTCCTTCATCGCGACGGCGAGTTCGCCGACGCGGTGGTCGCCGAGCCGGTCCTCCCGGTCGGGTGCGAGATGGGCGAGGCCGGGCGGGATGACCTCGCCCTCCTCGCCGAGGGTGCAGGTCACCAGGGTGACCTGGGCGCCCTCGGCCGCGTACCTGGCCATGGTGGCGCCGTTGTTGATCGACTCGTCGTCGGGGTGCGCGTGCACCAGAAGCAGACGACGGGCTGGGAGATCCGTCATGGCCCCACCCTACGAGGCGGGGCCGGTGACCAGCACGAGGCTCAGACTTCGAGGCCGCCGGCGCTCAGAACTTGAGACCGCCGATCATGCCCGCGACGTTGGTGGTGAGCGTGCTGATGGACGGGGCGATGGACGAGCTCGCCAGATAGAACCCGAGGAGCGCGCAGACCGCCGCATGTCCCGCCTTCAGCCCGGATTTCCGGATCAGGAGGAAGACGACGATCGCCAGCAGCACCACCGCCGAAATCGAGAGTGCCACGGCGGTTCACCTCCACACTTCTTCGGTCGGATATTCGGACGGGCAAGTCGGCGAGCATGTGCCAGGAGTTCCTTACCCACCTAGCGCTACGGATCATAACTATGTGTGGCTCCGTATCCATGGTGTACGGGGGCACAGGGGGGCGCACAGCGCTAGGTTCGGTCGTATGACCTCGTCGCGACAGCAGCAGTCGTACCCGCTCTCGTTTCCGCGGCAGTACGCCCGGACTCAGCGCTTCACCCTGGGCGTTCCGCGTGGCTTCACGGTGTCGCCCGACGGTGAACGCGTGGTGTTCGTCCGTTCCGGTTCGGGTACGGACCGGTCCCACAAGCTGTGGGTCCTCGATCTGGCCGGGCCGACGGGTGAGGCGCGGGAACGGGTCGCGGCCGATCCGGGGACGCTGCTCGCGGGACGGGCCGAGGAGTTGTCGGCGGAGGAGCGGGCACGGCGGGAGCGCAGCCGTGAGGGCTCGGGCGGGATCGTCTCCTACGCGGTGGACGCGGCCGTGGAGTTGGCGGCCTTCCCGCTGTCGGGGCGGCTGTACGCGGCGGAGTTGAGGGCCGGGACGGCGCGGGAGCTGGCGGTTCCGGGGCCGGTGATCGATCCGCGGCCCTCGCCCGACGGGCGGCACATCGCGTACGTGGCACGGGGCGCGCTGCGGGTGACGGGCGCGGACGGGCAGGGGGACCGGGCGCTCGCGGAGCCGGAGGACGCGCACACGACGTACGGCCTCGCGGAGTTCGTGGCGGCCGAGGAGATGGGTCGCGGGCGCGGTTTCTGGTGGTCCCCGGACTCGGACCGGCTCCTGGTGGCGCGGGCGCACGACCGGCCGGTGCGCCGGTGGTGGATCTCGGACCCGGCCCATCCGGACCGGGAGCCGCAGGCGGTGGCCTACCCGGCGGCGGGGACGCCGAACGCGGAGGTGCGGCTGTATCTGGTGGATCTGGCCGGGGAGCGTACGGAGGTCGGCTGGGACCGGGACCGGTATCCGTATCTGGCCCGGGTGCACTGGTCCGCGGACGGGGCTCCGCTGCTGCTCGTACAGGCCCGGGACCAGCGCACCCAGCTCCACCTGGCGGTGGACACGGAGACCGGGGCGACCCGGACGGTGCACGTGGACGAGGACCCGGACTGGCTGGAGCTGCTGCCGGGGGTGCCGGCCTGGTCTCCGGACGGGCGGCTGGTCCGGATCGCGGACGAGGGCGGGGCGCGAGTGCTCGCGGTCGGGGACCGGGCGCTGACCGGGGCCCGGCTTCATGTGAGGGCGGTCCTCGACATCGGCGAGAACGACGTGCTCGTGTCGGCGTCGGCCGGTGCGGAGGCGGCGGAGCCGGAGATCGGCGAGATCCATGTGTACCGGGTGAGCGAGCTGGGCGTGGAGCGGGTCTCCGAGGGGGTGGGCGTGCACTCGGCGGTGCGTTCCGGTGCGGTGACCGTGCTGGTCTCGGCCCGTCCGGACGTTCCGGGGAGCGTGGCGCGGGTGCTGCGGGACGGTGGACGGGTGGCGGTGGTCGCCTCGTACGCGGAGCCTCCGGTGCTGTCCGCGCGGGTGCGTCTCCTGGCGGGGGGCGCACGGCGGATTCCGTGCGCCGTCCTGCTTCCGGAGGGGTACCGGGAAGGTGACGGACCACTCCCCGTACTGATGGATCCGTACGGCGGGCCTCACGGGCAGCGTGTGGTCGCCGCACACCATCCGCATCTCACGTCGCAGTGGTTCGCCGACCAGGGGTTCGCGGTGATCGTGGCCGACGGGCGGGGCACGCCCGGCCGCTCCCCCGCGTGGGAGAAGGCGATCAGGAACGATCTGACGCCGACCCTGGACGACCAGGTCGAGGCGCTGCACGCGCTGGCGAAGGAGTTCCCGCTGGACCTCGGGCGGGTGGCGATCCGGGGCTGGTCGTACGGCGGTTATCTCGCCGCGCTGGGGGTGCTGCGGCGGCCGGACGTCTTCCACGCGGGCATCGCGGGGGCGCCGCTGACCGACATGCGGCTGTACGACACCCACTACACCGAGCGGTATCTGGGAATGCCGCAGGACAGTCCGGAGGTGTACGCGGCGAACTCGCTGGTCACCGACGACGGGCTGTCGGCGCCGGAGAACCCGGCACGGCCGCTGATGATCGTCCACGGGTTCGCGGACGACAATGTGGTGGTGGCCCACACACTGCGGCTGTCGTCGGCGCTGCTGGCGGCGGGCCGGCCTCACGAGGTGCTGCCGCTGACGGGTGTGACCCATATGACTCCGCAGGAGCAGGTCGCGGAGAACCTGCTGCTGCTTCAGGTGGACTTCCTGAAGCGGTCGTTGGGGATGAGCTAGACACCCCGGGGCGTCACCAACCGGGCGGCCGCGGGGACGGCGGGGCGGGCGGTGGGACCGGGAGGGACGGCGGGGCCGGGGTGACGCGGTGCTCGCCCCGGCCGACCAGGACGGCGAGCACGGCGGCCCCGGCCAGTAAGTAGAACACCGCCGTGAGCTGCGAGAGTTGCTCGACCCCGGCGAGGCGGGAGATCCGGTCGAGGATTTCGTACCGTACGGCCAGGGCGAGGCCCATGACGCCCGAGCCGCACAGCAGGACGCCGACGATCAGGCCGAGCGGGCGGGAGAAGGGGGACCGGGCGAAGGCGCCGCCGGCGGCGGTGAGGGCGAGCAGGACGAGAACGGCGCTGAGCCAGCCGGGCGGGGGCGCGAGCAGCGGCGCGAGGACGGAGCGTCCGCCGGTGAACCGGTCGATGCTGATCTCGACGGGGAGTTCGAGCGCCAGGTAGACCTCCCAGGCGGCGCGGACGAGGGCGGCGAGCAGCAGCAGGACGCCGGCGGCGACGGCGGGGCCCGGGTGGGGGCGGGCCGGAAGCGGCGTGTAGGGCGTGTCGGCGGAGCGCCGGCCGACGGCGGCGATGACGAGGAGACCGGCGGCGAGCCCGAGATCGAGGAGGGTGGTGACCAGGGCGGCGTTGCCGGCGCCGGTGGCCCACAGGCCGGGCAGGCGTACGGCGAGGGTGACGGACCCGGCGGCCGCGAAGGCGGGGGCGGCGAGCGGGGAGCGCAGGGCGGCGACGGCGGTGGCGGCGTAGACACCGATCAGCACCGGATCGAGCCCCGAGGTGGCGGACCGCTCCCGCGGCGGCAGGCGGTGGTCACCGGCCCAGTACCAGCCGAGGTCGCCGGGCGAGCCGGTCAGGACGGCGAGGTCCCGCAGGATCCAGCCGACGGTGATGAGGGCGAGCGCGGCGCAGAGAGCGGCTCCTGTGAGACGTGCTGCGCGGGTCACTGTCACGACGCCGATACTCACAGTGGCGACGCACCGAAACAAGAGGTTCCGCATGGGGGCGCACCTGCCCCGGCGAGTGAGCCGAAGGGCGCGCGGCTGCCGAAAGGGAGAACGCGCGCAGGCGGCGAGGAACGAGCGGCCGAGCACGATCGACCGTCGGCAGGCGCACAAAGCGCCCGGAGGAGAACCGAGCCCAAAAAAAGGGGGCGGCCGGCCGGGGCGGCATGGCGCGTCCCGGCCGGCCTACGGCACCCGCACGGCCGTACGCTGTCGAGCTTGGCGGGTTCGTATATCGGAGCCGGGTCGGTGAAGTTGCCTGTTGGTTAAGCGATCTGACGGCCGCTACCGCGATTCGTCCTCCGTCGGCACCACGTGCTTCTCCTCCGCGAAGTGGCAGGCCGAGTCGTGCCTCGCCGGGGAGTCCGTCAGCCGGAATTCCGCCGGGACGGCGAGGGCGGGCACCTCCAGGGCGCAGCGCTCCCGCGCCTTCCAGCAGCGCGTGCGGAAGCGGCAGCCGGAGGGGATGTTGGCCGGGGAGGGGACGTCGCCGGTGAGGATGATGCGCTCGCGGTGGGCGCGGGCCTCGGGGTCGGGGACCGGGACGGCGGAGAGGAGCGCCTGGGTGTAGGGGTGCGTGGGGTGGTCGTAGATCTCGGCGTCCGTGCCGATCTCGACGATCCGGCCGAGGTACATGACGCCGACCCGGTCGGAGATGTGCCGCACGATGGACAGGTCGTGGGCGATGAAGACGTACGACAGCGAGAACTCTCTCTGGAGGTTCTCCAGGAGGTTCACGACCTGTGCCTGGACGGAGACGTCGAGCGCCGAGACCGGTTCGTCGGCGACGATGATCTCGGGCTGGAGCGCGAGACCGCGGGCGATGCCGATGCGCTGCCGCTGGCCGCCGGAGAACTGGTGCGGGTAGCGGTTGATGTACTCCGGGTTGAGGCCGACCACGTCGAGCAGGTCCTGGACCTTCTGGCGCCGGGAGCCCTTGGGGGCGACCTCCGGGTGGATCTCGTACGGCTCGCCGATGATGTCGCCGACGGTCATCCGGGGGTTGAGCGAGGTGTACGGATCCTGGAAGACCATCTGGATGTTGCGTCGGACCGCCCGCAGCGCCTTGGCGGACATCTTGGTGATGTCCTCGCCCTTGTACGAGATGGTGCCGGACGTCGGGCGCTCCAGGTTGACCAGCATCTTCGCCACGGTCGACTTGCCGCAGCCGGATTCGCCGACGATGCCGAGGGTCTCGCCCGCCGCGAGGTCGAAGGAGACGCCGTCCACCGCCTTGACGGCACCGATCTGCTTCTTGATCACGATGCCCCGGGTCAGGGGGTAGTGCTTGTACAGGTCCCGGACCTGGAGGATCGCCTCGCCCTGGAGGCTGGCCTCACCGCGAGCCTCAGCCATGGAGGCACTCCTTCCAGTAGTGGCAGGCGCTGGTGCGCGGCACCGGGGACTCGGTGACCTCGTAGAGCGGCGGCACGTCGGTGCGGCACCGGTCCTGGGCGAGGGGGCAGCGCGGGTTGAAGGCGCAGCCGGGCGGGATGGCGAGGAGGTTGGGGGGCAGGCCCTTGATCGCGTACAGCTCCGAGCCCTTCTGGTCCAGGCGCGGAATCGATTCGAGCAGGCCCTTGGTGTAGGGGTGGGCGGGTGCCTTGTAGATCTCGTGGACGGGGGCGTGCTCGACGATCCGGCCCGCGTACATGACCGCGATCTTGTCGGCGACGTCGGCGACGACACCGAGGTCGTGGGTGATGAGGATGAGCCCCATGTGGAGCTCGCGCTGGAGTTCGGCGAGCAGCTCCATGACCTGGGCCTGGACGGTGACGTCGAGGGCGGTGGTCGGCTCGTCGGCGATGATCAGCTCGGGTTCGAGGGCGAGCGCCATGGCGATCATGATGCGCTGGCGCATACCGCCGGAGAACTGGTGCGGGTACTGGCCCACCCGCTCCTTCGCCGCGGGGATGCGGACCCGGTCCATCAGCTCGACGGCCCTCGCCCGGGAGTCCTTCTTCGACATCCCCCGGTGCACCTGGAACATCTCGCCCAGCTGGTCGCCGACGCTGATGACGGGGTTCAGCGAGGACAGCGCGTCCTGGAAGATCATCGCCATCTTGGCGCCCCTGACCTTGCGGCGATCCTCCTCCTTGAGCTGGAGGAGGTCCTGGCCCTGGAAGAGGATCTCCCCGCCGGTGATCCTGCCTGGCGGGACGTCGAGGATGCCCATGATGGCCTGGGCGGTGACGGACTTGCCCGAGCCGGACTCGCCGAGCACGGCGAGCGTCTCGCCCTCGTCCACCGAGTAGTCGACGCCGTTGACCGCCTTGGCCACCCCGTCCCGGGTGTGGAACTCCACGTGCAGATCGCGCACTTCGAGCAGCATGGGCTCTACCTCAGCTTGGGGTCGAGGGCGTCGCGCACCGCGTCGCCGAGCATGATGAACGCGAGGACGGTGACGGCCAGCGCGCCGGCCGGCCAGAGCAGCATGTGCGGGGCGTTGCGGATGTACTGGGAGGCGGAGGAGATGTCGATGCCCCAGGACACGGTCGGTGGCTTGAGGCCGACGCCGAGGAAGGACAGGGTCGCCTCCAGGGCGATGTACGTCCCCAGGGCGATGGTCGCGACGACGATGACGGGCGCGAGGGCGTTCGGTGCGATGTGGCGCAGCAGCATGCGGGAGTTGGAGGCGCCGAGCGCGCGGGCCGCCTGGACGTAGTCGTTCTGTTTGGCGGTGATGACGGAGCCGCGGGCGATCCGGGAGAGCTGCGGCCAGCCGAGCAGCACCATGAATCCGATGACGGGCCAGACGGTGTTGCTGGTGACGACCGACAGCAGGACGAGTCCGCCGAGGACGACGGGGATGGCGAAGAAGATGTCGGTGATCCGGGAGAGGATCGCGTCCCAGACGCCGCCGAAGAAGCCGGCGAGACCGCCGAGGACGGATCCGAGGACGGCGACGCCGAGGGTGGCGAGGACGCCGACGGTGACGGAGGTCCGGGCGCCGTGGACCGTACGGGTGTAGACGTCGCAGCCCTGGCCGTTGAAGCCGAAGGGGTGGCCGGGCTGGGAGCCCTCCTGCGCCTTGGCCAGGTCGCAGTCGAGGGGGTCGCCGGAGGCGATCAGGGAGGGCCAGATCGCGATGACGATCAGGAAGAGGATGACCAGCCCGGAGAGGAGGAAGACGGGGTTGCGGCGCAGGTCGTGCCAGGCGTCGGACCACAGGGAGCGGGGTTTGCCGGCGGGTCCTGTGCCCAGCGGTCCTCCCGGTGTCTTCTCCAGGGTCTCGCCCTCGCTCATGGCGAGGTCGACGGCGCCGCCGGCTCCGGTGGGGGCGATGGCGGCTCCTTCGTCGTAGTTCGGCTCAGGCATAGCGGATCCTCGGGTCGAGTACGGCGTACAGGAGGTCGACGAGCAGGTTGGCCAGCAGGAAGACCAGGACGAGGACGGTCACGAAGCCGACGACGGTCTGGGTGTTCTGGCGGAGGATGCCCTGGTAGAGCTGGTAGCCGACGCCGTGGATGTTGAAGATCCGCTCGGTGACGATGGCGCCGCCCATCAGCGCGCCGACGTCGGTGCCGATGAAGGTGACCACGGGGATGAGCGAGTTGCGCAGCAGGTGGCGGGTGATGACGCGGCGCCGTGGCAGGCCCTTGGCGACGGCGGTTCGGACGTAGTCGGCACGCTTGTTCTCGGCGATCGAGGTCCGGGTGAGCCGGGTGACGTACGCCAGCGAGACGGAGGCGAGGACGAGGCCCGGGACGATGAGTTCGCCGACGGGGGCCTCGGGTGAGACGGCCGGTTTGATCCAGCCCCATTTCACGCCGAGGAGGAGCTGGAGGAGCAGGCCGGTGACGAAGGTCGGCACGGAGATGACGACCAGGGTGAGCAACAGCACGCTGGTGTCGACGGGGCGGCCGCGGCGCAGGCCGGTGAGGACGCCGAGGGTGATGCCGATGACGATCTCGAAGACGATCGCCACGAGGGTGAGACGGATGGTGACCGGGAAGGCGTTGCCCATCAGTTCGGTGACCGGCTGGCCGTTGAAGGCCGTGCCGAAGTCACCGGTGAAGACGTTGCCCATGTACGTCAGGTATTGCTGGACGACCGGCTTGTCGAGGCCGAACTCCTTGCGCAGCTGGGCGGCGGTCGCCGGGTCGCAGGCGCGGTCGCCGCAGAGTCCGGCGATGGGGTCGCCCATCACGTTCACCATCAGGAAGATCAGCAGGGTGGCGCCGAAGAAGACGGGGATCATCTGCAGCAGTCGCCGGATCACATAACGACCCATGGGGGGCTCCGGGGGGTGGGGGGAAGGCGTACGGCCCGGCGCGGGAGGGACGCCGGGCCGTACCGCCGCTGCCCATACGTCAGTTGACCGTGATCTCGTTGTAGACGGGCACGCTGAACGGGTCCAGCGCGACGTTGGAGACCCGGTCCGAGTAGCCGGCGCTGCCGTTCTGATACCAGAGCGGGATGGCGCCCATGTCGTCGCGGAGGACTTCCTCGGCCCGCTGGAACAGCGCGACGGCCTTCGCGGTGACGGTCTCCGCGTTGGCCTGGTCGACGAGCTTGTCGAACTCCGGGTTCGAGTACTTGCCGTCGTTGGACGAGGCGTTGGTGTAGTACATCGGCTGGAGGAAGTTCTGGATGAGCGGGTAGTCCATCTGCCAGCCGGCCCGGAAGGGGCTCTTCAGCTTCTGGGTGGTGACCTGGTTGCGGTAGTCGGCGAAGGTGCCGACGGGGTTTCCGACGCAGGCGTTGTTGTTGCCGAGGGCGTTGTTGATGGAGTTGCAGACGGCGTCCACCCACTCCTTGTGCGAGCCGGTGTCGGCGTTGTACGAGATCCTCATCGTGCCGCCGGGGATGCCGCCGCCCTCGGCGACCAGCCTCTTCGCCTCGGCCGCGTTGAACTCGCAGGCCTCGCCGCAGAGCTCCTTGTAGCCGCCCTCCGCGCCGAGCACCGGGGAGGTCCAGTCCTTGGCCGGGGTGCGGGTCTTCTGGAAGATCGTGTCGGTGATCTGCTGCCGGTTGATCGCCATGGAGATGCCCTTGCGGAGCTTCTCCTGGCCCGGCCTGTTCCAGGCGGGGTCGTAGAACGGGATGGACAGCGTCTGGATGATGCCGGCGGGCACGTTGATGTACCGGTCGCCCAGGTCGGCCTGGACGTTCTTGAGCTGGGAGGCGGGCACGTCGTCGACGAGGTCGAGGTTTCCGGCCGTCAGGTCGGTGTAGGCGGTGTTGTTGTCGGTGTAGACCTTGAGGGTCACTCCGCCGTTCCGCGCCTTGTCCTCGCCGGGGTAGCCGTCCCACCTCCTGAGGGCCATCTGGGAGCCCTTGGCGTACGAGTCGACGGTGTACGGGCCGTTGCCGACGGGCTTGGAGAGCCAGGCGGCGTGGTCGTCGAAGAACGCTCTGGGCAGCGGGGCGAAGGCGGCGTAGCCGAGGGTCTCGGGGAAGGTGGAGAACTTCTGCGTGAGCTTGACCGTGAACGTCCTGTCGTTCACGACCTTCAGGCCGGACATCGTCTCGGCCTTGGGCTGGCCCTGTGCGGGGTGGACCTGCTCGTAGCCCTCGATGTAGCCGAAGAAGTAGGCGTTCTTCTGGTTGTTCCTCAGGTGGGCGCCGTAGTTCCACGCGTCCACGAAGGACTTGGCGGTCACCTTCTCGCCGTTGGAGAAGGTCCAGCCGTCCTTGACGGTGATGGTGAAGTTGGTCGAGTCGGTCGTCTCGATCCTCTCGGCGAGCATGTCCCTGGCCTCGCCGGTCTTCGGGTCGTACTTCTTGAGACCGCGGAAGATCATGTTGAGGACCTTGCCGCCCTGGACCTCGTTGGTGTTCGCGGGTTCCAGCGGGTTCTGCGGGTCGCCCCACGAGGAGCTCACGACGCCGTCGGCGCCACCGGCGCCGCTGTCGCTTCCACCGCCGCAGGCGGTCGCCGCGAGGGCGACGGCCACGGCCGCTGCGGCCCACCTGGCGTGCGTGGCTCCGCGCATGAGGTGCCTCCTGAGTCTCCCGAGTCTCACGTAGGCCTCAATATCACCCCATATACGATGTGATGCACTTTATTGACACCCGGACGCCGACCCCGGACGCACGGAGCCCCCGGCACCCTGAGGGGGTACCGGGGGCTCATCCCGTACAGATGTACGAGCACGTCAGACCGCGTGGACGACGTCCTTCTCCTCGGCGAAGTGGCACGCCGACTCGTGCGCCGCCGGAGTGTCCTGACCCTGGAACCGCTCGGGGATCGCCAGCAGCGGGACCTCGGTGGAGCACCGCTCCTCCGCCTTCCAGCAGCGGGTGCGGAAGCGGCAGCCCGACGGCGGGTTGGCCGGCGAGGGGACGTCACCGGTGAGGATGATCCGCTCGCGGCCCTCACGGGCCTCGGGGTCCGGAACCGGGACCGCCGACAGCAGCGCCTGGGTGTAGGGGTGCGTCGGGTGGTCGTAGATCTGCGTGTCCGTACCGATCTCGGCCATCTTGCCGAGGTACATCACGCCGACCCGGTCGGAGATGTGCCGGACGATCGACAGGTCGTGTGCGATGAAGACGTAGGAGAGGTTGAACTCGTCCTGCAGCTTCTCCATGAGGTTGATGACCTGCGCCTGGACGGAGACGTCCAGGGCCGAGACCGGCTCGTCGCAGATGATGATCTCCGGGTTGAGCGCGAGGCCGCGGGCGATGCCGATGCGCTGGCGCTGGCCGCCGGAGAACTGGTGCGGATAGCGGTTGATGTACTCGGGGTTCAGACCGACCACATCGAGCAGCTCCTGCACCTTGCGGCGCCGGTCGCCCTTCGGGGCCACCTCGGGGTGGATGTCGAAGGGCTCGCCGATGATGTCGCCGACCGTCATCCGCGGGTTGAGCGAGGTGTACGGGTCCTGGAAGACCATCTGGATGTTCCGGCGGACGGCCTTCAGCGCGCGGCCGGACAGCTTCGTGATGTCCTGGCCCTTGTAGAAGACCTCGCCCGCGGTCGCCCGCTCCAGGTTCATCAGCAGCTTGGCGACCGTGGACTTGCCACAGCCGGACTCGCCGACGATGCCGAGGGTCTCGCCCTGGTAGAGGTCGAAGGAGACCCCGTCCACGGCCTTGACCGCGCCGACCTGCCGCTTGAACAGGATGCCCTGGGTCAGCGGGAAGTGCTTGACCAGGTTGCGCACCTGGAGGATCGGCTCCCCGCGCCCGACCGGCGCCTCGATGGCGGCTACGGCCTCCGCCTCGGTGGCCGCGTCGACCGTCTCCACGCTGGTGACGTTCGGGGTCGCGTCCACGGCCTCATCCTTCTTGCCGAGCTCAGCCATGGATCGTCTCCTTCCAGAAGTGGCAGGCGCTGCCGCGGCCCGGCAGCTCCGTGCCGTCCTGCTCCGACACCGGCGCGAGCGCCGGCACCTCCGTACGGCAGATGTCCTCGGCCTTCGGGCAGCGCGGGTTGAAGGCGCAACCGCTCGGGATCTTGAGCAGGTTGGGCGGCAGGCCCTTGATCGCGTACAGCTCCTGGCCCTTCTGGTCCAGGCGCGGGATCGAGTCCAGCAGACCCTTGGTGTAGGGGTGCGCCGGGCGCTTGTACAGCTCGTGCACCGGCGCCTGCTCCACGATCCGGCCCGCGTACATGACCGCGATCTTGTCCGCGACGTCGGCGACGACGCCGAGGTCGTGGGTGATCAGGATCAGGCCCATGTTGTATTCCTGCTGGAGCTCCGCGAGGAGGTCCATGACCTGGGCCTGCACAGTCACGTCGAGCGCCGTGGTGGGCTCGTCCGCGATGATCAGGTCGGGCTCCAGGGAGAGCGCCATCGCGATCATGATGCGCTGGCGCATACCGCCGGAGAACTGGTGCGGGTAGTCGTTGACCCGGGCCGCCGCGGCCGGGATCTTCACCCGGTCCATCAGCTCGATGGACTTGGCCTTGGCCTCCTTCTTGGAGAGGCCCTGGTGCACCCGGAACATCTCGCCGAGCTGGTAGCCGACGCTGAGCACGGGGTTGAGCGAGGACAGCGCGTCCTGGAAGATCATCGCGATCTTGCTGCCGCGCACCTTGCGGTGCTCGTCCTCGGACATCTTGAGCATGTCCCGGCCCTGGAAGAGGATCTCTCCCTTGGTCACGAACCCCGGCGGGGTGTCGAGGATGCCCATGATGGCCTGCGCGGTCACGGACTTGCCGGAACCGGACTCGCCCAGGACGGCGAGCGTCTCGCCGGCCTTCACGGAGTACGAGACTCCGTTCACGGCCTTGGCGACACCCTCACGGGTCCTGAACTCCACATGGAGGTCCCGCACGTCGAGCAGCGGGCCGTCGAAGGTCTCGCCGTCACGCGGCGCGGGGACGCTCGCGGTCTTGTCGATGGTAGTCACTGCGTTCGTCCTCACTCTCAGCGCAGCTTCGGGTCGAAGGCGTCACGGACCGCGTCGCCGAGCATGATGAACGCGAGGACCGTGATGCTGAGCATTCCGGACGGGAACAACAGCGGGTGCAGGCCCTGCGAGATGCGCTGCTGCGCCTCGGAGATCATCACGCCCCAGGAGATGGCCGGGGGCCTGATGCCGATACCGAGGAAGCTCAGGGTCGCCTCCGCGCCGATGACCACACCCAGGGAGATCGTGGCGACCACGACCACCGGAGTGATGGAGTTCGGCATCACGTGACGGAACATCAGCCGCCAGGTCGAGGAACCCAGCGAGCGGGCGGCGGCCACGTAGTCCGCCTGCTTGACCTGCATGACGGCGCCGCGCATGACGCGGGCCATGGACATCCAGCCGACGACGGAGAGCGTGATGACCACGGCCATCACACCGGCGTTGCGCATGCCCTTCTCGTCACGGAAGTTGTTCAGGATGACGATCGCGGCGAGCAGCAGCGGCAGACCGAAGAAGACGTTGGTGACGAACGAGAGGAGGGCGTCCGTCCACTTGCCGAAGAAGCCGCCGAGGACACCGACGAGAACGCCGATGACGAGGGAGAACGCGGTCGTCAGCACGCCCACGATCACCGAGTTGCGGGTGCCGTAGATGGTCTGCGAATAGACGTCGCAGCCCTGGAAGTTGTAGCCGAACCAGGCGGACCCGCTCGGGCCCTCCATCGAGTGCTTCAGGTCGCAGTCGAGCGGGTCGACGCTGGTGAAGAGGCCCGGGAAGGCGGCGATGACCAGGATGAAGAGGATGAGCACCGCCGAGACGAGGAACATCGGCCGGCGGATCAGATCGCGGAACGCGTCCTGGGCGAGACTGCGCGGCTTCTCCCGGAGGGCCGCGGCCGGTGCCGGCGCGTCGGGCCCGGCGGTGTTCTCGACGACCGTGTCGGTCTTCTGGGTGGTTTCACTCATAACGAATCCTCGGGTCGAGCACGGCGTACAGCAGGTCCACCAACAGCGCGGTGATCAGATAGACGAGCACCAGCAGGCTGACGAATCCGACGACGGCGGGGCCGTCCTCCACGTTCAGCGAGCTGAACAGCTGGAAGCCCACTCCGGGGATGTTGAAGATGCCCTCGGTGACGATGGCGCCGCCCATGAGCGAGCCGAGGTCGGCGCCCAGGTAGGTGACGACGGGGATCAGCGAGTTGCGCAGCACGTGGATGCCGATGACGCGGCTCTTCGGCAGGCCCTTGGCCCTGGCGGTCCTGATGTAGTCGGCGCGGAGGTTCTCCGCGACCGATGCCCGCGCGAGGCGTGCGATGTACGCGAGCGAGACCGAACCGAGCACCATACCCGGCAGCAGATAGCTCACGAATCCGTCGTCGGTGCCCGCGACGGGGAACAGTCCCCATTCCTGCCCGAGGAACGTCTGGCCGACGTTGCCGAGCACGAAGATCGGGATGGCGATGACGGTCAGGGTGGAGACCAGCACCAGGTTGTCGATGAAGCTGCCGCGGCGCATGCCGGCGAGCACACCGGCGACGACGCCGATGACGAGCTCGAAGGCGAAGGCGACACCGGCGACCTTCAGCGTCTCCGGCCAGGCCTCGGCGAGGAGCTCGACGATGGGCCGGCCCTGCGCGATGGACTCACCGAAGTCGCCCTGGAGCAGCCCGGTGAAGTAGTACCAGTACCGCACCAGGAACGGGTCGTTCAGGTGGTACTGAGCCGTGAGCGTGGCTCTGATGTTCTCGGGTACGGGCTTCTCGCCGTACAGGTTCTGGATGGGGTCGCCACCCATCTGCGTGACGAGAAAGTAGACGATCAACGTGGTGCCGATGAAGACGGGCACCATCTGAAGGATTCGTCGGATGACGAACCGGCCCATGGGTCCTCCTCGCGAGAAACGGCGGGGGCCGGTGTTGCCGGCCCCCGCCGCCGTTCTCGACTCTTAAGTGTGGGTCAGATGTCTGAGGCCGTCAGGCCTTGGAGATCTTGGTGACGTCGACCCGGTTGAAGAGGTCCATCTCGACGTTCGTCACGTTCTTGGTGTGCGCGAACACGTTCTTGCCGAAGCGCAGCGGGATGACCGGCATGTCCTGGGCGAGGACGTCCTCGGCCTGCTGCCAGATCTTCTGGGCGTCAGCCGGCGACTTGGCGGCGCGGCCGTCCTCGACGAGCTTGTCGAAGTTCTTGTTGCTGTAGCCGTAGTAGTTCGAGGAACCACCGGTGGTGAACAGCGGGCCGAGGTAGTTCTCCATGGACGGGTAGTCCATGATCCAGCCCATGCGGAACATGCCGGAGAACTTCTTCTGCTCGACCTGGGTCAGCAGCTCCGCGAACTGCGGGACCGCCTGGCCGACGCAGTCGACGCCGAGGTTCTTCTTGACCTGGTTGCAGGTGGCGTCCACCCACTCCTTGTGACCACCATCGCCGTTGTAGCCGATGTTGATCTTGTTGCCCTCGATGCCGCCGGCCTTGGCCAGCAGCGCCTTGGCGGCGGCCGGGTCGAACTTGCAGGACTCACCGCAGGTGTTCTCGCGGTAGCCACCCACGACCGGGGAGACGAAGGAGCGAGCCGGGGACTGCGAGTCGTTGAAGATCACCTTGGTGATCTCCTCGCGGTCGATGGCCATCGAGATCGCCTTGCGGACCTCGGGCTTCGAGTACTTCTTGTCGTACGTCGGGAAGGCGACGAACTGGAAGGTCGAGGCCGGGGACGACTTGAAGCGGTCGCCGAACTGCTTGGTGGCGTTGGCCAGCTCGGAGGTCGGAACCTGCGGGATGACGTCAAGGGCGCCGGCGACGACGTCCTTATACATCGTCTCCTGCTTCTGGTAGATCTTGTACGTCACCGAGTCCACGAGGGGCTTGTTGGTGCCCGTGTAGTCAGGGTTCTTGACGACCTTGATGGCCTTGTTGTGGTCCCACTTGCCTTCGATCTTGAAGGCGCCCTGGCCGATCGGGGCCTGCTCGTACGCCTTGATGTCCTTGAAGGCGGCGTCCGGCATCGGGTAGAAGACCGTGTAACCGAGAACGGTCTTGTAGTCGGCGAACGGCTTCGCCAGCTTGACGGTGAAGGTGGTGTCGTCCACGACCTTCAGACCGGAGAGCTCCTTGGCGGTCGGCTCGGCGGCCTTCTTCGGGCCGTCCTCGCCGTCCGGGTCCGCCGGGTTGAGGGCGTCGTAGCCCTCGATGGTGGCGAAGAAGTAGTTGCCGTCGGCCGCGTTCGGGCCGTAGGCGCCCCAGTTCCAGGCCTGGACGTAGCTCTTGGCGGTCACCGGGGTGCCGTCGTGGAACTTCTGTCCCGGCTTGATCTTGATGGTCCAGAGCGAGTTGTCGGTCGTGGTGATCGACTCGGCGGCGTCCTCGACCGGCTGGTTCTTGTCGTCGTAGCTGACGAGCGGACGGAACAGCGCGTCCAGCACCTGCGAGCCCTCGGACTCGGTCGTGGTCGCCGGGATGAGGCGCTTCGGCTCGGAAATGCCGACGCTCACCGCGCCTCCGGCCTTCGCCTTGCCTTCCCCACCCTTGTCACTGCCGCCACAGGCGGTTGCTGCCAGGGCGACGACGATCGCGCCCGCTACCCACTTGGCGCTCTTGGCACCGCGCATGGGTTCCTCCTCATGAGTCCACTTGTCACTACGAGAGGGGGCACTTCGAGTCCGCCGACACCCCTGACGGCGATGTACTCAAGTTCCCCGAGTGTGCTCGTGAGTCGGCACTCCCCACAGTGCGAGACCCATTGACCCGAGCTCAATGGAGCCAACTATTAAGTACGTCCGGGCTGTAAACCACACTTAAGTGGTCTCGTTTTGACAACATCACCAAGGGCCTTGGGACCGAAATCCGGACAAAGCGATCACAGACAGACACCCCCGAAACGGACCGTTAACACACGTTCCGGAGAGCGACGGCCGATATCCGGACACCCGGCCCATGAAATGGATTTGACGAAAGGCCCGGGCCCCCGCAGTGACTGCGGGGGCCCGGGCCTTGAAGGTGAGACTATGTCAGGTCGACGCGGCGGAGATCACCACGTCGACCGTCTGACGGACGATCAGCCGTGCTTGGCACGGGAGGCGGTACGGCCGCGCTCCTTCTGGTCCAGGACGACCTTGCGGATACGCACGGCCTCCGGGGTCACCTCGACGCACTCGTCGTCGCGGCAGAACTCCAGCGACTGCTCCAGGGAGAGCTTGCGCGGCGGGATCACGTTCTCGGTGTTGTCCGCGGAAGCCGCACGCATGTTGGTGAGCTTCTTCTCCTTGGTGATGTTCACGTCCATGTCGTCGGAGCGCGAGTTCTCACCGACGATCATGCCTTCGTAGACCTCGGTGCCGGGCTCGGTGAAGAGCACACCGCGCTCCTGAAGGTTGATCATCGCGAACGGCGTGACGGAACCGGCGCGGTCGGCGACCAGCGAGCCGTTGTTCCGCGTGACCAGCGGGCCGAACCACGGCTCGTGGCCCTCGTGGATCGAGTGCGCGATGCCCGTACCGCGGGTCTGGGTCAGGAACTCCGTACGGAAGCCGATGAGGCCACGGGACGGAACGACGAACTCCATGCGGACCCAGCCGGAGCCGTGGTTCGACATGTTGTCCATCCGGCCCTTGCGGACGCCCATGAGCTGCGTGACCGCACCCATGTGCTCCTCGGGGACGTCGATCGTCAGGCGCTCGACCGGCTCGTGCACCTTGCCGTCGACCTCCTTGGTGACGACCTGCGGCTTGCCGATGGTGAGCTCGAAGCCCTCGCGGCGCATCTGCTCGACCAGGATGGCGAGCGCGAGCTCACCACGGCCCTGGACCTCCCAGGCGTCCGGACGCTCGGTGTCGAGGACACGGAGCGAGACGTTACCGATCAGCTCACGGTCCAGACGGTCCTTCACCTGGCGGGCGGTGACCTTGCGGTCCTTCACGGCGGACTTGGCGTCCGCGCCCTTGCCGGTGCCACCGCGGCCGACGAGCGGCGAGGTGTTCGTACCGATGGTCATGGAGATCGCCGGCTGGTCGACCGTGATCAGCGGCAGCGCGACCGGGTTCTCCGGGTCGGCCAGGGTCTCGCCGATCATGATGTCGGGGATACCGGCCACGGCGCAGATGTCACCGGGGCCCGCGACCTCGGCCGGCTTGCGGGTGAGCGCCTCGGTCATCATCAGCTCGGTGATGCGGACGTTGGAGATCGAGCCGTCCCGCTTGATCCACGCGACCGTCTGGCCCTTGCGCAGCTCGCCCTGCTCGACACGGAGCAACGCGATACGGCCGAGGAAGTTGTCGGCGTCGAGGTTGGTGACGTGGGCCTGGAGCGGCGCGTCCTCCTCGTACGTCGGGGCCGGGACGTGCTCCAGGATCGTGGAGAAGAACGGCTCCAGGTTGTCGCTGTCGGCCGGGACGGTGCCGTCCTCCGGCTTGGTCAGCGACGCGACGCCGTCACGGCCGCAGGCGTAGACGATCGGGAACTCGATCTGGTCCTCGTCCGCGTCCAGGTCGAGGAAGAGGTCGTAGGTCTCGTTGACGACCTCGTCGATCCGGGAGTCCGGGCGGTCCGTCTTGTTGATGCAGAGGATGACGGGCATCCGGGCCTGGAGGGCCTTGCGCAGCACGAAGCGGGTCTGCGGGAGCGGGCCCTCGGAGGCGTCGACGAGAAGGACGACCGCGTCGACCATCGACAGACCGCGCTCGACCTCGCCACCGAAGTCGGCGTGGCCGGGGGTGTCGATGATGTTGATCGTGATCGGGGCCCCGCCGTCCTTGGGGTGGTACTTCACCGCCGTGTTCTTGGCGAGGATCGTGATGCCCTTCTCACGCTCCAGGTCGTTCGAGTCCATCATGCGGTCGTCGAGGTGCTGGTGGGCGGCGAAGGCACCGGCCTGCTTGAGCATGGCGTCGACGATGGTCGTCTTGCCATGGTCGACGTGGGCGACGATGGCGACGTTACGGATGTCGTGGCGCGTGGGCATGGGTGCTTGCGCTTCTCTCGGATCGTGGGATGCGGCGTCAGTTCCTCTTACGCCCGCCGGGCGGACGCGCCACGGCTACGTCCCATGGTACGGGGCCGCCGCGCAAGGGGCTTCCCCGACCGTATTCGAGTGGATCTTCCGGGAGGTTCCGGGCTGTCTCGGTGGTGCCGTGCACTGGGGGTGCGGATACGAGCCGGCCGGGTCAAGGGGCCGGACGCGATCCTGCCCGCCGGGGATACCGGCGGGCAAGGCACTTGAGCGGGTTCTGAGGTTGTGACCTGCTCTTTTGGCTAGTTCTTCGTGTTTCGCTCGGCTCCCTTGGCGGTTTCGGCCTTCTTGAACCCGATGTCCTGGTAGAGCGGGGCGGCGAAGCCCCAGGCGCCCGCGTTCACCACGTTCTTCCTGGCCGCGACGAGCTGGGGACGCTGATAGAGAGGAATCGATCCGGCAGCGGCCCAGATCCGGGCGTCGGCCTGGCGGACCAGCTCGCGGGCCTCCTCCTCGTTCAGCGTGGCCACCGCCTGGTCGAACAACTGGTCGATACGGTCGGTGCCGACCCTGGCGTAGTTCTGCTCGACCAGGAGGGAGCCGTCCGAGGCGGGCTCGGGCTTGGCGAAGATCGGCCGGGCGTCCGTGGCGGGGAACGCCGACGCCGGCCAGGAGTAGAGGGCCAGGTCGTACTCGCCGGACGCGATGTGGTCCTTGAAGAAGCTGTCGTCGGAGACCTTGGTGACCGTGGTGCGGATGCCCACCGCGTCGAGCATCTGGACGATCTTGTCGCCGACCGCCCGGAGGGTCTCCGAGCCCGGTCCCGAGGGAAGGACGAAGCGGAGGCTGAGCGCCTTTCCGTCCTTGCCCAGGGGCTGGGTGGCCGCCCCCGGCGCGGCGGGGGCGGCGGTGCCGCGCGGGGCGTAGGCGCCGGCGACGCCCTTGTCGGCCCTGTCGTCCGCCTGCTGGGCCCTGGCCTCGGTCGTGGTGCGGGCGTCGGAGCCGAAGCCGGAGCCGGAGTCGCGGGTGGCGCCGAGCGCGGCGGCCTGGCGGAGCAGAGCCACGTTCTGGAGGGCCGCGCCCGGGGCGGGAGCGAGGATGTCGGTGCCGTTCTCCGGGCCCGCGGCGCCGAAGGCGGGCTCGGCCGCCTTGCCGTCCGCGGGGGCCGGCGCCGTACCGCCGGGCTTGTCGTCGCCGACGATGTACAGGCCGTCGTCGGAGGCGACGTCGGCCTCGGGCTTCTTCGCCTCGGGCCGCTTCTCCTCCCCTTGCTTCTGGCCTTCCGGCTTGTTCTCGCCGTCCGTCTTCGCCGGGGCCTTCTCCGTATCCTTCTGCGCGCCCGCCCCCGCCTCGCCGCCGGCCTTCGCCCCGGCCGGCTTCTTGTTCGCGCCGCCCGGCACCCAGCCCGCGTCCGCGAGGAGCGCCCGTGCCTCCTCGGTGTCCTGGCCGCCGAGCGCGTCACTGTTGTCCGCGTACGCCGCCTGCCCGGCCAGGGCGAGGTGGCTGCCCGGCGGCTTCGCGGGCAGCCCGAGCGGCTTCAGGACGAGCTCGGCCAGTTCCTGGCGGTCGATCGCCCGGGCCACCGCCCGCCGCACGCGCTCGTCGCCGAGCGGCCCCGACTCCCCGTTCAGCGACAGCTGGGTGTAGGCGGGTTCCAGGGACTTGCGCACCACGAAGGCGCTCAGCGCCCCCTGCTCGGTCGCGTACCGCTCGATCTCCCGCTGGTTCTTCTCGCGGGCGGCCTGGACCTCCTCCGCCCGCTCCGCGTCGGAGCCGTGCGCCAGCGCCCAGGACTTCAGCGCCGCGGACGGTGTGATCGCCGCGCCGGGCCCGTGGGACAGCGGCTGACCGCCGCTCCGGCCGGAACGGGCGTCGCGTACCGCCAGCGCGATCCGCTCCGCGGCAGCCCGGTCGATCTCGGCGAGGTCGAGACCGCCCGCGGCCAGCGCCGCCACGCGTTCCGTGCGCGGTACGGCCTTCAGGACGATCTTGTCCAGCTTGGCGGGCCGGCCCCACCAGCGAGGATTGCGGACGAGCGTGACGGTGCCGGCCTTCTGGTCGACCGGGCCCAGCTGGAACGGGCCGGCGGTCGACTTCAGCGTGGTGCGCGCGCCCTCGTTGAAGCTGTTCGGGGACCCCATCACCTCCTTCGGGTAGAGGGGGGTGAAGAGGGACTGCCAGTCGGCGTACGGCTTGCCGAAGGTGACGCGTACCTCCAGGTCGTTCTTGCCGCGCTCGATCTTGTCGATCCGCTCGTATCCGGAGTTGCGGGCGGTCCAGTACGCCGTGTCCCGGCCGCTCAGCGCGCGCCACTGGGCGACGAAGTCGGGCGCGCCGATCTCGCGGCCGTCGCTCCAGACCGCTTGCTGGTTGAGCTTGTAGAGGACGACCTGCTTCGGCTCCGTCTCGATGATCTGCGCGGACTCCAGATAGTCGGCGTTGCGCTGCGGCCGGCCGCGCGCGTCGAGGGTGTAGAGAGAGGGGAGCGCGGCCCCGGCGATGCGTGCGGTGGCCCCGTCGGCGTCGGCCTGGAAGGCGTTGAGCGTGGTGGGCATCGCGTCCACGGCCCAGTTCAGGGTGCCGCCGTCGGTGACCTGGTCGCGGACGGTGGGCGCGTGGTCCTGGGCGGCGACCGGGGCGTCGTCGGCATCGTCGCCGGAGCTGCAGCCGGCCAGCACGGAGACGGACAGCACCGCACTCGTGAGGGTGGCGACGGAGCGGAGGGTGCGGGAGCGGGGGCTCCTGGAGCATGCCCTCCCGCGAGGGGCGCCGACCTGGGCCATGACTTGTACCCCTTCGTCCAGTTTTATGGCATTTAGAGATGATCACACCTATTGCTCATACACTGAAGGGGACGCGGTCGGCCCGAGGACGGCGACACGGCGGCGCGGCGGGCGAAAGCCACCCGTGCGGCCCAACCGCCGGGCGAGTCGGCCGCCTCGGACGAGTGGAATCCCGGCACATCGCTTCAGATGGCTTCACAAGCGGGATGTGACGCGCGACACTCTCCCCCGAGCTCGGCTTCGCTCGAGCAGGGGGGACCCCAGCGCGTGTTCGCCACCCGCAATCGCGGAAGTGAGGGCAATCCATGACCCTTCAGGACGATTTGGCGGCCGTCAAACGCTGCCTCGAAGACCTGGTCCGTACCGTCGGACAACTCGAACGCAGCATCGCCGCGGAACACGGCGTCACCCCGGCGCCGACCACCGACCGGACGGACTTCGTGACGATCCCCGACACCCCCTACGACAGCGGGCTGTGGACGGACTCGGACGACGAGGGCCTGGGAGCACGCGACCGGCACGCGCCCTAGGAGACCTCCGTTGGCCACAGGTACCGAACCACCCTCCCTGAACACGGGGGCGTCGCCCTCCACCGGAGTGCACGCCCCCTCGCGTGCGGCCATCGCCCCCCGCCACCTGCGGACCGACCGCTGGTGGCTGGCGCCCGCCGCCACCGCCGCCGGACTGCTCGCCTTCGTCGTCTACTCCACGTGGCGAGCCTTCGCCAACAGCCACTACTACGCCGCCCCTTACGTCTCGCCGTTCTACTCGCCCTGCCTGGCGGAGAACTGCGTCCCGATGAAGGACGGACCCAACTGGGAAATCTTCGGCGGTTGGTGGGGCCTCTCCCCCGCCCTGCTGATCCTGATCTTCCCGCTCGGCTTCCGGCTGACCTGCTACTACTACCGCAAGGCGTACTACCGCGGGTTCTGGGCCTCGCCCCCGGCCTGCGCGGTCGCCGAGCCGCACAAGAAGTACACCGGCGAGACCCGCTTCCCGCTGATCCTGCAGAACATCCACCGGTACTTCTTCTACGCCGCACTCCCGGTCGCCGCGATCCTCACCTACGACACGGTGCTGGCCTTCCGGGACGCCTCCTACGCCTGGGGCCACGCGGGGCTCGGGACGGTGATCTTCCTCGTCAACATCGTGCTGATCTGGGCGTACACCCTCTCCTGCCACTCCTGCCGGCACATCGTCGGCGGCCGGCTGCGGCACTTCTCCCGGCACCCCGTCCGCTACCGCATGTGGGGTCTCGTCGGGAAGCTGAACGCCCGCCACATGCTGCTCGCCTGGACCTCGTTGATCAGCGTCGCGCTCTGCGACCTGTACGTGTACCTGCTCGCCACCGGCACCTTCGACGACCCGAGGATCTTCTGACATGGCGCAAGTCGAACGGCAGCAGTGGGACGTGGTCGTGGTCGGCGCGGGCGGCGCCGGGCTGCGCGCCGCCATCGAGGCGCGCGAACGGGGCGCCCGTACGGCCGTGATCTGCAAGTCGCTCTTCGGCAAGGCCCACACGGTGATGGCGGAGGGCGGCATCGCCGCCTCCATGGCCAACGCCAATCCGCACGACACCTGGCAGATCCACTTCCGCGACACCATGCGCGGCGGGAAGTTCCTCAACCAGTGGCGGATGGCGGAGCTGCACGCGCGCGAGGCGCCGGACCGGGTGTGGGAGCTGGAGACGTGGGGCGCCCTCTTCGACCGTACGCCCGACGGCCGGATCTCCCAGCGCAACTTCGGCGGACACGAGTACCCGCGGCTCGCGCACGTCGGTGACCGGACGGGCCTGGAGCTGATCCGCACGCTCCAGCAGAAGACCGTCGCCCTGCAGCAGGAGGACTTCCGCGAGACCGGGGAGTACGAGTCCCGGCTGAAGGTCTTCCAGGAGTGCACCGTCACGCGCGTGCTGAAGGACGAAGCGGGCCGGGTGAGCGGGGTCTTCTGCTACGAGCGGGAGACCGGGCGCTTCTTCGTCCTGGAGGCGCCGGCGGTGGTGCTCGCCACGGGCGGGATCGGCAAGTCCTTCAAGGTGACCTCGAACTCCTGGGAGTACACGGGCGACGGGCACGCGCTGGCACTGCTCGCGGGCGCGCCGCTGGTGAACATGGAGTTCGTGCAGTTCCATCCGACCGGGATGGTCTGGCCGCCGTCGGTGAAGGGGATCCTGGTCACGGAGTCGGTGCGCGGCGACGGCGGGGTGCTGCGGAACTCCGAGGGCAAGCGGTTCATGTTCGACTACGTCCCCGACGTCTTCAAGGACAAGTACGCGCAGACGGAGGAGGAGGGCGACCGCTGGTACGAGGACCCGGACAACAACCGGCGCCCGCCCGAGCTGCTGCCGCGTGACGAGGTGGCGCGGGCCATCAACTCCGAGGTGAAGGCGGGACGGGGCTCGCCGCACGGCGGGGTGTTCCTGGACGTGTCGACACGGATGCCGGCGGAGGTGATCAAGCGGCGCCTTCCGTCGATGTACCACCAGTTCAAGGAGCTGGCGGACGTGGACATCACGGCGGAGGCCATGGAGGTCGGACCGACCTGTCACTACGTGATGGGCGGTGTCGCGGTCGAGTCGGACACGGCGGCCGCGGTGGGCGTGCCGGGTCTGTTCGCGGCCGGTGAGGTCGCGGGCGGCATGCACGGCTCCAACCGGCTGGGCGGCAACTCGCTCTCGGACCTGCTGGTGTTCGGGCGGCGGGCGGGGCTCCACGCCGCCGAGTACGCGGCGGGGGCGGGCCGGCCCGCCGTTCCCGAGGACGCTCTCGACGCGGCTGCCGCGGAGGCCCTGGCGCCGTTCGGTGCGGCCGAGGCGCCGGCCGCGTCCTCGGAGGGGCCGGCGGAGAATCCGTACACGCTCCACCAGGAACTCCAGCAGACGATGAACGACCTCGTCGGCATCATCCGGCGGGAGAGCGAGATGACCGAGGCGCTGGAGCGGATCGCGGAGCTGAGCAAACGGGCCCGGCGGGCCGGGGTCGAGGGACACCGGCAGTTCAACCCGGGCTGGCACCTGGCCCTGGATCTGCGCAACATGCTGCTGGTGAGCGAGTGCGTCGCCCGGGCGGCGCTGGAGCGGACCGAGAGCCGTGGCGGGCACACCCGGGAGGACTGCCCGTCGATGGAACGGCAGTGGCGCGCGGTGAATCTGCTGTGCCGCGCGGAGGGCGACGGCATCGCCCTGGAACGGACACGTACGGAACCCATCCGTCCCGACCTGCTCGCGCTCTTCGAGAAAGAGGAGCTGGTCAAGTACCTCGCCGAAGAGGAGCTGTACGAGTGAGCAGCAGCTATCAGGCCGCTTTCAAGGTGTGGCGCGGTGACGCCGACGGCGGGGAACTGACCGACTTCACGGTGGAGGTGAACGACGGCGAGGTGGTCCTCGACATCATCCACCGTCTGCAGGCCACACAGGCCCCCGATCTCGCCGTGCGCTGGAACTGCAAGGCGGGCAAGTGCGGTTCCTGCTCGGCCGAGATCAACGGCCGGCCGCGGCTGATGTGCATGACCCGGATGTCGGTCTTCGGCCCGGACGACGTCATCACGGTGACCCCGCTGCGGGCCTTCCCGGTGGTACGGGACCTGGTGACGGACGTGTCCTTCAACTACGAGAAGGCGCGTGAGGTCCCGGCCTTCGCCCCGCCCGAGGGCCTCGCGCCGGGCGAGTACCGCATGCGCCAGGAGGACGTGGAGCGGTCGCAGGAGTTCCGTAAGTGCATCGAGTGCTTCCTGTGCCAGGACACCTGCCATGTGGTGCGCGATCACGAGGAGAACAAGGCCGCCTTCGCCGGCCCGCGCTTCCTGATGCGGGTCGCGGAGCTGGACATGCACCCGCTGGACGCTGCGCGGGAGACGGGCCTCGACCGCAAGCGGACCGCGCAGGAGGAGCACGGGCTCGGCTACTGCAACATCACGAAGTGCTGTACGGAGGTGTGCCCCGAAGGCATCAAGATCACGGACAACGCGCTGATCCCGCTGAAGGAGCGGGCGGTGGACCGGAAGTACGACCCGTTGGTGTGGCTGGGCAACAAGATCCGCAGGCGGGGGGCGTAGCCACGACAGGCCGCATCGCGCCACTTTGAGTAAGGTGGCCGGTACAGCAAGTCACGGACTCTGTGAGGAAGGCGGTACGCGTGATGGCGGCGCCGGCCACGACGGACAGCATCGCGGAACCTCTCGTTTCGCCGGTCAGTTCGCACAACGAGTGGGACCCGCTGGAGGAGGTCATCGTCGGGCGCCTCGACGGCGCGACGATCCCCTCCGATCATCCGGTCGTGGCCTGCAACATCCCCCCGTGGGCGGCGCGGTTCCAGGGGCTCGCCGCAGGCTTCCGGTATCCGCGCAGGCTGATCGAGCCGGCGCAGCAGGAGCTCGATCAGTTCATCGTGCTGCTGCGGTCCCTCGGCGTCACGGTCACGCGCCCGGACCCGGTCGACCACAGGCAACGCTTCAGCACCCCCGACTGGTCCTCACGAGGGTTCTGCAACACCTGCCCGCGCGACAGCATGCTCGTGATCGGCGACGAGATCATCGAGACCCCGATGGCCTGGCCGTGCCGGTATTTCGAGACCCACTCCTATCGCACGCTCCTCAAGGACTACTTCCGGCGCGGTGCGCGCTGGACGGCGGCGCCGAGACCGCAGCTCACCGACGAACTCTTCGAGGCGAACTTCCGCACCCCCGGGCCCGACGAGCCCATGCGCTACATCCTCACCGAGTTCGAGCCGGTCTTCGACGCGGCGGATTTCGTGCGCGCGGGACGGGACCTCTTCGTCACGCGGAGCAACGTCACCAACCGCATGGGCATCGACTGGCTGCGCCGCCATCTGGGACCCGGCTACCGCATCCACGAGATCGAGAGCCGCTGTCGCACCCCCATGCACATCGACACGACGTTCCTGCTGCTCGCGCCCGGCAAGCTGCTCGTCAACCCCGAGTACATCGACGTCGACCGCCTGCCCGACGTCCTGAGCTCGTGGGACGTGCTGGTCGCGCCCGAGCCCGATCCGCTCGACGAGCGCCTGCTCAAGATGACCTCGCTGTGCGGCAAGTGGCTCAGCATGAACATCCTGATGATCGACGAGAAGCGGGTGATCGTGGAGCGGCACCACACCGCGATGCTGCGCGCGCTCGAAGGATGGGGCTTCGAGCCGATCCCGTGCGACCTGCTGCACTACGCGCCGTTCGGCGGCTCCTTCCACTGCGCGACGCTCGACGTCCGGCGCCGCGGCACGCTGGAGTCGTACTTCTCCTGACTCACCCCCTGTCCTCGTGGCTCCGCCTTTCTCGTGGCTCCGCCTTCGCCCGACCGCCCTTTCCGGAGCTCAGTGCCAGCCCTCGCGGTAGGCCGTCCAGTCGCCTTCCTCCGCGGCGAAGTCGACGTAGAGCGCCACGCCGAACCGTTCGCGATCCCGGTCCGTGCGCCCGAGGCCCAGGCGGGTGCCGCGGATGGCGGCCTCGACGGTCTCCGCCGACTCGTGGTGACCGAGGTCGTCCTCGTGGAAGAAGGGCAGACCCATCAGCAGGTCGGTGTCCTCCGGCGTGACTTCGAGGGCCAGGCTGGTCTGCTGGGCGACATAGCCGCCGTACAGGCCCTCCAGCGGCATCCAGGTGTCGTAGGACATGACGGCGATCTGGTCGACGCGGCGGGCCACCTGGCCGAAGAACTCCTGCGACCACCACTTCTCGCTGCCGGTGAGCCCGCCGACCACGGTGTGCGCCGCCGGCAGCGGGTCTATCTGGTGGGCGGCGACGGACAGCGGCACCTTGCGGGCCTTCGTCAGCTTCCCCAGGTCGTCGAGGAGGGAGAGGTAGTGCTCGTCGTCCGAGTGCAGGGGTTCCAGGTCGAAGTGGACTCCGTCGAAGCCCGCGTCGAGGATCTGGCGGGTCGAGCCCACCACGGCCGCCCGGGAGGCCGCGTTCTCCAACCGCAGCCCTTCGGGGCCCTCGGTGGCCAGGATGTCGCCCAGCCAGGCCTGGACCCGGATGCCCGGCATCGTCCGGTGCACGCTCTCGATCAGCCACTTCGCCCGTGGGTAGCGGGCGGCGGGGAGCGTGCCGTCGTGTTCGAGCGGTCCGGCGTGGACGTACAGGTCGCGTATCCCGGTCCCCTTGATCCGGGCGGCGAACGCCTTGAGGTCGGCGTCCTTCTTCCGTCCGTCCACCCAGGCGTGGCCGAGCCAGATGGCGTCCTTGCCGCGCGTCAGGGTGCCCTCCTGGAGATCGCCCGCGTAGTTCATCCGCAGCGCGAGCGCGCTGCCGGCCGTCGGCACCAGCAGAAGGAGCACGAGGCCGAGGACGATCCAGCGTCCCCGCCGCCACCAGCCGCGCACGCGTGTGTTCATCCGAGCCCCCGAGATTCCCGTCGTCGTGATCATCACCGTAGAGGCGACCACTGACAGTGACGCCCTGGCCGGGGATACGGGTTCCGCCCGGTCGCGGGCGACTAGATCGGGACATAACCTCCCCATGTGACGCGAATAGCCACCCGAGCCCTTCTCGCGGTGCTGGTGGCGGCGTGGTGGCTGATCGTGCCCGCCGTTCACGGCGCCCGTGCCGACGACCCCGTCGTGCTGTCCCGCGAGGGTCAGATCACCGACAGGGTCGGGGCGCTGGGCGACCGCCGCGCAGCGGTCATCCAGGCCCTGGACCGGCTGTACGACGACAGACGGGTGCAGCTCTTCGTCGTCTACGTACGCGACTTCTCCGGCCGCTCGGCCGGGAGCTGGGCCGACGCCACCGCCGACCGCAACGGTCTGGGGGTCGACGACGTCCTGCTCGCGGTGGCCACCCACGACCGGCAGTACGCCTATTCGGCCGATCCCGCCTCCCGTTTCACCCAGGCCCAGCTCGACGACGTGGCGCAGACCGCCATCGAGCCGGCGCTGCGCCAGAACGACTGGGCCGGGGCGGCGATCGGCGCGGCGAACGGCCTCGACGCCGTACTCGCCGGACAGCCGGTTCCCACTCCCACGATCACGCCGGGCGCCGCCGATCCGGGCGGGGCGGGCGACGAGGGCGGCTCGGCGACGGACCTGGTGCTGCCGCTCGTTCTCGTCGGCGGGGCGGGGGCCGTGGCGGCCTACGCGTACACCAAGCGCCGACGGCGCACGGAGACCCGCACGACGCCGCAGGGCGGGCAGGCCGGCTGGGGCGCGCCGAAGGAGCCCGCGCAGCCTTCGCTGGACGAGCTGGACGGACGAGCCCGGCAGGAGCTGGTCGCCACCGACGACGCCGTACGCACGAGCCAGGAGGAACTGGGCTTCGCCACCGCCCAGTTCGGCGAGGCGGCGGTGGAGCCGTTCACCGAGGCCGTGGCCTTCGCCAAGGAGGAGCTGACGGCCGCTTTCCGGCTGCGGCAGCGGCTCGACGACGCGTTCCCTGAGGACGACGCCACACGCCGCTCCATGCTGGAGGAGATCGTCCGGCGGTGCGGCGAGGCCAACGCGCGACTGGACGGGGAGGCGGAGGCCTTCGACGAGTTGCGGGCCCTGGAGCGCCGTGCCCCCGAAGCGCTGGAGACGGCCGAGGCGGCGTTCCGCGAACAGACCGGGCGGGTCGCCACGGCGGAGGCGACGCTCACCGCGATGCGCGAGCGGTACGCCGAGACGGCCGCCTCCCCGGTCGCGAGCGACGTCGAGCAGGCCAAGGACCGGCTGGTCTTCGCGACGACCAACCTCGACCAGGCCCGGCAGGCGATCGACGCGGGCGACAACGGCGCCGCGGCCGTGCACATCAGGGCGGCGGAGGGCGCCGTCGACCAGGCGGCGCGGCTCGGCGAGGCGGTGGACCGGCGGGCACGGGAGCTCGCCGAGGCGGTGGGGAGACTGCCGACCGCGCTGAACGAGACCGAGGCCGACCTCGCCGACGCCCGCGGCCTGCTCGAGGGCACGGCGGAAGCGGTCTCCACCGCCGACCTGCAGGGCCGCATCGCCCGGGCCGAGACCGTGGTCGCCGATGTGCGGCGGACGGTGGACGCGGGACGCTACGACCCGATCGACGCGCTGCGGCGGGTCGAGGAGGCCGACGCGGCGCTCGACGAGGCGCTGGAGGGCGCGCGGGAGCGCGAATCGGGAACGCGGCGCGCCCGTGCGCTCCTGCAGCAGGCGATGCTGACCGCTCGCTCGGCGATCGGAGCGGCCGCCGACTACGTCACGACGCACCGCGGGGCGGTGGGGAGTGAGGCCCGTACCCGCCTGGCCGAGGCCCAGCGCCGGCTGGAGGAGGCGCGGGCGCTGGCCGCCGCCGAGGACCCGCAGGGCGCGCTGGCCGAGGCCCGGCAGGCGGACGCGCTGGCCCAGCGGGCGCAGGACCTCGCCGAGCAGGACGTCCGTATGTATGGGAACCCGAACGGCTTGGGCGGTGTAACAGGGGTGGGAGGTGGCGGCGGGCTCGGCGGTGCGGTGCTCGGCGGCATCATCCTCGGCGGACTGTTCGGGGACGGAAGAGGAGGCGGCCGCCATGGCGGGGGGTTCGGCGGAGGTTTCGGTGGAAGTTTCGGCGGGGGCGGAAGGGGCGGTCCCGGCAGCTTCGGCGGCGGGGGGACTCGCGGCCGGCTGGGCGGCGGCGGCCGTTTCTGACCCCGTCGACCTCACCGCGTTCATCGCGCTCACCGCGCTCGTCTCGTTCGTCTCGTTCGTCTCGTTCGCGTTCAAGGAGAAGGAACATGAGCAAGCAGACCATCCTCGGCCGTGTCGCCCAGCTGGCGAAGGCCAACATCAACGCCTTGCTGGACCAGGCCGAGGACCCGCAGAAGATGCTGGACCAGCTGATCCGCGACTACACCAGCAACATCGCGGAGGCGGAGCAGGCCGTGGCGACGACCATCGGCAATCTGCGGCTGATGGAGCAGGACCACCGGGAGGACGTGGACGCGGCGAAGGAGTGGGGCGAGAAGGCCCTGGCCGCGAGCAGGAAGGGGGACGAGCTGCGGGCCGCCGGACAGACGGCGGACGCGGACAGGTTCGACAACCTGGCGAAGGTGGCGCTGGGCCGCCAGCTCCAGTCGGAGAAGGAGGCGCGGACGGCCGAGCCGACGATCGCCTCCCAGACCGAGGTGGTGGAGAAGCTCAAGGCCGGCCTGGACCAGATGAAGAACAAGCTCGGCGAGCTCAAGGCGAAGCGCGACGAACTGGTGGCGCGGGCCAAGTCCGCCCAGGCGCAGAACCAGATGATGGACGCGGTGAAGAACATCGACGTCATGGACCCGACGAGCGAGCTGAGCCGCTTCGAGGACAAGGTGCGCCGCGAGGAGGCCAGGGCGATGGGCAAAGAGGAGTTGGCCGCCTCCTCACTGGACGCCCAGTTCGAGCAGCTGGACGCACTCGGCGACAGCGCGGAGATCGAGGCCCGGCTCGCGGCGCTCAAGGGGTAGGGGGCCGGTCAGAACATGCTCAGGAGTTGCTCCACCGTCGGCTCGGCGACGCCGTCGCCGTCCGGGAGGGGAAGTTCGAACCAGACCGTCTTCCCCCGAGGAGTGCGGCGCGAGCCCCAGGCGGCGCTGAGCAGTCCGACCAGTTGCAGTCCACGGCCGCCCTCGTCGGTGTCCCGGGCCCGGCGGCGCCTCGGCTGGACCAGGCCGGCGTCCCAGACCTCGCAGACCAGGGTGCGGTCGCGCAGCAGCCGCAGCCTGATCTCGCCTTCGCCGTACCGCAGGGCGTTCGTCACCAGCTCGCTGACGAGCAGCTCGACGGTGTCGACGAGGGGTTCGAGATCCCAGGCGGTGAGCTGGGCCCGGGCCAGTTCGCGGGCCCGGCCGACCGATCGGGGTTCCCTCGGCAGCCGCCAGTCGCCCACCGCGTCGGAGGGGAGCCCCTGGATACGGGCCATGAGGAGGGCGATGTCGTCCTCCCCGTGCTGGGTGTCCAGGGTCGTCAGGACGTGGTCGCACACGTCCTCGAGGGGCCGGGCGGGGTCGGCGAGCGCGCTGCGGAAGGCGCTCAATCCCTCGTCGAGGGGGTGGTCCCGGGACTCGACGAGTCCGTCGGTGTAGAGGGCGAGCAGGGAGCCCTCGGGCAGTTCGACCTCCACCTCCTCGAAGGGCTCGCCACCGACGCCGAGCGGCATCCCCGGGGGCACGTCGAGCAGCAGCGCCGCCTCGCCGGGTTCGACGAGGACCGGGGGCAGATGGCCGGCGTTGGCGAAGGTGCAGCGCCGGGTGACGGGGTCGTAGACGGCGTAGACGCAGGTGGCGAGGTAGACCTCGGAGAGTTCGGGTCCGCGGGCCTTGTGGGCGCGGGCGCTCTGCTGGGCGCCGGCCGGGGCGCCGAGGCCGCGGGCGATCTCGTCGAGATGGGAGAGGACCTCGGCGGGTTCGAGGTCGAGCTGGGCCAGGGTGCGTACGGCGGTGCGCAGTTCCCCCATGGCGACGGCCGCCCGCAGTCCGCGGCCCATGACGTCGCCGATGACCAGGGCGGTGCGGTGGCCGGGGAGTTCGATGACGTCGAACCAGTCGCCGCCGACCTCGGTGGCCGTGGTGCCGGGGAGATAGCGGCAGGCGATGTCGAGGCCGGCGGCCTCGGGGTCGCCGGGCGGGAGCAGGCTGCGCTGGAGGATGAGGGCGCGTTCGTGTTCGCGCCGGTAGAGACGGGCGTTGTCGATGCAGACCGCGGCGCGGGCGGCCAGTTCGACGGCGAGGGCCCGGTCGCGTTCCCCGAAGGGCTCGCTGCCCTTGGTACGGGAGAACTGCACGAGGCCGACGACGATGTCGTGGGCGACCATCGGCACCACGAGGGTGGACCGGACGAGGCCGCCGTCCGCGCCCGGCATGGTCCGTATGCGTCCGGTGCGCAGGGCTCCGGCGCAGGGCGAGTTGAAGGGGTAGCGGTGGACGGAGCCGACCTCGACGGGGTCGGTTCCGCAACAGCCGTCGCCGTGGGCGGTGTCCGGGGTCCTGGTCGGGGTGTCGGAGACGGCGCTGGCGACGGCGACCCGGCGCAGTTCGGCGCTGCCCGCTCCGTAGCCGACGTCGTGAGAGCTGCCCCACCGTCCGGGCGGAGCCTCGTCGCCGGTCAGCAGCCCTTGGTAGAGGTCCACGGAGGCGAGGTCGCAGAAGCCGGGTACGGCGACGTCGAGGAGTTCGCGGGCGGTGGCCTCCAGGTCGAGGGAGTTGCCGATGCGAGCCCCGGCCTCGTTGAGCAGGGCCAGATTGCGGCGGGCGTTGGCCGCCTCGCGGGCGGCGTTGTGCCGGCGGGTCACGTCGATGCCGAGCCCGGCGACCCCGATGGGCCGGCCCGTGCCGCTGTGTACGCGGTAGAGGTTGATGGACCAGTGGCGTCGGTCCGTGGAGCCGGGGGCCGCGCCGACGATCTGGAGTTCGGTGACGGCCTCGCCGGTCTCCAGCACCCGCTGGAGGGCGGCGGTCATCCGCTCGGCCTCGGTGTGCGAGAGGTAGTCGTGGACGGTACGGCCCCGGTGATCGTCGGCCGATCCGCCGAAGACGGTGGCGAAGCGCTGATTGGCGCGCTTGACGGTGAGGTCGGTGCCGAACAGGAGAAAACCGAAGGGCGATTGGCCGAAAATAGCCTGCGAGGCGGCGAGGTCGGTCTCGATGCGCCGCAGCGCGCGCACATCGACGACGATGCACAGCGCGGCCCGTTCCCCGGCGGAGGTCTCGCTGGGCATGACGTACATCTCGGCGATTCCCTCGGGGCGGTTCTGCCCCGGTATACGGAAGGGGACGAGGCCCGTCCACTCCTTGCCGTCGAGGATCTCCGCGACCCGGCGGCGGCCACGTTCGCGCAGGTCCGCGGGCATGAAGGCTTCGACCGGATCCTTGCCCATCGCCTCCTCGGCGGGCACGCCGAAGAGGTCGACGGCCCGCCGGCTCCACTGGTCGACGAGCCCGTCGGGCCCTATCGAGAAGGAGGCGACCCTGATGTAGTCATAGATCGAGCCGGGCGGGCTGCTCTGCCACACGACGCCGCTCGCCGTCTCAGGTATCTCGCTCACGCGACCGTCCCCTCCAGCTCACCGCACCGGACCGGCCATGCCCGCAGTATTCAGCACTACGGCCCCCGACGGCACGACGTTCACGATCACAGGGTGGTCTCGTTCATTTTGAGCCGAGCCCCCGTTGATCGTTGTCCCAACCCTCTTCTAACCAGGCAGAGCCAGCTCGAACCACACTGTCTTGCCCGTCCTGCCCTTGCGGGTGCCCCAGCGGCGAGCGGAACAGGCCACGAGCTGGAGGCCGCGGCCGCCCTCGTCATCAGGTCCGGCGGAGCGTTCGGTGGGCGGATCCGGAAGCGGATCGGAGACTTCCACGAGGAGGGCCGGGGGTTGGCCGGAGTCCTCGCCGTCGGTGTGGAGGAGGGCCAGCCGCACGCCGATGGGGCCCGAGGCGTAGCGAAGGGAATTGGTCACCAGCTCGCTCACCAGCAGGACCGTGACGTCACCGATCACCGCGTCGAGCCGCCAGGCCCGGAGCGTGTCGCGCACCGCGTGGCGGGCGGTGCGCACGGCATTCGCCTCCGCCGGAAAGTTCCATTCGGCGCAGTCGCCATCGGTGTCGATCACGCCCGATCACTTCCCCAGCCCAGCATCAGCAGGAAGGCCCACGTCCTATTTCGGGGGGTTAATCAGCACATACCCGATATTCAGGGCGGGATATCGCGAGCAGGGGTGCCGTAGGCGCACGGTGGCACGAACGGCGTAGAGCTCAGCCGCGCACTCCGTCCGCCGGGACGGCCGGCAGCCGCAGCCCGGCCTCGGCGACGGCGGGGCGGTCCTGGTCGAGCCAGTCGACGGAGGCCAGCTCGTGGCGGGCCAGCCAGCGCAGCTCGTCGTGGTCCTCCAGCGGGCGCGGTTCGCCGGAGAGCACGCGGGCGGTCCACACCTGAAGCACATAGCCGGGCTTCAGCGGCCACTCGCCTGGGATGCGCTCGCCGGGCTCGGTCTCGACGCCGAGTTCCTCGCGCAGTTCACGGACGAGGGCGTCCTCGGCGCTCTCCCCCGGCTCGACCTTGCCGCCGGGCAGCTCCCAGCGGCCGGCGAGCTCGGCGGGGGCGCTGCGGCGCGCGGCCAGCAGGCGCCCCCGGTCGTACACGGCTCCGGCGACCACGACCACGTGGTCCGCGCTGCTCTCTGTCATGGGCCGGAGCGTAACCCGCGGGGCTCAGACGGCGGGCTGTCCGATGCGCTCCACCCAGTAGAGCTGCTTGTGTCCACGGTCGTCGAGGCTGTCGGCGATCTTCTGGGCCTCGTCCTCGGTCGCGTACCGTCCGACGCGATAGCGGTTGCCGTTGTCGTCCTGGCGTATGACCAGCCAGGAAAGGACAGGGCCACTGTCGGTCATCGGGCTTCTCCCTCCGCCGGTCCGGGCGTCTCTAAGGATCTCCAGGAAACCGCAATCCGCATATGCCCGAGCCTACGCCTGACCTTTACACAGCGGATATGGATTTTCACAAAGAGAGACGAATCCGGCCGGGAACCGACGGAGGGAGGCCGAAGGTCATGCCCCGGAGCTCGACTCGCCGGCACGTGCGCAGCGCGAGAGCGGCGGCAAGATAAAGGAAGGCGAAAAAGATGAGGACGCGGGAAGTTGAGACGCCCTCACGTGGGATCACTCGGCGCGGACGCGACCGTCCGCCCGCCGGGTCACCGCACGGGCAGGTGGTACGCGATCCGGTAGCGGTCGGCCGGAACGACGACATCGGCGGTCTCCACCGCCCGCCCCGAGGCGTAGTACGTCCGCTCGACCACCATCACCACATGGCCGGGCACCCCGCCGAGCGCCAGCAGCTCCTCCGCGAGGCCCGGACGGGCGCCGACCTCCTCCACCACGTTGTCGACGACCACGTCGATCGCCGCCATCCGCTCGACGACCCCACAGCCGCCCAACGGCCCCTCCTCGGGAAGCATGACGGGCGTCCGGCCGGTGACCGCGAGCGGCTCCCAGGAGGTGGAGAGCATCATCGGCTCACCCGCGTCCCGGTAGACGTACCGCGTGCGCATCACGCGCTCCCCCGGCTCGATGCCGAGCCGGGCCGCCACGGCCGCGCTCGCCTGCTCCTGTTCGCTGTCGGACTCCCAGGTGCCGCGCGCGCCGTCGGCGGCCTGCTCCTGCCGGAAGGGGCTGGCGCCGGACGGCGGCCGGTACCCGGAGCGGGCGATCCGGCGCGGCACCGGCCTCTCCCGTACATACGTCCCCGAGCCGGATCGGCCCTCGACCAGACCTTCGGCCATCAGGACCTTGCGGGCCTCCAGGGCGACGGTGTCCGAAACGCCGTACTCCTCGCGGATGCGCGCCTGCGAGGGCAGTCGGGTGTGCGGCGGCAGCGAGCCGTTGGCGATCTTCTCCCGGAGATCGCTCGCCACGCGGAGATAGGCGGGCTGCTCACCGAACGTCACTGGACACTCCCCTCAGGTTGACGGACAGCTACAGCCTGACAACCCTGGGTGTCCACCCGCAAGCATGGGCCAAAGTTTCACTCGAAGTGATGACTTGCGTTTAGGGACAGCCTTACCGCGAGTATGGCCAACCAATCCATCCAACCCCTTGCGCTCTATTGGTCCAGACCAATACTTTCCTGTGCAGCACAGCTCCCTTCCGGCACACGCACAGGAACGAGCCTCATGCGTCGAACACCCCTTGCCCGACTGACGATCGCCGCGGTGTCCCTCGGCCTCATGGCCGCCTTCGCGCCCGCCGCCGACGCGTCCCCGGCCCCCCACCACGGCGAGCGCCCCTCGTACAAGCGCGTCGGCTACTTCACCCAATGGGGCGTCTACGGACGGAACTTCCAGGTCAAGGACTTGGACACCAGTGGCACGGCGGCCAAGCTCAGCCACATCAACTACGCCTTCGGCAACGTCGGCGCCGACGGCAAGTGCTTCACCGGCAACGTCCCCGGCGAGGCCGACGCCTGGGCCGATTACGTACGCCCGCTGGACGCGGCGGGCTCGGTCGACGGGGTGGCCGACACCGCCGACCAGCCCCTGGCCGGCAACTTCAACCAGCTGCGCGAGCTCAAGGCCAAGCACCCGGGCCTCAAAGTCATGATCTCGCTGGGCGGTTGGAGCTGGTCGACGCACTTCTCGGACGCCGCGCGCACCCCCGCCTCCCGCAAGGCGTTCGTCTCCTCCTGCGTCGACCTCTACATCAAGGGCAACCTGCCCACCGACGGCGCCCGCGGCGGCGCGGGGGCCGCCGCCGGGCTCTTCGACGGCATCGACCTCGACTGGGAGTGGCCGGGGTCCGCCGGTGACGTCGACACCGTCTTCCGCCCCGAGGACAAGCAGAACTTCACCGCGCTCGTACGGGAGTTCCGCACCCAGCTCGACGCGTACGCCGCATCCCGGAAGGAGAGGGGCAAGCGCAAGCACTACGAGCTGACCGCGTTCGTCCCGACCGCCCCCGCCAAGATCGACGCCGGCTTCGAGGTCCGCAAGATCATGCGCGACCTGGACTTCGTCAATCTCCAGGGATACGACTTCCACGGCTCCTGGGAGTCCACCACGGCGCAGCAGTCCGCCCTGTTCGCGAAGAACGACTTCAGCGTCGACCAGACGGTCGACGACTGGCTGCGGCGCGGCGCGCCCGCCCGCAAGCTCGTGGTCGGCATGCCCTTCTACGGCCAGGGCTGGACGGGCGTCACGGGTGGCGGCGACGGACTCGGACAGCCGGCCACCGGCCCGGCTCCGGCGACCTGGGCGAACGGTTACGAGGACTACAAGGCCCTCAAGAAGCTGGCCGACTCGGGAACGTACACAGTGCATCGCGACCGGAAGAACGGTCACGCCTGGCTGTTCGACGGGACGACCCTGTGGACCTACGACGACCCACAGGTGCTGCGCACCAAGTCGGCGTACGTACGGGCCAAGGGGCTCGGAGGCGCGATGTTCTGGTCGCTGGACGGAGACACCCCGGACGGCGAACTGATCACGGCGGTCGACCGGGTCCTCGGCCACCGCTGAGACGCGTGTCGCACGCGCGCGTGGACCGGGCCGTCTTCGGCCCGGACGAGGCGGGGCCGGGTCTCCCGAAGGAGACCCGGCCCCATCCGCTCACCCGAGGGCGCGGTACTCAGGCGGACGACGTACCGGACTCCCTCTGCCCGGCCAGCCCCAGGGCCGCGCGCGCCTTGGACTCCGCGCCCCAGGTGGTCAGGTCGTACGCCGTGTCGTAGTGCTCCCAGAAGGCGTCCTCGTCGGACGCCTTCGCCAGCTCGTCCCACTCCTCGGCGGCCGCGTCCAGCTCCTTGACCATCTCGGCCACGGGGGCGGCCGAGGCGCCCGGCCAGCGATGGCCCTTCAGACCCTTGCTCGCGGCGGTGAGGGCGTCACGGACCTCGGCCGCCCAGGCCGTGTTGGCCTTCAGGTCCTTGTCCGCCGGCTCCTCCGGCTCCGCGAACACGGCGATGTCGACCGGGTTGAGGGACTTGAGGAAGTGGGCCTGGTGGGCGTCGAGCGTGGTCTCGTCATTGCGCAGCGAACCCTTGACCGGTGCGCCCTCGCTGACGAAGGAACAGGTCACGGTCCGGTCGCCCGCTCGCCAGCTCTCTCGGGTGGGCAGGTGGTAGTACGTCCAGATGTCCTCCGGGATCGCCCAGGAGTCCCACGCGTACGCGTAGCCGATCTCCTCGCAGCGCTGCCCCGCGAGCCGGTCGAGCGGCTTCTCGCCCGGCCAGCCGGTGAACCCGGTGACCGGGAAGGTGCCGGTCACCTCGCCCTCGTGCTCGCCCGCGCAGTCCACGACCCCGATCTCCGAGGTGTCCGACTCCAGCTCGCCGTCGACGTCGTAGCACTGGCCGGTGCGCAGCGAGAGGGCGGACTGGGAGCGGGCCGCGTCCTCCATGCCCGCCTTGAAGTCCGTCCACATCTGGCCGAAGCCGCCGGTCACGAGACCGACGACCATCAGAAGGGAACTGATCGAGGACAGGACGATGCCCGCGACCGCGAGCCCCTTGCCCGTCTGCCTCCTCTTCTTGATCTGCGGCAGGGCGATCAGGCCGAGGACCAGTCCGAGGGGCGGGAGGCAGCAGAGAATGCCGGACACCAGCGACCCGACGGCCAGTCCGTTGGTGCCGGGCGACGGGGTGCCGTAGGGGCCCGGGCCGGGCCCGTAGGGGGTGCCGTACGGGCCGTAGGGCGCGGGCGGGCCGTAGGGGCCCGGGGTGTGAGGCCCAGGAGCCGGCCAGCCTTGCTGAGGCGGCGGAGAATCCTGCGGCGGCTGGGTGGGCTCCACGAGTAGGTGCTCCTGTTGGCGCGGGCGGTACGAACATACGATCGGGCGCGCGCATCGTACGCGGGGCGTGGGGCCGGCTCGCTACGCGGGTGACGGATACGGGCTCCCGTACACCGCGCGATGAGCATGACGAGGGGGCGGTCGTCCGCCGACGACCGCCCCCTCACTCATGTGCACCTCTCACGGGCGCCACTCATGTCCGCCGCTCGTGGGCGAGGACCCATGTGCGACGACTCATGTGCGACGACTCCTGCGCGACGACTCAGAACTGGAGCGCCCAGGAGTCGATCTTCCCGGTGTCGTAGTTCGCGTTGTCGCTGACCCGCAGCTTCCACGTGCCGTTCGCGACCTCCGAGGAGGCGTTGACCGTGTACGTGGTGTTGATGTTGTCCGCGCTGCCGCCGGAGCCGTACGCCTTCAGCGTGTACGCCGTACCGTCGGGGGCGATCAGCTGGACCTGGAGGTCACCGATGTAGGTGTGAACGATGTTCACGGGCACCTGCAGGGTGGAGGGCGCGTTGCCCGCGACACCGCTGACGGTGACCGGGGACTCGACGGTCGCGTTGTCGGCGATGGCGTAGTCCGCGGTGTTCTCGAACTTCTTGCCGGGCGGCGGGGTGGTGCCGCCGTCACCGATGTACAGCAGCTTGTTCGGCGAGCCGGTGCCCGGGCTCGTCACCACGTTCGGCGTGGCGGCGTCGGTCAGCGCCGTCGACACCTGGGCCGGGGTCGCCGTCGGGTTGCCCGCGAGGTAGACCGCGGCCGCGCCGGCGACGTGCGGCGTCGCCATCGACGTACCGGAGATGGTGTTGGTGGCGGTGTCGCTGGTGTTCCAGGCCGACTTGATGGACGAGCCGGGCGCGAAGATGTCCAGCACGCTGCCGTAGTTGGAGAAGCTGGAGCGGGCGTCGGTGTTGGTCGTCGAGCCGACCGTGATGGCCTCGGAGACCCGCGCGGGCGAGTAGTTGGAGGCGTTGGAGTTGTCGTTGCCCGCGGCGACGGCGTACGTGACGCCGGACGCGATCGAGTTGCGCACGGCCGTGTCGAGGGCGGAGTCGACGCCACCGCCGAGGCTCATGTTGGCGACGGCCGGCTTCACGGCGTTGCGGGTCACCCAGTCGATGCCGGCGACGACCTGCGCGGTCGTGCCGGAGCCCTGGTTGTTGAGGACACGGACGCCGACGATCTTGGCCTTCTTGGCGACGCCGTGGGCGGACCCGGCGACGGTGCCGGCGACGTGCGTGCCGTGGCCGTGACCGTCCTGGGCGACGTTGTCGTTGTCGATGGCGTCGTAGCCGTTGGCGGCGCGGCCGCCGAAGTCGCTGTGGGAGATCCGTACACCGGTGTCGATGATGTACGCCGTCACGCCCTGGCCGGCGCTGTCCGGGTAGGTGTAGCTCTGGTTCAGCGGAAGGGCCCGCTGGTCGATCCGGTCCAGGCCCCAGGAGGGCGGGGAGGGCTGGGTGGCGTTGATCGTGAAGACGCGGTTCTGCACGACGGACTCGACCGCTGGGTCGGCGGCGAGCTTCTTGGCCTGCGCCTCGGAGAGCTCGACGGAGTAGCCGTTGAGCGCCGAGGTGTACGTCTTCTTGATCTTCGCGCCGTACTCGGCCGCGACCGCTCGGCCTTTCGCCGACTCGGCCCGGGCGGACTCGTCGAGGGTGACGATGTAGCTGCCCGCGACCGTTCCGGGGGCTCCGGCGTTCTGGATGACACCTTCCGGGGCGGCCTCGGCCGCGGTGGCCGGGAGGGCGGAGACGGTGCCGAGGGCCAGGGCGGCGACGGCTATGGCGCTGGCCGCGGCGAGTCTGCGCCGCGAATCACGCATCACTGACATGTGAGGGATCCTCCTCATTGGTGGTGCGCTGCTGTGGGGGACGGCATGCGCATGTCAAAGCGGCGCGTACAGGGCCACCGTGAGGTGTCCTCACCGTTTCGAGCATCCGGCTGCCGAGCGAAAGATTGGCGGATCCATAGGAATCACACAAGACCTCCGGGCGCCCTGTCACAGACACGCCATACGCCTGTCATCCTGGCGCTCATGACGGCCTACGTGTGCTCCCGATGCCAGGTTCACGCCCCCGCGGACGCCCTCACCTGGTGTTGTCCCCGGTGCCGCGGTCCCTGGGATCTCGAGTTCACGAGCGGGCCGGTGTCACGCGCGTCCCTCACGTCACGCGTGAATTCCCTGTGGCGTTACGAGGAGGCGTTGCCACTGGCGACGCACGCGCCCGCCGTCACCCTCGGCGAGGGCCGCACACCACTCGTGCCGCTCACTGACACCGTTTCAGCCAAACTCGACTTCCTCATGCCGACACTGTCGTTCAAGGACCGGGGCGCGGCCATGCTCGCCGAACTCGCCCTCCGCCTCCGCCAGGGCGGCGGCCTGAGCCATGTGCTCGCGGACAGCAGCGGCAACGCGGGAACGGCGATCGCCGCGTACTGCGCGCGGGCGGGCCTCGACTGCGTCGTGTACGTACCGGAGGGCACGTCCCCCAAGAAGCTGGAGCAGATCCGGGCGCACGGAGCCCGCCTGACGGTGGTGGCGGGCGACCGCGAGGCCACCGCGCGGGCGGCCCGCGCCGCCGCCGACGCACCGGGCGCCTTCTACGCCTCGCACGTCTACAACCCGCACTTCCTGCACGGCACCAAGACGTATGTGTACGAGCTCTGGGAGGACCTCGGCGGCCGGCTGCCGGACACGCTCGTCGTCCCGGTCGGCAACGGCACCCTCCTCCTGGGCGCCGCCCTCGCGGTCGACGAGCTGTACGGTCACGGGCTCGTCGACCGGCGCCCGGCGCTCGTCGCCGTACAGGCCGAGGCGGTCTCCCCGCTCGCGGCGGCCTTCCACGCGGGCGAGGAGGAGCTGTCCGCGCCGGCGGCCGCCCACCCCACGCTCGCCGAGGGGATCGCGATCCCGAACCCGCCCCGCGCCCGCCAGATCCTGCGGGCGGTCCGCGCGTCGGGCGGCACCTTCCTGACCGTGACGGACGATCAGATCCGTGTCGCCCAGCGGGACCTCGCGCGACGCGGCCTCTTCGTCGAGCCGACGGGCGTGGCCTGCTGGGCGGCCGTACGGGCGGCGCCGCAGCGGGGCCGATGCGTCGTACCCCTGTGCGGGGCGGGGGCGAAGACGGGCCTCGCGGCGGGCGTGACCCCTCAGTCCGTCCAGTAGGTGTCGTGCTTGACGAAGAACTCCGTCCGCTCCTCGTCCGACATCCGCGCGACCGTCCCGACCTTCTCGAAGTACTCCTCACGCGGCGCGCCCGGCGCGAAGAGGATCAGGAACGACGCGGGATCGTCGGACGCGTTGTGGAAGGCGTGCAGCCCGCCGGTCGGCACGTACAGGAAGTCCCCCTTCTTCGCGTCGACCCACCGGGCGCCGTCGTAGAGACGGACGGTCCCGTCGAGGATGAAGAAGCTCTCGGAGATCGTCTTGTGGAAGTGCGTACCGGGGCCGCCGGCCTTGGGCGTCATGTCGACGCGGTAGAGGCCGAACTCACCGCCGGTGGAGGCGGTGGTGGCCAGATAGTGGGTCTGCGTGCCGTTGCCGACGGTGAGCTCCGCGGGAGCGTCGGCGCGGCGGAAGGAGGCGCTGACCTCGCCCTTCTCACCGTGGTAGCGGGGCTCGGGATACGACATGGCTGCTCCGTTCGTCATCGCTGTGCCCTCAAGATCCCAGGATCCCCGAGCCGCCACGCCGCGGTCACGGCACACGAGTGGGAAAATGAGGGGGAGGCACCACCCGGATCCGTACCAGGAGGTGGATCATGGGAGAGGCACGCGCGGTCATGGACCGCCTCACCGAAGCGATCACCACCCCGGACCTCGACACGCTGGCCGACCTCTTCGCCGAGGACGCCGTGGCGATCACCCCGGACGCCGGCGAGCTGCGGGGCCGCGACGCCATCGTCGAGTACTGGCGCTCGATGACGGGCTCCATCCCGGAGGCCACGTACACACCTGTGCACTCGTACGAGATCGGCGACACCGCGATCGACGAGGGCATCTTCAGCGGCAAGAACACGGGCCCGACCCCGCTCCCCACGGGCGAGACCCTGCCGCCGACGGACAAGAACGTGACCCTACGCGGCATCGACCTGGCCACGGTCAAGGACGGGCGCATCGTGAGCCACCGGCTCTACTTCGACCAGATGGAACTGCTGGGCCAGCTCGGCCTGCTCCCGGAGGTCTGACCGCACTTTCCGTCGGCCGAGTGCCGGCTCCTCGCTCCCGCCGCCCCTGGCGTCCCGGGCGCCGTCAGGGGCGGCGAGGAGCGGCGGCGGACGGGTCAGAGCTTCAGGAAGGGCTTCTCGCCGGCGATGTTGATCCGGTGCATCAGACGCTCGTGGGGGAAGTAGTCGGCCGCCGCGAAGTGCTGGGTGCAGCGGTTGTCCCAGATGACGAGGTCTCCCGTGGTCCACCGGTGGCGGTAGATGATCTCGTTGGTCTCGATGTGCCGGTAGAGGAAGTCCAGCATGGCGCGGCTCTCCGCGTCGGTGAGGCCGTTGATGCGTGTGATGTACGGGGCCGAGACGTACAGGGCTTGCCGGCCGGTCTCGGGGTGGGTGCGGATCAGCGGGTGTTCCACAGGGTCCTGGTCGGCGAACTGCTCGTCGGCGTCGATGCCCTTCTTCTTGAGTGATTTCTGCAGGGTGGCGTAGTCGGCGCCGAACGCCTTGCGGACGTCGTGGACCGCTGTGAGCTGGAGCAGCATCTGCCGCATGGGGGCGGAGAGCGTCTCGAAAGCGAGGTACATGTTGCCGAAGAGGGTGTCGCCGCCGACCTTGGGCGTGATCTTGGCGTAGAGCGCGGTGCCGAGCGGGGGCTCGGCCCAGCCGCTGTTGTCGGTGTGCCAGCTGTTGAGGCCCGGGGGCTTCTGCTCGTTGTTGTGGAGCACCATGACCTCGGGGTGGCCTTCCACGGTCAGGGGCAGGAGGTGGCTGTGGGCCAGGAGCTCGCCGAACCGTCGAGTGAAACGTTTCTGCTGTTCGACGCTCAGATCCTGGCCGGGGAAGACGAGCACGCTGTGCTGGTGGAAGGCGTCGTGGACGGCTTCCCAGACCTCGTCGGTGAGCTCCTGGGACAGGTCGAGGCCGAGTACCCGCGCGCCGATGGCGGGGCTGACGGGCTCGATGGTGGGCAGGGACGTGTTCATGTCTCTCCTCGGGATGGTGGAGGGGCGCCGGTCAGGCGCCGACTGCGGAACGGGTGCCGGTCATGGTCTGCAGGAGCACGTCGGGGTCGATCACGGCGCCGCTGACGATGGCGCAGGGCCGCTTCCAGCCGTGGGCGGCCTCGTGCTTGAGCACGGCGGCATACGCCGCTGCTCCCGCCCCCTCGGAAATGATCTTGTCGGTGAAGGCCAGGGACGACAGAGCGGCCGCGACCTCCTGCGGGGTCACGGTGAAGGTGCCGGCGAGTCTGTCCTGGATGCGCTCGAACTGGGCGGGGATGACGAAGCCGGCTCCTATGCCGTCGACGAAGGACGGGGTGTAGGGGACGCCGACGGGACGGCCGGCGCGCAGCGACGCGGTCAGCGGGGCGCCGGTGCTGATCTCGACGGCGTAGACGGATGCCTGGCTGCCCGCCTCGCGCAGCAGCGAGGCGATGCTGTAGGCGAGGTTCCCTCCCCCGTAAGGGACGAGGACCGCGTCGACGGTGGGCAGGTCCTCCAGGACCTCGAGGCCGACCGTGGCCAGCCCCAGCGAGACGTAGGGGTCGGTTTCGGACGACAGGAAGAATCCGGGCAGCTGCGGGAAGTCGGAGGTGACCATCGTCCGCTGCCAGACGGGGTAGGGGACCTCGGTGATCCGCGCATCGGGGTTGTAGCGGATGATCTGAGACCGCTTGGCCGCGGTGATCGATTCCGGCACCACGACGGAGTAGGGGATGCCCAGTTCGGCGGTGACGTGCGCGAGCCCCTGAGCGAAGTTCCCCGAGCTGCAGGTCACCACGCCGTCACGCACGATGCGTTCCCACACCTCGGGCTGGAAGCCGCGGTACCCGAGGAGTGCGCTGAAGGCTCCCCTGACCTTGAACGAGTCGGTGATCTGGAGGTTCTCGCACTTGAGGTAGGTGTCCGCGGGCCCGGTCCGCTTGGAGCGCAGCAACGGGGTGCGCAGCAGGTGCGGCTGGATCAGGTCACGCATGTGCGAGACGGAACGGGTCGAGACGGTGTCGAGGACGGGCGTGATCGTCATGCGATTTCCGCGGTCTGGTAGATGAAGTCCTCGACCAGTCCGAGTTTCCGGGAGATCGCGATGCTCGCCCGCTTGTCCGCGTTGCAGCTGGTGACGGTCTTCAGACCGCGGGCGGCGCCCCACTGCGAGGCCGCTGCCATGACCGGGTGGGTCAGACCCAGGCCGCGGTAGGCGGGGTCGGTGTGGGTGCCGAGCTCGATCAGCCCGCCCCCGATGACACCGTGCGCGTCGGCGACGATCCGCCCCTGCCTGCGCAGTCCGAAGCCGACGGAGTGCTCGGCGTACTGGCCGGGCGTGCCGAAGATGTCGCGGGCCATCGGGGATTCGAGCCCCGCGAAGGTCTCGGCGTCGATCCGGACCAGTTCGAACCCGTCCGGAACCGCCACGGCCGGGGGCTCCCACTGCCCGTCCGGCCGGCTGAACTGCCGGCGCTGCCCTACGGCGAACCCCGCGCGCTCCGCCATGTCCCCGACACCCGGGACGGGCGGAAGGACGAGTTGAACCCCGCCACGCCCGGCGAGGAGACCGGACGCCTCGGTGAAGAACGACCGCGACAGCGCTCCCGCGGCGAAGCAGAAGGGCGATTCGGTGGCGATCAGACAGGCCGCCTGCTCACCGCGGTCGAACAGGGCCCAGACCCGGCCCGGGATCGCCTCGTCGAGAACCGCGTGTACGAACGCGAGGTTCGGATACGAAGCCGAGAACAGCCTTCTCGTGGCGGCATAGTCACTGGGCTTGCGTTCATCCAGCATCACACGCTCCGTCTTTCTGGCTCTCCAGCCATCGGGTACAAACATCGCCGAGGCGACACACGTCGGGGCCGGGGACGGAGCCCCGGCCCCCACGTTCCGGTCGGTCGGTCCCCGCCGTCAGATGAGGCCTTGCGCGGTCATCGCCTCCGCCACCCGCTCGAAGCCGGCGATGTTGGCACCGAGGACGTAGTCCCCGGGGGCTCCGTACTTCTCGGACGTCTCGTACGCGGTGTCGTGGATGCCGCGCATGATGGTCCGCAGCCGGTCCTCGACCTCGGCGAAGTCCCACGAGTCCCGGGCGGCGTTCTGCCGCATCTCCAGGGCGCTCGTGGCGACCCCGCCGGCGTTGGCGGCCTTGCCGGGGCCGAAAGCCACCCCGTTCTCACGCAGGATCTCGACGGCCTGCGGGGTGCAGGGCATGTTCGCGCCCTCGGAGACCGCCTTGACTCCGCCGCGCACGAGCGTCGCGGCGCTGTCGGCGCCCAGTTCGTTCTGGGTGGCCGAGGGGAGCGCCACATCCGCCGGGACGTCCCACACCTGCCCGCCGCTGACATAGCGGGCCGAACCGCCGCGGCGTACGGCGTACTCGCTGATGCGGGCTCGCTCGACTTCCTTGATCTCCTTGAGAAGCTCGACGTCGATGCCCTTCTCGTCCACCACGTACCCGGCGGAGTCCGATGCGGTCAGCACGTGGGCGCCGAGGGCCTGGGCCTTCTCGATGGAGTAGATGGCGACGTTGCCCGAGCCGGACACGACGACCTGCTGTCCTTCGAAGTCCTCGCCTCGCTTGGCGAGCATCTCGGCGGCGAACAGGACGTTGCCGTAACCGGTCGCCTCGGCACGGACGTTGGAGCCGCCCCACCCGAGCCCCTTGCCGGTGAGGACACCCGCCTCCCAGCGGTTGGTGATCCGTCGGTACTGGCCGAAGAGATATCCGATCTCCCGGCCGCCGACGCCGATGTCGCCCGCGGGCACATCGGTGTGCTCGCCGATGTGGCGGTACAGCTCGGTCATGAACGACTGGCAGAAGCGCATGACCTCGGCGTCGGAGCGGCCGCGGGGGTCGAAGTCGCTGCCGCCCTTGCCCCCGCCGATGCTCAACCCGGTGAGCGCGTTCTTGAAGATCTGCTCGAAGCCGAGGAACTTCACCACGCCCAGGTTGACGGAGGGGTGGAAGCGCAGACCGCCCTTGTAGGGGCCGAGCGCGCTGTTGAACTCCACCCGGAAGCCCCTGTTGACCCGGGTGACACCGGCGTCGTCCTGCCAGGGCACGCGGAACATGATCTGGCGCTCGGGTTCGACGATGCGCTCGAGCAGACCGGCGTCGAGCAGTTCGGGGCGCGCGGCGAGCAACGGTGCCAGGGAGTCGAGCACTTCGTTGAGGGCCTGGTGGAACTCGGGCTCGCCGGGGTTGCGGCGCAGCACTTCGGCCCTGAGGGAGTCGAGTGCGGTGGAGATGGCCGCGCTCGATGCTTCGGTGGGGTACTTCGGCATGGGGTCGTTCCGTTCCTGTCGGTCGGTGGCGCAGGGGCGGAGCCGGAGGGCGAATCCGTCAGCTGGCTACGGCGGTCGTCCACGGCGGGGTGATGGCGGACTCGGACACAGTGCCCTTACGGGGCCTCAGCCGCACCGCGTCGTGCTCGTCCACATGGAGGATCTCGGCCTGTAGCCGCTGCAGTTCCGCGGAAGGCTCCAGGCCCAGCTCGCGCCTGAGGATGTGGTACAGGTCCTGGTAGGCCTGCAGAGCCTCGCCGCGGCGGCCGGCGCGATGCAAAGCCGAGATGAGCTGGCCGTGGAACCACTCGTGCAGCGGGTGGTCGTTGACCAGCGTGCGCAGCTCCGGGAGGAACTCCCGGTAGCGACCCAGTCGGTTCTCGGTCTCCACACGCAACTCGAGGGCGCGGATTCTGAGCTCTTCGAGGTGGGCGATGCGCCCTGTGAGCACTCCTCCGACGGGCACGTTGCACAGCATGGGTCCGCGCCACAGGGCTTGCGCCCGCCTGAGATGGTGTGCCGCCCGTTCCGGGGATCCCTGGTCGAGTTCCCCTTGGGCGCGCCGCACGAATCGCTCGAAGAGATGCACGTCGACCTCGTCGTCGGCGATGTCCAGGCGGTAGCCGGGTGCTTGGGTCACCAGCAGCGTGCGCGCCGGGGCGTCGCCCTGTGCGTCCTCGAGCATCCTGCGCGCGTGGTAGACGTGCGTCTGCAGTGTCCCGATCGCGTTGCTCGGCGCGTCCTCGCCCCACAGTTCCCTGACGAGGGTGTCGCTGCCCACGGCCTCGCGTGGCTGCAGCGCCAGCACCGCGAGCATCTGGCAGACCTTGGGCGCCTTCGGAGCGTACGCCTGGCCGCCATCGGTCACGATCTCGAAGGGTCCGATGAGGTTGAACTGCACTACGCACGCTCCCGTTTCCGGCGCCCCCGCCCCCGTGACGGTGCTGTGTCGATCCCGACGTTAGGGAACTCGGGGCTCCAGGCCATCACGGCGGGAAGCGAGAGTGTCATATTACCGGATGGTAGGTAGGTTCTGTGGGGCCCGGCTCAGGGCGTGCGCGCCGGCAGGCTCGCGCCCCGCATGGCAGCGACATGATGGGCCACCGAAGCCAGCGTGACGTGGCGGTGCCAACCGGGGAACGAACGCCCCGCGAAGTCCTTCATGCCCACGCCCTCCGAGATGGCCGCGAAGTCACGGGCCACCACGGACGGCAGCCGGGTGAGCCGGAGCAGCCTGACCAGCGAGGGGCCGTCGGCGCTCGTCAGCCACAGCCGCGGAACCGCCTCCCCGCCGCGCCACTCCCCCACGAGCAACATCCCGTCGCCCCGGCCGCCGGACGGCACGACCACCGGTATCGCCGCCGCCATCATGGGCCCGTCACCCGGGTCGACCCGGTGCCTGAGGCGGGTCAGCTGAGCGGCGAGCTCCCCCGCCGTCCGCTCCCGATCGCCGAACTTCGGCAACTTGGTCCGGTCCAGCCTGAGTTGGTCGCCGGCTCCCACCTGTACGAGATACTCGAGGCCCGTGGCCGAGAGATGACGGGCCAGTGCCACGGCATCGATCCCTTCGACGTCCACCACGACGGGGCCGGCCTGCACATCGGTGGCGACGGCGACATGAGCCACCAACTCGCGTACACACGCCTCCAGGCTTCCGGCGGTGACGTCGGAAGGTATGCCGGCACGCTGCCGAAGCGGGTCCTCCAGCCATCGGCCGCTGAGGCGCAGTTGCCAGTCGACGGGCACGGCGGAGCGGCTCGAGGCGAGCCAGGCCCCCACCGCCTGCTGACCCTTCACGGCCAGGCCCAGATGCGGCAGGTACTGGTGGTCGACCCCGATCGAGTGCGGCCCGGCCTTGGGAATCACGGTGGGCCTGATGACCCAGGCCTCCGGGGCCAGGGTCCGCTGGACGTGGCGGGCCAGGGTCCGGCGTATGGGCATCCACTCCCACGGTGACGTACTGATGAAGTGATGCACGCTCTGCTGGGCCGCGACCCCCTCGAACTGGCTGGAGATGTTGCGCAGCGTCTTGCGCCCCGGCAGCGCCAGCAAGCCGCCGACATACCGCTCCGCCTTGAGGCGCTGACCGGCGCGCGACAGCGAGCCGAACAGGTGAGCACTGAGCTCGGGGTCCAGGAAGGGGCGCGAGGGATGGTCGGTCCCCGTGCCCTCCTGATGCCGAACGTTCCGGTTCATCGATCCCCCAGGATGCGACGGCGGGCGAGCCACTGGACTCACTGCGCGCCTGACGTTGCGGCCCACTCCCCAAAAAAGGCCGGTCATCCGGTTGCATCATACAGGGGCGACTCTCGGGCCGGGGTGGTCCCGGCCCGCCGATGGTCCCTCCCGACGCCCCCGCGAACGCGCGTTTGTGACGTTGCGTCACTGGATTACCGGAAGAATTAACTCTGATGACATCTCGAGCAGTTGAAGCGAAACCGGCCGGGGCGTATGTTACCGAGGAGCCGCACACGTGTTCACAGGCAAGCAGGATCGCCGAGACTCGTGGCGGCAGACCAGACGGGGGATCATCAGGTGATCAGACAGTACGTTGCCAAACGGTATGAACCGGACGCCGCCGCGTGTCCGGAGGCGGGGTCACGAGGCCAGTGGGGCGGCCTCGAGCAACCGCTGGGCGCGGTAAGGGGAGATGTCCAGTTTCGCCAGGACGCCGGCGCAGGCGATATTGGGAAGCAGTAGCGCGAACATGCTCGAGATCTCTTCGCACAGGTTGCGGTCCGGCAGTGTCTCCGTGACCAGCTGCACTCCGGTCCACGCGCCGACGAGCAGCCGGGACGTCTCGCTCGGATCGACGTGGGGCAGCAACTCGCCCCGCTCCTTCGCCTCGTCGAGCAGCCGGTTGCCCACATCGATCCAGTCGGGCCACCGGGTGCCGAACAGGCTGCGGGCCTTGGGGTCGACGGACAGCCGGATCGAAGCACTGAGCACCGGCTCCCGAGGCAGGCGGTAGGCGAGGAGCAGGGCGACGTCCACCCACTCCTGGAGCTTGAACGTCTGCGGGGCGAGGCCCTCCAGAGTCACCGCCTCGTCGAGCACGGCGCGCGCCAGTTGCTCTTTCGAGGTGAAGTGGAAGTACAGCCCGCCTCGGGTGAGTTGGATCCGCTCGATGAGGCCGCCGATGGTGGTCGCGTCGTAGCCGAGCTCGTTGAACATCGCGGCAGCGGTCTCGAGGATCATCCTGCGCGTTCGAACCGCTCGCTCCTGCCTAGCCAACTCGCGCCTCCATGACGATCCCTTTACCCGGCCGCACTCACTTATGCCTTCGGTCATACCGACCGGACAGCCGGTAGTTTACAGCGCATCCACTTCCGATGCGTCCACCACCAAGACAGGGGGGGCCTTGTCGGAGACATCCCTTGCACCGCGCCTTTCGCTCGGTGCCTACACACACCTCAGGCGTGACGAGTCGATACTCGTCGTCGGCTGGGAGCGCAGCGGGGCGCATTCCTTCACGCTGGACATCAGGTGGCCCGGCGTCCAGGGGGACCTGCCGTACGATCCGCGCGTCCTCGCCCAGACCATCCGGCAGAGCGGTCTGCTCATAGCCCATGCCGAGTACGACGTCCCGCTGAGCCACCAGACGGTGCTGAACATCCTGGACTTCACCGTCGCACCGGGATTTCGGGCTCCTCGCGACGGGACCTCGGACCTGCGCGTCGAGCTCGATGTATCGGAACCGAGGCGCGGCCCGAGGAATCCCAGCGCGTTGCGCGTGAGCCTCCACATTCTGCACGGTGACGTCACGGTGGCCCGGGTCGATTCCGAGTTCGGTTGGGTGTCCCCGCCGGTCTACCGGCGTCTGCGCGGTGAGTACGCCAGTGTCGACTGGGCCGGCTGGCCGGTTCCGGCCCCTGTCGCCCCTGAACTCGTCGGCCGAACCGACACCGTCGACGTACTCCTGTCGCCCGGTGAAGAGCCGAACCGCTGGCTGCTCCGGAACGACGTGGCCAACACCCTTCTCTTCGACCACCCGGTCGACCACGTGCCGGGGCTCGTCCTGCTGGAGGCGGCGCAACAGGCGGCACACGCGCTCGTCGCCCCGGCTCGTTTCACTCCCACCTGGGTTTCCACCCGCTATTCACGCTATGTCGAGTTCGACCAGCCCTGCTGGATCGAAGCCGAGACGCTTCCCACGCCCGACCCGAACGTGCTCTCCCTTCGAGTCCGAGGGGTCCAGCGCGGGGAGACCGCGTTCACGGTCGACTTCGAGGGCATGGCGAAGTGACCACCTTGTGCGTCCGGGCGAGGCGCACACCCGCCCGGACGCACAAGGTCATTGGTTCACGAAGCCCCCGTCCACCGGCACCACGGTGCCGGTCAGGAACGGGCAACGGTCGCTGAGCAGCCACGCCGCCGCGGCGGCGATCTCCTCGGGCTCGGCCGTACGCCCCTGGGGGGTGAGCGAGTTGACGAGGTCCTCGAGGCCGGGGTTGCGGCCGAACCAATCGGTGGTGATCTCGCTACGGGTGGTTCCTGGGGCCACCGCGTTCACACGGATGCCCTGCTTGGCGTACTCGTCGGCCGCGGCCCTGGTGAAACCGACGACGGCGTGCTTGGAAGCGATGTAGGGAGCGGCGGTGGGGATGGCCACCAGGCCGCCCACACTGCTGTTGTTGACGATCGAGCCGCCGCCGTTGCGCAGCATCGCCGCGATCTCGTGCCGCAGGCAGTTGAAGACGCCGCGGACGTTGGTGTCCATGATGCTGTCGTACACGTCGTCCGACATGAGGTGCAGCGGGGTACGGTCGCCGCCGATTCCCGCGTTGTTGAACGCCGCATCGAGGCGTCCGTACTCGCCCACCGCGAAGTCCACCGCCTTGGCCGCGTCCTGGGGGTCGGACACATCGCCGACCACGTACGCGGCTTCCGCTCCCTCCCCGCGCAGCTCCTCGACGAGCGCGGCCAGGCGGTCCTCCCTTCGCGCGGTCACCACCACCGTCGCGCCCTCACGGGCGAACACCTTCGCCGATGCCGCGCCTATACCGCTGCTCGCCCCCGTGACGAGAACGACTTTTCCCGCAAGCAGATCATTGGTCATGGCTGAAGTCTGTCAGGCCTTCCCGCGCGGTGGAGGGCAGCTCATGCCGGCTCGCCGCTCAGCGAGGACTCCCGCACCGACCTGCCGAGTACGCGGAGAAGTTCGGCCGGCCGGCGACGGGAGTCCTTGAACGTCCTCTGCTCAAGCACCACCAGCACGGCGCACTCCATCAGCAGAGCGGAGACGGCCGCTTCGTCTCGGAGCGGTGGTTCCGAGTCCGGATCGGACGGGATCCACGGCTGCGCCGGCGTGGCGAGCCCGAAGGCCTCGGCCAGCAGCCGCCGGGCACGGCGGACCGCCGCGGACCGGGCCGCGGCGTCATGCCGGTCTTCCCGGGCGAGGGCGGCCGGCAGGCAGGCTGTGAAACGCCGCAGCACCGCGGCCGCGTAGGGATCGGACAATTCGGCTGTGCCGGAGGGCTGTCCGGGCAGTGCGTAGGCCCCGGACGCGACCGACCTCGTCAGTCCTTCGTTCAACGCGTCCACGAAGCACCGCCCGATGGCGGCTATCCGGATCTCGCTGTTCTCCGGGTCGTTTCCTGTTCCGCCAGGCATTTCGCGTACACACCCGCGCATTCGTTGTGAGGTGGCCGTCGGTGCACCGCCGGGGTCGAGCGTGTCGGGCGACACGCCCGACCCCGGCGGTGTGCAGGGGCCTCGCTGAAGAGGCTCAGTCGAGTTCGTCGACGAAGGCGAACAACTCCTCGTCGGCCGCGTCGTCCAGATTCTTGCCGAGCTGCTCGTCGAAGGCCGTGCCGGTCGCAGGGCCGCCGAGCAGGTGCCGGAGCCTTGCCACCGCCTCCGATTCGAGTTGTCCGTCGCGAATCAGCGCCTCCAACTGGTCGAGGAGCGGAGCGGCTCGCTTGGCCGCCAGGATGCCCCGCAGATTCTCGGCCAGTACGGACGGAGTCGGATAGTCGAACACCAGCGTGGTCGGCAGCCGTTCACCTGTGGCCGCCGAGAGCCGGTTACGCAGTTCGACCGCTGTCAGGGAGTCGAGACCCAGATCGGTGAACGGCGCCTCGGACGCGATCGCCGACACGTCGTCGTGTCCCAGCGCGGCGGCGACCTCGCGACGCACCAGGTCGAGCACCGCACCCGGCTGTTCCCACGCGATCCCGGACCGCTCCTGGGCAGGCCGCGGCCGGTCGGCACGCGCTGCCGCTGCCTGTCCGCGACGGGGCACGAGGTCCCGCAGCGGCGAGGGCGGGTTCGAGGCGGCCCCGAGAGCGGCCCGGTCGATCCCGGTCACGGCGAGCACCGCGCTCCGGGCGTCGGTGGCCGCCGGGCCGGCGATCGCCGAGGTGGCGACGTCGAAGGCGGCCAGCGCGTCCGGTACGGCGATCGGGCGCAGTCCGAGCGCGTAGATCCGCCGCAGGTCGGCCTCGGACAGTCCGTCGCCCATCCCGGTCTCCCACAGTCCCCATGCCAGCGAGACCGTGGGGAGACCGAGCGAGTGGCGGTACTCGGCCAGGGCGTCCAGGAACGTGTTCCCGGCCGCGTAGTTCGCCTGTCCCGCGGTGCCGAGCAGTCCGGCGATCGACGAGTACAGCACCACGGGGGCGTCCCCGGCGACCTCGTGCAGATGCCAGGCGGCATCGATCTTCGGCCGGAGTACGGCGTCGACCTGCTCGGGGGTCAGCCCGTCCACGGTGCCGTCGGACAGCGTGCCGGCGGCGTGGACGAAGGCGACGGGGCGGTGGCGCTCGACGAGCGCGGCCAGCGCCTCGCGGTCGGCGACGTCACACGCCGCCGCGGTGATCTCGACGTCGGCCGCCGCGCCCTCGATCTCCGGCGCGGTCCCGCTCCGGCTGACCAGCAGCAGCGACTTGGCGCCGTGCCGCTCCACAAGATGCCGGGCCAGCGCCGTGCCCAGCGCACCGCTCGCGCCGGTGATCATGACGGTGCCCTCGGCCCAGGGGACCGCGGTCATCTTCGGGTTCTCCGGGTCTCCCGATCCGGGCTCGGCCGGCCGCTTGTACCGGACGAGCCTCGGGACCAGGAGCTCCGCGTCGCGAACCCGTACCTGCGGCTCGTCACCGATGTCGGCGCCGGCCAGGAGCTCCTTGACGGCGCCCCGGACATCGGCGGCACCGTCCCAGTCGGGACGGTCCACCAGGACGAACCGGCCGGGGTGCTCGGTCGCGGCGCTGAGGACCAGGCCGCGGACTCCGGCATGGGCGAGGTCGGCGCCGACCACGACGGCGAGCGTGCCGGTGCCGTCGGTGTCCAGCCGGTCACGCAGCACACCGAGGGTGTGGTGTACGGCGTTCCGGGCGCGCTGCGGCAGGTCGCCCGTACCGGCGTCGACCTGCACCACCTCGTACGCGGTGCCGTTCGCCGACGTCCCGGCGGGCGCACCGGCCGTGTCCAAGCCGCGCCAGACGGAGGTGAACAGAAGGTTCTCGCCGGCGGAGGCGCCGGTCAGGAGACCGGTGAGGGGACGCAGGACCAACTCGTCCACCTCGACCAGGACATGGCCCTCGGCGTCGGTCACCAGCAGGCGCACCGCGTCCGAACCCGTAGGGGTGATCCGGGCCCGCAGAGCCGTTCCGGCCGCCGCCGGAGCCGCGGCGTGGAAACGCACGCCGGACCAGGCGAACGGCAAGGCGGCAGGCCGGTCACCGGCGACGTCGGGCAGCAGGGCGTGCAGGACCGCGTCCAGCAGCGCCGGGTGCACGGCGAAGCCGGCTCCGTTTCCGGCCGGGTCCTGCTCCACCTCGACCTCGGCGAACAGCTCCTCGTCGTGCCGCCACAGGAGCCGCAGCCCCTGGAAGGCGGGACCGTACTCGTAACCGTGCTCGGCGACCCGGTCGTACACGCCGGTGAGGTCGATCTCCGTCAGATCGCCCGGCCACGGCTCGGCATCCGGTGCGGCCCGGTGTCCTTCGGTGTCGAGCGTGCCGACGGCGTGCCTGGTCCACGGAAGGTCGCCGGAGCCGGCGTCCCCGCTCCGGGAGAAGACCGTGACGTCGGTGCCGTCGACCACCATCTGGATGGTGAGCGTGCCGGTCTCCGGTACGACCACCGGTTCGGTGATGGTGAACTGCGCTATCGGGCCCGCCGACGCGGCCAGTTCGACCAGCGCGGTACCGGGCACGATCACGACGCCCTGTACCCGGTGATCGGCCAGCCACGGGTGGGTGGACAGGGACAGCCGGCCGGTCGACACGGTGGTGCCCCCCTCCCCCGCACCGCCCGTGGCGAGATCGACGGCCGCGCCCAGCAGCGGGTGCTCCGCGGATCGCAGACCGGCACCGGTCACATCGGCCTGTCCGGCCGGGGCGAGCCAGAACCGCTTGCGCTGGAACGCGTAGGTCGGCACATCGACAGGCTTGGCGCCGGGGAACACCGCCTGCCAGTCGATCTCGGCACCTCGGGTGAACAGGGTGCCGAGGGCCGTGACGACGGTGTGCGGTTCGGCCTTGCCGGCCCGCCGCAGCGGCACGGCGACCGGGCTGTCCGCCTCGTCGGCGGGGAAAGCGGCCGCGATCATGCCGGTGAGCACCGCGTCCGGTCCCACTTCCAGGACCGTGCGCACGCCCTCGTCCCGCGCGGTCCGCACCGCTTCGTGGAACCGGACGGTCGCCCGGACCTGGTTCACCCAGTACTCGGGGTCGGTCCAGTCCTCGGCGTGCTGTCCGGTGACCGTGGAGATCGCGGGGATCGTCGGGGTGTTGTAGGTGAGCTCCCGGGCGACCGCCCGGAAGTCGTCCAGCATCGGCTCCATCAGCGGTGAGTGGAAGGCGTGGCTGACCGAGAGCCGCTTGGTGCGCCTTCCCCGGCCGGCGAACTCCTCCTCCACGAAGGACAACACCGCCTTCTCGGCGCCGGACAGCACGATCGAGGTGGGACCGTTGACCGCGGCGATCGTCACCCCGGCGGGCAGGTCCCGCCCGTCGAGGTCGGCGGCGCTCGCCTCGACGGCGACCATCGCCCCGCCGCGGGGCAGGGCCTGCATCAGGCCGCCACGGGCGGCGACCAGCCTGGCCGCGTCGGACAGCGACAGCACTCCGGCGACATGCGCGGCGGCCAGTTCACCGATCGAATGGCCGAGCACCAGGTCCGGCCGTACCCCCCAGGACTCCACCAGGCGGAACAGCGCGACCTCGACGGCGAACAGCGCGGGCTGTGCCGTGCCGGTCTCGTCCAGGTCGTCCCCGGTGGCGATCGCTTCCCTGATCGTCGAGCGCAGCGAAGCGTCGAAGTGGGCGCAGACCTCGTCGAACGCCGCCGCGAACACCGGGTAGGCGGCTGCGAGTTCGAGGCCCATGCCGACGCGCTGTGCGCCCTGGCCGGTGAACGCGAAGGCCAGCTTGCCTCCCGCCACCCGCACCGGGACCGCGTCGCGCAGGGCCCCGGGGCTCGTCGCCGCGATCCGGTACGGCATCGCGGAACGGGTGGCCAGCGTGAACGACTCGTCCGCGGTGGACAGGTGGGCGACCCGTTCCGCCTGGTCCGCGAGGGCCTGCTCGGTACGGGCGGACAGCACCCACGGCATCAGGGGCGGCTCGGCCGGGGCCTCGGTGATCGGAGCCGGTTCGGTTTCGGCCTCCTCGATGATCACGTGGGCGTTGGTGCCGCCGAACCCGAAGGAGGACACGCCGGCCCGGCGGGGCTGCTCCCCGCGCGGCCACGGGCGGGACCGGGTCAGCAGTTCGACCTTGCCCTCCGACCAGTCGACGTGCCGGGACGGGGTGCCCACGTGCAGGGTCGCCGGGGCGATCTCGTGCCGCATGGCCTGGACGACCTTGATGATGCCGCCGACTCCCGCGGCCGCCTGGGCGTGGCCGATGTTCGACTTCAGCGAACCCAGCAGCACCGGGTTCTCCCGGTCGCGCCCGTAGGTGGAGATCACGGCCTGCGCCTCGATGGGGTCACCGAGCTTCGTCCCGGTGCCGTGCGCCTCCACGAGGTCGACATCGGCCGGGGCCAGGTCGGCGGCGTCGAGCGCGGCTCGGATCACCCGCTCCTGGGCGGGACCGTTCGGCGCGGTCAGCCCGTTCGAGGCACCGTCGGAGTTCACCGCCGAGCCGCGCAGGACGGCGAGCACCTGGTGCCCGTTGCGCCTGGCGTCCGACAGCTTCTCGAGGAGCAGCATGCCCGCGCCCTCGGACCATCCGGTGCCGTCGGCGTCGTCGGAGAACGACTTGCACCGGCCGTCCTCGGACAGCCCGCGCAGGCGGGAGAACTCCACGAACGGTGTCGGCGTGGCCATCACCGTCGCGCCGCCCGCCACCGCGAGGTCGCACTCCCCGCGCCGCAGCGCGCTCGCGGCCAGGTGCACCGCGACCAGTGAGGACGAGCAGGCGGTGTCCACGGTGAGGGTCGGCCCCTCGAACCCGAACGTGTAGGCGAGCCGACCGGAGGCGATGCTGCCCGCGCTACCGCTGTACAGGTATCCCTGCACCCCGTCCGGCGGCAGATCCGGCCGGGACCCGTAGTCGCTGTACATGACACCGACGAACACACCGGTCCGGCTGCCCCGCAGTCCCTGCGGGTCGAGGCCGGCCTTCTCCACCGCCTCCCAGGTGGTCTCCAGCAGTTGCCGCTGCTGCGGGTCGACGGCCAGCGCCTCTCGCGGCGACATGCCGAAGAACTCCGCGTCGAAGAGTTCCGCGTCGTGCAGGAATCCGCCCCGGTGGGTGGTGGAGGTGCCGGGGTGGTCCGGGTCGGGGTGGTAGAGGTCGCTCGGCCAGCCCCGGTTGACCGGGAACTCCGAGGTGGCGTCCCGGCCGTCGGCGACCAGGTGCCAGAGGTCCTGCGGTGAGGTGATCCCACCCGGGTACCGGCAGGCCATCCCGACGATCGCGATCGGCTCGTCGTAGCCCTCCTCGGCCGTCGCCGACCGTTCCCGGACCTTCGCGGGAAGCGGTCGCTCCTCGGCCGAGACGAGACTCCGCAGGTGCTCGGTCAGCGCGGCGGGGGTGGGGTGGTCGAACACCACGGTCGCGGACAGCCGCTTGCCGATCGCGGTGCTCAGCTGGTTGCGCAGTTCGACGGCGGTCAGCGAGTCGAAACCGAGTTCGCTGAAGGGACGGTTCTCCTCGACCTCGGCCGAATCGGCGTAACCGAGGACCGCGGCGACCTGACGGCGAACGATCTCCTGGACGTCGGCGGGGCCGACCTCCGGAGCGTCCGCTCCCCGCCGGTGGGCCTCACTGTCCCGCGCGGCCGTGGGGGCGGCCGCGGCCGGTCCGGCCAGGTCGCGCAGCAGCCCGGGCAGGTCGGTCCGGCCCCGGAGGGCGGCCCGGTCGAACCGGGTCAGGGCCAGCACCGCGGAACCGGTGCCGGTGACCGCGTCGAGGGAGGCGTCGAACAGGCCGAGCGCCTCGGCGGTGTCCAGCGGACGCAGACCCGTGCGGGCCAGTCGCTGAAGGTCCGTGTCGGTCAACTGCTCGGAGACACCGCTGGCCTGCGCCCACAGACCCCAGGCGAGGGAGACCGCGGGCAGGCCGAGTCCACGGCGGTGCTCGGCGAGGGCGTCCAGGAACGTGTTGGCCGCCGAGTAGTTCGCCTGGCCCGCCGTACCGAGCAGTCCGGCGACCGACGAGTACAGGACCAGCGGCCTGTCGCCGGCCACCTCGTGCAGATGCCAGGCGGCATCGATCTTCGGGCGCAGCACCGTGTCGATCTGTTCGGTGGTCAGTCCGGTCAGGGTGGAGTCGGCGACCACACCCGCCGTGTGCACCACCGCGGCCGGCTCGTGCTCGGCGAACACGCGCTCCACGGCGTGCCGGTCGGTCACATCGGCGGCCACCAGGCTCACGGCGGCGCCGAGGCCGACCAGCTCGGCCCGGAGGTCGGTCGCGCCGGGCGCGTCCTCACCCCGGCGGCTGACCAGCACCAGGTTCCGCACCCCGTGCTTCACCACCAGGTGCCTGGCCAGAACGGTGCCGAGGGTTCCGGTCGCGCCGGTGATCAGCACCGGGCCCGCGGTCCAGTCCACGCCGGCGTCCACACCGGTGTCCGAGGCGCTCGCCGCGACACCGGTCGGGCGGGCGAGCCGGGGCACCAGGATCCTGTCCTCCCGGATCGCCAGTTCCGGCTCCGGGGTCCGAAGCGCGAGGGCGAGCCGCTCCTCGGTGGCCGACTGGTCGGCCTCGATCAGGACGAACCTGCCCGGATTCTCCGCCTGGGCACTGCGGACCAGGCCGCGCACCGCGGCGTGCGACAGGTCCGGGGTGATCACGAAGGCGTGCCGGCGCTCGTCGTCCTCGGCGAGGATCGCCCTGAGGTCGCCGAGAACGGCATGGACCAGGGCCTTCGCCGCGGTCGGAACGTCCTGGTCCGGGTGCTCCGCCGCGACCGGTACCCGGTGCGGGACGGCGGGTTCCAGGGAGTCGTCGGGTCCGGCGGCATCCCGCCAGGCCACCGTGTTCATCCCCGCGGGCGCATGGCTCCCCCCGAGGGGCAGCAGCGCCAGTTCGTCCACCGTCAGCACGGCACGGCCGTCCTGATCGTGGACCACCAGATTCGCCGTGTTCCCGCGCACCGCGACCCTGGCCTTGACCGCCGTCGCACCGGACGAGTGACGGGTCACCCCGGTCCAGGAGAACGGCAGAACCGGCGGGGCGCCGGGATCGACCACTCCGGGAAGCAGCACGTGCAGCACCGCGTCGAGCAGTGCCGGGTGCACTCCGAAGCGGCTCGCCTCGGTCCGGTGGCGCGGCTCCAGTTCCACCTCGGCGAACCGGTCCTCGCCGTCGTGACGCACCGCCTGAAGGCCCTGGAACGCCGGGCCGTAGTGGTAGCCGTGCTCGGCCAGCCGCTGGTACACCCCGGCCAGGTCGACCTCGGTTCCGGCCGGTTCGGGTGCGACCGGGGGCGACTGCTGCCCGGGGACGAGGACGCCGTGGGCGTGTTGCGTCCACTCGGCCCGCTCGTCGGCCTCGGCGCTCGGCCGGGAGTGGATCAGTACCGAACGGCTGCCGCTGGGCTCGGGGGCCTCGACCCGGATCTGGACCGATACGGCTCCGTCTTCGGGCAGGACGAGCGGCGTGGTGAAGGTCAGTTCGGCGACCGTCGGGCAGTCCACCCATGCCCCGGCGTGCAGTGTCATGTCCAGCAGCGCCGTGCCGGGGAGGATGGCCTCGCCGCGGATCCGGTGGTCGCCGATCCATCCGCCGGCACTGATCTCACCGGTGAGCACGGCCGCGCCGTCGACGAGGTGCGTCGCCGTGTCCAGCAGCGGGTACGAGGAGGACGGGGCCTCCAGCCAGTACCGGCGGTGCTGGAACGGGTAGCGCGGCAACGGGACCGGCCCGGTCGCCGGGAGCACCGCCGGCCAGCCGACCGGTACACCGCGGACGTGCAGGGCACCGAGCGCGGCGAACGCGGTCTCCACGTCGCTTCGTCCGGAACGCAGCATCGACACCGAAGCGCCGCCGCTCTCCACGGCCTCCTCGTCCGCGATCGCCTGGGAGACCATCGCGGTCAGCACGGCGTTCGGGCCGAGTTCGACGAATTCGGTCACACCGCTGCGCCGCAGTGTGCGCACGCCGTCGAAGAACCGGACGGCTTCCCGGACATGAGTCACCCAGTAGTCCGGTGAGGTCAGCTGCTCGGCGGTGGCGATCTCGCCGGTCACGTTCGAGACGACCGGGACCCGGGGCTCGTGGAAGGTGATCGTGTCCAGCTCGGCCCGGAAGGCGGCCAGCACCCCGTCCATGTGCGGCGAGTGGAAGGCGTGGCTGACCGACAGCCGTCGGGTTCGCCTGCCCTGGCTCGACCAGTGTTCGGTCATCGCGGTCACCGCGGCATCGTCGCCGGACACCACGACGGCCCGGGGACCGTTGACGCCGGCGACCGCCGCTCCGGCGACCAGCGAGTCGAGCACCTCCTCCTCGGTGGCCTCCAGCGCTGCCATCGCCCCGTCGTCGCGGGCGGACTGCATCGCGGCGCCCCTGGCGGCGACCAGCCGGCAGGCGTCGGGCAGATCGAACACCCCGGCCACATGCGCCGCGGCCACCTCGCCGACCGAATGCCCGAGCAGGTAGTCCGGGGTGACGCCGTAGTGCTCGGCGAACCGGTGGAGCGCCACCTCCACGGCGAACAACGCCGCCTGGGTGTAGGCGGTCCGGTCGAGCAGGGCCGAGTCCGCGCTGTCGGGCTCGGCGAACAGCACGGCGCGCAGCGGCCGGTCGAGCAGCGGATCGAGGTGCGCGCACACCTCGTCGAGCGCGGCTCGGTAGACCGCGGACCGCTCGTACAACTCCTCTCCCATTCCGGCCCGTTGCGCACCCTGTCCGGTGAACAGGAACGCCGTCGCACCGCGACCCGCCCCGTTTCCGCGCACCACTCCGGGCCCGCCGGACGTGCCCGCCGCGACGGCGTCGAGGCCGCGCAGCAGCGTTTCCCGGTCGGCACCGAGCACGACGGCCCGCTGGTCGAGCAGGGCGCGCCGGCCGGCGAGGGTTCCGGCGACGTCGACGACGTCGATCTCCGGGTGTTCGTCCAGGTGGGCCCGCAGCTCGGCGGCCCGCACGCGCAGTGCCTGCTCGGTCCGGGCCGACAGCACCAACGGCACCGTCGGGTGAGCGGCATCGAGTTGATCACCCGGTACGGAGGGTTCGGTCGCCGTACGGGTGGGACGCGCGACGTTCTCGGCCTGTTCCAGGATCACGTGGGCGTTGGTGCCGCTGATCCCGAACGCGGAGACCGCGGCTCGGCGTGGCCGGCCGAGGTCCGGCCAGTCCTGCTGCTCGGCGAGCAGCTCGATCGAGCCCGCGGACCAGTCCACGTGCGGCGACGGCTCGCCGAGGTGCAGGGTGCGGGGCTGGACGCCCTGCCGCATCGCCTGGATCACCTTGATCACGCCGCCGACGCCGGCGGCGGCCTGGGCGTGCCCGAGGTTCGACTTCAGCGAACCCAGGCGAACGGGTTCGTCGCGGTCCTGACCGTAGGTGGCCAGCAGGGCCTGTGCCTCGATCGGGTCACCGAGCCGGGTACCGGTGCCGTGCGCCTCGATCAGGTCGACATCGGCGCTCGACAGACCGGCGTCGGCGAGGGCGGACCGGATCACCCGTTCCTGGGAGGGCCCGTTCGGCGCGGTCAGCCCGTTGGAGGCGCCGTCGGAGTTCACCGCGGAACCACGCAGCACCGCAAGCACCTGATGCCCGTTCCGGCGAGCGTCCTCGAGCCGTTCCACCAGCAGCAGGCCGACACCTTCCGACCAGCCCGTACCGTCGGCGTCGGCCGAGAACGACTTGCACCGGCCGTCCGTGGACAGTCCGCTCTGGCGGGAGAACTCCACGAACGTGCTCGGCCCGGACATCACGGTGACGCCGCCCGCCAGGGCCAGGTCCACCTCACCCGAGCGCAGCGCGTTCGCGGCCAGGTGCAGCGCGACCAGCGACGACGAGCACGCGGTGTCCACGGTGATCGCCGGGCCCTCGAGCCCGTAGACGTACGCCAGCCGTCCGGAGACCACGCTGGAGGTGTTGCCGGCCAGGAGGAAGCCCTCCACCTCGCGCGGGGTCGCCGGGAGCCGCGAGGCGTAGTCGTCGTACATCACGCCGGTGAACACGCCGGTCCGGCTTCCGCGCAGGACACCCGGGTCGATCCCGGCGTCCTCGAACGTCTCCCACGCCGTCTCGAGCAGCATGCGCTGCTGCGGGTCGGTGGCCAGTGCCTCCCGCGGCGACATGTCGAAGAACGCCGCGTCGAACAGGTCCGCGTCGTGCAGGAATCCGCCGTGCCTGGTGTAGCTGGTGCCCGGGTGGTTCGGATCGGGGTGGTACAGCCTGTCCAGGTCCCATCCGCGATTCGTCGGAAACTCGGAGATCACGTCCCGCCCGTCGAGGACCAGCCGCCACAGGTCGTCGGCCGAGCGGACTCCGCCGGGATAGCGGCAGGCCATACCGACGATCGCGATCGGTTCGTCGGTCCGGCTCCTGTTCTTGCTCCGCCGCCTCGAACCACCGGCCGGCTTCTTGTCCGAGGACGCGTTCGAGTCCTCGGACAGGTACGCCGCCAGCGCCTGCGGCGTGGGGTGGTCGAAGACCAGGGTGGCCGGGAGCTGCCGCCCGGTGGCCGCGATCAGCCGGTTGCGAAGGTCGACGCCGGCCAGCGAGTCGAATCCCTGCTCCCGGAACGCCTTGCTCAGGTCGAGCGTGTTCGGGTTCGGCAGCGCGAGCACCGCGGCCGTGGCCGCCCGGACGAGCTCCAGCGCCTGCTTCTCGGTCAGCGCGTGCCCCGCCTGCCCGACCGGCTCGGTCCTGGCCGGCTTCCGGCGCCGCCTGACCAGGCCGGCCAGCACGGCAGGCACACGGTCGGTGTCGGAGAGCCCGGACAGCCGCAGGGTCGCGGGGACGGGCAGCGCCGCGTCCCCGGACACCGCCCGGTCGAACAGGGCGAGCCCCTGCTCGGCGGTCAGCGGTGCCACGCCGGACCGGGTCCAGCGGTTGATCTCGGCCTCGCCGAGGGTCTGCCCCATGCCCTCCTGCCACAGGCCCCAGGCCAGTGACGTCCCGGGCAGCCCGAGGGCACGGCGATGCGCGGCCAGGGCGTCCAGGTAGGTGTTGGCGGCGGCGTAGTTGGCCTGACCGGCCGTGCCGAGCAGACCGGAGACGGAGGAGAACAAGAGGAAGGCGCCGAGGCCCAGGTCCGCGGTCAGTTCGTGGAGGTGCCGGGCGGCGTCCGCCTTGACCGCCATGACCGTGTCGATCCGCTCCTCGGTCAGCGCCGAGACCGTGGCGTCGTCGAGCACGCCGGCGGTGTGGATCACCGCGGTCAGGGGCGCGTCGGCCGGTACGCCGTCGATCAGCGCGGCCAGTGCCGCCCGGTCCGTCACGTCCACGGCGACCACGCGCGCGCCGTCCAGTTCCGCCATCAGCTCGGCGGCACCGGGCGCGTCCGGGCCACGACGGCTGACCAGCAGCAGGTTCCGTACACCGTGCTCGTGGTGGAGGTGCCTGGCGATCAGCGCGCCCAGCCCACCCGTGCCGCCGGTGATCAGGACCGTGCCGTCGGGGTTCCAGCCGAATCCGGGCTCGATGCCCCCGTTTCCGGTGGCATCCGCGACCGGGCCGGCGGCCTTGGTCAGCCGGGGCACCAGGAGTTCACCGTTCCGCACGGCGATCTGCGGCTCTCCGGTCCGTACCGCCGATTCGATCGCGGCCGCCGTCGCCTCCGGGGCGGCGGTGCCCGCGGTGTCGGCGACGTCCACCACGACGAGCTGGTCCGGGTACTCGCTCTGGGCGGTGCGCACCAGGCCCCACACGGCCGCCGCGGCGAGACCGGTGACCGGTTCACCCGGCTCGACGGCCACCGCGTTCCGGGTGACCAGTACCAGCCGGTCGTGCGGGTCGTGTTCGGCGGCCACCCACTCCTGGATCGCCCTGAGCGCTCCGGCGACCGCGGTCGCCGGGGCATCGGCCGGGGCGACCTCGACGACGGTGGGCCGGAGGGCGTCATCGGCGTCGGCGGCGGCCCTGGCCGAGGTGGACCGGGGCCGCCAGGTCAGCTCGTACATCGGGACGGTGTCGGCGCCGGTGCGCGTCGAGGCCCGGAAGGCCAGTCCGTCGACGGTGGCCACCGGGGCACCCGTCGCGTCGGCGAGCAGCAGTTCGTAGGTGTCGCCGCCGCCCGCCGGGGTCAGCCGGGCGCGGAACTCGGTTCCACCGACGACGCCGGTGTGCGCGCGTACCCCGCTCCAGGCGAACGGGAGACGCGTCCCCTCGCCGCCGTCGACCAGGCCCAGCACGATCGGGTGCAGCACCGCGTCCACCAGTGCCGGGTGCAGCAGGAACCCGGATTCCGAACCGAGGTGTTCGTCCGGGAGCCGGACCTCGGCGTACACGGTGTCGCCGTCCCGGTACACCGTCCGCAGTCCGCGGAACAGGCCGGTGTAGTCGTACCCGCGCTCGGCGAGGAGCGCGTAGGCGTCCTCGACCGGTACCGGGTCGCCGCCGGGCGGCCACTCCAGCCGGTCGGCCGCGTCGAGCTCCAGGGCGGGGTCGGCGTCCAGGAGCAGCCCGGACGCGTGCCGGGTCCATTCCCGTTCCCCGTCGCGCCGGGAGTGGATCGCCAGTTGCCGGTCGCGCACGGTGACCTGGATCTGGACCGTGCCGGATTCGGGGAGTTCGAGCGGGCTCTCCAGGGTCAGATCCGCCACTTCGGGCAGTCCGAGACGCTCTCCGGCGAACAGCGCGAGCTCCAGGAACGCCGTTCCGGGGAGCAGGGGTGAGCCGTTGATCACATGCCCGGAGAGCCACGGGTAGTCGGCCAGCGACAGGGTGCCCACCAGCACCACCTCGTCCCGGTCGACCAGCTCCACCACCGAGTCGAGCAGCGGATGCTCCGAGGCGCCGCGCGCCGGCCGGGGCGGCAGCCAGTACCGGTCCCGGCGGAACGGGTGGGTGGGCTCCTCGCCACCGGCCCTGGCCATGCCCGAGGCGAAGACATCCGCCTCGGAGCCGGTGGACCTGCCGAGCGGGATGACCCGGGTGATCCCGGCGGACCTGATGAGCGGAGTCAGCGCGGCCGACGGTCCGGCCTCGACGAACACGGCGGCACCGGCCTCGCGCAGGGCCGTGACGGCGTCGTGGAACCGTACGGTGCCGCGGATCTGGGTGACCCAGTGGTCGGCGTACCCGGTCACGTCGGCGGGGAGCGGTCGGCCGGTCACCGTGGAGATCACCGGGATCCGCGGCGGCCGGTGGTCGATCGACTCGGCCACCGCGCGGAACTCGTCGAGCACCTCGTCCATGTGGGGCGAGTGGAAGGCGTGGCTGACGGTCAGCCGGGTGACCCTGCGCCCGCGCTCCCGCCATCCGGCGGCCACGCTCTCGGTGGCGTCGGCGTCCCCGGCGAGAACCACCGAGACCGGGCCGTTCACCGCGGCCACCACGACTCCGTCGACGAGGGATTCGACGACCTCGGACTCCGTGGCCTCCACGGCGATCATCGCCCCGCCGGAGCGGGCCCGCTGCATCAGCCGGCCCCTGGCGGCCACCAGCTTGGCCGCGTCCGGCAGGGAGAACACCCCGGCCACGTAGGCGGCGGCCAGTTCACCGATGGAGTGCCCGGCGAGCAGCTCGGCGACGAGACCCTGCTCGGTGGCCAGCGCGGCCAGCGCCACCTCGAAGGCGAACAGCGCCGGCTGGGTGTAGCGGGTCTGGTGCAGCTCCGAGTCGGCACCGGATCCGGCGCCGAACATCAGCTCCTTCAGCGGCCGGTCCAGATACGGGTCGAACGCGGCGCACACCTCGTCGAGGGTGCGCGCGAACTCCGGGAATTCGGCGTACAGTTCCCGGCCCATTCCGGGGCGCTGCGCCCCCTGACCGGTGAACACCAGCGCCGTCGGGGTCCGCTCGCCCTCTTCGAGGACGACGTGGGCGTTCGTACCGCTGATGCCGAACGCGGACACACCGGCGCGAAGAGGCCGGTCGCTCCGCCGCCATTCCTCGGCCCGCGTCAGCAGTTCGACCTGCCCGGAGGTCCAGTCCACCCGGGAGGTCGGGACGTCGGCGTGCAGAGTCCGCGGCAGCACCTCGTGCCGCATCGCCTGGACCACCTTGATCACGCCGGCGACTCCGGCCGCCGCCTGGGTGTGGCCGATGTTCGACTTCAGCGAACCCAGGTACAGCGGGACGTCCCGGTCCTGACCGTAGGTGGCGAGGATCGCCTCGGCTTCGATGGGATCGCCGAGCGAGGTGCCGGTGCCGTGTGCCTCCAGCAGATCCACGTCGGCGCCGGTCAGGTCGGCATCGGCCAGCGCGGTGGTGATCAACCGCTGCTGGGACAGACCGCTGGGCGCGGTCAGCCCGTTGGAGGCGCCGTCGGAGTTGATCGCGCTTCCCCGGATCACGGCGAGTACCGGGTGACCCGCACGCCGGGCGTCGGACAACCGCTCCAGCACGAGCATGCCGACGCCCTCGGCCCACCCGGTGCCGTCGGCGTCCTCCGAGAACGGCTTGCACCGCCCGTCGGCGGCCAGCCCGTGCTGCTTGGAGAACTCCTCGAACATGCCGGGCGTGGCCATCACGCTCACGCCGCCGGCGAGCGCTGCCGACGCCTCACCGTCGCGCAGGGCCCGAACCGCCAGGTGCAGTGCGACCAGGGACGAGGAGCAGGCCGTGTCGACGGTGAGCGTCGGTCCCACGATGCCGAGCTGGTAGGCGATCCGGCCGGACAGCACGCTGGTCGTGGTCCCGGTCAGCACATAGCCCTTGACGTCGTCGTCCGCCTCGTGCATCCGGGGGCCGTAGTCGGAGGCGGTGCCGCCGACGAACACGCCGGTACGGCTGCCCCGCAGGGACTTCGGGTCGATTCCGGCCCGCTCCAGGGCCTCCCAGGAGGTCTGCAGCAGCAGCCGCTGCTGCGGGTCCATGGCCAGCGCTTCCCTGGGGGAGATCCCGAAGAACGCCGGGTCGAACTCGGCCGCGGTGTCGAGGAATCCACCGACCCGGGAATAGCCGTCACCGGGCTGCCAGCCGCGGTCGGCCGGGAACGCGCCGATCACGTTCCGCTCCTCGGACACCACCCGCCACAGGTCCTCGGGGGATTCGACCCCGCCGGGGAAACGGCAGGCCATGCCGACGATCGCGATCGCGTCCTCGTCCTGGCCGGAGGAGACGCTCGTACGTCGGGTCTGCCCGGGCGCGTAGGGGCTCCGCGCGGTGCTCCCGGACCCGATCCCGGTCTCGGTGAAGTGGGCGATGAGCTCCTGCGGCGTCGGGTAGTCGAACAGCAGGCCGCTGGAGAGCGATCGCCCGGTGGCGGCGGACAGGTTCTCGATCAGTTCCACGGTCATCAGCGACGAGAAGCCGAGATCGCGGAAGTTCGTGTCCAGCTCGATGCCGTCCGCGTCACCCGCCCCGAGGGCCGCCGCCACCTGGGCCTTGACCAGGGCGGCCGCGTCCGTGCCGGCGGCGTCGGCGCCTCCTGTGCCGGGCTCCGGGGTCAGGTGCTCGCCGGTCCAGAACCGCTCCCGCTGGAACGGGTAGCCGGGCAGCCGGACCCGCTTGCCCCGGACATCGGCGTACGCGGCCGTCCAGTCGACGTCCGCGCCGCCGACGAACTCGACGGCGAGCTCGGTCAGTGCCGCGAGCGACTCGTCGGTCCGGTCGGCCACCGCGTCCTGTGCCGGATCCTGGGCCGCGTCCTGCCCGGCCTCGGCGACCGCGTCCGAGATCACGTTCGGCGCGGGCGTCCCGTTCGCCACCGCGTCGAGCCCGGTGCGCAGCTCCTCGGCGTTCGCGGCGAGGACGACGGCCCGGTGCCGGAACGCCGTCCTGGTCGTCGCCACGGAGAAACCGAGGTCGTGCGGGGTGAGACCGGTGTCGCGCAGAAGGGCGGCGTGCGCCCGCAACGCGGCCGGAGTCCGGCCCGAGACGGGAATCGGAACCAGCGGGGTGTCCGGCCCGGGCTCGGTGGCCGTGTCCTCGGTGACCGCGCTCTCGGTGGCCGGCGGCTCGCTCACGACCAGGTGGGCGTTCGTGCCGCCCATGCCGAAGGACGAGACTCCGGCGATCAGCGGTCGGTCCGGGTGCGGCCAGCCGGAGAGATCCGTGTTGACCCGCAGTCCGAGGTCGTCGAACGGGATGTCCGGGTTGGGGGTTTCGAAGTTCAGGCTCGCGGGAAGCCGCCGGTGGCTGATGCCGAGCACGGTCTTGAGCAGGCCGGTGATTCCGGCGGCACCTTCGAGGTGGCCGATGTTGGTCTTGACCGACCCCACGAGCAGCGGGAGTTCTCCCTCGGCGGTGCCGTCCGCCCGCCGCCCCGAGAAGACCGCGCCCAGCGCGGCAGCCTCGACCGGGTCGCCCACCGGGGTCCCGGTGCCGTGGAGTTCGACGTACTGCACCTGGTCAGGGGTGATGCCGGACCGCCGCAGCGCGGCCTGGATCACTCGCTCCTGCGCCTCGGGGCTGGGCACGGTCAGACCGGGGGTGGCTCCGTCGTTGTTCACGGCGCTGCCGCGAATGACGGCGTAGACGTCGTCCCCGTCGGCCAGGGCCGCCGCCAGCGGCTTGAGCACCATGACCACGGCGCCCTCGCCCCGGACGTACCCGTTGGCCCTGGCGTCGAAGACGTAGCTGTGTCCGTCCGGCGAGAGGCCGCCGAAGCGCTGGGCTCCCAGCGCTCCCTCCGCGAGGAGGTTGAGGTTCACACCGGCCGCGATCGCGAGGGGCGATTCGCCAGATCGCACGCTCTGGGCCGCCAGATGGACCGCGACCAGCGACGACGACTGGGCCGTGTCCACCACGACGCTCGGGCCGCGCAGATTCAGGGCGTAGGAGACCCGGTTGGCGATGATGCCGCGGTGCGTACCGGTGTTCGTGTGCTGCGTGATCGCGCCGTCGCCGCTGCTCAGCACCAGGCCGGCGTAGTCGTCGCGCAGCGAGCCGACGAACACCGAAGCGGCCGAGCCGTCCAGGTCGGCGGGAACGATGCCCGCGTCCTCCAGCGCGGCCCAGGCCAGCTCCAGTACGAGCCGCTGCTGCGGATCCATCGCCGCGGCTTCTCGTGCGGAGATCCCGAAGAATCCGGCGTCGAAGTCGCCGACCCCGTCCAGAAACGCTCCGAACCGGGTGCCGCTGTCGTACCTGACAGAATCCGAGATCCTGTCCCGCCGGCCCTTCGGTATTTCGGTTATCGAATTGCGGCTGTCGCTCAGCAGATCCCAGAACTCGTCCGCACCGGTCGCCCCGGGCAGTCGGCAGGACACTCCGACGATCGCAACCGGCTCGCCACGACCGTCCTCGTAACCGTCATGCCATGTCGTCATGTAAACAGCTCTTTCCTTTACGATTCCAGACAGCCGCGACACGGTTCCCGGTACGCACGGGCGCACCGGGAACCGTCGTTCCGATCTCCGAAATACCTACTGGCCGGACGCTCCGGTCGAATCCGTGGGCAGCAGGGCGGCGCCGTCCTGGTCCCGGAGCACGACCAGCAGTGCGCGCAGCGCCGACTCCAGCCGGTCGACCTCGGCGTCCGTGATGTGGACGGACGGCTCGAGCCGCAGCGTGTTCGTGGCGCTGGCGGTGGGGAGGATGCGCACGGCGTGGACCCGCAGCAGGTAGCCGGACAGCAGATAGCCGAGGAGTCCCGCGCGGGCCTGCTCGGCGATGACCGCCGAGGAGGAGTCCGACTGGTCGTGGAATTCCAGGCCGATCATCAGGCCCTTCCCGCGGACCTCCTTGATGACGGTGCCGAACTCCTCCTGGAGCTTCCGCAGCATCTCCGTCAGCCGGTCCCCGCGCTCCGCCGCCATGCGGTAGACCTTGCCGTCCTCGGCCTCCAGCAGGTCCACCGTCCGGCCGGCGATCAACGTGGAGAAGGCGTCCTTCGCGAAGGTCGAGCTGTGCACCAGCTCGAACTCGTTGCGGTAGCGGGAGCCGCGCACCAGCGTCATCGCCGCCTTGGCGATCCCTCCGCCCAGGCTCTTGGCCAGCGTGTAGTAGTCGCCCTGGAGGCCGACGTGCGAACTGGCGAAGAAGGCGCCGGTGCGGCCCATGCCGCTCTGGACCTCGTCGACGATGATCGGGCAGTCGACCGCCGCGCACGCCTGCTGGATGCGCAGCACGGTCTCCCGGTCGAACGGCCTGATCCCGGCCTCGCCCTGAACCGGCTCGAGGATGAACGCGGCGACGACCGGCAGGTCACGCTCGACCACGCGCACCGCACGGCCGTCGACCGCGAGGTCGAACAGCGTCTTCCGCTCCGACTCGACGGTCTTGGCCAGCGCGTCCGGTTCGTGCACCGGCACGAACCGGCACTGCGCGGCCAGTGACGCGAACGGCGCCCGGAAGCCGGTGTTGTGGGTCAGCTGGACGCTGCCGACCAGCTTTCCGTGGAACGAACCCTCCGGTGCCAGGAACACGGGCGCCGTCGCCATGCGCGCACCGTTGACGCTCCGGATCCCGGCGATCACCTCGGCCGGCGAGGATCCACGGGGCCCGTCCGGGTCCGCGCCCAGGCGGTCGAGGGGCTCTCCGCCGACGATCTCGGCACCGCCGGCCACGGCCGTACGGGCCTTCTCGAGGTTCCCCTCGATCTCCTCGGCCAGTTCGGCCAGCTTCGCGACCCGGTCGAACTCGGCGTGCTTCATCGCGATCTCGACCGCCTCCGCGCCGCTGTTGGCGAAGATCGCGGAGTAGGGCTCCGACGTGCCGAACTCGCGCCGGAGGGCGGAGTTGACCTTCTGCGCGAGGTCGTTGGCGTACGGGTGCTTGGAGAACTGCGCGTGGACCGGCACTCCCTGGTCCAGCAGCTCCTTCGCGTACCGGACGATGTCGGGATTGTTGTGTCCGATGATCGTCGAACCGTAACCGCCGACGAGGTCGAGCACCGCGACCTCGCGCCCCGCGTCGTCACGGTAGAAAAGACTGTCCTTTTCCGCCCTGAAAAAGTGGACGCTCAGGCCGAGCGAGGCGAGCAGACCCCCGATATAGGGTTCCGCGAGGTCGCTTTCTTCGATTTCCGGGTTCGTTTTCAAGTCCGGTTCCCAACCTTTGAGGGCCTACTTACCCGGCACGCTACCCGCCCCTTCTCACGGGCCTGTAATCGGTCACCCACTGGCGCGCAGGAGTGCGGAATTACTGGATCGCGACAACACCTGGGCGACAATGCCGAAGAGTGCGAGTAGCAAGAGAAGTTCTCCGGGAAAGGGAGATTTCCGTGCAGGGTACTGAGGAGCCGGCTGGTGCCTCTCCTGAGGCGATTCTGAAAGCTGAGGGCAAGTGAGCACCGACGAAAACCAACTCCGCCAGTACCTCAAGCGTGCTGTTGCCGACGCCCAGGCCAGCCGCAGGCGGCTGCGCGAGATCGAGGAGAAGGACCGGGAACCCATCGCGATCGTCGGGATGGCGTGCCGGTACCCCGGCGGCGTCGACTCGCCGGAACGCCTGTGGCAGGTGGTCGCCGACGGCGTGGACGCGGTGACCCCCTTCCCCGAGCACCGCGGCTGGCCCCTGGACCGGCTCTACCACCCCGACCCCGACAATGTCGGCAAGTCCTACACCGACCAGGGCGGATTCCTCCACGACGCGGACAAGTTCGACCCGGAGTTCTTCGGCATGTCGCCGAGGGAGGCACTGGCCACCGATCCGCAGCAGCGTCTGCTGCTCGAGACGGCGTGGGAGAGCTTCGAACGGGCCGGAATCGCCGCGGAGTCGGTGCGCGGCAGCCGGACGGGCGTGTTCATCGGGTCGATGTACCACGACTACGGGTCGCGCCCGTACCTGCCGCCGGAGGAGTTCGAGGGCTACCTCTACAGCGGAAGCGCCGGCAGCGTCGCGTCGGGCAGGCTGGCGTACGTGTTCGGCCTGGAAGGACCGGCCGTCACCGTCGACACGGCGTGCTCCTCCTCGCTGGTCGCCCTGCACCTCGCGGCGGCAGCGCTGCGTCGAGGGGAGTGCGACCTGGCCCTGGCCGGTGGCGTGACGGTGATGTCCACGCCACAGGCGTTCATCGAGTTCTCCCGGCTGCGCGGTCTGTCGGCCGACGGAAGGTGCAAGTCCTTCGCGGCCTCCGCCGACGGCACGGGCTGGGCCGAGGGCGCCGGACTCCTGCTGGTGGAACGGCTCTCCGACGCCCGGCGCAACGGCCACCAGGTGCTCGCCGTGATCACCGGATCGGCGATCAACCAGGACGGTGCCAGCAACGGGCTGAGCGCGCCCAACGGTCCCGCCCAGGAGAAGGTGATCCGCCAAGCGCTCGCCGCCGCGGACCTGTCCGCCGCCGATGTCGACCTGGTCGAGGCGCACGGCACCGGAACGCCTCTCGGTGACCCCATCGAAGCCAACGCCCTGCTCGCCACCTACGGGCGGGGCCGGCCGGCGGACCAGCCCCTCCGGCTGGGGTCGCTCAAGTCCAACATCGGGCACACGCAGGCCGCTGCCGGCGTCGGCGGTGTGATCAAGATGGTCCAGGCCATCCACCACGGCGTCATGCCGAAGACGCTGCACGCCGAGGACTCGACACCGCACGTCGACTGGAGCACCGGTGCGCTGACGCTGCTCACCGAGGCGCAGGACTGGCCGGTGCTGGACAGGCCGCGCCGGGCCGCCGTCTCCGCGTTCGGGTTCAGCGGCACCAACGCGCACGTCATCGTCGAACAGGCCCCCCAGCAGGCCCCGGAGGAGGCGCAGGAGGCGTCCGCCGCACCCGCGGCGCCCGCGTCCGTGACGCCGCCTCCGGTCCTGCCGTACGTCCTGTCCGCCAGGTCCCCCCAGGCGCTGCGCGCTCAGGCCGAGCGCGTCGGCGGGCTCCTCGCCGAACGCCCCGACGTCGACCTGCTCGGCCTGTCCCACTCGCTGGCCACCACCCGCTCGGCGCTGCGGCACCGCGCCGTGGCGCTCGCGTCCGGCCGGGACGAGCTGCTGGAGAGCCTCGCCGCCTTGGCGGACGAGGGCCCCGGCACGATCCTCGGCACCAAGGACGAGGGCAAGCTCGCGTTCATGTTCACCGGTGGCGGCGCTCAGCGCATCGGGATGGCGCGCGAACTGGCCGAGACCTTCCCGGTGTTCGCCGCGGCCTTCGACGAGGTCTGCACGGCCCTCGACGAGCACCTGCCCCGTCCGCTGCGCTCGGTGATCGAGTCCGGCGACGAGTTGGACCAGATCGACTACACCCTCGCCGCCCTCTTCGCGGTCGGCGTGGCGCTGTTCCGCCTCCTCGAGACGTGGGGGGTGCACCCCGACTACCTGGTGGGCCACTCGACGGGCGAGCTGATAGCCGCCCATCTCGGGGGCGTGCTGTCGCTGTCCGACGCCGCGGTCCTGGTGACCGCCCGCGGGCGCCTGATGCGGTCCCTGCCGGAGGGCGGCGCGATGGTCGCCGTCGAGGCGACCGAGGAAGAGGTCCGCGAGACCCTCGACCCGGAGGGACGGGCGGTGATCGGCACGATCAACGGCCCGCGCGCGGTGGTCCTTTCGGGCGACGAGGACGCCGTCCACGCCGTCGCGGCGATCTGGAAGGAGCGGGGCCGGAACGTCAAGGTCCTGCCGATCCTCCGCGCCTCGCACTCGCACCGGATGGACCCGATCCTCGACGAGTTCCGTGAGATCGCCAAGGAACTCACCTTCCACCGGCCGAAGTTCGGCATCGTCTCCACGGTCACCGGCCAGGTGGAGAACGGCGACGCGTGGACCACGGCCGACTACTGGGTGGACCAGATCCGCAACCCGGTGCGCTTCGTCGACGCGGTGCGCACCCTGGAGGCGGAAGGCGTGACCACGCTGCTGGAGCTGGGCCCCGACGGGGTCCTCTCGGCGATGGCCGCCGCCAGTGTCGACCACGCGGTCGCGGTGCCGGCCCTGCGCAAGAAGCATCCGGAACCGCGGACGCTGGTCAACGCGCTCGGCGTGCTGTACGCCCGGGGCGTGCCGGTCGACTGGCTGGCGTTCTTCTCCGGGACCGGCGCGGGCAGGGTCGACCTGCCGACCTACCCCTTCCAGCGCGAGCGGTACTGGCTGGAGCCGTCGGCGGAGCTCGCGGCCGCGTCGGGCGCGGAGCCCGGCGAACCGGGTCCGCTCGGCGCGCTCCACCACGTCGGCTGGATCCCGGACGCCGTCCGGCCGTCCACCCGACCGGCGACCTGGGCGAGACTCGGGCGGTTCGCCGACGAGGAGGCCGGAGTCCCGTCGTACGAGGACCTGACGGCCTTCGGAACGGCGCTCGGCTCCGGTACCCGGATCCAGGCCCTCCTCGTTCCGCTGGAGACCGGCCGGGACGACGACGCGGCGACGGACGGGACCACGCGGCCCGCCGGCACCGCACAACCGCTCGCCCATCGGGCGATGACCCTCGTCCGGGACTGGCTGGCCGACGACCGGTTCGCCGACACCCGCCTGGTCGTCGTCACCAGGGGCGCCGTCGCCACGACGGACACCGAGTCGCCCGACCCGGCCGCCGCGGCGGTCTGGGGTCTGGTCCGGTCCGCGCAGTCGGAGGCACCCGACCGGATCCTGCTCGTGGACACCGACGCCGACACGGACACGGAGCCGATTCCCCCGGCCCTGCTCTCCGCCCTGCTCTCCGCCGACGAGCCCCAGGCCGCCGTCCGGGCCGGCCAGGTCCGGGTGCCGCGGCTGACCCGGATCCGCTCCTCCGCGGTGCGTACCGGGCAGGACGGCCCGGTGTGGAATCCGGAAGGCACGGTCCTGATCACCGGCGGCACCGGCGTGCTCGGCGCCACCGTCGCCCGCCATCTCGTCACCGAGCACGGCGTCACGCATCTCCTGCTGGCGAGCCGCACGGGTGCGCGGGCGGCGGGAGCCTCGGACCTGCGGACCGAACTGACCGAGCTCGGCGCGACGGTCCACATGGCCGCCTGCGACGTCTCGGACCGGGAAGCCCTCGCCGCGCTGCTCGGCGGGATCCCCGCCGACCGGCCGCTGAGCGGAATCGTTCACGCGGCGGGGATCCTGGACAACAGTCTGCTCTCGGCCATGACACCTGAGCAGTTGGACTCCGTCCTGTGCGCCAAGGCCGACGCCGCGTGGCACCTGCACGACCTGACGGGCGAGGCGAATCTGTCGGCCTTCGTCCTGTTCTCCTCGACCGTCGGCCTGTTCGGCGGACCGGGGCAGGCGAACTACGCCGCCGCCAGCGCGTACCTCGACGGGCTCGCCGAGCACCGCCGGGCCCGGGGACTGCCCGCGACCTCGCTGGCCTGGGGCATGTGGGACGTGGACGGCGGCCTCAACGCGGGACTGGGCGACATCGACCGCGCCCGGCTGGCCAGGGACGGCTTCACGGCGATCGGCGCGGAGGAAGGGATGGCCCTGTTCGACGCCGCTCTGCTGACGACTCGGCCCGCGCTGGCCGCGACGCCGCTCGACCTGGACGCACTGCGGGCGCTCGACCGGGTTCCTCCGCTGCTGCGGGCGCTGGTGCCCCCGCGGAGCCGCCCCTCGGCGGCCGGCGCCGAGACGCCGGTGGCGGAGCGGCTCTCCGAGATGACCGGTGCCGAGCGCGAGGAGTTCGTCCTCGATCTCGTCCGCGGCGGCGTGGCGTCGGTACTGGGCTTGAGCGACCCGACCGCCGTCGACCCCGAACAGCCGTTCCGGGAGCTGGGCTTCGACTCGCTCACCGCGGTCGAGATGCGCAACAGGCTGAACAAGGTCACCGGCTCCCAGCTGCCGGCCACCGCGGTGTTCGACCACCCCACCCCGTCGAAGCTGGCCGCGTTCCTGCTCACTCGCCTCGCGACGGACACCGCGGCGCAGCCGCGCTCGACCGTGCTCGCCGCCCTGGACGAGCTGGAGGACGTGCTCACCGCCGGCGACGGCACCGGCATCGACACGGACCGCGACGAGATCACCGTCCGGCTGCAGACGCTCCTGTCACGGTGGCTGGAGACCGGCGCGACACCGGGGGACGGATCCGACGCCGGCCCGGCCGACCCGCTCGAAACGGCATCGACCGCCGAACTGCTCGACTTCATCGACAACGAGCTCGGCCGCGCCAAGCACTGAATCCCGCCCGACTTCTGGAACAGGTAAACCCCTCATGGTGGAAGAGAAGAAGCTCGCGGACTATCTGAAATGGGTCACCGCCGACCTGCGGAAGGCCCGACAGCGCATCGCGGAACTGGAGTCCGGCCGAGCCGAACCGCTCGCGATCGTCGGCATGGCCTGCCGCTACCCGGGTGGCGTGCGCTCGGCGGACGACCTCTGGCGGCTCGTCACGGACGGACGGGACGGCGTCACCGAGTTCCCCGACGACCGCGGATGGGATGTCGAGTCGCTGTACGACCCCGACCCGGACGTCCCGGGCACCACGTACACGCGGGAAGGCGGCTTCCTCGACGGAGCGACCGAATTCGATGCCGGGTTCTTCGGCATCTCACCGCGTGAGGCGCTCTCGATGGACCCCCAGCAGCGGGTGCTCCTGGAGACCGCCTGGGAGACCTTCGAACACGCGAGGATCGACCCGACCTCCCTGAACGGCTCCGACGTCGGTGTCTTCGTCGGCGCCGTGGAGCAGTCCTACCTGGGTCTCGCCGGCCCGGAGGAGTTCGAGGGCTATCTGCTGACGAGCAAGCTCGGCAGCGTCGTGTCCGGCCGCATCTCCTACGCCTTCGGCTTCGAAGGCCCCTCCATGACCGTGGACACGGCGTGCTCGTCGTCCCTGGTCGCCATGCACCTCGCGGCGCAGTCGCTCCGCACCGGCGAATCGAGTCTCGCCCTCGTCGGCGGCGTGACGGTCGCCGGAAGCCCCGGCGGGTTCGTCGACTTCTCCCGGCAGCGGGGCCTGGCGCCCGACGGCCGGTGCAAGTCGTTCGCCGCCGCCGCCGACGGCACCAGCTGGGCGGAAGGCGTCGGTCTCATCCTGCTCGAACGGCTCAGCGACGCCGTGAGCAACGGACACCGGGTGCTGGCCGTCCTGCGCTCCTCGGCGGTCAACTCCGACGGCGCCTCCAACGGCCTCACCGCTCCCAGCGGCCCCTCGCAGGAACGGGTGATCCGGACCGCGCTCACCGGCGCACGGCTGGACGCCGCCGATGTGGACGTCGTCGAGGCGCACGGCACCGGCACCCGGCTCGGCGATCCCATCGAGGCCCAGGCCCTGCTGGCCACCTACGGCACCGCGCACACCCCGGACCGCCCGCTCTATCTGGGATCGCTGAAGTCCAACATCGGGCACTCGGTGGCGGCGGCCGGCGTGGGCGGCGTGATCAAGATGGTCCAGGCGATGAGGCACAAGGCGCTGCCGCGGACGCTGCACGTCGACGAGCCGACACCGCTGGTCGACTGGTCCGCGGGCGCGGTCGAGCTGCTCACCGAGCAGCGTCCGTGGCCGGAGACGGGCAGGCCTCGCCGAGCGGCGGTCTCCTCGTTCGGGGTCAGCGGCACGAACGCCCACGTGATCCTGGAGCAGGCGCCCGAGGAGGAGAAGGACGAGAGCTCGGCGCAGACACCGGCGCTCCTCCCGCTGGCGTTCTCCGCGAAGAGCCGGGCGGCCCTGTCCGCCCAGGCGCGCAATCTGATCTCGTACATGGAGGACAACCCCGGTCTGTCCCCGGCCGACCTGGCCTACTCGACGGCCACCACCCGTGCGGCCCTCGCGCACCGGGCCGTGGTGGTCGGTCCGGACGCCGAATCGCTGCTCGCGGCCCTCCGTCCGCTGGCCGAGGAGGGGGCTCGTACCGGAGCCGCCGTGGCACCGGGCAAGAGCGGCAAACTGGGCTTCCTCTTCACCGGCCAGGGCGCGCAGCGCGTCGCCATGGGCAAGCGGCTGTACGAGGAGTTCCCGGCGTTCGCCGAGGCCTTCGACGCGGTCTGCGCCCACCTCGACCCGCACCTGGAGCACCCGCTGCGCGAGGTGCTCGAGGACGAGAGCCGTCTGACCGAGACGCGGTACGCCCAACCGGCGCTGTTCGCGCTGGAGGTCGCCCTGTTCCGGCTCTTCGAGGCGTGGGGGATCAGCCCGGACTTCCTCGCCGGCCACTCGATCGGCGAGCTGTCCGCCGCGCACGTGGCCGGAGTGCTGTCGCTGCCGGACGCGGCGGCCGTGGTCACCGCGCGCGGCAGGCTCATGCAGGCACTGCCCGAGGGCGGCGCGATGGTCGCGCTGCAGGCCACCGAGGACGAGGTCGCCCCGCTGCTGCGCTCCGGCGGCGCCGCGGCGATCGCCGCGGTCAACGGTCCGGTGTCGACCGTGATCTCCGGTGACCGGGACGCGGTCGAGGAGATCAGCGAGACCATACGGGGCTGGGGGCGCCGCACCAAGAAGCTGACGGTCAGCCACGCGTTCCACTCGCCGCTCATGGATCCGATGCTCGAAGAGTTCGGCCGGGTGCTGCGCGGGGTCACCCTGAACGCGCCGAACATCCCCCTGGTGTCGACGCTCACCGGCCGGATCGCCACCGAGGAACAGCTCCGTTCGCCGGAGTACTGGGTGGACCAGGTCCGGCAGCCGGTCCGCTTCCTCGACGCGACCCGCACCCTGACCGACCAGAACGTGACCGTCACCCTGGAACTGGGCCCGGCCGGAGTGCTCTCGGCCATGGTCGCCGAGAGCGCGCCGATCACCCCCGTGGCCGCGGTGCGCAACGGACAGGACGAGGCACACGACGCGGTCGCGGCGCTGGGCGGGCTCTGGTCCGCCGGCATACCCGTCGACTGGACCGCTTTCTTCGCCGGGACCGGGGCGCGGCGGGTGGACCTGCCGACCTACCCGTTCCAGCGGGAGCGGTACTGGCTGAAGCCCGACGCGGTCTCCGGTCCGGCGACGACAGTGCCGGGTCCGCGGGACTCGCTGCTCCGCGTCGACTGGACCCCGGTCACCCCGACCGTCCCGGCCACGCCGCCGGCCCTGGCGACGCTCCGCGTCGGCGGTGTCGATCTCCCCGACCGTCCGGAACTCGCCCCCGGCGAGGTCTTCGACGAGGTGGCGGACGCGTTGGCCGCGCTCGATTCGGACACGCCGTTCGACGCCCTGCTCGTACCGATGATCTTCTCGCCGGGCGGCGACGTGCCTCGGCGCGCCGAGGAGACCGCGCAGCGGGCGCTGACCCTGCTCCAGTCGTGGCTGTCGGACGACCGGACCACCGATGTCCCGCTGGTCGTCCTGACCCGTGGGGCCGTGTCCACCGACGACGACGGCAACGACGTGTCGGACCTCGTCGCCGCACCGCTCTGGGGACTGCTGCGATCGGCGCAGTCGGAGGCGCCCGACCGCGTCGTGCTCGTCGACGTGGACGAGGACCCGGCCTCGCTGCCGGCCGTGCCGTCGGTCCTGGCGTCCGGCCGGCCGCAGGTCGCCGTCCGTTCCGGTCAGGCGCTCGTACCCGGCCTGGCCAAGGTCCCGCCGGGCGGTGAAGCGCGGACCGGTGCCCCGTGGCGCTCCGGCGGCACCGTGCTGATCACCGGAGGGACCGGGGCGCTCGGCGGGCTGTTCGCCCGTCACCTGGTCCGTACGCACGGCGTCTCCCGGCTGCTGCTGGTCAGCCGCCGGGGACCCGAGGCGAACGGCGCCACCGAACTGGCCGCCGAACTCACCGCGCTCGGCGCCGAGGTGCGGGTCGTCGCCTGTGACCTCGCCGACCGGACGGCGCTCACCGCGCTGCTGGAGAGCATCCCGGACGAGCACCCGCTCACGGGCGTCGTGCACGCCGCCGGCGTGCTCGACGACGGCATGATCCCGGACCTGACCCCGGAGCGGATGGCCACCGTCCTGCGGCCCAAGGTGCACGCCGCGTGGAACCTGCACGAACTCACCCTCGACCGGGACCTGGACGCCTTCGTCCTGTTCTCGTCCGTCGCGGGAATCATCGGCGGCACCGGCCAGGCCAACTACGCCGCGGCCAACACCTTCCTCGACGCGCTGGCCGGTCACCGGTCCGGACTCGGGCTGCCGGCCACCTCGCTGGCCTGGGGACTGTGGGCGGACGAACGCGGGATGAGCGGGCACCTGACCCGTACCGAACTCGACCGGATCGCCCGCTCCGGACTGCTCACCATCACCGAGGACGCCGGGCCGGAGCTGCTCGACCTCGCGCTCCGGGCCGGCCGGCCCGCGCTGGCGGTCACCCCGCTCGACCTGACCGCGCTGCGGTCCAACGTCCGGCGGGCGCCGCTCCTGCTGCGCTCGCTGGTCCGGGACACCGACGGAGGCTCCGGCGCGTCCCCGGCCGAGGACGAGCTCCTGCCCGAGCGGCTGGCGGGCCTGTCCCCGTCGCGCAGGCGTGATGTCGTGGCGGACTTCCTCCACCGCGAGGTGGCGCTGGTGCTCGGGCACTCCGCGCCGGGCGCGATCGAGGAACACCAGCGCTTCTCCGACTCGGGCTTCGATTCGCTCACCTCGGTGGAGCTGCGCAACCGGCTCGCGGAGGCCACCGGCCTGAAGCTGCCGCCCTCGCTGGTCTTCGAGCACCCCACGCCGAAGGAGTTGGTGGAGCACCTGTGCACCCTTCTGGAGGCCGCGACCGGGGAGGCCGCCGGAGCCGTCGGCGTGGACTTCGCGGCGGAGGTCCACCTCGACGAGGACATCCGGCCGGCCGGTGAGGTCAGCCGGGTGGCCACGGACCCCGCCGAGATCCTGCTCACCGGCGCCACCGGATTCCTCGGCGCGTTCCTGCTCCGCGACCTGATGCGGTCGACCACGGCCACGGTGCACTGCCTGGTACGCGGTGACGACCAGGCCGAGGCGACCCGCCGGCTGCACGAGAACCTGGCGTGGTACCGGGTCTGGGACGACATCGACCCGTCCCGGCTCTCCGTCGTCGTCGGCGACCTGACCGCCACGCGGCTGGGCCTGACCGAGGACCGGTTCGACGAACTCTCCCGCCGGGTCGACGTCGTCTACCACGCCGGCGCGACGGTCAGCTGGGTGCGGCCCTACACCGCGCTCGCACCGGGCAACGTGGGCGGCACCCGGGAGGTACTGCGGCTGGCCGCGGCGCACCGGACGGTTCCGGTGCACTACGTGTCGACGACCGGGGTGTTCCCCGCACCCGGCCCCGGCGCCGCCGCGGCCACGGTGACGGACCCGACCGGCCCCGGGCACCTGCTGCACAACGGGTATCTGCAGAGCAAGTGGGTGGCCGAGCAGGTCATCGAGCTCGCCAGGGACCGGGGACTGCCCGTCTCGGTCTACCGGGTGGACGTGGTGTGCGGCGACCGGGTGACCGGCGCCTGCCAGACCAAGGACTTCGTCTGGCTGAGCCTCAAGGGCCTGCTGGAGGCCGGAGCGGTACCCGAGAGCCTCGCCGGCGTCCTCCACATGGTCCCGGTGGACTACGTGAGCGGGGCGATCACGGCCCTCGCGACCCGGCAGGAGACCGCGAGCCGGACGTTCCACCTCTACAACCGGCAGAACCAGACGTTCACGGAGTTCGTCGGGCACCTCAGGTCCTTCGGATACGACCTGCCGGAGCTGGACTGGGACGCCTGGTCGGCCCGGGTGCGCTCGGACAGGAAGAACGCCGTCGTCCCTCTGCTGGATTCGTTCGAGGGGATGAACGCGGGCAGCGGCACGACCACCTACCCGCCGATCGACGTGTCGGACACCGAGGACGCACTGCGCGGCACCGGCATCGAATGCCCGCCGGTCGACCGAGAACTGTTCGACAAATACGTGAACTTCTTCGTCGGTGCGGGCTATTTCCCGTCCCTCGCGTCCGCTCAGGACAAGCAGGACTGACCACCCCGGACCGGCGACCACACCGGGCCGGACCAGCCGGACCCCCGCGAGCCTCGCGGGGGTCCGGCTGCGTTTGCATGAGCCCACCTGGAAATCCAACTACCGCCCCACTAGAGCCACTTGGAGTGGTTCTCGGACTATCCGGTGATAGAGTCTTTTGTCATGGATAAGAATGCCGTCACCAAGCTGGTCGAAAAGTACATCGCCATGTGGAATGAATCGGATGGCCGCGCTCGACGGGCATTGCTCGACGAGGTTTTCACGCCGAACGCCACGTACACCGATCCGACCATCGACGCCCACGGCGCCGCGGCCATCGACGAATATCTCGCCGCCGCCCAGAAGAACTTCACCGGAATGCTCTTCACCTACGGCACGGTGCTCACCCACCACGACGCCGTCCACTTCTCGTGGCAGGTCGGCCCCGCGGGTGGCGCGCCGGTCGTGAGCGGGTCCGACGTCGCGTGGCTCGAGGGCGGCCGGATCAGCCGGCTGTACGGCTTCTTCAACGGCTTCTGATTCCTTCGTGGAGCGGGACCACGGGGTCCCGCTCCATCGCCACGGCGCCCCGCTCCACCGCCACGGCGCCCCGAGCACGCGCGAGGCCGGCCGCACACAGTGCGGCCGGCCGGAGAAGAGCGCGCGGAGAAACGCGGGTCATGAGGGCATTACGTGAACTCCTTCACGGCGCCGGTGCCCTCGGCGTCGGGCGCCTTCCCGCCCGGACGGTGAGCCGGGGCCCGCAGGGACCCGTAGGTCCCGAGCACGGCGGCCACCAGGATCAGGCCGGCCACCCCCAGCGTCACACCGTCCGGGTGGTTCAGCGGCTGGCCCCGCAGCGCCTGCCAGAACACCAGGACGAACACGGCGGCATGCACCCCCGAGGCGAGCAGCACCAGGCGCAGCCGTACCCGGTCGTCGGCGAGGCGGGTGAAGCGCGGTGCGAGCGCGATCATCACCATGACCAGCAGCGGCAGGAGTTGCAGCGCGTGCATGCCGACGAAGTGCGGGACCCGCAGATCGCCGCCGGTCGTCGACCAGCCGGTCAGCGCCATCGAGGGACCGCCGTCCGGCACGCCCACGCTGTGCGCGCCGACCACGTCGGTGACGCCCTTCTGCTGCCCCGGTGCGGGCGCGTCCATCAGGAAGCCGACGGCCGTCCCGGCCAGCGCCAGGAAGATTCCGGAGCGCATGGCCCAGGCGGACGCGCGGTCGGCTATCCGGGCGCGGAGCAGCACCACGGCGAGGACGAACGTGGCGAGCCACAGGCAGATGACCGCGCCGCCCATCACGTTGTACATCGCCTCGTCGAAGGGCGTCGCGTAGTTGAAGTGGCTGCGCCTGCCCCGTGCCGCCTGTCCGGTGATGATCACGATCTCGATGACGCACGCCACCGCGACGACCGTCCCCGCCCACCAGACCACGCGCCGGCCGCGGGGAAGGAGCGACAGCATCCAGGACAGGGTGAGGGCGTAAGCGGCGAAGGAGAGCGAGAACTTGAACGGCTTGAACCAGATCGGCGCGTCCACCAGGACGCGGTCGTCGACGATGAGCCCCACCGCGGACAGGATCGCCACCGGCACCATCACCGCGGAGCTCACCACCAGCGGTCGATGCCATGACCGCCAGGACGGAATCGTTGAAGAAGACATGCCTCCCCTAACCGGATACTCGTACCGGCAGCCGCCTGGGGCAGATGATCTGCATCGGGTCTTCGAACTCCACACCGGCCGAGTAGTCCACGGCGATGTCGTCGAAACGGTCGAAGAGCGCGTTGAACGCGATCTTCGCCTCCAGCCGGGCCAGCGGAGCGCCGAGGCAGAAGTGGATGCCCTGCCCGAAGGCGATGTGCCCGCTGGTGTCGCGGTGGATGTCGAAACGGTCGGGGTCCGGGAAACGCAGCGGGTCCCGATTGGCCGCGCCGCTCCACAGGGTCACCAGCTCGCCCTCGCCGATCGCGTGCCCACCGAGCTCGGTCTCGGTCGTGGTCACGCGCGCCATCCTGGAGAACGGCGGGTACAGCCGCATCAACTCCTCGATGGCGTTGGGCAGCAGGTCGCGGTTCGCGCGCAGGGCGGCGTACGCCTCGGGGTGGCGGTCGAAGGTGATGATGCCGTTGCCGAGCAGTGCCATGGAGGCGGCGTGGCCGGCGAACAGGGTCAGGCCGATCAGGCCGATCAGATCGCCGTCACGCAGCGGCTTGTCGTCGATGGTGGCCTGGGCCAGCCCGCTGATCACGTTGTCGCCCGGATTCTCCCGGCACCTGCGCACATGCTCGAGGATGTACGCGTTCATCTCCCGGATGGCGGGGACGATGTCGGCTTCCATCACCTCCGGCGGCACGGTCGCCGCGTCGAGCGCGCCCAGGGCGTCGCCCCACGCCCGGTACATCGGCACGTCCTCGGCCGGCAGGCCGAGCATCTCGGCGACCACGATGATCGGCAGCGGGTAGGCCACCTCGCCGATCAGGTCGAAGGTGTCCGATCCGGACACGCCGTCGAGCAGGGAGTCGACGGTCCGGCCGATCCGATCGGACAGGCCCGCCACCGCGCGCGGGGTGAAGGCGTGGCTGATCGCCCGGCGCAGCTTCCGGTGATGCGGCGCGTCGTTGGTGACCAGGTTGCCGGTGAGGAACAGGTCGAAGTCGGGCTGTGGTTCGTTGTACAGCCGCACCGTGTCCGAGGAGAACGTCTTCGGGTCGGTGAGGACGCGGGTGATGTCGGCGTGGCGGAACAACTGCCAGCCGTACTCGTCGTCGTGATGTACCGGATTCTTCTCGTGCATCTCCCGGAACCAGGAGAAGAGCGAGTCCACGGATTCGTTTGCGGATATCTCTATCGACGGCATGGCTGCCCCTGATCCGATTGCCACTGAGTTGTTGTTCACAGGCCGACCATGGAACGGTAGATCTTGGGATCGGCGTTCGGCACCGCGAGACCCCGGGTGCTCGGCGCGATCGCCGGCGAGGGCGACAGCGTGGGCGAACCGGCGACCCTGAGGCCCGATTCGATGGCGCCGTCCATGTAGCCCGCCCAGCCGAGGGCGATGTCGTCGCCGCAGAACTTGACCTTGCCGAAGGGCTGGTTGATCGCACGGTGCAGCTTCGTCAGCTGGTTCGGCTGCCGGTACGCGGGCCCGCCGAGGGAGAATTCGTCCGCCTGCCAGTCGCACACGGTGTAGCTGCGCAGGGTTGCCGACGGCAGGATCTTCCGCACCGCGGCCTCCACCGCCGCGTGGCTGGCGAGGTTCAGTGTCGTGTCGATGGTGAACGCCACGACCGGAGCGTTCTCGTTCATCCGGCCCATGATGACGAAGGGGTGACCCTCGGGCGCCTCGGCGATGAACCGGTCGGTGGGGGTGGCCAGGTCCAGCCACACCTTCTTCTGGCGCGGCACGCCGTAGCCCTGGGTGGTGGCATCCCGGTACGCCTGCGGCAGTACGGGACTGAAGGTGATCTTCTTCCAGACGTTGACCGGCACCGCCATGACGACCTCGGCCGCCCAGTAGGCAGCCCCCGCCCGGGTGACCACCTTCACCTGGCCGTTCTGCTGCGTGACCGAGGCGACCGGGGACTTGAGCTTGAGGTCCGGCTTGCCGTCCGCCAGGATCGCGTTGGCCAGCGCGGCGGTTCCCTGCTCCATGCGGTAGGTGTTGATTCCGGCGAAACCCTCGTAGTTCCAGCCCGACAGCGCCCACCACTGCGCCAGTTCGAGCAGCGAGCCACGCGAGGTCGGCGCACCGTACAGCCCGGTGGTGCTGGTCATCCGGATCTCGTCTTCGGGCGCGTAGGCCAGCTGGTCGAGCCGGTCGCGCAGGGACAGCCGGTCCAGCGGCGTGATCAGGTCTTCCCGGGTGAAAGGCGCGTAGGGCTTGGGGAAGTACTCCTGTGAGCCCTCGAAGAAGGGCGTGAACAGTTCGCCCTGCCGGGTGTAGGCAGTGACCGGGTCGTACTCGGCGAACCCGCTCGTGGTCGGCATGAGTACGCGCTCGGGCCCCGCGTCGGCCACGATCTTCAGCCCGTAGCGCGATATTTCACGCCAGATGTGTGGCTGCTTCGGATCAACCCAGGCGCCACCACGCTCGATCTGGTAATCATTGAACGTATCAGTCCACGTGCGCCCGCCGATGCGGTCGCGCGCTTCGAGTACGAGTACCCGCCGGCCCTTCGCCCGCAGCTCACGGGCCGCGATGAGACCGGCCAGCCCGGCGCCGACGACGATGGTGTCGTAGCTCTGCCGGACGGTGTAGTCCGCACCGTCGGTGGCCTCGGCGAGCGCGGGAAGGCCCGCGCCGAGCGCGGTTCCGGCGATGGCCAGGCCGCCCAGCTTGAGGGCGGACCTCCTGGAGGCCGCATGACGAGGCGTGGATCTGTTCGTCTTTCCGTTACCGTTGAACACGAATTTCCCCCGTTTGACTGCGGAAGTGTTGGAGTGGATTCACAGAAATTCGGGCAAAGCCGGAAACCTGGGTCGGGGAATTCACGATCCGGTTCCCGGCTTTGCCCGTGACGGTGCAGGGAAGAAATCAGGCGGAGGGCTTGCGGAACTGCTTGATCATCGCCGCGTAGCTGTCCTCGGCATTACCGTCGGCCACCGCGCGCTTCGCCAGCTCCAGGAAGAAGCTCGGCAGCTCGGTGTTGACGCCGAGCGCCTGGCTCTCCTCGAGGAGGTGCGTCATTCCGCCCACGTGGACGTTGATGGTGGCGTCGGTGGCCGGGTACTCGCCCTTGTCGAGCTGCTCGGCGTACGCGGAGGCGTAACCGGACGTGACGTTGATCGCGATGGTGGCCAGCTCGGCGAACGTCGTCGCCTTGACGTTCGCGGTACCCAGCAGTGCGGCACCGTGCAGGAAGCTGTTCAGGACGCCCCACATGATGCTCAGCACGGACATGTCGTACAGGGCGGCCAGGCCGTGGTCCTCGTCGAGGTAGACCGATCCGTTCTCGCCGAGCACCTGGAGGGTGGCCTGGTGCTGCTCGAAGCCCGCCTTCGACCCGGCGTACAGCAGCGTGGCGCCTTCGGAGCCGATCTCGTGCGGAAGGGCCAGGATCGCACCGTCGACGTAGGCGATGTCGAGCTTGCCCGCCCACTCGGCGGTCTCGCGCGCCTGGGTGGAGCTGGCCGTGGTGAGGTTGACCAGGGTGCGGCCCGCCAGCGAGGAGCCGACCGGGTCCAGCAGCCCGTGCACGGCGTCGTAGTCCGAGACGCAGATGACGACGAGCGGGCTCGCCTCCACCGCGCTCTTGACCGAGTCGGCGAGGGTGGCGCCCTTGGCGACGAGCTCGTCGGCCTTGCCGGCCGAACGGTTCCATACGGTGGTCGGGTGGCCCTTCGCCAGGAAGGCCGAGGCGAGCGCTTGGCCCATCAGGCCGAGACCGACAACGGTGACCGGTGACTCGGAGGCTGAAACAGTGGACACAGGTACTTCTCCGTACTTCGTGCGGCGTCCGCCGCGATGGGTGTGATGGATCGTTCGGCGGTCTCGGGCGGCGGCACGGAGGCTGGGTACGGTCCCCGCGCTCGGGCCATCGGTCAGCCCTGGTTCTCGTCCTCGGCGGTCCACGGGCCGCTGACACCGAAGGGGTTGTCCACGACGTAGCGCCAGTAGCCGTCCTCGCCCTTGTGCAGGACGTCGATGGCCACACCCTTGAGGAGCTCGGGCCGGCCGTTCTCGTCGAGCGCCGCCATCTGCCACTCGACCACCAGCTGCGCGGTGTCGCCGACCACCAGCTGCTGGCGCACCGTCGCGTCCACGGAGGGCTTGCGGTCCTTCAGGAACTTGACGACATAATCACGGCGGTCCTGGCCGTAGACCGGAAATCCCGGCTCCCACATTCCGACCGCCTCGTCGGTGTACATCGCGTTCACCGCGTCCGCGTCACCGGCGTTGAACGCTTTCCCGAACGCCTCCTGGTGGTCCTCGATGTCAGTCACGAGCGTGTAACTAGTTTCGGCCACGGCGCATTCGCTCCATTTCTTGTCTGCAGCACTGCATAAATCTGCTCGCACGCTACCAGCGCGGGTTCCCCGCTCCGGTCTCCTTCCGGTAATCGCGCACAGACGTGCACGACACCGATTTGATTACCGAGGAATGACCACGTTCCGTCGTCCTTTCCTGAGGGTCCGCCGGCTCGCCGACCGACGATCCTTCGCTGCGCGCCGCCGAGAGCAGGAACTCCACCAGCTGCTCATTGGTGATCCGCTCGGGCCGGTCCAGGGTGACCGTCGTGGTGTGGCTCTTGCCACCCGCCCAGGACGGCCTGCGGGCCAGCAGCTCGGGCCTAGCGCAGGCGACCACGAACAGCGCCCCCGCACCCGCGGATTCGGCCAGTTCCTCGACCGCGTCCAGGGTCATGTCGGGGACGTGGTGCAGATCGTCGACACACAGCACGAGGGGGCGCCGCTGCGCGGCCTCCAACAGGAACTCCCGCCAGACGGAGAGGACTTCGATCGGGCACGGCTCCCCGGAGTGGGCATCGAAGCCGCCTCGGGCGATGAGGGCCCGCAGTCGGGCCAGTCGCTGCTCCACCGTCCGGTCGGAGAGGTACAGGGCGCGCACTTCGCGCTCCAGGGCGGCCAGCGCGGTGGCCTCGTCGTCCCCGGGTCTGATGCCGCAGTAGGCCGCGAGGAGCCGGCCCGGCACCGTCAGCGGGCAGTCGCCGGAGCCTTCGGGGGCGCGAACGGTCAGGAGGAGGGGCGCGTCCGGCTGTTCGGCGACCCAGCGCCCGAACTCGCCGAGCAGGCGGGTCTTTCCGGTGCCGGACTCACCGAGGACCGTGACCAGATGGGGCACGGCGCGGTGCTGGGTGCGCTTCACCAGGCCGCGCAGGACGTCGAGTTCGACGGCCTGCTCGGAGGACTCCACGCATTCGGTGCCGGTGTCGCTCGGGCCCAGGGCGTACCAGCTCGCGGCCGGCGTGTCACCGCGGCGGTAGCAGACGGCGTGCTCGCTCGCGCGGCGGACGGCGTCGCTGACCCGCACCTCGCCCGCGGGCACCTCGCACAGCAGTGTCTGGGACTCGTCGAGGACCGCGCCGACGGCGGTCGGCGCCTCGTCCCGGCCGCGCCTGCGCAACAGCACCTCGCCCGTGGTCACCGCGGCGTGGACCGTCGACCGGGCGGTGTCGGACCCCGATCCGGCCGGGACGTCGAGCACGTCACGGATCGCGAGGGCCGCGAGAACGGCCTGACGGGCGTCGTCCTGATGCGGCTCGTCGAGCCCGAACAGGGCGAGGGACACGGAACCCATGGAGGCGGTCACCGTGCCGCCGAAGCGCTCGATCTGCTCCTTGACCAGCAGCGCGGCACCGTCGAGGAGATCGTCGAGTTCCCGGTCGGCGCCGCTGCCGAGCGAGGGTGCGATATGGGTGCGTACGGAGACGACGCTGACCTGGCGGCGCTCCGTGCTCACGCTCCGCTCCGCCGCGCCCGCACCGGGCTCCTCGCTCCTCGGCCGCCTCGCCTGTGGCGCGGCCGAGAGCGGCCTGTACGCAGGGGTGTTGTCGGCCATCGTGGTGAGCGTGATGTGCTCCCTGGCGTCGTCACCGTGCGCGTACGAGGTGTACGGGGCCTGCGCGGGGTCCAGGGCGAGCGCCGGGTCCTGGGTGAGGATCCGCTGCTGCAGACGCTGCAGACCACGACCCGGCTCAAGGCCCAGGTCCTCGACGAGAGCGGCCCGTACGCGGCTGTAGACGGCGAGCGCGTCCGCCTGCCGGCCGCACCGGTACAGGGCGAGCATCAGCTGACCGCACGACCGCTCCCTGAGCGGCTCCGCCCGCACCGTGTTCTCCAGTTCCGCGAGGACCTCATGGTGCCGGCCGCAGGCCAGCCGCGCCTCGACGTAGTCCTCCATCACATCCAGGCGGGTGTTCTGGACCGCGGCCAGTTCGTGCCACTCGACACCCCTCTCCACCAGATCGGCGAGGACGGGCCCGCGCCACAGCGCCAGCGCGTCGCGCAGCAGCGACGCCGCCGCCTCCGGGAAGCCCTTCGCCAGCTTGTCCCGGCCCTGACCGACCCAGGTGTGGAAGAGGTGCAGATCCACTCGCTCGGGATCGACCCGCATCATGTAGCCGGGCGGCTGGGTCAGCAGCGCCGCGCCCGTCGGGTTGCCCGCGACGTGAGCGGACGACAGCGCGCCGCGCAGCCCGTACACCGCGTTCTGCAGAATCTTGCGGGCCGTCACCGGGGCCTCGTCCACCCCCCACAGGGCGTCCAGAAGCCGGCTGGTGGCCACCACCTTGTTCGGCTGGAGCAGCAGAAAGCCCAGCGTGGCACGCTGCTTGGTGCCGCCGAGCACCACCGTCCTGTCGTTGTCGACCACTTCCATCGGCCCCAGCAATCGGAACTGCATCTCATCCCCCGCCTCGCAAAACCGTCCGTGTCCCGCCCCCAAGGCGACCTGTCCAGCCGGTCACCCGCCGAGATCACGTCACCAGGGTGCAAGACGGCGGTCCAAGCGCACACAAACCTCGGACAAGGCGGTTCAGCGAGCGGGCGCCGCCGGGGTCGCCGACGCGGTCGCGGGCCGGTGGGCGACGACGGGGAGTCGACGGGCGACGCTGACGGCACTGTGCGTCAGAGCTATGGCCGTCAGCAGGATTCCGTTCCGTTGTGTCCAGCTGCCCTCGAACCCGGCGATTCTGCTGCCGCCGATCTGCGGTCCGGGCACGAGCAGCCGCGCGTAGAAGCCGCCCCGGTCCGGGTCGACGGTGACGACGGCCTGGTCGAAATCGAGCCAGCGGCCGGTCAGCGGGAACCACGCCTTGTAGACGCTCTCCTTCGCGCTGAACACCAGGCGGTCCCAGGACACCTCGGGCCGGCGCACCCGCAGCGCGGCCATCCAGACCCGCTCCTCGGGGACGGTCACCAGGTCGCGTGTGCCGCTGCTCTTGATCGGCAGATTGGGCTCCGCGTCGATCCCGATCGTCGCGAGGTCGGCGGCGTGCGCCACCGCGGCCGCCCGGTATCCCTCACAGTGCGTCATGCTGCCGACGACCCCGGCGGGCCACACGGGTGCGCCGCGCTCCCCGGGCAGGATCGGCGCGGGCGGGATCCTCAGCTCCCCGAGGGCCCTGCGGGCACACGTGCGTACGGTGGTGAACTCCCGGCGGCGCTGGGGAACGGCACGCGACACCAGCCGCTCCTCGGCCGCGTACAGACCGGGCCCCTCGATGTCGTCGTGAAAGGCCTCGGCGACCGCCATGGGCGGGGCGAGCAGCTGCTCGATCATGGGTGTCCTCCGCGTCGTCGCGAGGTGAGGGCGATTGGAAGGCGATACGAGGGTGCGTCAGTGCGCGGTGCCTGCGGGCCCGGCGAGGATCGGCACGGGCCAGCCGGGGTCGCGGGGGCGCTGGCGCCATTCGCGCGGGTAGCCCAGGGAGACCTCCCGGTGCGGCACTCCGTCGTGATGGATGAGCCGTGGGATGTGGAGGTGGCCGTAGACCACCTCGGCGGCGCGGAAGCGCCGGGGCCAGTCGGCGGTGGCGGTGGTGCCGCACCACTGCGCGAACTCCGGATAACGCAGGACGCGGGTGGGCTCGCGGATCAGCGGGAAGTGGTTGACCAGGACCGTCCGCAGGCTTTCCGGGATCTCGGCGAGACGGGCCTCGGTGTGGGTGATCCGGGCGGCGCACCAGGCGGCGCGGCTCGGATAGGGGTCGGGGTGCAGCATGAACTCGTCCGTGCACACCACGCCCGCCCGCTCGGCGATCTCCAGACTCTCGCGCATGGTGTGGGCACCGGGCGCGTGGAAGGTGTAGTCGTACAGGACGAACAGCGGGGCGACGGCGACCGGACCGCCCTCGCCTTCCCACACGGCGTAGGGGTCCTCGGGAGTGAGCACGCCCAACTCGCGGCAGACGCCCACCAGATGGTCGTAACGGTAGGCGCCGCGCAGCCGCACCGGATCGTCCTGCGGGGTCCACAGCTCGTGGTTGCCCGGTGCCCACACGACGCGCGCGAAGCGGTCGCTCAGCAGGCCGAGGGCCCATTCCACGTCCGCGACGAACTCCCCGACATCTCCGGCGACGATCAGCCAGTCGTCGTCGTGGCGGGGCCGCAGCCCTTCGACGATCTTCCGGTTCTCCTCGTAGCGCACATGCAGATCACTGACGGCGAGGAGACTGCCGTGGCGCGTGGCGGTACCCACCCCGGTTACGGGGCGAGGAGGGCGGACGCGGACGACGGACCGGTGCCCGCCAGGTCGTCGGCCACGGCCTTGACGATCGCGGGCAGCTGTCCGTCGAGGTAGAAGTGGCCGCCGGGGAAGACGTCGACGGTGGTGGTCGCGGTGGTGAAGTCCCGCCAGGCGGACGCCTGGTCCACGGTCACCACCGGGTCGCTGTCACCGACGAACACGCTGAAAGGAACGTCCAGCGGGTCCCCCTGCCGCCATGCGTACGTCCCGATGGCCCGGTAGTCGGCACGCAGTGCGGGCATGACCATCTCCCGCAGCTCCGGGTCGTCCAGGACGGCCGGCGTGGTCCCGCCCAGCCGGCGCACCGCCGCCAGCACGTCGGCGTCCGTGGACATCCGGTCGTGCGGACTGGGTCCGAGGGTCGGGGCTCCCCTGCCGGACAGGAACAGCCGGGTGGGCCCCGCCACGTGGCGGTCCCGCAGCCGTCGGGCGGTCTCGTAGGCGAGGAGTGCGCCCATGCTGTGCCCGAAGAAGGCGTACGTGCCCCGCAGTTCGCTCCGCACCTCGGCGGCGAGGGCGTCGGCGAGCTCCCCGATGTCGGCGATCGCCTGCTCCCGCCTGCGGTCCTGGCGGCCGGGATACTGCACGGCGAGGACATCGACGTCGGGCGCGAGCCCGCGGGACAGCGGCACATAGGTACTGGCCGCGCCGCCCGCGTGGGGGAAGCACACCAGCGTGGCACGGCTCGCGGACGCGGAGTTCCCTTCGGGAGAAGCGAATCTGCGAAGCCACTCGCTGCCCATGCCACGTTCCCCGTTTCCACCACTCGCTGTCGCCCGCCGTCGGGCCGAACCGCACCCATGCTCCGGTTCGCCGCTCAACGCGCGCGCAAAGGCCGCTCAAAGCGGCCGGTCCGACGGGGAAAGAGGAGGCGTTCTCCCGCTTGCCCGGGCGCTTGTCCGAGGGGAAAGCGGGGCGCTTGCCCGGGAGGGTCCTAGGCCACTCCGCAATCCGCTCCGTCGTAGGGGTTGCCGGGCGGCATCAGGTCGTCCGTTCCGCTCTCTCCCGGCGGCCACGCCTGTGTCGTGGTGCCTTCCGGTACGAGGGACCGTGCAACCCGCTCGCTCGCGAGCCGCGGCAGCATCAACCGCCAGAAGCGGGTGACGGCCTGCCGCGAACACCACGCGGCGTCCCGCCTGGCCCGTACCTCGACGCCGGCCACCACCGCGGTGACGGCGTACACGGCGTCCTCGACGCACACGTCCGGCGCCAGACTGCCCTGGTCCCTGGCCACGGTGAGCATCAGCTGCACCCAGTCCTGCCACTGCTCCCACAGATCCCCGTCACCCTGCCAGGTCGCATCGGTTCCGAGGCCGAACCCGGCACGCAGCACCGGGTCGTTCAGGAGGCACCGGGCGAGCGCGTGGGACGTGTCGACCAGGTGCTGCAGCGGCGCGGGGTGACGCAGCGGGATGCGCCCGGTGACGCACAACAGGTTCCGTGCGGCGGCCCGTTCGATGGCGTTGCCCAGCGCCCTCTTGTTGCCGAAGTGGAAGTGCACGGCGCCGTTGCTCATGCCCGTCCTGGAACTGATCGCGTTGATCGAGGAATCGGCGAAGCCGACCTGGTAGAAGACCTCGGATGCTGAGCGGATCAGCTCCTGGCGGGTGCGAAGGGCACGGTGCTGCTTGGCCATGTGGCGCTCCGATGGGGGAAGGCGAGCGACGAGACGGGCACACGAGAACCCGCCGCAGCCCGGATGGAGGGGGCCGGATCCGGCCGTTCGGTCGTCTGAGAACCGGCTGGTTCGGCTCCACTTCCGCGGTCATGGGCCGGGCGCGGTCCGGGGTGACCGACCGTCAGGGCCGCGCCGGCCTGGGGCTGCCGAGCGGTTTCGTACGGGCACTTTACGCATCCCGGTGGCGCGAACAGCCCGCCGTACAGCCGAGCTGGCGCGATATCGTGCCCGCATGCTCGCCATACGATTCGACCGCTTCGGCGGACCCGAGGTCCTCGCCCCCGTGGAGATTCCGGCCCCGGAACCGGGCCCGGACCAGGTGCTGATCACCGTCGAGGCGGCCGGGGTCAACTTCGCGGACACCCACCAGACCGACGGATCCTATCTGAGCGCGGACCGGCTGCCGTACGTACCGGGCAGTGAGGTCGTGGGCCGCACCACCGACGGCCGGCGGGTGCTCGCCAGGGTCTCCGGCGGGTACGCGGAGCAGGTCGTGGCCGACGCGTCCGGCGTGGTGGAGATCCCGGACGAGCTCGGAGCGGGCCAGGCACTCGCCCTGCTGATGCAGGGGCTGACGGCCTGGCACCTGCTGCGTTCGGCGGCCCGTCTGTCCCCCGGCGAGACCGTGGTCGTGCACTCGGCGGCAGGCGGGGTGGGCAGTCTCGCGGTGCAGCTGGCCAAGGAGTTCGGCGCGGGCCGCGTGCTCGCCCAGGCATCGTCCCCGGCCAAGGAGCGACTCGCCCTGGAACTGGGCGCGGACGGCATCGCCACGTACCCCCTGGACGTCAAGGCGGACGTCGTACTCGACGCGGTGGGAGGCGCGCTCTTCGACCAGGCGCTGGAGTCCCTGGCGTCGTTCGGCCGCCTGGTGAGCTACGGCAACGCGGCCCGCACCGGGTTCACCCCCGTCGACCCGGCACGTCTCGGCAGGCTCAACGCCTCCGTCGTCGGATTCTGGCTGCGCCCCACGCTGGCCCGGCCGGGCGCGGTCGAACAGCCGCTCAAGGAACTGCTCGACCTGACACTGCGGGGCACACTCCGGCCGGTCGTCCACGACGCCTACCCCCTGGCCGAGGCCCGGCGCGCCCACGAGGACCTGTGGGCCCGGCGCACGGTCGGCAAGGTGGTGCTGCGCCCCTGAGCCCGTCCCGGCGCGAGCCCCGCTCAAACCCTGATCAAAGCGCCCCGCGGGACATGACACACTCCGCCCCACCGATTGAGCGCGCCGCCGCCCCCGGTCCACGATCATGCGTGGCCGGGTCGGTACCCATCCCCCGTGTACCGACCCGGCCGGCAACTCCCCGCGCCACTCCCCGCGGAGTGGACGCCTGCGGCCTTCGCCCGGGTCGCTGACGCCCGCTTGTACTCGACATGACCGGCGATCCGTTCCCATGGAGACCGGCGCGGTGCGAGGCCCTGCTCGCCGTACGAGACCTGCTGAAGCAGGTGGGAACCTCCAGCGGCTACACCGGTGACTCCCTCATCGCCATCTGCGTGCGCTTCGTCAAACGACTCATCGCCGATCACCGCGGCATCCTTCAAGTGCCCAGCAACCTCACCGCGCTCCGTGAAATCTGCGACACCTTCATCGACGCAGGCTGGCCCAGGCATACAGCCTCGTCTTCAGTATTGAGCAGATCTTCCGCTAGCCGGTCCTGGAATCTGCACATCGCAGGGCGGCGTCCCGGCCTCAGGCGCGACCTGGAGATCAGTAGCGATAGCGAGCCGCGAGAATGACGATCTCCTTGTCCGTGACCAGGTAGACGAGGCGGTGCTCGTCGTCGATCCGTCGCGACCATGCTCCGGGCAAGTGGTACTTCAGCGGCTCGGGCTTACCGATCCCCGTGAAGGGGTCACGCTTGACGTCCTCGATGAGCTTGTTGATCCGAGCGAGCGTCTTGCGGTCGTTCTTGAGCCACGACGTGTAGTCCTCCCAACCCTGATCCTCGAAGACGAGCCTCACGCGGCACCCTCACGTGCCGCATCCGGCGAGTCGGGGTCGATCAGCTCCCGCTCGGACACGTTGATGTTGGCCAGGGCGTTCTCGTACGCCTTGAGCAACCGGCGAGCGTTCGCCGGAGAGCGCAGGAGGTACGAGCCTTCGCGTAGCGCCGCATAGTCCTCGGCCGAGACGAGCACCGCATTGCCGTGCTTGGAGACGATCTCGATGGCCTCGTGGTCGTCGTTGACCTTCTTGATCAGCGGAAAGAGCGCCTTGCGGGCTTCGCTCGCAGTTATGGACATGACCTACCCTTTCCCGATAGTGGTACCGAATAACGTACCACTATCAGCGCTCCCGGGCGGAGTGTACCTGACGAAGGGTCAGGAATCCCAGCACCGCCCCAGTACGGGAAACAACAGGGGGTCGACTCCCCGAGGAGCCGACCCCCTGCCACCTGTGAACTTGACGAAGCTCCTAGCTCCAGGTAACGAGCCGCTCACACATTGAAGCGGAATATCTGAAGCCAGATCCTGACCTGCGGCCGAGCCTCTTCCAGGGCTCTGACCTGGGATTTCCTCGTTGGCGTGTGTTGGCTCCAGACCGCCGTTTACTGGGTGCCCTGCGGACTGGCTGCGGACCGGCCGGGCGGGCGGAGGCCGAGAAATCCATGGCGCACCGCCGGGACCGGCAAGGAGACTGCCCAGGTGAGCGACCGCTACCCCTGCCCATGCTGCGGGCACCGCGTGCTGGGCGAGATGCCCGGCTCGTACGAGATCTGCCCCGTCTGCTTCTGGGAGGACGACGGGGTCCAGTTCCGCTGGCCGACGATGGGCGGCGGCGCGAACAAGGTCTCCTTGTTCGAGGCCCAGCGGAACTACCAGGACTTCGGCGCCTGCGACCAGCACGGCCGGCGGTACGTCCGCCCTCCGGCCGAGGACGAGCCGCTCGACCCCGCCTGGCGCCCCATCGACCTGACACGCGACTCCTTCGAGGACTGGGCGGCCGAGGACCGCGCCCCGTGGCCCGACGACCGCTCGGCGCTCTGCTGGTGGCTCCCCACTTTCTGGCGCCGGGACCACTCCGCGTCATGACCTCCCACATCGAGACACTCGTCCAGCAGCTCGACGGCAAGGCCGACGAGTCCTACGACGCCCGCGCGGAGCTGATCTGGATCGGCGCCGACGCCATACCCGCCGTCATCAACGGCCTGCCTTCCCTCGGCGGCTTCGGCCAGCTGACCGCCATCGAGGTCTTCGAGGAGGTGGGCGATCCCCGTTGCGGCCCTGCTCTTATCGGCCTGCTGGAAAGCGACAACCCGACCGTCCGCGAATGGGCGGCCATGGCTCTGGCGAGCCTGGAGATCGACGGCGCCGTCGAGCCCTTGCGCCGCGCCTACCGCGCCTGCCTGGAACGGGCGACCCCACCGGACTGGACCGAGCCCGACGGCATCCGCTGGGCCCTGACCGAACTCGGTGCCCGCACCCCCGTCGTCCCACCTCTCACCGCACGCCTACGAGCCACCGCCGCGGACAACGCCCCCGGCTGGCCCTCGACCCACTTCACCGAGATCATCAACGACCTGGCCGACCACGCCCAGGTGATCCTCTACTCCCAGTTCTGGCGCGTGGACGCCGACCGCACGTACGTCGTCTCCGGTACCGGCCTGGACTGGGAACTCGACTGGAATGCACCCTGGGAGCACCTGATCGAAGAGGCCCGCACCTGGTCCCTGCTGGAAGCCTCCGAAGCCCCCACCGGCGACAACATCTTCGTCACCCCCACCTGGATCGACCGTACCGACCTCTACCCGGAAAGGTGACCGATGCCGTCCCAGCACCCCGAGGAAGTCGGCTACGGCCATGTGGTCGAGAGCTACGTGACGAGGATGTACGGCGGCCTCCCGCGCTATCTCGTACTGAACGGCGGACGGTTCCTGGGCCCCCGGTGGTGGCACACCACCCGCTTCACCCGACACCTACTCAGTGACGCCGTCGCGATCAGCGACGAGGAACTGGAAGCCCTCCTCGGGTACGAATGGCGCTCGACCTGCTCCTGGCCAGCGAGGTCTGCTACTCCGGCGGTGCCTACTGCTTCGCCCTGGCCCGCTTCGGCACGCACGCGGACGCCGAGATCCTCACCGCCTACCTCGACTGCTACCTCCCCCCGCACCGACCTCCACTACGACCAGCCCGCCGCCCTCGGCGCCCTCCTCCGCCTCGACGCCCTCCTCGGCACCCACCATGCCGACCGCTTCACGGAGCCCGACGGCCTCTGGGACGAGTGGGTCAAGGGCGTGGGACGCCTCGGCTACCCCAGCCACACCCCCGCCGAACAGCGCCGCTGGACTGACCTCCAATGCGACTTCACCAACGGCTGGTCCCGTGCGTAGGGGACGGCTACGTGGCGGTTTGTGAACGGTTGCGACACGGGCTGTCAGTGGTGTCCTGCATGCTGGAGGGCGAAACCGAGGCCAAGGGGGAATCGCCATATGGGCGGAGTCGATACGGCACGGGGCATGAGTTTCCAGACGGCGTGCGCCATTCTGCAGCTCATCCGCACTCCGGAGGAGTACCCGGAGGCCGAGACCTTCCGGGTCGAGGGCGCCGATGAGGCCATCGACTTCGAAGTACGCGACGCGCAGGGACGGCCGCTGCTGCTGGCACAGGCGAAGACCCGCGTCGAGCCGGGCTCATGGTCAGGTCCGGAACTGATACGGCTGGCTCGACGCTGGGGCTCTGCAGATCCCGAAGGCACGGCGGTGCTGCGGTTCCTCTCGGACGCTCCCGTGCACTCGTCGGGACATGCCCTGCGGAACGCGGTGGCACGTGCCCGGGCCATGCCGGACCCTGACAAATGGCTGGCAGAGTGCAAGGACGAAGTGCCGGCCTCGATCGGGCTGTCCGAAAACGACCACGCCTTACTCCGCCGGCTGGAGATCGATACCCGGATTGGACCGTGGGAGCAGATCCTCGACCAGGCCCGGTTGGAGCTGCTGCGCCTGTCACCCGTCGCCATGGCGGCGGAGGACATCGACAGCACGGTCGACGCGCTGTTTGTGAAGATGTTTCAGTGGTCCGGGGACCACCTGCTCGCCAGGCGCACGTTCCGGTTGGCCGAGCTTCCGAGCCTCCTGCGCGGACGCCGCGGCACGCCTGCGGCCGAGGCGGTCAAGCTGACCGGGCCCGGCCGCGCACTCTTCCGTGAGGTCCCTTCGGCCGCCGGTGTGCGCGGCCGGAGCAGGGAGCTGGCGACGCTCAGGGAACGGTTCAGCAAAGAGCCCGATGCTGGGACACCCCGGGTGGTCGTGTCCGGACTCGGCGGGATCGGCAAATCGAGCATCGCACGGCTGTATGCCCACCGACACCGAGACCAGTACGACTTTGTCTGGTGGATCCCGTCCGACACCAGGGAGGACGTCATCGCCGCGTATCGGCGGATGGTCGCCGAGGAGCGGCAGGACACCGAGCCAGCCACCGACGTGGAGATCCTCACTCAGGTCGGCCTTCGACTAGCGCACCTAGGCTCCAGACTGTTGCTCGTCTACGACAACGTCGCGGACCAGGAGCAGCTGCAAGGTCTGCTGCCGACCTGCGAGGGCGCGCATGTGTTGGTCACCACCCGCGACTCGGCCTGGGCTGCGGCAGACGGCGGGCTAGTCGTTGAACGGATGACGGCCGAGGAGGCCACTGTCTGGGCTGGAGAACGGCTGCCACATATCTGCGAGTCCGAGGCGTCCGCGCTGGTCAACGCAGTGGAGGGCATCCCGCTCGGCATCGCCCAGGCCATCGGCTACATCGCGGCGACCCAGTGCCCGGTCGACGTCTATCTGACTGAACTCGCGCACTGCCGCGCCCAGTTGCTCGACGACCGCGGCTTCGTACCGCTCGACTACCGGGAGGGCGCGACGCTGACCGCGGCGGTCACCCTCAGCGTGAAACGGGTACTCGATCAGGCGCTGCACTCGTCCGACGACCTGGGACAGCATCTCCCCGCTGCGCTGCTCGCCCGCTGTGCCCTGCTCGCCCCAGAGTTCATTCCGCTCCATCTCGCGACACTCGATCTGCCGACCGGATCCGCCGTCTACAGAGCTGTGGCGGAGCTGCGCAGATTCTCCCTGGTCGACCCCCGAGACGGATTTCTTGCAATCCACCGCATCGTCCAGGAAGTCATCCGCGCGATGATGGACAGCGAGGCCGTCAAGACGATGCAAGGACGCTTCCAGTACGAGCTGGTGAAGCGACTGGTGGACTGCCAGAAACAGCACTCATGGGCCGAGGCTGCCACCCTGATCGAGCATGCGGTTCATGTGGCGCACCGCGTGACGAGCAGCGGCCATGCGGACGCCAACACCGTGGCCCTGCTGGCCAATGTTGCAGGAGCGATCTCAAACATCCACGGTGATCTGGCGCGCAGCGAGGGACTGTTGCGTGAGGCTCTGACAATCGCGGAGCACGCCGGCCAAGAGGCAATCGACGATCCCGTCTACCGACGAGCCGCCACGATGACGACACTGGCCCAGTGCCTGATAAACCAGTCGCGGTTCGATGAGGGCGCGCAGGCGGCACAGATTGCCTGGACTCTGTTGGAAGGCATGGACGCCCTCGACGCCGAAGGCGTCGAGCATCTGCTGTTGGCCCACGTCGCCCACATGCGCGCAGCAGTGGCAACGGACCGCTTCGCTGACTTCGCCCGCGCCAACGCCAGGCTCGAGGCGGTTCTGCAGCGCGAGGATGTGGCTCCCTCGACAGCCTTGGGGATCCGATTGGAACAAGTGCAGTCGCTCGTGTGGATCCAGAACTGGGACGACGCGGCTATGGCCATCAGCCAGGCCAAGGCAGCAGCTCCGGCAGACGCCGAGACGAGTGCGGAACTGCGCTTCCTGGACGCCATCGTCAAAGCATCCACGGGTCGGCTGGAGGAGGCCCTTGCCGTCACTGCGGGAATCCCCGAGCCCGCCGAGCGGGAAGCCGTGAACATCATGCGCCACCACGCGGACCATATGGTGGACGCGGCCCATGCCCTGATGGTGGGCAGCCTCCACAGGCAGAAGAAGGGACTACCCACTGACGCCTGGATCCTGCAAGCCGCAGGGTTGTTGATCGACCAGGCTGAGGCGCTGCTCGTGGCACACACCGAAGCCGGACCGGACGTACTGGCCCATGTCCCGCACCGACGCGCTGTGCTCGCCTGGACCCGATACCTTCTGGGGCATCCAGACGGTGACCTGGAAGTGTGCCGCGCCCTGATGCGAGAGAGCCTCGAACTGTTCGAGGCCGCGGGGCAGAGTCACGTACCGCTTGCGGTCACAGCCCGCCAGTTCCTGGAGCTGCGTGAAGAGGATCTCCACGACGAGCCTTCCGAAACATTGACCCTGGAGGGGCCTGCTCACTTTCCGTTGCCGCCGTCGGGGGGCAGTGGAACGTACCCGATAGCCGAATACCCCTGGCACAACGCCGTAGCTCTCGCCCGGGCCGTTCCACTTGATGCGCGCTCGCTTTACAGCCTGCTTGGGGCCACCTCTTATCATCTAGGTGGGCAAACGGCGCCCTCTCCTGCCTTCCTCGTGCTGGCATTCACCACGGCCCTGCGCTCCCTTGGACTGGAGTGCCGACTGATCCCTACCAAGTTGCGCGTGACCCGGAGCGACGGCGGATCGGTCGACCTGCCGGACTGGGGGCTTCCGCCCGTGGTCACGCAGAACGGGGAAGTCCGGGGGCACGTAACCGTCTGGTGCGAGGAAGCAGCGCGGTTGGTAGACCCGGCCCTACTGATTGGCCAGAGCCGGCTCGCCCCGGACGCTGTGGAGCGCGAGATCTTCCGGTCCCCCGTAGTCTTTCCGGCGCCCGATCTGAACGCTCTGCTCGGCATCAGCCCGGCCACCCACCGAGAGGGGTGCCTACTCGCTTACGAGTTCCGCCTCGACTGGGAGGAGCACCTCCGTGGGGCGATTGAGCACCTGGACAAGGCGGCTGTAGCCAGCCTTGCGCGAGTACTGGCCGCTTCCGCCACCCTGGCCGCCGACACCGGTCTCTATGCCTGAGAACGTCTCACCAGGCTGAAGTTCTGCGGACTGCTGCGGACAGCGCAACGGCCTGACCTGCATAGCCGCAGGTCAGGCCGCCTCTAGGCGCGCGATCACACGTTGAAGCGGAATGTCTGGGAGCTGACCCTGACCTGCGGCGGAGCCCAGCAGAGCGCCCTGACCAGGCGCTTCTCCGTTGGCGAGCGTTGGGTCCCGACGGTCGCTTGCGGGTGCCCTGCGGACTGTCTGCGGACAGCTCGCCCCGCGGCTGAATCAAACGCGGGTCTGATTCCGCCCTTGCCGGAGCCGGGCCTCGTTCTTCCCTGATGTATGGGTGAGGCACTACCACACACGTCATGCGCCGCCAGCCCGGAACCGGATAGCCGGCCCGGATCCTTCGCTGTCCTTTCTGTTGGGCGTCAACAGCGCGAAGCCGATGGAGACGCGAACGGGGTCCACCGGCCGCCGGAGCGCCTGTTCCGGTTCGATGACGGGATAGAGCAACGCCACCCCGCGCCCGCCGTCATTCAGCAGCTCCCGCGCCACCCGGCGATGGCCGGGATCGCTGATCGCGCCGAACGCGCCGGGGCGCCGACGAGCACGCCGGAACAGTGAGATCTCAGGTGTCCCGGGGAGGACTACCTTCAGGGCGTTCTCCGAGGCGAGCTGCGGTGCCACGATCAGCCATCCGGCCAGGGGCTCCGGGCCAGTGCCGAGGCTCCGCAGATAGGCAAGGTGCGGTGCGAAGATCTTCGGCTGGTCCCACTCCAGACCGCCCAGTACGTCGAGCAGCCGTTCGTGCGTGACGATCGCGGTGAGTGCCGAGAACGACGCGGCCCTCATCCCGTCATGGGCGGGCACCGAGAGTTGCTCCGGTGGTCCGCCCAGAGCCGACAACACCGGCCGCCACCGTTTCGTGTTCCGCCTGATTGTGACGCCACCGACCGGAAGCGCGCTCGGCTCGATCCACCTGCCGGGCGAGTGGATCTCCACGGGCTGCGCATTCGCCATCTTGCTCGCGCTGGTGGGTTTTAGCTCGGGGAGGTACTGGGCCACCAGCGGCCTGATCTGCGACGGCGTGATCGCCGGACCGCCGTCCACCGGCTTCGCGTAGTCGGCCAGCTGCGCCCGGAAAGCGTCTTCGTCGCGGCAGGCAGCCTCGAACGCCTCGTACAGGTCGATACCCTTGTCGCCTCCCGTGCCACGCCCGATGTACAGCCGCACCAGGTCCCTGTAACCATGGCGGAACCCGAACCACCGGCCCATCTGCATGAGAGAGTCGGCCTGGTTGGTGCTGCGCCGGTAATAGGTGACGGTCAGACCTTCGACGGTGAAGCCGCGGGAGAGCTTGGCTCCTCCCACGAGAATCTTCCAAACCGGACGGCGGTCGAAGTCCACGGTCCCGCTCTCAATGTCCTGGTCGCCATTGACCACGATGACGGGACCGCCTCCCCCTTCGATGCGGGTGCGCGCCGCACGGAGGTGTGGCACCAGGTCACCGAAGTCCGCCGGCATCACGAACCCGTCGTGGTGGTGAGCCGAGACACGAGCGAAGTCGGACTCGAACAGAGCGTGGAGTCGTCCGAGCCCGCGCTTACCCTCATGCTGGTCCGCGTGCCAGAGCTGGGCAAGCCTGTGGGCGCTCTCGCGATGGTCAGCCATCCGTACGGACTCGTGGACGAGCATCGAGTGATGTCGGTAGGTGATACCGCTCGGGTCATGCGCCTCACGGTAGAGCTTGACTGCCGCCGACAGGAGAAAGGCGTCCAGTGCCTCCCGTAGGTACATGTCGTCGCCCCCGGTCTCCCCCATGGGCCGGACGTGCGCGAGCTCCCGCGAGTCGGCGACCGTCCGCTTGTGTACCGGGACGTGGGAGTCGAAGTCGTGGAACTCGCGCGCCCCCATGTAGCCGGAAGGACGGGGCAGCGCCATCACGAAGTCCTTGGGGAACAGGTCCTCCTGATCGGTCGGGTTGATCAGGACATTCGCGAACGGGGTGGCGGTGTAGGCGACGTACTGGGCACGCGGGAGCAGCCCCAGCAGTTCGGAGATGAGGCCGTTGATCGCCGTGCGGTCGGCGCGCTCCCGTCCTCTACCGGGGTGCGCTGTGTTCACCGATCCGTGGTCCGACTCATCGTCCACGATGAGGACGGGAACCTCCTCGAGTTGTCGCCCCAGCCGCCGGAGGTCGTTGACGACCCGCGCCAGCACCGCCTTGTTCTTCTTGACCACCATGAGCCGCGCCGAGCTGCGGTGCAGGTTGTGGGGGTGGTGGAGCGGCAGGGCAGGATCGGCCTTCTCGAATTCGAGCGCGGTGATGCCCTGGCGCAGCGCCTGGTAGTCGTCGTTCCGGGTGGTGAGACGGATGACGTCGAACGCTCCTAGGCGTGAGGGGAGTTCGCCGTGCGAGAGGAATCTTCCCTGCTCCCACGCCGGGTCGTCGGCGTACTCGGAGTACTCCTCGGGAGCTCCGCGCAGAATGTTTTCCTTACCCACCAGTTCCATGTCGAGACGCCGTTGCGTCTGGGCCCGCAGCAGGTTGAGGGATCCGCTGAGTACGATCACCATCCGGTAGCCGCGGTCCACCGCCTTGGCGATCACGCCGGTGAAGTTGGCGGTCTTTCCGGACTGGACATACCCCATAACCAGGCCTTTGGTCTGGTAGGCGGCCGTGTTTGTGGGGTCGGCGAGCCGCTCGACCACTCGGTCGGCGGCCTCGTCGATGCCGGTCACGGCTTCGGCCGACCAGCCCTTGAGGTCCCGCAGGCATCGTTCGTACGCAGGCCAGTACCAACCGTTGGCGAGGTGCGCCGGAGTTACCCACGGCCGGGGCGGTTCGCCGATGACGACGGGGCCCGCGGCGAAGGAGATCGGGATCAGCTCGGTTAGGACCCGGCGGGTACCGGGTTCCAGGGCGAGGGCTTCGTACAACGCGATCCGTCGCTCGGCTGTGCGGGGCGGGGTGTCCGTCCACTGCGGGTCCGGCTCGTGGTCCCACCGACTGACGTTCCGTCGCCAGGAGGCGGCCAGCGGGCCCTCGGCGCCGCCGGTGGCCAACTGGCCAGGCAACACGTGCTGTGAGGTGTCGGGCCGGGTCGACAGGTCAGCGGACACATACTCGAGCGCTCGGACAAAAGGCCGGGGTCCGGAACCGACCATGATGTTGAAGGCCAGCTCATGCAGCTCCGCCATTGCCTCACTCAGTGATTCGGCATCCGGATCGCCCAGCGGAACGAGGGCATCCAGCACATCGCGGCGGCGCTGTTCGAGTTCGAGCAGGTCATAGGTCGCGACCCGGCGATCCCGTGTACCCGGCAGGGAATCCGTACGAGACATGTTGGGTACGAAGTCCGCGCCCAGCAGGAAGGTGCGCCAGGAGGCGAGAACACTGGGGCGCACGCGGACCGGCATGTCATGGGTACCGGACGCGCGCTGTGCCGCGTAGCGGTCCAGCTCGGTCAGGAAGGCATCCCCACAATCCTCTAGTGACCCCGTGGAGATGTGCAGTTGAGTTCGCAGTCGACGGATCTCCGCGCGGGCCACGCTCAGGCCGGCTTCTGCTTCCTCTCTTCTCCGGTCTGCGTCCTTTGCCTGTTCGACCGTACGGCGGACCTGAGCGCTCAGCGCCCGCATCTGGTGCTGTGGGCCCTTACGCCCCTCCTCGGCGGCGCCATGGAGGCGCCGAAGCTGCGCGGCCTCATCCGCGGAGAGGTTGTCTCCGGCAAGCCCGATGAGCCCCTCGATGAACTGCACAGGCGGAAAACTCTTGCACGCGAGGTACCTGCTGACCGTCGTGAAGTCCCACGGCAGTTTGCGTGCGACGCCCCTGAGCGAGAGGCCCAGCGTGGCAAACGCCGCGCGCATGGCCTTTAGGAGGTCCCGTTCGGCGGCGGACAAATCGGCACGAGGCTCGTCGAGTGTGCCGTCCGCCCGGTTGTCTGACAGCACCACCCATTCCTACCTGCTGACTCTGACACCCGGGGCTGTTGCGCGGAATCCTGCAACACCCTGGCTGTTGCAGCGGACTCCGCAACAAGTTGCCCCGTGCACAACACTCTTCGAGTACCGGAACGTCGTCACCGGAACTGCCCAACCTCACCACCAGGACGACTAAGATGCACAAGCTCAAGGCGCTCAAGAAGAATCTGAAGACGACCCCGAAACGGGCGGCCCGCATCCGACGGCTGCGCCAGCTCGCCCACCGCGCCTGGTCCGCTCTCATCAGGCACATGCTCCGCGGCGCGGCTTCAGCGCTGGGCTCCACGCTCATGGCGTGGCTCATCTGGTGGGCGATGAACCGGTGAAGCATCAGACGACTCCCTTCGCGCCGAGCGCCGTCGTCGGCGAGCCAGTTCCCGACCGCACTGACTGAAGTCGGAACCACACGTCGCCGCCGCACGCGGAAGGGGTCGCCCCCCGGGGCCCGATCCCTTCCTCTGCGCGTTCGGCGAGTTGCACGTCGAAGCGGAATGGATCCGGGCGAACGTCCTGCGGTCGTACAGCCTGGAAATAGATGGCACCAGCACGGGCCAGTCGATGAGACTGCGCAGGTGAGCGGCCGCTACCCCTGTCCCTGCTGCGGGCGCCGCGTGCTGGACGCGATGCCCGGCTCGTACGAGATCTGCCCCGTCTGTTCCTGGGAGGACGATGGGGTCCAGTTCCGCTGGGCGGCCATGACAGGCGGGGCGAACAAGGTCTCCCTGATCGAGGCCCAGCGCAACTACCAAGCCCACGCGCTCTACAGTCGAGCATGATCCGCATTACGCAGCGCTCTCGCTGGGTAAGGCCGTCCAGGCAGCAGCCTCCCGCCTGGGGTCGTACGATGCTTGCGCAGGTGTCCACCGGCTCCTGGGTAGACCGCCCTCATGGCTCACATTGCCCGCCCTGATCGCCCTGGTGGACGCCGACGACCCCGCCATCAGGAAGTGGGCGGCGATAGACCTGGCGATCCAGGACTCGACGGCGCGGTCGAGCCTCTGCGCTGCGCGATTACACCTAACTGGAACGGGCGCCCCATCCGACTGGACCGAGCCTGCGCGGTCCGTGGTGGGCGATCGTCAAGGCGAGGCCCTCTTTGGCACAGCGCCGCTCATGAGGTACTCGACGTACGCCACGACATGCCCCAATCGGAGAGTACTGTCAACCTTGCACCCCCACTCATGGAGAAGTCATGCTCGACGGAACAATCATCCGGGTTCTTTCGGCGAAATTCGAGAATTCTTTGGATGCCGCGAACAATATCGGCGACGGGAAGGTCGTTGGATACGATCAATGGGCACCCGGAAGTAACGTCTAGGCCGACAGTGCAACGCCCAGCAAGGTTCTCAATCACGAGAACCCCGCTCTCCGCACCAGTAGAATCGGAGGCGACCATTGCCCAAAAATTTGAGCAGTTGATTGACTCCGGTTCATGTGGACTATCTGCAGTGACACGCGCACAGTCAGATGCACAGGCGTCCAATAGGTCAGACTGCGCAAATGCGAGCACTGGACGCAGCGCACCATCTTGCCAAAGTTTTAGCCTGGCCTCGTCTTCAGCAATTTCCTCTCCCTCTACGATGAATCGCCATGGATTCACAACCAGCCCCACCACCTCCTCCTGAGGAAGCAGATTAAGACAAGCGATCAATACACGTGCTGCAGCCGCAATGCCGCGAATGGTATCCAGCGGGCGAGGAAGGTCACCCCGTGAGGCCTTAGCCGGCAGGTTGACGAGGCACTCCACTAGCGCTACAGGGAAGTCTCCTTTTTGGAGCAGTTGCCACCACAGCCTACGGCGCGGGATTGGCACCCCCTCCGCGTAAAGGAACATCAGGACGGCCGCAACAGCCACCTGCGCCCCCTGCCTCATAACCCACTCACGCCGCTCCCAAAAGAAATCAAGATCGGCTTGCGTCGGTTCTTCACCAAGCTCATCAAAGCGGCTAATAAGCAGCCGAAGCCTTTCCTCGTCCGAGAGCACCGCGGGTAGGATTCGCGCTGCAACCGTGGGGTGCCGTCGGACGAGTCTATCCAGGTTGTCGCGATCCCATAGTTTGATTAGAGGGTGCGGATGAACACGCAAGCGCTCCTCAAGCCAGTCACGCGTTGGGTTGCTGAATCGACTGTTTGTCGCTACGACGAGGACATCGACGTCTGTACGAGCACACGCGTCCAGCACCGCTTGCTGAACCGCACCCCGCTCAACCGTGCCGCTCCTGCCCTTGCACTCGATCCACCAGCGCTGCCTGTCGAGTTCCCCGTCCGGACTCGGCCTATCGAAAATAGCCTCCAAATCGCGGCCGCTATCGGATGCAGTTACGCCCCTTTCCGACCCGGCACGCCAGACTAGGTTTTGCGCACCCATCGCCTCCAAGAGACCGAATAACAGCTCTTCGAGCTGACTGCCGGATACTTCTTTCCATAGAACTTTCGTGACAGTCGCGTCGAACCCGCTACTCACTTCTCCCACCTCTTCCTATTCCACCTGACCTAACGGAGCCCATGGCGTTCCCCATTCCCAGGATCCGATCACGCCAAATTCGAGAACCTCAGCGGCATCGCGCGATGGTCACGAAGCTGACCAACCATCCAACGAGACATCCGCCCCTTTGTTCAGGTAGTTCTGCAAGGCACTGGCCGTGGTTTCAACAAAGGCTTCAGGGATGGCGTTGCCATCGACCCAGCGGACCTGGGAGTGCTTGCGGGGTTCGCGGTTTTCGGGTTCGCCGGTCCATTCGTGGGCAGCGAAGACGACCGTGAGGAAGCCGTTGGGAGCTTCGACGCCCCAGGCGCCGTGGATGATGTGGGCGACCTTAAGGGAATCGGGCTTCACGGTGAGGCCCGTCTCCTCGTAGAGCTCGCGGACGGCGGTCTCCGTGATGGGCTCGCCCGGCTCGCTCTTGCCGACGGGGAGGTCCCACATGCCCTGGGCGAACTTCGCGTTCTCGCTGCGCTGGAGGAGGACGACGCGGTTGGTGGCCTTGTCGTGGACGATGACGGCGGCGACCAGCAGGGTCATCGATTCGAGCGCCGGCTTGAGGGCTCGGGAGCGGTCGTCTGTCTGCTGGGCCACGGTGTTCCCTTCGTCGGGCGGGTTGTTGGGCATGTTAGGCGAGGGCTTCGCGGGCGCGGCGGGCGAGATCGGCGGCGCCGGGCACTTTGCGGCGCTGGTAGACCGCGAGGGTGGAGCGGATCGAGGTGATCGCCTTGCGCGTGCGGTCGGAGGTCATGCCTTCCATGAGGGCCAGGGCCTGGGTCCAGGCGGCGACGGCTTCGTCGGCCCGGGCCTGTGCGGCGAGGCTGTCGCCGAGGTCGGCGTGGGTGAGGGCGTGGACGCGCTTGTACTTCGCAGGGTCCCAGCGGGTGAGGGCGTCGCGGTGCTGCTGCTCGGTACCGATGTGGTCGGCGAGATCGGTCAGGGTGCGGGCGGTGTGGCTGGCCACGGTGCCGGCGGCCGGGCCGCTTACACGGGAGTAGCTGGGCTGGAGGCCGTCGTCCCGCAGGAGGGCGTCCTCGGCGGCGAGCAGGGCGCGCGCGGCCTGGGGGTTCTCGTTCACGGCGGCGTAGGCGCGGGCGTGCGTGATGTGGAGGAGGGCCTCGGTCTGGCCGTCGACGTGGCCGAGACCTGTGCGTAGGGCGCCTTCGACGAGGTCGACGCAGTGGTGGGGCTGCTTGAGGCTCAGGGCCTGGTGGGCGAGGGCGCGCATCATCCAGGCAGCGTGGCCGTGCGGGTCGGCTTCGCAGGCGAGCTTGTAGCCGACCTGGTAGTAGCGCTGGGCGGCGCCTTCCTGGCCGAGGTCGTGGTGTTTCCAGCCTGCGAGGTAGGCGAGTTCGGCGACGGCGCCGAAGGCTGTCCGGCGTAAGGCTTCGTTAGGGAAGCGTCCGCGCAGCATGGGGGCGGCTGTGTCGGCGAGGTACGCGGTGACGGTGGTCAGGCCGTGCCCGCCGCCGAGGCGCTCGTCGGCGGCGCTGAAGGCCGCGGTGATCTGCCGTACGACGTCCACGTCCTCTGCCCCGACCACGGACGCGCCGGTGCGGGCGCGGAGCATGCGGGCAGTGGCTTCGTGGTCGTATCCGAGCGGCATGGCGACGCCGGCGGTGGTGAAGGCCGCGATGGCGAGGAAGCGGCGGCGCTCGACGTCGGCACGGCCCAGGTCGGTGGCGGCGAGGACAGGGTCGGATGCCGTCGGCGCTTCGTCATCGCTGGCCTGGAGGCCGATCTCGGTCTGGGTGACCATGCGCCCCGCTCGGCGGGACAGCGCCTCGGCCAGGTACTGACCTACCCGGCCCGACGGGGCGCGGGTGCCGTTCACCCAGTGCGAGATGGCCGACTTGTTGGTCTGGAGGATCTCGCCGTTCTCGGCCGCGATGCGCCGCACGTCTCTGGCGAGGGCCTCGTAGGTGCAGTCGACCGCCGCGATGACGTCGCGCAGACGGGAGTTGGGTTCTCTCGGCGCCGCCACGATCACCTCCACTCCGGAGCTGTAAACCGCGTATACCGCTTCAACTGCCTTCCACCGTACCCACTGAGCGTGACCACCGGTTCACTTATCAGCAGCCGCCCGGAACGGCGCGACCGTGATCCAGGCTCCCCCTTGGTCCAGGCGGCACCCCGAAGTTCCGTACGCCCACACCAGGCTCGGGCATTCCTGTGCCCGAGACCGGCCAATCAGAGACGGAGACACGGTGACCACCATTGACACCACGGCCATCACGGTCGAGCTGCCCCAGGCGTTCGACCCGCGCTGGAGCCGCTTGCCCGGCATCCAGGTCGACGGCCGGCGCATCATGATCGACCCGGCCGAGTACTTCTTCCGCTTCGAGTCCAACACGTGGCTCGTCGCCGACTGGGAGCTGGTCAAGGCCCAGCTCCTCGGTGCGGACGAGACGACCGAGAGCGCGGTCGAGCAGCTCGCGCTCGACTTCATCAAGCAGCACAGCGAGTCCACCTCCGACGCGGCCCGCGTCCTGGCCACCGCGTACGAGGTGTACGCGTACCTCTTCCGCGACGAGCACCTGGCAAGCCTCGGCCTGCCGCAGATCACCGCCGACCACCTGCGGATGCTCCGCGAGGCGGCCACGCTCATGGCACTCAACAAGGTCGAGCTCGACGGACACATCTCCAACGTCGGCCCGTGCTGGTTCTTTCCCGCCGCCACCTCCGTCGTCTTCGACCTGGACGACGAGGTGGGCGGGAGGCTCGATGAGGTCTACCACGGCGGCTGGTTCAACGAGCACCGCCGCATCGAGTCCATCAAGGCCCACGCCGCCCTCGGTGGCCGGCTCGTGCACGGCTGCCAGTCCGTGCCGGACCAGTCCGGCGGCGTGGTCGCACCCTACGGTGCCTCGATGGCGAACTTCCGTGACGACCTCGCCGCGTTCAAGGCGGGCTGGATCGAGCAGGTCTACGCCCACCGCGTGAACCCCGTCGCGTAACACCACCCGATCAGGCTCCGGGGCGGGCTGGCATCCCTCGCCCGCCCCGGACGCCACCACCCCTCTCTGGAGCCCTCACGTGACCACGAACCCCAGCGCCGAACTCCTCGACAACCTGCTCACCGCGACCGGCCAGACCACCGCCGTACGGGAGGAGGTACGTGTGTGGTCCATGTCCGGCGTCGAGCGCGTCACTTCCCCCGACGGCACCACGGCCATCTTCAAGTACGCCAAGAAGCCCTTCGACAGCGAGGACCAGGCCCTCCGCCTGGCCCACACCCTCGGCGTACCCGTCCCCCAGGTCCACGCCTCCGCCGTCCTGGACGGCTGGCTCGGCATGCTCATGGAGGACCTCGGACCGTCCGTCCGCGAGGCCGACGACCTCGACGGCGTCGCCGCGGCCGTGGTCCTGCACGGCACCCGTACGGCACCGCCCTTGCCCGTCCTCGACCAGGACCGGCTGCGCACGCTCCCGGCCCGGGCCCTGGAGCATCTCGAACGGCTGCGCAAGGCCGACCGGTGGCAGGACGCCGACGACATCGAGAACGCGCTCGACCGGATCGCCCAGGCGGCCGAGGCCCGCTCGGCCGGAGCGACGCTGGAACCGTTCGGCTGGGTGCACTCCGAGTTCCACCCCACCAGCCTCCACATCGGAGAGCACGGCTGGCGGCTGCTCGACTTCGCCCGCGCCTTCACCGGCCCCGGCCTGCTCGACCTCGCCAGCTGGCACGGCACCATCGAGCCCCCGCACCCCGTACGCCTGCGCGTCTTCCTGGAGCAGTACGTCACCGCCGGCGGCACCCCCGACGCCCTCGCCCCGCGCGGCGGGCTCACCGCCGAGAACTGGGCCCTGGGCTGGCACCGCATGTGGGCCGTCGAGTGGTTCATGGAACAGGCCATCCGCTGGATCGACGACCCGGCCACCGACCCCGCCTACATCAAGGCCGTCCGCCGCCACCTCACCGACGTCCTCCACCTCCTGGAGATCTGACGTGCTCGCCCAGGCATCCCCCTGGCACGCCCACGCGCTCCAACGCACCGCCTCTGGACTCGCCGAACCCCTCTCCGTACCCGCCCGGATGGAGTGGACCACGAGACCCGGCCAAGGTCCCGGCGCCGAGATCCTCGGCCCCGACCTGAGGGGCAAGCGACTCCTGGAGCTCGGCTGCGGCCCCGGCCACAACGCCGCCCACCTCGCCACCCGCCATAGCGCCCACGTCACCGGCGTCGACCTGGTCGGCCTCCAGGTCCGCCGCGCCCGCTCCCACTACGGACGGCTGAACGGCCTCACCTTCGTCGCCGGTCACGCCCTGCACTACCTGCACGCCTCCGACGAGCAGTTCGACGCGGTCTACTCCGTCTTCGGCGCCGTCGGCCTTGTCGCCCCCGAGCTCCTGCTCCCGGCCATCGCCCAGCGCCTTACGCCTGGACGAGTGCTCGCCTTCTCCGTTCCCCATCCGCAGCGTGGCGGCCGAAGCCTTTCCGGCAACGACCGGCCTCGCCGCGACTACGTCACCCTCCCCGACCGCACCCGGCTCCCCATCGCCCGCTGGGAGTTCTCCACGGACCGGTGGGAGAAGCACCTCAGCCAGGCGGGTTTCTGGCTCACCTCAGCCCAGAAGTTCCACGACCCCCGCATGGGCCACTGGCCCACCACCCTGCTGATCCGCGCCCGCAAACTCTGACCAGCCACCCGCCCGGCTTCCCCGGAGGAACCGATGCGCCCGCCCTACCTGCTCCTCGACATCGACGGCGTCCTCATACCCTTCCCCAACGCGGACGGCTCGACCCCGGCCACCCACGCCCGCCACGACGTCGTCCCCACCGGCCGCAGCGCCGACAACCCGGTCACCGTCTGGCTCCACCCCGACCACGGCCGCCTTCTCATGCACGTGATCCGCACTGGCCTGGTCACCCCCGTCTGGTGCACCAGCTGGCGCCAGGACGCCACCGCCCTCATCGGGCCCCTTCTCGACCTCCCGGCCCTGCCGCACGTCGACCTGCCACGTCCCCAGATCACCACCAGCCACCCCAACGGCTACCTCTGGAAGCGCTACCACGTCGACGCCTGGCTCGGCGACGCCCCCGCCGTCTGGATCGACGACGACTTCACCAGCCTCGACCACGCCTGGGCGGCGGAGCGCAATGCCAAGGGAACGGCGACGCTCCTCATTCAACCCGACCCGCACCTCGGTCTACAGCCCGAGCACCTGACCGAGGTCACGAGGTGGGTCGCGCAGTTACCCGCAGCCCGCGCCTGACGACTGATGCCCTCGTTGCCACGAGCAGCGAGGGCATCGGGGTGCGCTGTGGTCCGTGAGCGGTGCAGAAGGTGACTAAGCAAGGATCGCGGCCACGTCCTCGGCTGAGACGTGGGTGTCCTCCGCCACTCGCCGGGCGAGCTGCTCGACCACCAAGCTCATACCAGGGCCTGCCTAGCTCGCTGCTGCTGGTGCCCCCAGTTCCGCGACTGCGGCTGCAGGCCCGGCGGTCCGTAGTCCAGTTCCCGCCAGCCGACCCCCGGAAGACCAGCGCTCGCGGCGCAGACCCCTCCCGAGCGAGAACCTGGTCCCCGAGGCCCCGTGCGCCGAGGCGAAGCTGCCCTCGGTACCACGGAAGAAGATCGTGCCCCTGGCCGTCGAGCAGGTGCGGACGCTGTCCGAGGAGATACCCGCCCGATACAAGGGCCTCGTGCTGCTCGGCGCGGCCACCGGGCTCCGCCCCGGCGAGCTCTTCGGCCTCCAGGTCCGCCACCTCGACCTGCTGCACGCAACCGTCTCGGTCGAGCAGCAGATCCAGCAGACCCCAAGCACGGTGTGTACGTCTGCCCGCCCAAGACCGCCCGCTCGCACCGAACGGTTCCACTCCCCCGCGTGGCGGATGGGTCCTGGCGGCCTGCCTGCGCGAAGGCCGGCATACCGAAGGGCACAGCCACCGGTCGACGAAGCGGCGTAGCCGCTCCCCCGCGCGCTGACCGAAGTCGGCGCGCTGCGGACTCTGTGCGGACCACAAAGGCCGCCCAACCCGCTCCGTCGCAGGTCAGACGGCCTTTCGCCGAACGTATTAGACGTTGAAGCGGAACTCCACCACGTCGCCGTCCTGCATCACGTACTCCTTGCCCTCCATGCGCGCCTTGCCCGCCGCGCGGGCGTCGGCGACCGAGCCCGTTTCGACGAGGTCCGCGAAGGAGATGACCTCGGCCTTGATGAAGCCCTTCTGGAAGTCCGTGTGGATCACGCCGGCCGCCTCGGGGGCCGTCGCGCCCTTCTTGATCGTCCAGGCGCGGGATTCCTTCGGGCCGGCCGTCAGGTAGGTCTGGAGGCCCAGGGTGTCGAAGCCGACGCGGGCCAGGGTCGCGAGGCCCGGCTCCTCGGCGCCCACGGACTGGAGGAGCTCCATGGCGTCCTCCTCGTCGAGCTCGGCGAGGTCCTGCTCCAGCTTGGCGTTGAGGAAGATCGCCTCGGCCGGGGCCACCAGCGCCCGCTGCTCGTCCTTGAAGGCGTCGTCGGTCAGCTCGTCCTCGTCGACGTTGAAGACGTAGAGGAACGGCTTGGTGGTCAGCAGGTGCAGGTCGTGCAGCAGCTCCGCCTTCTCCGAGCCCTGGACGATGCCGTGGGAGAAGAGGGTGTCGCCCTTCTCCAGGATCTCCTTCGCCGCCTCGACCGCCGCCACCTTCGGGGCCACGTCCTTCTTGATCCGCGCCTCCTTGGCCAGGCGCGGCAGGACCTTCTCGATCGTCTGGAGGTCGGCGAGGATCAGCTCGGTGTTGATCGTCTCGATGTCGTCCTTCGGCGAGACCTTGCCGTCGACGTGCACGACGTTCTCGTCCTTGAAGGCACGGATGACCTGGCAGATCGCGTCCGACTCACGGATGTTCGCCAGGAACTTGTTGCCCAGGCCCTCGCCCTCGCTCGCGCCGCGCACGATGCCCGCGATGTCCACGAAGTCGACCGTGGCGGGGAGGACACGCTGCGAGTTGAAGATCTCCGCGAGCTTCGTCAGGCGGGCGTCGGGGACACCGACGACGCCGACGTTCGGCTCGATCGTGGCGAACGGGTAGTTGGCCGCCAGCACGTCGTTCTTGGTCAGGGCGTTGAACAGGGTCGACTTGCCGACATTCGGCAGGCCGACGATTCCGATCGTGAGCGACACGTTGGCGACTTCCCTAGCGGTGTGGAGGCGGTGTGGGCGGTACGGATGATGGGCCGATCCCCCAGTTTACGGGCGTGGCGAACCGGCCAGCGACGTGCGTTCCCCGTCGACTCTCGGTCGAACTCGACCCCAAGGTCACCCAAAGGGCGTGTCCCGTGGCGGTGACCCGCCCCTCCCCGACCTACGTTGGTGGAGTGGAGCAGCACAGGACAAGTCAGCCCCAAGGGCGCCCGCGGCCGCAAACCCCCCTCGCGCCGCCCGGCGCCCTCGTCGAAGGCGCCGCCGTCTACCGCGTCGCCCGTACGGGGCGTCCCGGCCGCGGCCGGGTCGAGCGGGCCGCCGGACCCGTCCGCGGCAGGCCCGTGCCGCCCGTCGTCCTCGCCCTGCGGCGGATGCCGAACCCCCGGCTGACCGGCCTCGGCGCCGGACTCTTCGCCTCCGCCGCCATGCTGGTCCTCGGCATCCTCGACTGGCTGTTCCTCGACGGGTCGCCCCTCGTCTACGGCCTGCTGTTCCTGCCGGTCAGCGCCCTGACCGCGCTCTGGGTCCGTACCGCCGACCTCGTCACCGCCCCCATCAGCGTGCCCATCGCCTTCGCCGTCGGCGTGGTGCCCATCTCCGGCGGTTCGGGCGGCTTCGGCGGCCACGCGATGGCCGTCGTCACCGCCCTCGCCGTCCACGCCGGGTGGCTGTACGGCGGCACGCTGGTCGCCGGACTGATCAGCAGCGTCCGGAAGGTACGGGACATGGGGCGCCGGCAGCGCGTCGCCGCCGCCCGCGCTGCCGGGCAGGGCGGGCGCCGCCCGGCCTCGTAGCCGAACGCGCCCGCCCGATCGGTGGTGCCGTCACCACGCCGCAGCGCGCGGCGCCGTCCCGGGCCCGGAAAGCCCGGAAAGCCCGGAAAGCCGCAAAGCCGCAAAGCCGCGAAGCCCCGCAAGCGGGAGCGAGGCCCCCTCGGCCCTGATCCGCCGGACAGGAAGGCCCCTAGCGGCCCGCCGCCGCCATCGCCGCGCCGACGATTCCCGCGTTGTTCTGCAGACCGGCGGGGACGATCTCCGCCCTGATGCCCTCGATCAGCGGCAGGAACTTGTCCGCCTTGCGGCTCACTCCCCCACCGATGATGAACAGCTCCGGCGAGAACAGCATCTCCACGTGCTCGAGGTACTTCTGGAGGCGCCGCGTCGCCCAGTGCTCCCAGCTGAGGTCCTCGTCCTCCTTCGCCTTCGTCGAGGCGCGCTTCTCCGCGTCGTGGCCCTTCAGTTCCAGGTGACCCAGCTCCGTGTTCGGCACCAGCCGCCCGTCGACGAAGAGCGCCGAGCCGATGCCCGTACCCAGCGTCAGCAGGATCACCGTGCCCTTGCGGCCCTGGCCCGCGCCGAAGGTCATCTCCGCGACCCCGGCCGCGTCGGCGTCGTTCAGGACCGTCACCGGGAGGCCGCCCAGGCGTTCGCCGAGCAGCTTGCCCGCGTCGACGCCGACCCAGGCCTTGTCGACATTGGCGGCCGTACGGATCGTGGAGCCGGTCACGACTCCTGGGAAGGTGACGCCCACCGGCCCCGACCAGCCGAAGTTCTCCACCACCTCCGCGACACAGCCCGCCACACCGTCGGGTGTGGCGGGCTGTGGGGTGAGTACCTTGTGGCGCGGCTCCATGAGAGCGCCTCGCTCCAGATCCACGGGAGCGCCTTTGATGCCCGAGCCGCCGATGTCCACTCCGAAGACGTTCATGGACTCAACGGTAGGGGGAAACCGCGGCCGGCGGTCACTCCCCGAGGAGCGCGGCCGCCTCCGCCCGCAGGTCCTTGTTGCGCAGCTCCTTGGGGAGCGAGAACGTCAGGGACTCGTCGGCCGTCTTGACGATCTCCACGTCGGCGTAGCCGCGCTCGGAGAGCCAGGCCAGGACCTCCTCGACCAGCACGTCCGGGACCGAGGCGCCCGACGAGAGGCCGACCGTCGTGACGCCCTCCAGCCAGGCCTCGTCGATCTCGCTCGCGAAGTCGACGAGGTACGCCGCCGGCACGCCGGCCTGCTTGGCGACCTCGACCATGCGAATGGAGTTCGAGGAGTTCTTCGAACCGACCACGATCACCAGCTCCGCCTGTCCGGCGAGCTCCTTGATGGCGGTCTGCCGGTTCTGGGTGGCGTAGCAGATGTCGCTGGACGGCGGGGAGATCAGCTGCGGGAACTTCTCCTGCAGCGCGTCCACCGTCTCCATCGTCTCGTCGACCGAGAGGGTGGTCTGGGAGAGCCAGACGACCTTGGAAGGGTCGCGCACCTCGACCTTGGCCACGTCCTCCGGGCCGTCGACCAGCTGGATGTGGTCGGGGGCCTCGCCGGAGGTGCCGATGACCTCCTCGTGGCCCTCGTGGCCGATCAGAAGGATGTCGAAGTCCGCCTCGGCGTACCGGACGGCCTCCTTGTGCACCTTGGTGACCAGCGGGCAGGTCGCGTCGATGGTCGCGAGCCGGCCCTGCCGGGCCTCCTCGTGGACGGTCGGGGCCACGCCGTGCGCGGAGAACATCACGATGTTGCCCGGGGGGACCTCGGTCGCCTGGTCGACGAAGATCGCGCCCTTCCGCTCCAGGGTCTGTACGACGTACTTGTTGTGGACGATCTCGTGGCGTACGTAGATCGGCGACCCGTACTGCTCCAGGGCCTTCTCCACGGCGATCACGGCACGGTCGACGCCCGCGCAGTAGCCACGGGGAGCGGCGAGCAGGACACGCTTCGGGCGGTTGGTCGCGGGCGTAGCAGTCATGCGTCCCATCGTAAGGCCGCGCCATGGGGGCCCCGCTCGTGCCACTCGCCGCGCCACCCGTCAGGTCCCACTGGTGCCGGGCCCGCACGTGCGCGTGGCGACCGTAAAGCGGTACGCGCGCGTGGAGGGCACGCAAGGCGGCACGCGCGCGTGGAGGCGCGTAAGCCCGCGTCGGTCAGGTGGATGATCGGCTCCGTGGCCGAGACTGGCCCCATGGCGCAGGAATCACACCAGGAGCCGCAGGTCGCGGACCACACCGGACTGCGGCGGACCCTCGGCTTCCGCGACCTCGTCGTCTACGGGCTGCTCTTCATCGCGCCCATGGCCCCCGTCGGCGTCTTCGGCACCCTCGACGCGAAGTCGCACGGCGCCGTCGCCCTCGTGTACGTCGTCGCCACGATCGCCATGGCGTTCACCGCGTTCAGCTACGCCCAGATGGTCCGGGTCGCCCCGCAGGCGGGTTCCGTCTTCACCTACGCCCGTAAGGGCCTGGGTGAGGGGCCCGGCTTCATCGCCGGGTGGATGGCGATGCTCGACTACCTCCTGATCCCCGCCGTGGCGTACCTCTTCGCTGGGATCGCCATGGAGGCACTGGTTCCGGAGATCGACCGGTGGGTGTGGACCGGGATCGCGGTGGTGATCACGACCCTGCTCAACCTCTGGGGCGTCCGCGCGGCGGCGCGGGTCGGCTTCGCGGTGCTGGCGATGGAGATCGTGGTGCTGCTGGTCTTCGTCGTATCGGCCGTGACCGTTCTCGTACGGGACGGGGCGCGGCGCGACTGGTGGTCGCCGCTCGCCGGTGACGTGTCGTTCTCGCTCGCCGCCGTGCTGGGCGCGGTGTCCGTGGCCGTGCTCTCGTACCTCGGTTTCGACGCGATCGCCTCCTTCGCGGAGGAGGTCACGGGCGGCTCGGCGAAGGTGGCGCGGGCGGTGCTGTTCTGTCTGGCGCTGGCCGGGGTGCTGTTCGTCGCCCAGACATATCTGGTGGCCCTGTTGGAGCCGGTGTCGTCGGCGGAGCTGGCGGCCGAACCCGCGAAGCAGGGTTCGGCCTTCTACGACGCCGTGGAGGTGTCCGTGGGCGGCTGGCTGCACGACCTGGTGGCGGTCTCCAAGGCGATCGGCGCGGCGTTCGCGGCGCTGGCCGGCCAGGCCGCTGGCGGGCGGCTGCTGTTCGCGATGGGCCGGGACCGGCGGCTGCCGCACGCGCTCGCGCGGACGGACTCGGGGGTGCCGCGAGTGGCGCTGCTGGTCGCGGCGACCGTGACGATGGTGGCCGCGGTGTGGGCGGCGCGGCGGGACGACGGGCTCGACCATCTGGTGTCGGTGGTCGACATCGGGGCGCTGACGGCGTTCGTGCTGCTGCACGCGAGCGTGGTGGGGTGGTTCGCGGTACGGAGGATGGAGGGGCCGCCGCATCGGTGGCGGCACGTGGTGGCGCCGGTGGTCGGCGCGCTGATCCTGGTCGCGGTGATCGTGGAGGCGGCGACGTCGGCGCAGTTGGTGGGCGCGGCGTGGCTGGGGGTCGGCCTGGTGGTGCTCGCCGTCCAGGGCACGGCGCGGCGGACCTGACTTGACGTCGGGGGCGGCAGGGGCGGGCTGCTGTCGGCCACGGCGCGTAGGGCCGCCGGGGGCGCGGGAGGGAAAGGCGGCTGTCGGCGACCGGGGGCCGGGCGGCTGCCGGGCGCGCGTGTCAGGGCTGCCAGGCGCGCGGGCGCGAAAGGCGGCTGTCGGCGAGCGGGGGCCGGGTGGCCGTCGGGCCCGGCGCGAAAGGGCCACCGGCGAGCGAGGACCGGGCTGCTGTCTGCCCTGGCGCGAAAGGCCACCGCGAGCGAGGACCGGGCGTCGGGGCGGCTCGGGTGTCCGAAGCTGGCACTAGTCTCGGCGCATGGGTCTCAATACGTCCGCCGAAGCGCCGATTCCCGTAGGGGAGGTCTCCCGGCTCATCGGGGGGTGGATCGACCGGCTCGGAGCCGTGTGGGTCGAGGGTCAGATCACGCAGCTGTCGCGGCGGCCCGGGGCCGGGGTCGTCTTCCTGACCCTGCGGGATCCGTCGTACGACATCTCCATCGGCGTCACCTGCTACCGCCAGGTCTTCGACGCCGTCGCCGACGTCGTCTCCGAGGGCGCCCGGGTCGTCGTGCACGCCAAGCCCGAGTGGTACGCGCCGCGTGGGCAGCTCTCGCTGCGCGCGGTGGAGATCAAGCCGGTCGGCATCGGTGAACTCCTGGCCCGTCTCGAACAGCTGAAGCGGAGTCTCGGCGCCGAAGGGCTGTTCGCTCTCGACCGCAAGAAGCCGCTGCCGTTCCTGCCCCAGCTCATCGGCCTCGTCTGCGGCCGCGCCTCCGCCGCCGAGCGGGACGTCCTGGAGAACGCGCGACGGCGCTGGCCGGCCGTCCGGTTCGAGGTGCGCAACGTCGCCGTGCAGGGCGTGAAGGCCGTGCCGCAGGTCGTCCAGGCCGTCAAGGAGCTCGACGCGCACGACGGCGTGGACGTGATCATCGTGGCCCGGGGCGGCGGCAGCGTGGAGGATCTGCTGCCGTTCTCGGACGAGCAGCTGATCCGGGCCGTCGCCGACTGCCGTACGCCGGTGGTCTCCGCGATCGGCCACGAACCGGACTCGCCGCTGCTCGACCTGGTCGCCGACCTGCGGGCCTCCACACCGACGGACGCGGCCAAGAAGGTCGTACCGGACGTCGGGGAGGAGCTGGACCGGGTGCAGGGACTGCGTGACCGGGCGCTGCGGACGGTGCGGGGGCTGCTCGAGCGGGAGGAGCGCGGGCTCGCGCACGCGCTGGCGCGGCCGGTCATGGAGCATCCGCAACGGATGGTGGAGCTTCGGGAGGACGAGCTGGACGCGCTGCTCGCGCGCAGCAGGCGGACCCTCAGGCATCTCCTCGACCGGGCGGACTCCGAGCTTTCGCACACCCGCGCGCGGGTCCGGGCGCTTTCGCCGGCCGCCACGATGGAGCGCGGGTACGCGGTGCTCCAGCGGGCGGACGGGACGGTCGTGCGGAGCCCTGAGGAGGTCGCCGTGGACGAGCAGCTGCGGGCACGCGTGGCCGCGGGCGAGTTCGGAGTGCGCCGCGTCGACGGGCCCGGGGCCGACGGCTCCCCGGCCGGCGAGTCCCGCGTCGACGGGCCCGGGGCCGACGGCTCCCCGGCCGGCGAGGCCGACGCCGACGAACCCCACGAGCCCCCGGCCGACGGGTCCGAGGCAGACGAGCCTCAGTCCGACGCCCCCCAGGCCGACCGGGCCCCCGTCGACCGGGCCCCCGTCGACGGATCTTGATCCTTTGTCCGAACCCACACATAGGGTGGTGCGCATGGCAGGCACGGTGGAAGAGGCGGCGCTCGGCTACGAGCAGGCACGCGACGAGCTGATCGAGGTCGTCCGGCGGCTCGAGGCGGGCGGAACGACCCTGGAGGAGTCCCTGGCCCTCTGGGAGCGCGGCGAGGAGCTGGCGAAGGTGTGCCGGCGCTGGCTCGAAGGGGCGCGGGCGCGGCTCGACGCCTCGCTGGCGGCGGAGCAGGAGGGGGCCGGAGAGGACGAGTGACTTCGGTAAGGTGGGCGATGTGAAGCGGATCACTATCCGCATGAGTTAGTTGAAAATTAACCAAACACCGTCGTACTGTCGGGGCATCGGTTGAATCCCTTGCTTGTCCGGAAGGTACGCAGCATGTCTCTCGCCCTTGACCCCGCCGCCCAGGACCTCCTCTTCCGTGAGGCCCGCACCGCCAACACCTTCACCGACGAGCCGGTGACCGACGAGCAGATCCAGGCGATATACGACCTGATGAAGTTCGGCCCGACCGCCTTCAACCAGTCGCCGCTGCGCGTCGTCCTGGTCCGCTCGCCCGAGGCCCGCGAGCGCCTGGTCAAGCACATGGCAGAGGGCAACCAGCCCAAGACCGCCACCGCCCCGCTGGTCGCGATCCTGGCCGCCGACAACGAGTTCCACGAGGAGCTCCCGGCCCTGTTCCCGCACTTCCCGCAGGCCAAGGACGTCTTCTTCGCCGAGCGCCCGACCCGCGAGGGCTCGGCCGCCTTGAACGCCGCCCTCCAGGCCGCCTACTTCATCATCGGCGTCCGCGCCGCCGGCCTCGCCGCCGGCCCGATGACCGGCCTGGACTTCGCCGGCGTCCAGAAGGAGTTCCTCGACGACGACCACACGCCCCTCATGGTCGTCAACATCGGCAAGCCGGGCGACGACGCCTGGTTCCCGCGCTCGCCGCGCCTGGCCTACGACGAGGTCGTCACCACCGTCTGAGCCCGCCGCGGCCCTCGACGCGACAAAGCCCCCGGCGCTTCCCGCGCCGGGGGCTTTCCCGTTTCTCACGTACGCCGTCCCGCGTCTAGACCTTCTTCGCCCGCAGCGCCCCGGCCATCTCCGCCAGCCGCTCGAACGAGGCCGTGCCGGTCACCACCGTGGTCGCCTTGCCGTCCGTCCGCACGAGGGCGTCGTACTTCGGGCCCTCCCAGCGCTGCCACACCTGGCCGGCCACCGTCTGCGTCTTCCCCGTGTCCGAGGCCTGCTGCGTGACGTCGGGGACGAACTTCTTCGGCTCCGCCGTCGACTGGTGCAGCGAGACGTACTGCGTGTCCGGGTCCAGGAAGCCGAGGTGCCAGGCGTCGCCCTTCTCGCGCTTGTACGAGACGACCGTCGCCTTCCACTGCTCACCGAGGCCCTCGGGGGCCAGCACCGGATACGGCGCCGCCCGCTGGGCCGTCAGGAGCTCGACCCGGTAGTCCTTCGCCTGAACCGGGTTCGCGTCCTCGTCGTGCGGGATGAAGAGATACATCACGCCCGCGGCGACCATGATCACCGCCAGGGACTGGAACATCCCGCGTACCGTCTGCCTGCCTCGCATACCTGCCACGCCCCCCATGGTCGCATCATGGTGCTGTGCTCATACGTGGGCCCCTCTGCTCAATTTGTCGACGTACCGATAGAGTCGCAGCACCCTCTTTATTCCGGCCGTCGCCGTACAGAAAGGTGCGCTCCGATGACCGAGCATCATCTGCCGTCCGAGCTCGAGGTCTCTCCCGAGGCCCCCGACCGCAACCTCGCCCTGGAGCTGGTGCGCGTCACCGAGGCCGCCGCCATGGCCGCCGGCCGCTGGGTCGGTCGCGGCGACAAGATCGGTGCCGACGGCGCGGCGGTCAACGCCATGCGGACCCTCGTCTCCACCGTCTCGATGAACGGCGTCGTCGTCATCGGTGAGGGCGAGAAGGACGAAGCGCCCATGCTCTACAACGGCGAGCGGATCGGCGACGGCACCGGCGCCGAGGTGGACATCGCCGTCGACCCGATCGACGGCACCACCCTCAACGCCAAGGGCATGCCGAACGCGATCGCCGTGCTGGCCGCCGCCGACCGCGGCACCATGTTCGACCCGTCCGCGGTGTTCTACATGGACAAGCTGGTCACCGGCCCCGAGGCCGCCGACTTCGTCGACATCAACGCCCCCGTCTCGGTCAACATCCGCCGGGTCGCCAAGGCCAAGAACATGTCGCCCGAGGACGTCACGGTCGTCATCCTGGACCGCCCCCGCCACGAGGGGATCGTCAAGGAGATCCGCGAGACCGGCGCCCGGATCAAGTTCATCTCGGACGGCGATGTCGCCGGCTCGATCATGGCCGTCCGCGAGGGCACCGGCGTCGACCTGCTGCTCGGCATCGGCGGGACGCCCGAGGGCATCATCTCGGCCTGCGCGATCAAGTGCCTGGGCGGTGTCATCCAGGGCAAGCTGTGGCCGAAGGACGACGCCGAGCGCCAGAAGGCGCTCGACGCGGGTCACGACCTGGACCGGGTGCTGTCCACGAACGACCTGGTCAGCGGCGAGAACGTGTTCTTCGTAGCCACCGGCATCACGGACGGCGAGCTGCTGCGCGGCGTCCGCTACCGCTCGGAGACGGCGACCACGTCGTCGCTGGTGATGCGCTCCAAGTCCGGCACGATCCGGCAGATCGACTCGACCCACCGGCTCGCGAAGCTGCGCGCCTACAGCAAGATCGACTTCGACCGCGCGAAGTAGCGGCGGAGGCAGACGTACGAAGAGGGGCGCCCCCATGTGCGGTGGGGGCGCCCCTTCTCGTACGGCCGACCGTCCCGTTTCCGTACGGCCGACCGCTCGTACGGCCGACCGTCCCGTTTCCGTACGGCCGACCGCTCGTACGGCCGACCGTCCCGTTTCCGTGCGGCCACCGTCGGAGCGCCGGCTGTCAGCCGGCCGCGGCGATGCGGTCCGTCGCCGCCTTTCTGAGCTCCACCTCGCGCCGGCGGCGCCGGGCGAGCACGACGCGGCGCTCGGCCGCGGTCAGCCCGCCCCACACTCCGTACGGCTCGGGCTGGAGCAGCGCGTGCTCCCGGCACTCGACCATCACGGGGCAGCGGGCGCAGACCCGCTTGGCGGCCTCCTCGCGGGAGAGCCGGGCGGCGGTCGGCTCCTTGGAGGGGGCGAAGAACAGCCCGGCCTCGTCCCGGCGGCACACCGCCTCCGTGTGCCAGGGGCCGGCCTCGTCCTCCCGTGCGGGGGCACGCTGGGGAGGGACGGCGGCGACCTGGACGGGCTGATGCGGCAGATGCAGCACGGTCTACTCCTGACGACGGCTTCGCGAGCGAGAGACGATGCAGCAGCCTTACCCGCTGTGCGTGCGCCTATGCACTGGGTGCCGTGGAGTTCCGGACTCCGGAACCTCAGGGGCGGATTCCGGTCACCGCGCCCCCGCCCCGGTCACGGCTCGCGCGTCCGCCGCCCCGCTGTCCGTCCGGTCAGTGGCCGAGGTGCTTGCGCAGCTGGTTCTGGAGGTTCGTGACCCACTTGCCCCGCTTCGGCTTCGCCTCGACGTTGCCGAAGATCGAGTAGCCGTTGATCACCACGACCGGGGCCTGCGGGTCGGCGGCCTCCATGTTCACCACCTCGAAGTTTCCGAAGAACCCGGTGCCGTTCCCGCGCAGGCTGATGTTCTCCGGGACCCGCACCTCGACGTTGCCGAAGATCGAGGTGGCGTTGATCGTGGTGAGCCGCTGCGCGAAGAGCGCCTCGGTCAGGTCGATCTCGATGTTGCCGAAGAGGGAGAAGGCGTTGGTCCTGCGCCCCACGCGCCAGCGGCCCTTGCGGGTGGTGCTGGAGAAGACGGCGACCAGGTTGTCGGCGGGGCCCGAGGTGTCGTCGGGGCCGTACGCGTAGGCCGACTCGGGATCCTGGCGGGGCCGGGCCCCGGCGGGGAGGTCGCGGACGATGGGCTCCAGTTCGCCCACGGTCTTGGCGCGATAGACGGCGTCGATCCGCTCCGAGTGCTCCTCGGCGTCGAGCCGCCCCTCTGCCAGGGCGTCCCGGAGGATGTCCGCGATCCGGTCCCGGTCGGCGTCCGAGGCCCGCAGGGAGTCACCGGCAGCGGCGGGGGCCGGTGCGGCAGGGGCGGGCTCGGCGGGGGCGACCGGCTTCTGGGGCTGCTTTTCGAGGTCCACGACCTCAGACTAGCGAAACGCGATAGATCGCGACCAGGGGCGCGGCGCGGCTTCCGGCCATGGGCCCCGCTGTCGGCCCCCGGACCGGCAAGTGAGCCTTACCTCACAGGATCGGTGTCGGTGGCGCGTCTTACGCTTGAGGGCGCGCTGCCAATGGAGGCGGCGCAGCTGTCTGCCGATGTGAGGAATGGCCGCCGTCATGCCAGAGTTTGCGTACTCCGATCTACTCCCCCTGGGAGAGGACACCACGCCCTACCGCCTGGTGACCTCCGAAGGTGTCTCCACCTTCGAGGCCGACGGCCGTACGTTCCTCAAGGTCGAGCCCGAGGCGCTGCGCCGGCTCGCCGCCGAGGCCATCCACGACATCCAGCACTATCTGCGCCCGGCCCACCTGGCCCAGCTGCGCCGGATCATCGACGACCCGGAGGCGTCGAACAACGACAAGTTCGTCGCGCTCGACCTCCTCAAGAACGCCAACATCGCCGCCGCGGGCGTCCTGCCCATGTGCCAGGACACCGGCACCGCGATCGTGATGGGCAAGCGCGGCCAGAACGTGCTGACCGAGGGCGGCGACGAGGAGGCCCTGAGCCGCGGTGTCTACGACGCGTACACCGAGCTCAACCTGCGGTACTCCCAGATGGCCCCGCTGACCATGTGGGAGGAGAAGAACACCGGCTCGAACCTGCCCGCGCAGATCGAGCTGTACGCGACCGACGGCGGCGCGTACAAGTTCCTCTTCATGGCCAAGGGCGGCGGCAGCGCCAACAAGTCCTTCCTCTACCAGGAGACGAAGGCCGTGCTCAACGAGGCGAGCATGATGAAGTTCCTGGAGGAGAAGATCCGTTCGCTCGGCACGGCCGCCTGCCCGCCGTACCACCTGGCGATCGTCGTCGGCGGCACCTCCGCCGAGTTCGCCCTGAAGACCGCGAAGTACGCCTCCGCGCACTACCTGGACGAGCTGCCCGCCGAGGGTTCGGAGCTCGGCCACGGCTTCCGGGACAAGGAGCTGGAGGAGAAGGTCTTCGAGCTGACCCAGAAGATCGGCATCGGCGCGCAGTTCGGCGGCAAGTACTTCTGCCACGACGTGCGCGTGGTCCGCCTGCCGCGCCACGGTGCCTCGCTGCCGGTCGCGATCGCCGTCTCCTGCTCGGCCGACCGTCAGGCCGTCGCGAAGATCACCGCCGAGGGCGTCTTCCTGGAGCAGCTGGAGACCGACCCGGCGCGCTTCCTGCCGGAGACCACCGACGAGCACCTCGACGAGTCCGGCGACGTCGTGAAGATCGACCTGAACCAGCCGATGGACGAGATCCTCGCCGAGCTGACGAAGTACCCCGTCAAGACCCGGCTTTCGCTGACCGGTCCGCTGGTCGTGGCCCGCGACATCGCGCACGCCAAGATCAAGGAGCGCCTCGACGCCGGCGAGGAGATGCCGCAGTACCTCAAGGACCACCCGGTGTACTACGCCGGTCCGGCCAAGACCCCTGAGGGCTATGCCTCCGGCTCCTTCGGCCCGACGACGGCCGGCCGCATGGACTCGTACGTCGAGCAGTTCCAGGCGGCGGGCGGCTCCAAGGTCATGCTGGCCAAGGGCAACCGCTCGAAGCAGGTCACGGACGCGTGCGGCAGCCACGGCGGCTTCTACCTGGGCTCGATCGGCGGCCCCGCGGCGCGCCTGGCGCAGGACTGCATCAAGAAGGTCGAGGTCGTCGAGTACGAGGAGCTCGGCATGGAGGCCGTCTGGAAGATCGAGGTCGAGGACTTCCCGGCGTTCATCGTCGTCGACGACAAGGGCAACGACTTCTTCCAGAACCCGGCTCCGGAGCCGACCTTCACCCACATCCCGGTGCGCGGCCCCGGCCTGGGCTGACAGCGGTACGTACGTGCTGACGACAGGGCCCTCGGCAACCGCCGGGGGCCCGTCCCCACTCCCGGCCGCCCTCACTAGGCTGACGCGCATGAGACATCACATACGGGTACGGGCCCTGGCGCCCGTCCTCGCCGCGGTCACGGCCGTCGGCGTACTGGCCGGCTGCGGTACGGAGAAGGCGTCGACGCCGGAGGTCAAGGAGGCGCCGGCCGCCGGTGCCACGACGGCCGCCAAGGACAAGACGGCGGCCAAGGCCGCGGCCTCCCTCGGGGAGCCGGGCACCGCGTGCGTCCTTCCCGTCTCCTTCGGCCTCGCCGCGGACTGGAAGCCGAAGGCCGTGAAGGTCGACGAGGGCGACGAGCTCGCCGTCGCGCTCGGCAAGCAGGGCCCCGCGACCATGGTCTGCGAGATCGATGCCAAGCCCGCCGGCAACATCGGCTACCTGCGCGTCTGGACCGCCCCCGGCGGCTCGGCCCGTACGGCGCTCGAAGGGTTCGTGAAGGCCGAGGAGAACACCTCCAAGGTCTCCTACAAGGAGACGAAGGCAGGCGCGCTGCCCGTCGTCGAGGTGACGTACACCGTCTACAACAAGATCATGGAGGAGTCCAAGGAGGAGAGCGCCTTCGCGGTCTCCACCCCGAAGGGCACGGTCATCGTGCACCTCGGCGGGCTCGACTCCGAAGAGCACCGCGAGATGCTCCCGGCGTACGAGCTGGCCCGCTCCAGCGTCAAGGCTCTCTAGGGAGTCTCCCCCTGGACGGCCGCAAGGCCGGGGCCCCCGTCCCGCACCGGACGAGGGCCCCGGGTCCGTCGCGGTTATACGAACCGCTGGTTCGCCGAGCCGTCGCAGCTCTGGAGCCGCAGCGGCTCCTTCGCCGCCGCCTGCGTCAGGCAGAGCCCGGTCGCGGCCGCCGGCCGGATCGTGGCCCCGTCGCGTACGAACGTCTGGTTCGCCGCGCCCGAGCAGTTCCACACGATCATCGCCGCGCCCGTCTGGTACTTCGCGCCCGGGACGTCCAGGCAGCGGTCCTGGGTCAGCTCCGTGTGGACGGTCTTGCGGGCGGAGTCGTACCACCAGCCCTGGTTGCGGCCGCCGTGGCAGTCCCAGCCGAGCACCCCGGTGCCGTTGGCGCTGTTCGAGGCGTTGACGTCCACGCAGTTGCCCGTGGCGCCGTTCTTCAGCGGCTTGTAGACGTCGTCCCAGGCGTACGGGAAGAGGGCCGGCGTTCCGGACGAGTTCACGTCCGCGCAACTCGCCTCGCGCAGGTTGGAGTTGTAGAGCTGCGTGAGGCAGGAGGCGAAGGCGGCGTGGCCGCGGGCGTTGGGGTGGAAGGACTGCCGGACGGAGTTCTCGTCCGGGGTGCCGGGCTTGGAGAGGTCGATGTAGAGGCCCCGGGCCCAGGCGTCGTCCATGCAGACCTCGTGGCCGTGGAAGAGCCGCGAGTTGTCGAGGTAGGTGGCGCCGGTGTTCGCGGCGGCCTTGCGCATGCCGCGTTCGAAGGCGGGGACGGCGGTGTTGCGGCCCCAGACGGTGTCGGAGTCGTAGCCGAGTCCGCCGCAGGCGAGCTTGCCGGGGAAGTTCGGGTTGTCGTGGAAGTCGGGTCCGATGGGGCTCGGGTAGCCCATGACGACGAGCTTGTAGTCGCGGTCGGCGTATCCGGCGTCCCGCATGACGGTCCTCAGGTCGCGTACGGTCTGCTCGACCTTGGGGACGAGCGCGTCGACGCGCGCCTGCCAGCCGGGGGCGTACTTGGGCTCGCACGGGCCCTGCAACGTCAGATACCGCGTGACACAGTCGGTCATCACGGGCCCGAACTGCAGGTCGTCGTTGGCTCCGGCGACGAGAAGCACCATCTTGATCCGGGTGTTGCGGGCCTTGATGGCGAGGTTGTCACTCTGGACGAGTTCGTCGGCGTACTGCTTCGAGCCGCCGATCTTGATGTTGCCGGTGTAGGCGCCGGAGCAGGACACGTTGAACGTGAGGTCCGCGGGGATGGCGGTGCGGTGGACGGCGGCTTCGGGCGAGCGGTGGCACCAGTTGCTGGGGCCGTTGGTCGGCGGCTCGTAGGTGCCGACGCCCTCGCCGGAGATCTCGCTGTCGCCGAGCGAGATCAGACCGCTCTTGCGGTCGGCGAGCGGCCGCTCGGCGGGGTCGCCGTAGATCTTGACGGCCTCGGCGGCGCGGATGGCCTCCAGTTCGGGCGAGAGCGGTACGGATGCGACGCGAGCGGTGCCGTTGGTCGTGTCGGCCGCGCCGGCGGGTGCCGCGGCTGCCATGGTTCCGAAGGCCGTCGCGGCCGCGGCCGCGGCCGCGATCGTCCAGCGGACTCTGTGCCTGGTGCGCCTCATTGCGCCTCCTGGAGGGTGGGGTTACCCACGGTTTCTACTGGCCGGTACGCGCATTGGGAATAGGCAGAACAAGACAACTGCTCAACTTTTACAGGAGGTTGAGGAACATGAGTGACACGAGTGACAACCGGGAAGGCTTCCGGGTCGAGCACGACTCCATGGGCGAGGTGCGGGTCCCCGCACACGCCAAGTGGCGCGCCCAGACCCAGCGGGCGGTGGAGAACTTCCCCGTCTCGGGACAGCGCCTGGAGCGCACCCACATCGAGGCCCTCGCCCGGATCAAGGCCGCCGCTGCCAAGGTCAACGCCGAACTCGGCGTGATCGACAAGGACATCGCCGGAGCCGTCCAGGAGGCCGCGGCGGAGGTCGCCGAGGGCCGCTGGGACGAGCACTTCCCCGTCGACGTCTTCCAGACCGGCTCGGGCACCTCGTCCAACATGAACACCAACGAGGTCCTCGCCACCCTCGCCGGCGAGCGCCTCCCCGACGGCCGGGACGTCCACCCCAACGACCATGTGAACGCGTCCCAGTCGTCCAACGACGTCTTCCCGTCCTCGATCCACATCGCCGCGACCGCCGCCGTCACCCGCGACCTGATCCCGGCCCTCGACCGTCTGGCGGTGTCCCTGGAGCGGAAATCGGCCGAATTCGCGGACGTGGTGAAGTCCGGCCGTACGCACCTCATGGACGCCACCCCGGTGACCCTGGGCCAGGAGTTCGGCGGCTACGCGGCCCAGGTCAGGTACGGGATCGAGCGGCTGGAGTCCTCTCTCCCCCGGCTCGCCGAACTCCCCCTCGGCGGTACGGCGGTGGGTACCGGCATCAACACGCCACCCGGCTTCTCCGCCGCGGTCATCGCCGAGGTCGCCCGCGCCACCGGCCTGCCGCTCACCGAGGCCCGCGACCACTTCGAGGCCCAGGGCGCCCGGGACGGTCTGGTGGAGACGTCCGGCCAGCTCAGGACCATCGCCGTCTCCCTGACGAAGATCTCCAACGATCTGCGCTGGATGGCGTCGGGTCCGCGCACCGGCCTGGCCGAGATCAACCTCCCCGACCTCCAGCCGGGCTCCTCGATCATGCCGGGCAAGGTGAATCCGGTCATTCCCGAGGCGGTCCTGATGGTCGCCGCGCAGGTGACCGGAAACGACACCACGGTGGCGGTGGCGGGCGCGGCCGGGAACTTCGAGCTCAACGTGATGCTGCCGGTGATCGCCAAGAACCTCCTGGAGTCGGTCCGGCTCCTCGCCAACGCCGCCCGGCTGCTCGCGGACCGTACGGTCGACGGCATCACCGCCAACGTCGAGCGGGCCAGGGAGTACGCCGAGTCCTCGCCGTCCGTCGTCACCCCGCTGAACAAGTACATCGGCTACGAGGAGGCGGCCAAGGTGGCCAAGAAGTCCCTGGCCGAGCGGAAGACGATCCGCGAGGTGGTGCTCGAATCCGGGTACGTCGAGCGCGGCGCCCTGACCGTCGAGCAGCTCGACGAGGCCCTCGACGTGCTGCGCATGACCCGTCCGTAGACGGGCGGGCGAAATCGGCGGACGGACCGGTGGGTGATACAGGCGGACGAAACCGACAGGCGGATCCGGCGCGTGAAACCGGCGCGTCCGTATCTGACTCATCTCCGACCCCTCCGTGACCTGTGCCGCAGCGGTGGCGGGGGCACGCCCCTAAGATCTGCGCATGACAGGATCGGGCGGCCCCCAGCACTGGGCGCCTGGGGAGCACATCCTCTGGCGCTACCGCGGCAACGGCTCCGGCGCTGTGCACATCTGCCGGCCGGTGACCGTCGTCCAGGACACCGCCGAGCTGCTCGCCGTCTGGATGGCGCCGGGCACCGAGTGCGTCAAACCGGTGCTCACCGACGGCACTCCCGTCCACGAGGAGCCGCTCGCCACGCGCTACACCGCGCCGCGCACCACCGTGCGCTCGCGCTGGTTCGGCACGGGCGTGCTGAAGCTGGCCAGGCCCGGGGACCCCTGGTCGGTCTGGCTGTTCTGGGAGCGCGGCTGGCGCTTCCGCAGCTGGTACGTGAACCTGGAGGAGCCCCGGACCCGTTGGGCCGGCGGCATCGACTCCGAGGACCATTTCCTCGACATCTCCGTCTACCCGGACCACAGCTGGCTGTGGCGGGACGAGGACGAGTTCGCGCAGGCCCAGCGGGCCGGGCTGATGGATGCGGCGCAGGCCGCGCGGGTACGGGCCGCGGGCCGGGCCGCCGTCGAGGTGATCCGGGCGTGGGGGGCGCCGTTCTCGGACGGCTGGGAGGACTGGCGGCCGGATCCGCGCTGGAGCGTTCCCGAGCTTCCGTCGGACTGGGATCGCACTCCGGCGCACACGGCACCGTGAGACCCTTGATGCGCCCCCGGGGTGCAAACGTAGGATCGTCCTCCGCAAGACCGTGATCAACCGAGCGTCGCGTCAACCACTGAGCACAGCGCAGGACCTGACCGTAAGTCATCCAAGAGGGGGAGAGCCGTGCCGGACGTGTGCCCGGGTGTTCCCACCCCTGCCGTAGCCGCTGCTCGCGGGGTATTCACATCCGCCGCCCGCCAGGGGTTTATCGCCGGTGAAGGCGCGGCATCGGCGAGAAGAGCGAGTGCATCGCCCCACCGGCCCGGACGGACGGAATCCCACGCGTGACGGAGCATCCCACCTCCCACGAAGGCCGCCAGCCGCTGGCTGCCCGGTCGCAGGAACGCACCCGCCCTCGCCAGGAGGCGGCGGCCGCGGCCGTCGCGGTGCCCGCGCCCACCGGCGCCGGGGTGGCGCAGGACGTCGCCGCCATGCGGCGGGAGGGCGACCGGCTGCGGTTCGTGGGCGCGGCGACCCGGCGGATCGCGCGCGGGATAGACCTGGACGAGATCGTGCTCGGCCTGTGCCGGGCGACCGTACCGACGTTCTCCGACGCGATCCTGGTCTATCTGCGCGACCCGCTCCCGGTGGGTGACGAACGGCCGGTCGCGCCGTTCGTGCTGCGGCTGCGCCGCACCGACCGGCTGCGCTTAACGGACCTGGAGGGCGAGGAGCTCGTCCTCGTACCCGACCCCGACCCCACCCCCGCGGCGGAGCTGTGCGAGGTCCGCTCCGGCGGCGCGCTCGCCGAAGTGCTGCGCGGGGTGCGGCCGGTCTTCGGCGACTCCGCGGCCGCCCGGGCCGCGCTGCCCGAGCTGCTCGGCGCCGAGCACGCGCTGCCCGGCGGACACCGGGCGATCCTCGCCCCGCTGCGCGGCCGGCGGCGGGTCATCGGCGCCGCCGTCTTCCTGCGCCGACCCGAGCGGCCGGGCTTCGAGCCGAACGACCTGCTGGTCGCCGCGCAGCTGGCGACGCACACGGCGCTCGGCATCGACAAGGCCGTGCTCTACGGCCGGGAGGCGTACATCGCCGACGAGCTGCAGCGCACCATGCTGCCGGACTCGCTGCCGCAGCCGACCGGGGTGAGGCTCGCCTCCCGCTATCTTCCGGCCGCCGAGACGGCCCGGGTGGGCGGCGACTGGTACGACGCGATCCCGCTGCCCGGCAGCCGGGTGGCGCTGGTCGTCGGTGACGTCATGGGCCACTCCATGACGTCCGCCGCGATCATGGGCCAGCTGCGGACCACGGCGCAGACCCTGGCCGGGCTCGACCTGCCGCCGCAGGAGGTGCTGCACCACCTGGACGAGCAGGCGCAGCGGCTCGGGCAGGACCGGATGGCGACGTGTATGTACGCGGTGTACGACCCGGTCTCGCACCGGATCACGATCGCCAACGCCGGTCATCCGCCGCCGATACTGCTCCACCTCGGCGGCCGGGCGGAGGTGCTCCGGGTCCCGCCGGGCGCTCCGATCGGCGTGGGCGGGGTGGACTTCGAGGCCGTGGAGCTGGACGCGCCGGCCGGCGCGACGCTGCTCCTCTACACGGACGGTCTGGTCGAGTCCCGGCTGCGGGACGTGTGGACCGGGATAGAGCAGCTGCGGGAGCGCCTCGCGGCGACGGCCCAGCTGACCGGCCCCGACCACTCGCCCCCGCTGGAGGCGTTGTGCGACGACGTCCTCGACATGCTCGGGCCGGGCGACCGGGACGACGACATCGCGCTGCTCGCGGCCCGTTTCGACGGAATCGCGCCCAGTGACGTGGCGTACTGGTTCCTGGAGCCGGAGGACGCGGCCCCGGGCCGGGCCCGGCGGCTCGCGCGGCGGGCGCTCGCCCGCTGGGACCTGGAGGAGCTGTCGGACTCGGTGGAGCTGCTGATCAGCGAGGTCGTGACGAACGCCGTGCGGTACGCGGAGCGGCCGGTGACGCTGCGGCTGCTGCGGACAGACGTCCTGCGCTGCGAGGTCGGCGACGACTCTCCGCAGCTGCCCCGGCAGCGGCGGGCGCGCGACACCGACGAGGGCGGCCGCGGCCTCTTCCTGGTGAACCGGCTGGCCCGCCGGTGGGGAGCGACCCGGCTCTCGGGCGGCAAGGTGGTCTGGTTCGAGCTGGCCACCCGTACGTAAGCGCGCGGAGTACGCACACGGCGACGGCCGGGCCCTTGGCGGGGCCCGGCCGTCGCCGTGTCAGTGCGGAGGTCGTGTCGGCGCGGGAGCCCCGTCACCGCTGCGGGGCAGAGGCCCTGTCACTGCTGCGGGCGCCCGTCGCCCTCCCCGACGACCGGCGGTTCGAACGTCGGCTCAGTCCGCGTGGGCGTCGGCTCCGGCGGTGTCGTGGTCGTCCGGGTCGGCTGCGGCGGCGTGGTCGCGGTCGAGGTCGGCGGCGGCGTCGGGTCCGGGGACCCGGTGCTGGTGGCCGGCGGGGTCGGCTCCGGGGACTCGGTGGTCCGCGACGGCGTCGGGTCCGGCTCGACGACCGCCGAGTCGTCGGTCTCCAGGTCGAAGCGGGCGTCGGATCCGCCGCCCAGCGCGCTGGTGGTGTAGGCCCCCCAGATCTGGGCCGGGGTACGGCCGCCGTTGGCGCGGCCCGGGTTGATCGTGTCGGTCAGGGTGGTCTGGCCGCCCTTGACCTCCTCGCCGAACAGGCCGACGGCGGTGACCAGTTCGGGGGTGTAGCCGACGAACCAGGCGGAGCGGTTGTTCTCGGAGGTACCGGTCTTGCCGGCGGCCTGGTAGTTGCCCGCGGCCCGGAAGCCGGAGCCGCTGCGGACGACGCCCTGCATCGCCTTGGTGGTGGTGTCGGCGGCCTCGCGGCTGATCACCTGCTCGCCGATCGACTTCACCGGCTCCGCCTTGCGGTCCTTGTGCTCGGCGGACTTCACGATGGTCGGGGTGACCTTCACACCGTGGTTGTCGAGCGTGGCGTAGACGCCGGCCATGTCCCAGGTGGAGGCGCCCATGACCCCGAGCGACATCGAGGGGGTCTCGCCGAAGTCCTCGCCGTCCTTCATGCCGAGGTCGAGGGCGGTCTTCTTGACGTGGGCCGGGCCGACGTCGACGATCATCTGGGCGTACACCGAGTTGATCGAGCTGTTGGTGGCCTTCTGGACGGTGACGGGGCCGTAGCTCCGGTCGTCCTCGTTCTCCGGGTTGAACGGCACGTCGCTGCCCACGACCGGCCGCTTGCTGGTGCCGTCGTAGATGGTGCCGAGGCCGATCTTCCGGCCGTCCTGGGTCTCGGCGCCGTTGTCGAGGGCGGAGGCGAGCACGATCGGCTTGAAGGTCGAGGCGGGCTGGTAGTCGCGGCGGGTGGCGTTGGACATCCAGTGCTGGGTGGCGCCGACGCCGCCGTAGAGGGCGACGACCTTGCCGGTCTTCGGGTCGACGGAGGTGGCGCCGGCCTGGACGGTGGCGTCCTTCTTGTCGCCCTCGCGGTCGAGCTTCTCCTCCAGCTGCTCGTCGACCGCCTCGACGAGCGCCTTCTGCTTCTTCTCGTCGACGTTGAGGGTGATCGTCCAGCCGCCGGCCTTGATGTCCTCCTCGCTGATGCCCTGGCGCATCAGCTCCTGGTTGGCGGCCTCGACGAGGTATCCACGCTGGCCCTCCATACCGGGGGCGGGCTTGGGCTTCTGCGGGACGGGGAACTTCAGGCCGTGCCGCTCGGTCTGCTCCAGCCAGCCTTCCTCGACCATGTTGTCGAGGGTGTAGTTCCAGCGCTCCTCGACCAGCTTGCGGCCGGTGGGGGTGGCGGAGGTCCAGTCGTACTGGTTGGGGGCCTGGAGCAGCGAGGCGAGGTAGGCGCCCTGGGCGACGTTCAGCTTGGAGGCGTCGACACCGTAGTAGGACTGCGCGGCGGCCTGGATGCCGTAGGCGCTGCGTCCGTAATAGCTGGTGTTCATGTACCCGGCGAGGATCTCGCTCTTCGCCATGCGCTGGTCGACCTTGAGCGCGATCACCATCTCCTTGAGCTTGCGGGTGACCGTCTGGTCCTGGTCCAGGTAGTAGTTCTTGACGTACTGCTGGGTGATGGTCGAGCCACCCTGCTTGCCCTTGCCGGTGACGGTGTTGAGCGCGGCGCGGGCGGTGCCGCGGATGTCGACGCCGTGGTCCTTGTAGAACGTTTTGTTCTCGGCGGCGACGAAGGCGTACTGGACCTTCGTCGGTATCTTCTCCAGGCCGACGATCTCCCGGTTGATCTCGCCGGTCCGGGCGATGAGCTTTCCGTTGGAGTACTTGTAGACGTTGCTCTGCATGGTGGCCTGGGCGTTGGCGGACGGCACCGGGACCAGCAGGTAGATCGCGTAGAAGGCGCCCATGACGAGCAGGCAGCCGACGAAGAACGTGCCCAGGAGTCTCTTCCAGGTGAAGAGACGGCGTATCCGTCCGCCCTTCTTCACTTGGCGTTTGTCCGCTCGGCCCATGTCCCTCGTCGCTCCGCTCATCGTCGTCCCGGGCAGGTGTCCGCACCGAGTCAGCTCAGCAAGCTAACACCGCTGATGCAGACAAAGGGCAATCGATCCGGTCTTTTCCGGACGTGAGAATCAGCACCTGTCTCCCCTGGAACCGACGCGTCTGGGGCCCCGATGGTTGTGCGACACCGGTCACATGTTGGCTATACAACGTGCGTATACACCGGGTGTACAGTGACGACCATGTCCATCGGTCACACACTTCTCGGGCTCCTGGAGTCCGGACCGCGCCACGGCTACGACCTCAAGCGCGCCTTCGACGAGAAATTCGGCCACGACCGGCCCCTGCACTACGGGCAGGTCTACTCGACCATGTCGCGGCTGTTGAAGAACGGCCTGGTCGTGGTGGACGGCGTCGAAGCCGGCGGCGGCCCCGAGCGGAAGCGGTACGCGATCACCGAAGCCGGCATCACCGATGTCGAGCGCTGGCTGTCGCAGCCCGAGAAGCCGGAGCCGTACCTCCAGTCCACGCTCTACACCAAGGTCGTCCTCGCCCTGCTCACCGGGCGCGGCGCGGCGGAACTCCTCGACGTGCAGCGCTCGGAGCATCTGCGGCTCATGCGCGAGCTCACCCGGCGCAAGAAGGAGGGCGACCTCGCCGACCAGCTGATCTGCGATCACGCCCTGTTCCACCTCGAAGCCGATCTTCGCTGGCTCGAACTGACCGCCGCCCGACTCGACCGGCTCGCCGAGGAGATTCGCCGATGACCACCCCTCCCCTCCTCCTCGCGACCGGCATCGACAAGGCGTACGGACCGACCCCCGCGCTCTCCGGCGCGGACTTCGCGGTCCGGGCCGGCGAGGTCGTCGCCGTGATGGGCCCCTCGGGCTCGGGGAAGTCCACGCTGCTGCACTGTCTCGCCGGGATCGTCCGGCCCGACGCCGGCACCATCACCTACGACGGGCGCGAGCTCACCACCCTGCCGGACACCGCGCGCAGCTCCCTGCGCCGCACCGACTTCGGCTTCGTCTTCCAGTTCGGCCAGTTGGTTCCCGAACTGAGCTGCGTCGAGAACGTCGCCCTCCCGCTGCGCCTGAAAGGCGAGCGGCGCAAGAACGCCGAGGCCAAGGCGGCGGAGTGGCTGACCCGGCTGGAGGTCGAGGACATCGCCGCCAAGCGCCCCGGCGAGATCTCCGGAGGCCAGGGCCAGCGGGTCGCGGTCGCCCGCGCGCTGGTCGGCTCCCCGCGTGTGGTCTTCGCCGACGAGCCGACCGGCGCCCTGGACTCGCTCAACGGCGAACGCGTGATGGAGCTGCTCACCGACGCGGCCCGGGACACCGGCGCCTCCGTCGTCCTCGTCACCCACGAGCCCCGGGTCGCCGCCTACTCCGACCGCGAGGTCGTCGTCCGCGACGGCTCCGTGCGGGACGCGGAGTGGGCGGCATGAGGCTCCGTACCTGGGTGCGCGACCTGACGCTCGGCGCGCGGTTCGCGGTCACCGGAGGCCGCTCCGGCTGGACCCGGACGGCCCTGACCGGCGTCGGCATCGGCCTCGGCGTCGCCCTGCTGCTCGTCGCCTCCTCGATACCGAACCTGCTGTTCTCCCGCGAGGTGCGCGAGTCGCAGCGGGACGTCAACGCGAGCCAGGAGGTGCCCCGCCCCACAGCGGACTCCTTTCTCTACGCCAAGCCCTCCACCCTCTACCGCGGCGAGACCGTCACCGGGCTCGTTCTGCGGCCCGAGGGTCCGGACGCCCCCGCCCCGCCGGGTGTGGCGAAGCTGCCCGGAGCGGGCGAGATGCTGGTCTCCCCCGCGCTCGCCGAGCTGCTCGCCTCCCCGGACGGCGCCCTGCTCCGCGAGCGCATGCCGTACCGGACCATCGGCACGATCGGGGACGCGGGCCTCATCGGACCGGCCGAGATGCGTTACGTCGCGGGAAGCGACACCCTCACCACCGACAACTACGACGGCCGGGGGAAGGACTACGGCTGGTCGGTGCCGGGCGAGCCGCTGAACGCGTTCCTGCTCCTGCTCGTCGTGATCGCCTGCGTCGTCCTGCTCCTGCCGGTCCTCGTCTTCATCGCCACCGCCGTCCGCTTCGGCGGCGAGCAGCGGGACCGGCGGCTGGCCGCGCTGCGTCTCGTCGGCGCGGACAGCGCGATGACCCGGCGCATCGCGGCCGGTGAGTCGCTCGCCGGCGCGCTGCTCGGGCTCGGCCTCGGCGCCGTGTTCTTCGCGCTGGCCCGGCAGCTCGTCGGGACGGTCCAGGTGTGGGACGTCAACGCCTTCCCCTCCGACGTGGTGCCGCTGCCCGCGCTCGCCGTGCTCGTCCTCGTGATCGTGCCGGTCTCGGCGATCGTGGTGACCGTCTTCGCCCTGCGCGCGGTCGCGATCGAACCGCTCGGTGTCGTACGGACCTCCACCCCGCGCCCCCGCCGGCTGTGGTGGCGCCTGCTCCTGCTCGCCGCCGGCGTCGCCCTTCTCGTCCCGATGGCCGGCGAGGTCGGCCTCCGGGAGACCTCGATCAACACCACCGTGGTCACGGCGGGCGCGGCTCTCTCCCTCACCGGGCTCACCACGCTGCTGCCGTGGCTGGTCGAAGCCGTCGTCAAGCGACTTCGGGGCGGCCCGGTGGCCTGGCAACTGGCCACCAGAAGACTGCAGTTGAGCAGCGGCACGACAGCACGGGCGGTCAGTGGGATCGTGGTCGCCGCAGCCGGGGCGATCGCGCTCCAAATGCTCTTCCAGGCGATGCAGAACGACTTCATGCGGCCCACCAACATGGACACCGCACGAGCCCAGATGCAGGCCCAGGGAGACGCGAGGAACGGCGACGAGGCCCGCGAGATGATCGCCAAGTTCTCGGAGACCAGGGGCGTCACCGGGGTGATCGGAACGATCTCGTCGCACGTGTGGCGGCCGGGCCCGCTGAAGAAGGGCGAGGAGTTCGGCCCGATCACCTCGCTCGTCGTCGCCGACTGCGCCTCGCTCGAGGAGCTGGCCTCCCTGCCCTCCTGTACGGACGGCGACGTCTTCATCGCGCAGGTTCACGGCAAGGAGGGTCCGGACGACGCCTATCTCGCCGAGACCGCGCGCCCCGGAGCGGTGGTCGCCCTGCGTGACGCCCCTGCGGAGCCGGCGGGCAAGGTGCCGACCTGGCGGATCCCGGACGAGGCCCGCACGGTCGACGCGCGCCGGGACCCGATGGGCCGCTACCAGTTCGGCGTCTTCGCCACGCCGTCCGCCATCGACGCCTCGACGCTGGACATGCCGAACGCGAGCGCGATGGTACGGATCGACCCGGCGGTGCCGGACGCGCCCGAGTACGTACGGAACACGGCCGCCTCGATCGATCCGTTGATGTGGGTCGGCACCCTGCAGAACTTCGAGCGGGACCAGCAGTTCAGCAGCGTACGGACCGGGATCCTGGTCGGCGCGACCGCGACGATGATCCTGGTGGCCGCGTCGCTCCTGGTCACGACCCTGGAGCAGTTGCGGGACCGGAAACGCCTGCTGTCCTCGCTGGTCGCCTTCGGGACGCCGCGGACGACGCTGTCCTGGTCGGTGCTGTGGCAGACGGCGCTCCCGATCACACTGGGCCTGGCCCTCGCGGTGGCCGGCGGGCTCGGCCTCGGCCTGGTCCTGCTGAAGATGATCGACAAGCGGGTCGAGGACTGGGCGGTCTTCCTGCCGGTGACCGGGGTGGGCGCCGCGCTGATCCTCGCGGTGACGTTGCTGAGCATGCCCGCGCTGTGGCGCGTGATGCGGGCGGACGGGCTCAGGACCGAATGATCCGGACGGAGTGAACCCCCCGGGGTGGGTGCCGGTCGCCGCTTCAGGCGTCGGCGCCCACCACCCGCACCGGAAGCCGCTTCATCGCGCCCCGCAGTGACCGCGCCAGCTCCTCGAACTCCTCGTGCCGGGCCGCTCCGGTGCGCATGGCGAGAGCGACCCGCCGTGAGGGCGCCGGATCGGTGAAGCGGCCGGTGAACAGGGCCGTGTTGCGGGCGGTCTCGACCTTGACGGCGGTGCGCGGGAGCAGGGTCACGCCGAGACCGCCCGCCACCAGCTGGACCAGGGTGGACAGACCCGCCGCGGTGGTGGTGACGGGCGCCCCCTCCGTACGGCCTGCCTCCCGGCAGATGTCGAGGGCCTGGTCGCGCAGGCAGTGCCCCTCGTCGAGAAGCAGCAGATTGAGCTCCTTCAACGCCTCGCGCGGAATGTCGTCGCGGCCGGCCAGCGGATGCCCCTGCGGGGTGACGAGCACGAAGTCCTCGTCGAAGAGCGGCAGTTCGGTGACACCGGGCACCCCCAGGGGCACGGCGAGCAGCAGCAGATCCAGCCGCCCGGCCGCGAGCCCCTCCAGGAGCGAGGAGGTCTGCTCCTCGTGGACCTGGAGGTCGAGCTCCGGATAGCGCTCGTGGACGAGGCGCAGGACCGTGGGCAGCAGGTACGGCGCGACGGTCGGGATCACGCCGAGCCGCAGCACCCCCGTGAACGGCGCCTGCGCCGCCTCCGCCTCCTCCATCAGCTCCGACACCGCGTCCAGGACCGCCTTGGCGCGCACCGCGAGCCGCTCCCCCGCGGGCGAGAGCAGTACCTTTCGCGTCGTACGCTCGAGGAGCTGGACACCGAGTGCCTCTTCGAGAGCCGAAACCGCGCCCGAGAGCGCGGGCTGACTCATCCCGATCGCCGCCGCCGCGTCGCGGAAGTGCAGATGCTCCGCGACTGCCGCGAACGCTCTGAGCTGGGAGAAACTGGGCTGCTTGCCTCGGTACGGGTTGTACGGGGATCCCACTGATAACCACCTTCAATCAACACGACCCAGTCTAGCTATTTCACTGATCAATGCACCGCGTGCCATGCTGGGCCCCGTCCAACCCCCACGGAGGACCCCAAAAGGGACCCCCACCCTCTGCAAGGAGAGCGCGTGCTCACTGTCGGTGACCAGTTCCCCACCTACGACCTGACCGCCTGCGTGTCGCTGGAGAGCGGCAAGGAGTTCGCTCAGATCGACCACAAGACCTACGAGGGCAAGTGGCGTGTGGTGTTCTTCTGGCCGAAGGACTTCACCTTCGTCTGCCCCACCGAGATCGCCGCGTTCGGCAAGCTGAACGACGAGTTCGCCGACCGTGACGCCCAGATCCTCGGCGTCTCCGGCGACTCCGAGTTCGTGCACCACGCCTGGCGCAAGGACCACGCCGACCTGCGTGACCTGCCCTTCCCGATGCTCGCCGACTCGAAGCACGAGCTCATGCGCGACTGCGGCGTCGAGGGCGAGGACGGCTTCGCCCAGCGCGCCGTCTTCATCGTGGACCAGAACAACGAGATCCAGTTCACCATGGTGACCGCCGGTTCCGTCGGCCGTAACCCCAAGGAGGTCCTGCGGGTGCTGGACGCCCTGCAGACCGACGAGCTGTGCCCGTGCAACTGGACCAAGGGCGAGAACACCCTCGACCCGGTCGCGCTCCTCTCGGGCGAGTAAGGAACGGGTGAACTGAGATGGCTCTCGACGAACTCAAGTCCGCCATACCGGACTTCGCCAAGGACCTGAAGCTGAACCTCGGTTCGGTGATCGGCAACAGCGAGCTGCCGCAGCAGCAGCTCTGGGGCACCGTCCTGGCCTGCGCGATCGCCTCGCGCTCGCCGAAGGTCCTCAAGGAGCTGGAGCCGGAGGCCAAGGCCAACCTCAAGCCCGAGGCGTACCAGGCCGCCAAGTCCGCCGCCGCGATCATGGCGATGAACAACGTCTTCTACCGGACCCGGCACCTGCTGTCGGACCCCGAGTACGGGACGCTGCGCGCCGGTCTGCGGATGAACGTCATCGGCAACCCGGGCGTCGAGAAGGTCGACTTCGAGCTGTGGTCGCTGGCCGTCTCCGCGATCAACGGCTGCGGTCAGTGCCTGGACTCGCACGAGCAGGTGCTCCGCAAGGCCGGTGTCGACCGCGAGACGATCCAGGAGGCCGTCAAGATCGCCTCGGTGATCCAGGCGGTCGGCGTGACGCTGGACGCGGAAGCGGTGCTGGCCGAGTAAGGCCGCTTCACGCGAGGAGGGCCCCGGGGTGTTCACCCCGGGGCCTTTCCGTCATTCCTTGAGCGCGGCCATGAGCGCCTTCATGTCCTGGATCAGCACGGCCTCGATGCCCGACAGATCGACCTTGTTGTCGGCCGGGACCGCCTGGTCCGTCTCCACGTCCCAGTTCAGCTGCGAATTGATCCAGATGTCCAGCTGGGCCTGGCCGTCCAGGACGCTGATCCAGGCACCGGAGTTGTCCTCGTCTCGGTGGACGTACGCCCGCTCCCCCAGCCCTTCGACCGGCTCGGTGTTCGCCATCATCTCGGCGAGCCTCGGCTCGAACTCCGGCCCGGGGTCGGTCACCTTGTGCAGGTCGTACGTGACATCGGCGGTGAAACCGCTTTCGGGAGAACCCAGCACGACCGAGCATCGCGCCCTGTCCAGCGCCGGGTGCGCCCGTGTCGGCGTGGGCAGGTCGTCGCCGGGCGACTTCTTCCCCAGCTCCACCTGGAGCGCCTTCAGCTCGACCTTGTCGCAGAGGTTCCCGACCGTGCGGTATCCGCCCAGATCGGGGCCGCCGTCCTGGGTCCTGTCGTACGCGTGGAGTCCACCGGCCCACACCGCCGACGCCACCACCGCGCCGCCCAGCGCCCACAGCCAGGGCCGACGGGGCCGGGGCGGCCGGGGCGCCTGGGGCGCCGGTTCGGCGAGAGGGACCTCGGCGGCCGGGAAGGCCGTACCGCCCACCAGTTCGGGTTCGGTGATCACGTGTCGTCCCTGTCCTTCGATCCCGGCGCCGGGGTCGGTGCCACCGCGTGGGCCGTCGCCCCGCGCGGTTCCGGTGTGCTGCGCAGGGCCTGTTCGGTGCTGTACGCGCGGAGGTAGCCGACCGCCGTGTTGGTGACCGCGACCAGCGGCACCGCCACCACCGCGCCACCGATGCCCGCCGTCAGACCGCCGGCCGCCACCGCGAGGACGACCGCCAGCGGATGGACCCGCACCGCCCGGCCCAGGATGAAGGGCTGGAGCACATGGCCCTCGATCTGCTGCACGGCCAGGACCACGACCAGCACCATCAGGGCCGTGAAGACCCCGTTGGTGACCAGGGCGACCACGACCGCGAGGGCGCCGGAGATGACGGCACCGACCAACGGGATGAAGGCGAAGAGGAAGATGAAGACGGCGAGCGGCACCGCCATCGGGACGTCGAGGAAGTAGAGCCCGAGGCCGATGAAGACCGCGTCGATCAGGGCGACGATGACCGTTCCCCGTACATAGGCGGTCAGGGTCCGCCAGGCGCGCGGCCCCGCGCCCGCGACACCGGGCCGGGCCTGGGCGGGCACCAGCTTCAGCGTCCAGTTCCAGACCTTCTTACCGTCGTACAGCAGGAAGAGCGTCGAGAACATCGCGAGCAGTATGCCGGTCATCGCCTCGACGACCACCGTCACGCCCTGGAGTCCGGCGGAGGTGATCTGCTCGGTGTTGGCGCCGATGGTGTCGCTGAGGTTCTGCGCGATGTCGTTGATCTGCGACTCGGTCACATGGAACGGGGAGTCGAGCAGCCAGCGCTTGAGCTCCTCGATGCCGTCCCTGACACGGTCGGAGACGTTGTCGAGGTTGTCCATGACCTGCCAGACCACGAACCAGCCCACCAGCCCCATGACCACGAAGCCGGAGACGGCGGTGACGGCGGTGGCGACCCCGCGGGGCAGGCCCATCCTGCGCAGCCGGGCCACGGTGGGCTGGAGCAGCGCGGTGATGAGGAGCGCGGCGACGAAGGCGAGCACGACCAGCTGGACGGAGCTGATCACCTTCATCAGCACCCAGAGCGTGCCGGCGAGGACGAGCAGCCGCCAGCCGGCCTCGGCCGCGACGCGCATGCCCCACGGGATGGCGTCGACGGGATCGGGCCGCGCGGCGACGGCGGGCGCGTAGGCGGGGGGCGCGGGTACGGACGCGGCGGGGGCGGCCGGCGCGCGCCGCCCGGGCCACCGGCCGGCCCCGGACTTCGCCGCGCCGCCCGCGGTGTCCGGACCTTCTCCCGCACCGGGAGCGTCGGCGTCCGGCCGATCGGACGGACCGCCCGAGCCCTGGCCGGGCGCGTCTGACGGGTCGTACGTGCGCCCGCCCAGTTCGTCGTAGGGCGGGCCGAGTTCCTCGTCCGCCTCCGCACGGGCGCGGCGCTCGTCCAGGCGCTCACCCATGCGGGCCAGGCGGTCGCCCAGCCGGCTCAGCCATCCTGGCAGTTTCGACATGCTCTTCCTTCTTCCCCCGCTCACTCCCCCGGGGAGCCCGTCCGCTTCCGAACCTACACGCACGGAGCCCCTCACCGTAGGACGGTGAGGGGCTCCACGAGGTTGAGCTCGCCGGACTAGTACCAGCGGTTGGCCTGCCAGAACGACCACGCGCCGCAGGGGCTGTCGTAGCGGTTGTTCATGTAGTTCAGGCCCCACTTGATCTGGGTGGCGGGGTTGGTCTGCCAGTCGGCGCCGGCCGACGACATCTTCGAACCCGGGAGGGCCTGGACGAGACCGTACGCGCCCGAGGACGGGTTGGTCGCGCGGTAGTTCCAGCCGGACTCGTGGTCCACGATGTTGCTGAAGCACTGGAACTGCGAGGCCGGGATCATCTGACGGGCGATCGCCTTGACCTCCGCGATGGAGTAGGAGCCCTGGGCCGAGAAGCTCGACGCGTCGCGCACCGCGGAACGGTTCGCGCGCTCCTCGGCTTCCTTGCGCTCCCGCTCCGCCTTGTCGGCGGCCTTCTTCTTGGCCTCGGCGTCCTGGGCGGCCTGGAGACGGGCCGCTTCCTCCGCGGACTTCTTCGCGGCCGAGTCGGCCGCGGCGGCCTGGGCGTCGGCCTGGGCCGAGAGCGAGGAGACCTGTACCTGGGCCTGCTCGCCCACGGGAATGTCCGCGAGCAGCGTGGTGTCGGCAGCGGTGGCCTCGAAGTTGTCGTCCGCGGGCTGGGTGCTGCCCGAAGCAACGCCGACGACGGCGCCGACAGTGGTGACCGCAGTGGCCGAAGCCACCGCGAATCCCCGGACCGAGATCCGGCTCACACGGTTTCCTTCCAGCATCGCCCACGCAGGTGACCAAATGGGCGAAATCGTGCCCCTGGCGCTGGTCTTCGACGAAATGGGTCACAGAAGACACGGGCCCGTGGTGCTGTGGGCGGCATACGGCGAACGGCTGTTGAGTTGTGTGGTGCCGCACCCCTGAGGGTGCACGTGTGCCGTATGCGGGGCCTGACGGAAGCAAGACTCTGCCGGACGCCGACGCCGCAAGGCAATTCTGAGTTGCGTGTGAAAGCTCACACCCCGTCCATCACAGCGGTTTTGGCCGATACGGGGGACAGCGCGGCGCCGCCCGGCTAAGCTCCTGCGCTTTGCCGGGCGGCGCCAACTCCCGTACCCGTACGGGACCGTGCGAAACGGGTCAGATCTGTCCGTCCTCCAGCATTTCGGTCACGAGCGCGGCGATCTGCGAGCGCTCGGAGCGGGTGAGCGTGACGTGTGCGAAGAGCGGATGCCCCTTCAGCTTCTCGACCACGGCGACGACGCCGTCGTACCGGCCGACCCTGAGGTTGTCGCGCTGGGCGACGTCATGGGTCAGCACCACACGGGAGTTCGCCCCGATCCGGGACAGAACGGTCAGCAGGACGTTCCGCTCCAGGGACTGGGCCTCGTCGACGATCACGAAGGCGTCGTGGAGGGAGCGGCCCCGGATGTGGGTGAGCGGCAGGACCTCCAGCATGCCGCGGCCGAGCACCTCCTCGATGACCTCCCGGCCCGCCACCGCGGAGAGCGTGTCGAAGACCGCCTGGGCCCAGGGGCTCATCTTCTCGGACTCGCTGCCCGGCAGATAGCCGAGCTCCTGGCCGCCGACGGCGTACAGCGGACGGAACACCATCACCTTCTGGTGCTGCCGGCGCTCCAGGACCGCCTCCAGGCCGGCGCAGAGCGCCAGCGCGGACTTGCCGGTACCGGCCCGGCCGCCCATGGAGATGATGCCGACGTCCGGGTCGAGGAGCAGATCGAGCGCGATCCGTTGCTCTGCGCTGCGGCCACGGATGCCGAAGACCTCACGGTCGCCGCGCACCAGGCGGACGTTGCCCTCCGCCGTGATCCGGCCGAGCGCCTTGCCCCGCTCGGACTGCAGCACCAGGCCCGTGTGCACCGGAAGCTCGGCGGCCTCCGGGACATACAGGGACTCCTGGTCGTAGAGGATGTCCACCTCGTCGGCACTGAGCGCGATCTCGGACATTCCGGTCCAGCCGGAGTCCGTGATGGCGAGCTCGGCGCGGTACTCCTCGGCGAGGAGACCGACCGAGGATGCCTTGATGCGCAGCGGCAGGTCCTTGGAGACGACCGTGACGTCGTACCCCTCCGCCTGGAGGTTGCGCGCGACCGCGAGGATCCGTGAGTCGTTGTCCCCCAACCGGTAGCCGGCCGGAAGCACGCCGGGGTCGGAATGGTTGAGTTCGACCCGCAGCGTGCCGCCCAGGTCCCCGATGGGGAGCGGGGCGTCGAGGCGTCCGTACCGGACCCGGAAGTCGTCCAGGAGGCGCAGGGCCGCCCGGGCGAAGTAGCCGAGCTCGGGGTGGTGCCGCTTGGCCTCCAACTCGGTGACCACGACGATCGGGAGCACGACCTCGTGCTCGTCGAAGCGGGACACGGCGTTGGGGTCGGCCAGCAGGACGCTGGTGTCGAGTACGTAGGTGCGCCTGTCGGACAAGCGGCGCTTAGTGCTGGTCACCACGGAAGGACAGACCCCCTCTGAAGACCCCTGTGAGGTCGGGGTGCGACGGAATCGTTGTCGCTGCGGGATGGGACCGGGCTCTGGCCACGAAAGGCGGGCCGAGCACCGGCCCTCCGCTTCGTCCGTACATGTCCTGCACGGTCGTCCTGGTGCAACGGGCCTCCCGGGTGGCGGTCTCCGTGCCGCTCACTCTGGAAGGGATATGCCCTCCAAGACGCGCCGCCATGCCATGGCATATGACGACGTATTCATGAACGCTCGGCGACCCGTGCCCCGTGACCCGCCCGACCACGGGTGTCAGGTGCCGTAGCGGCGGTGCCGGGCGGCGTAGTCGCGCAGCGCGCGCAGGAAGTCGACCTTGCGGAAGGCGGGCCAGTGGACTTCACAGAAGTAGTACTCGGAATGGGCGCTCTGCCACAGCATGAATCCGGACAGACGCTGCTCGCCGCTGGTACGGATGACCAGGTCCGGGTCGGGCTGCCCGCGCGTGTAGAGGTGCTCGGAGATGTGTTCGACGTCGACGATCTCGGCGAGCTCCTCGAAGCTCGTGCCCTTCTCCGCGTGTTCCAGGAGCAGCGAGCGGACCGCGTCCGCGATCTCCTGGCGGCCGCCGTAGCCCACGGCCACGTTCACGAGTATCCCCGTGTTGTCGTGGGTGGCCTGCTCCGCTTCCTTCAGTACGGACTGGGTACGGGCGGGCAGCAGGTCCAGCGTGCCCACGTGGTGGACCCGCCAGCGGCCGTCGGCCGCGAGGGCGCGCACCGCGTTCTCGATGATGCCGAGCAGCGGCACGAGCTGCTCCTCGGGCCGGTTGAGGTTGTCCGTGGAGAGCATCCAGAGCGTGACGACCTCGACGTCGGTCTCGGCACACCAGCCGAGCAGCTCCTGGATCTTGTCCGCACCGGCCTTGTGCCCCTGCTCGGGAGTCCCGCCGGACGCCTTGGCCCAGCGCCGGTTGCCGTCGAGGATGACGCCGATGTGCTTCGGCACCTGGGCGTGGTCGAGGCGGCCTTCCACCCGGCGTGCGTAGAGCCCGTACACCAGGTCGCGCAGGTTCACTGTTCTTAACCCCTCCATGCCGCGGCGGTTCCCCGAAGCCGCCACATTACTGCGCAGGGGTCCATGGCTCCCAGCCCGGGACTGTCACAAGACCGTGATAAGCAGAGATACGTGACTGATTCTCCCCTGTACCGCGCCTCAGCGGACCGTTACGACCACATGGAGTACCGCCGTACCGGGCGCAGCGGGCTCAAGCTCCCCGCCATCTCGCTGGGCCTCTGGCACAACTTCGGCGACGACCGGACGCTCGGCTCACAGCGGGCGATCCTGCGCCGCGCCTTCGACCTCGGCGTGACCCATTTCGACCTGGCGAACAACTACGGGCCGCCGCCCGGCTCCGCCGAGCTGAACTTCGGCAAGATCTTCGCCCAGGACTTCGCGGCCTACCGGGACGAGCTGATCGTCTCGACGAAGGCCGGCTATCTGATGCACCCCGGTCCGTACGGCGAGTGGGGCTCCCGCAAGTATCTGATGTCGTCGCTCGACGCCTCGCTGAAGCGGATGGGCCTCGACTACGTCGACATCTTCTACTCGCACCGCTTCGATCCGCACACCCCGCTGGAGGAGACGATGGGGGCCCTGGCCTCCGCCGTCCAGCAGGGCAAGGCGCTGTACGTCGGTGTCTCCTCGTACACCAGCGAGCAGACCGCCGAGGCCGCCGGGATCCTCAAGGAGATGGGCGTCCCCGCCCTCATCCACCAGCCGTCGTACTCGATGATCAACCGCTGGACCGAGGAGGACGGCCTCCTCGACACGCTGGAGGCGGCCGGCATGGGCTGCATCTCCTTCGTGCCGCTGGCCCAGGGGCTGCTCACCAACAAGTATCTGAAGGGCGTCCCGGAGGGTTCGCGGGCCACGCAGGGCAAGTCCCTCGACCCGAACCTGCTCTCCGACGAGGTGCTGCGGCGGCTGCGCGGGCTCGCGGAGATCGCCGAGCGCCGTGGGCAGTCCCTGGCGCAGCTGGCGCTGTCGTGGGTGCTGCGCGACGAGCGGATGACCTCCGCGCTGATCGGCGCGTCCAGCGTCGGGCAGCTGGAGGAGAACGTGGCCGCTCTGTCCGGTCCGCCGCTGACGGAGGAGGAGCTGAAGGAGATCGACTCGTTCGCGGTGCACACCGAGGGCACGAACATCTGGGCCGGGCGGGGCTGACGCCCGGGCCGGCGAGAAGAAAAAACGGGCCGGTCCGTGGGGGGGATACGGACCGGCCCGAGGGGGGGTTTCCACCATAACCCTTCGTAAGTCGTGGTGTGTGCCACCCGGAGCCGACGGATGGCCGGCGAGGCGTCGCAGCCCAGTCACGACACGGGTCGTGCGGGGCGGTGGCGGGTTTACGCCCCGGCGTGGCGGCGGTTTCCGTACTTCCCAAGGGGGACCCCCGGGGACGGGAGCCCGGTTGACGCGGCGGGGGCGTGGCGGGAGGCGGGAGAGGCGCCCGGGCCGGCTGAGCGGGGGCGCCGGGGCCGGGCCGGCGGGGCGGGAGCGCCGGGAAGGCGCGCGCTCGGTGGTCAGGCGGCCTGCTCCGCCTTGCGGGCGAGGAGGTACGCCATCGGTGGTCAGGCGGCCTGCTCCGCCTTGCGGGCGAGGATCTCCGTCATGAAGCGGTCGCCCCACTCCCCCAGCGGCATGAGCGCCGTGTTGAGCGCCTCGCCCAGCTCCGTCAGGGAGTACTCCACCCGGGGCGGAACCTCCCGGTAGATCTCGCGGTGGACGATGCCGTCCGCCTCCAGCTCGCGCAGCTGCTGGATCAGCATCTTCTCGCTGACGCCGGAGATCTGCCGCCTGAGCTCCCCGAAGCGGCTCGTGCCGTGCGCGTGCAGCGCCCAGAGGATCAGCGGCTTCCACTTGCCGCCGACGACGTCGACGGCCGCGTCGAGCCCGCAGTCGTAACCCGTCTTGCCCTTGGCCATCGCCAACTCCTCGAATCGTCCCGGCTGTTCGGTCAATGCGGACAGCCCCTGACCTATTCCTCCCCTACGGTCGGAGGCATGACCACCACCCCACCACATGTCGGCTGGGCCGAGGCCGACGCCCGGAGGATCCACCGTCAGTTTCTGGACGAGCCGACCGACGCCCCGCCGGCGGCGGTGACGGCCGCGATGCTCGGCGCGCACGCCCAGGTCATGTCGGCCGCCGAGCTGTCCGTGGCCCTGCGTATGACCGAGGCGACCCGGGCCGACGTGCGGGCCGCGCTGTGGCAGGACCGCTCGCTGATCAAGACGTACGGCCCGCGCGGCACCGTGCATCTGCTGCCGGCCGCCGATCTGCCGCTGTGGACGGGGGCGCTCTCCGCGATCCCGTCCGGGCCGCACCAGATGCCGGCGGACGTACGGATGACGGCCGCGCAGACGGACGAGGTCGTGGCGGCGATCGGGGACGCGCTCGCGGGCGCGGAGCTGACCGTGGACGAACTGACGGACGCGATCGTGGCGCGTACCGGCCCCTGGGCGGGCGAGCGGGTGATGGACGCCTTCCAGGACAAGTGGCCGCGCTGGCGGCAGATGACCCACACGGCGGCACATCGCGGGGTCCTGTGCTTCGGCCCGAACCGGGGCCGGAAGGTCACCTACACCAGCCCCGGCGTGCGGCCCGCCGAGGGGACGGAGGCGCTCGGCGCCCTCGTCGAGCGCTACCTTTACGCGTACGGCCCGGCGACCCCGCAGCACTTCGCCAAGTGGCTGGCCGCTCCGGCGGGGTGGGCGGGCACGCTGTTCGCCGCACTGGCCGGGGACGGGCGGATCGAGGAGGTCTCCTTCGAGGGCGCGGTGGCCTGGGTCGTCGCCGGGGACACGGAGTTCCCGGCGGAACCGGCGCGGAGCGTGCGGTTGCTGCCGTACTTCGACGCCTTCACCATCGCCTCGCAGCCGCGCGAACGGCTCTTCCCGGGTGCCGCGTACGGACGTGCGCTCGCGGGCGGGCAGGCCGGCAATTACCCGGTGCTGCTCGTCGACGGGACGGTGGCCGGGGTCTGGCACCAGCGGCGCTCGGGCAAGCGGATCGCGGTCACGGTCGAACCGCTGTGCCCGCTGAACGCGGCCCGTACGCGGGAGCTGGAGTCCCAGGCCGCGCGGGTGGCCGCGGTTCTGGAGGGGACGGTGGACCTGACGGTGGGGACGGTGACGGTGGGCCCGCACGCGTGAGCGTTGAGCGTGCGGTGCGGCGCGGGGGGGGCGGCGTTGAGCGTGCGGTGCGGCGCGGGGGGGCGACGTTGAGCGTGCGGTGCGGCGCGGGGGGGCGGCGTCGAGCGTGCGGTGCGGCGGCGAGAGGGGTGAGCCGCGGCTCAGGGGCCCTCGGCGCAGGGGGTCGGCGTCTCAGCGTGCGGTGCGGCGGAGGAGGGTCAGGCCGTCGCGCGCGGCCACGAGCTCGTAGCCGTGCTTCTCCCGCGCCGCGGCCAGCTCCGCCTGCTGCTGTTCGAGCGGGTAGGGCCAGTGGCCGGTCTTGTACGGCCACGCCTCCGGCGCCTGGGCGTCGTGGAGGATCCACTCGGTCGTGGGCGGCGGGAAGCTCTTCCGGTCGTACCGGTACAGCTTGCTGTCCACCGGGAACGTCGGGAAGACGACGACCGTACAGCGCGAGGTGAGCTGCGGGATCAGCCGGTTGGACGCGGCGACGGTCGCGCCGTCCGGGATCCTCGCGAGCAGCGTGCGCGCCGCCTCGATATGGGGCGTGGTGCGCCAGGTGGCCCGCTGGGCGAGCTGGGCCAGCGGGAAGGACGGGATCATCACCGCCGTCACGGCGAGCACCGTGGCCAGTGAGGCCCGGATGTGACGGGCGGCGAGCGGATGGTCGCCGCGGCGCCAGACGGTGAGGGCGTCGATCAGCCCGGCGAAGACGACCGGCATGAGGACCGCGCTGTAGTGGAAGGCCGTGCCCCAGTGGAAGCCGTTCTCGGAGAGCATCCGCCACGCGAGGGTCGGTACGGCGATCAGTGAGAACGGGGAGCGGAGCGCCAGGAGCGCGGACGGGGCGAAGACCAGGACGATGGTCATCGCCTTGATGTCGGGGCGCAGGGCGTCGAGCGGCGCGTGGGCGAGGGTGGAGAGCAGGGAGCCGTAACCGTCGGAGAGGTTGCCGCCGTGGGCGTAGCCCCCTCCTGGGTTGAACGCGGGCAGCAGGAGTTTGATCTCGACGAGGGAGCCGAGCAGACCGGCCGCGGCGGTGCCGACGCCGAGCCGGCGCGGGCCTTTGATCGCGATGTACACGCCGACGGCCGCGAGGGTGAGGCCCAGGTCCTCCTTGACGAGCAGCAGAGGCGCGGCCCAGGCGACGGCCGGTCCCCAGCACCGCCGGCCGAGCGCTTCGAGGCTGAACGCGAGGAGCGGTACGGCGAGGGCCACCTCGTGGAAGTCGAAGGCGGCGGCGGAGGCGATCCCCCAGCTCAGTCCGTATCCGGCGGCGACGACATGGGCGGCCCGGCGGCCGAGCGCGCGGACCGCCCAGCGGGCGAGGGGGACGACGGCGAGGGCCAGAAGTGCGGACTGGGCGATCAGCAGGCAGAGGGGCGAGGGCCAGAGGCGGTAGAGGGGGGCGAGGACGGCGAGGAGCGGGTGGAAGTGGTCGCCGAGGAGGTTGAAGCCCTCGCCGCGCAACGGGACGACGGGCGCGCGCAGTTCGGCGTAGGCGCGGACGGCCTGCTCGAAGATGCCGAGGTCGTAGCCGGTGGTACGGAGGAGGAGGTGGCGGCGCACGGCGACGGTCGCGTAGAGGACGCACAGGCCGGCGGCCCACGTCCAGGGCAGGAGGGCGGACGCTCTCCGGGGCGGCCGGAGGACCGCGGGAACCACTCGAACCGCTCTGTCAGCAATTGTCCGCATACGGCAGGATGCTAGGACGCGAACCTCAGGGGGTGGCGGAGAGCGCGCCGAGGAGGAGGCCGAGCAGGGCGCCGCCGAGCATGAAGGGGCCGAACGGGATCGCCGCCTTGCGGCCGCCGCGCCGGGACAGGATCAGGCCGAGCCCGTACAGGGAACCGAGGAGGAAGCCCGCGAAGGCTCCGGCGAAGAGGATGCCCCAGCCGTACCAGCCGAGGGCGGCACCGAGGGAGAGCGCGAGTTTGACGTCGCCGAAGCCCATGCCGCCGGGGTTGATCAGGAACAGCACCAGGTAGGCGCCGCCCAGGGCGAGCGCGCCGAGCAGGGCGTGGCCCCAGGAACCGGCGTCGTACGGCAGGAGCGCGGCGGCGCCGAGGAGCGACGGGGTGGCGGCGGCGAGCGGGAGCGTGAGCCCGTCGGGCAACCGGTGCACGCGCACGTCGACGCTCGCCAGAAGAACCGCGAACGGCGCGTACAGCAGCCAGACGACCAGCTCGGGGCGGGGCCCGGTGGCGGCGGCGAGGAGGGCACAGACGAGGGCGGTGAGGAGGGCGGGGGCGGTGGGGCGGAGGGGGTCGGAGGTTTCGGGGTCGGGGTCGGGGTCGGGCTGAGGCTCGGTTTCAGGCTCGGGCTCGAACTCGGGCCCGGGCAGGCGATCGGGCTCAGACTCGGGCCGAGACTCGGACTCGGACTCGGACCGAGGCTCGGGCTCGGCTTCAAGGCTCACGGCCCCCACCTGGATCCGGCTCCCGATGGGGCGGGCCTCGGCCCCGCACGTACGGCAGAGCGGGGCGCCGAGCCAACCGCCCGCCGGGCCCGTGAGGGCGTGGCCCGCCGGGCAGCGGTCACGCCATGGCTCCCCCGGCTCGACCGACAACCGGTAGGCCGCGCGCGGCACGAGCAGGCCGGTGGCGGCGCCCCACAGGGCGGCGACGGCGATCAGCGTGACGAACACGGGCCGACCCTAGGCCCGGCGTACCGCTACCGTCTCCCTTTATGGGGAGTTGGCGCGACGGTACGGGGATGCTGACCGTCCCGGACGGGACGGTACCGCTGGAGATCGCGGCCTCCTACCGGGCACGGCGTAGGGGGCTCCTCCGCCGGGACGGCATCACGGGCGCGCTCCTCATCACCCCGACCAACAGCGTGCACACCTTCGGCATGCGGTTCACCATCGACGTGGCCTACCTGGACCGTTCGTTCGGCGTGATCGACGTGGTGACGATGAAGCCGGGTCGGCTCGGCATGGTCCGGCCGCGGGGCCGGCATGTGCTGGAGGCGGAGGGCGGCGCGATGGCGGGTTGGGGGCTGCGACGGGGCGTGCGGGTCACGGTGGTCCCGAACCCAGAAGCGTGAAGGCGCCGTAGACGGCGGAGGCGAGCGCGAGACCGGCCAGGACAAGGACCCGGTTGCGCACTCGGAGCCGTACCAGCGCCACCGCGGCCGGAAGGAGCAGACCGAACGCGGGCATCATCAGGCGCGGCCGGGAGCCGAAGTACGCGGCACCGATGAGGGAGATCACGACGACGCCGATCGTGTACACGAGCAGGGGCAGGGGCTGCTTCTGCCGCACGCACAGGACCACCAGCCAGGCGAGCAGGCCGAGGGCCGCGCACAAGCCGAGGGCGGCCAGGGGCGGCAGACCCCAGATGAAGCGGGCGAGGGCGGCCCCGCCGTCGATGGAGTTCCCCCAGGCCGCTTGGACGTCGAAGTAGGCGGTCGCGCTGCCCTCGCGTACGCCGACGTAGACGATGTACGCGAGCCAGCCCAACGGCGCGAGCAGCACACCGGCCACCACGCGCGCGTGGAGCCTGCGTTCGCGGAGGACGGTGGCGAGGGCCGTGATGCCGATGGCGGCGACGAGCGCGGCCGCGGTCGGCCGGGTGAGCCCGGCCAGCGCGCACAGGGCACCGGCCAGGATCCAGCGCTCGCGGAGCACGGCGAGAACCGACCAGGCGGCGAGGGCGGTGAAGAGCGTCTCGGTGTACGCCATCGACTGCACGAAGGCCGTGGGGTACACGCCCCACAGGACGGCGAGGGTGATCCCGGCGGGGCGGCCCGCGATGTGCGTGCCGACGGCGAAGACGCCCCACGCGGCGGCGAGCGAGGCGGTCCAGGAGACGAGCAGTCCGGCGGTGGCGGCGTCGACGGGGAGGGTGGCGGACAGGGCCCGTTCGAGGAGGGGGAAGAGGGGGAAGAAGGCGAGATCGGAGTGGACGCTGCCGTTGGGGAGGGTGACCTGGTAGCCGTAGCCGTGCTCGGCGATCCGGACGTACCAGACGGAGTCCCAGCGTCCGTTCAGCCGGTGCAGTCCGTCCTTGCCGGTGACGGCGGCGGCGATGCCGAGGACCGCGAGGCCGAGGAGGCGGGTGGCGGCGTAGCCGCCGAGCGCGGGCCAGGGGACGGCCGCGAGGGCGGACCGCCGCGGGGCGGTGGGCTGAGCTGGGGACATGCGCTCGATTATGTCCGGGCGCGTCCAGGGCTCCGAAGCGGCGGCTGTCGCCGCTTGGTCGGCCGGTGAGTTATCCACAGGGGATGCGGCCGGCCCCTCCTTGGTGGACCGTTGGGGCATGAAGGGCGCGGGGGACGTGGAGGACTTGGTGAGGACCGCCCGGGGTGGGGTGCTCCTGACCGAGTGGGCGTACGCGGCCGGCTGGCCGCCGGGGAGGCTGCGGGGACGGCTGCGGCGCGAAGGATGGCAGCGGATCTGCCGGGAGGCGTGGGCCGTTCCGGGAAAGGAGGTGGACTGGAAGGTCCGGGCGAGGGTGGTCCAGCTACGACGGCCGGAGTGGGTGTGCAGCCACAGGACGGCGGCGGCGCTGCACCGCGTCGAGGTCCTGAACGGCGACGCGGAAGGAGAGGGGAAGCGGGACGTGGAGTTCACCGTGCTGAGGCGAGGAGGCGGCGGTGTCTCCTGTGAGGCCGGACTGCGCGTCCACACGACGGTGGTCCTCACCGAACGGGACGTGTCCGTACGGGCGGGGCTGCGGGTGACGAGCCCGGCGCGGACGGTCGGCGACCTGATGCGGTGCGGCAGCCGTGAGGAGGGCGTGGTCGTGGCGGACTCCGCGCTGTCCCGCCGCACGGTCCGGGGAGTCCGCCGCGAGCCGCTGGTCCGCCCCGGCGATCTGACGGCCCAGCTGTCCCGCCGCCTCCCGGGCGCGGCCCGGGCCCGGGCCATGCTGGCCCTGACCGACCCGACGGCCGGCTCTCCCGCGGAGACGGTCGCCCGCCTCCACATGCGCGACGCGGGCCTCCACCCGGAGTCCCAGCCACTCCTCCACACCGCCTCCGGCCGCCCGCTGCGCCCCGACTTCCTCTTCCGCGACGCGGGCCTGGTCGTCGAGATCGAGGGCTACGCCTTCCACGGCACCCGCCACGCCCACGCCCGCGACATCGATCGCTTCAACGCCCTCGCGGAGTGCCCGTCGGTACGACGCATCCTGCGCTTCACGGCCTCGGAGGTCTTCCACCACCCGGCCCGCATGATCGCCAGAATCCGGGCGGTGCTGGCCGCGTAGGGGATAACGGGCGGGCGAAGGGCGCCTGGTAGGGAATCAGTTGCCTGTCGTGCGGGGGAAGGAGATCTCCACGCGGCGGTTCTTCGTGCGGCCTTCCTCCGTGCGGTTGTCGGCGATGGGGTAGTCCTCGCTGTAGCCGCGGATGTCGAACGTCTTCCCCGGGTCGAGGCTCTTGGCCAACTCCTGCTGCACGGCGTCGGCCCGCTGCTTGGAGAGCTTGAGGCCGTGTTCGTACGTCCCGAGGTTGTCGGTGAACCCGAAGACCCGGACCTTGCTTGAGCCCTGCTGGTTGATCTCGGCGGCGATGGCGGCGATGCGCGCGGTGGCGGCGCTGCTGAGCTTCGCGCTGTCCTTGCCGAACAGCACCTCGGCCTGGAGGGCGAACGTGACGTCCACATTGGTGTCCTCCCGCCGCTGTTCACCGCCTTCCTCCTCGACGATCTGCTTGATGTCGAGCACCTTGGCGGGCGCGAGAGTGGCCCCGTCGGGAAGCATGAGTTCGGGCGAGTTCGGGTCGATCGGGGGCGGCGGGGAGGAACTGGAGGTGGAGTTGGGCGGGTCGTCGGCGAGGGCGGGACCGGCGGTGAGCGTCGCGGCGAGGAGGGTGACGGCGGCGAGGGTGGCGAGGCGGTGGGGAGTCGTCATGGCAGCGGCGTCCGTCAGGAGAGTTTGATGGTGCCGGGGCGGAAGGTGGGCAGCTGGAACGTCACCTCGGTGGTGTTGGCCGGCGGGGCGGGGAACTGCATGAAGATGTTGGTGGAACGGCCCTTGCCGAGGCTCGACAGGCCAGTCGTGGTGAGCGGCCGGCCGTCCGTGTCTCGCAGAACGTAGTAGCGCTTCTTCGCGACTGAGTCGACGAGGGTGGCGCCGCCGAACGAGCTGCCGTGCTTGAGGATCTCGGTTTCGTCCCCACTCACCTGGGAGGTGATGGTGGCGGCCGAATCCGAAGTGTTCTTCAAGTTTCCGGTAACCGTCAGGAAGCCGCCCACGTCTCTCTTCGCCTCGTGAATCGTGAGCTCCAGCCCATCCTGCCCCTTGAGGACGGCAAGCACCTCGGGCGGCGCCTCGGACTGCGCTCCTTCTTTACCGTCATCGCTCTTGGAGGCAGTGGTGCTCGCAACGGCCTGGCCCTTCGTCGGCTCCTCCTCACCGCCACAGCCAGTCACGACGAGAGCCAGTCCGGCCGCGAGGGCGACGGCTGCCCGCCCTCTTCGAGCCTTCCGTGCGTACCGAACATTCATGAAACGGGGTTCCTTCACTCATCATTCGCAGACAGTCGGACAATGAAGAGATCGGCGGCACTCGGAAGGGTCGGGTTCTCTGGATCGATCTCCCAAGGAACACCGTCGCACGAGAGGCCGAGAATGGGTTTCCCCTCTTCTTCAGCGTCTTCGCGGTCAGGCGTCTCAGCCGGTGCCGGCGTGGGCTCCGATTCAGGGGCGTCGAATGTGCAACGAGGCTCGACCACCGCCGTGGCGGTGGCTATGGCGTGCCGTTCGTCGGTGCCAGGGATGACCGACGCACCTACCGTCCCGCGCGTGCGCACCGTCACTCTGAAACCTTCTTCGGTGCCGTCGACAGGAACACACTCGTCGCCCCACAGCTCCGCGTCGTTCTTGGCCGCGAAGACACCGGCACGTCCGCAAGCCTCGTCACTTTCGAAGCGCCCGCCGTCCAGATAGTCGGGCCACGCGGAAGGGTTCGCAATTACGCCGAGCCACCCATCCCGCAGTTGGTCCCTCGCACTGTGAGCCGCTGCCAACGCCGCGGCATCAGCTGCTGTCTGCGCTCCATTACGTGTGGCAGCCGCCTGCCCCACCGCGAAGTAGGCAAACGCAAGAAAGAGCAGGCCTCCCACCACCGTGACATAGATGGGGAAGGCCTGGCCTGCGTCGCCTGTTCGGCGAGCCATCACTCCCCGCCGCCACCGCCGGTCAACTCGCTGATCTTGGTCGTGATCGCGTCCTTGATGCTCTTGCCGATGTCCGTGCCGGTGATCGCGATCACGATCGCCACCACCACCACGATGATCCCCAGGTACTCGACCGCCGTCTGCCCCCGGTCCTTCGACGCCCCCCGCGTCCAAGCACCCACGTGCACCTTGGCCTTCGTCACGGCCTTCAGCATGACGTCGCTCATGGTGGTCCCCTCCGGATCCGTACATCACCGCGCCGATCCCGCCCCGCTCACCGTACGCGATCGGGTCGTGACGGTGACAGGGTCCGTGGGCCCAAAGGCGGGCCCAGGTCATGAGGTGGTCCTTGTGCCGAGCCAGGCGGCTATGGCCTCGCTTCTTGTCGCGCTGTGGAGCTTGGCGAAGATGCGGTTGATGTGGTTCTTGACCGTCTTCTCGCTGATGAAGCAGGTGTCGGCGATCTGGCGGTTGTTCAGGCCCGACGCGATCAAGTCCATCACCTCCCCCTCCCTCCGACTCAGACCGAAGCATGCCATATCGCGTTGCACTTGCGAAGGGGAATAGCCAAACTGTGACCGCTCAAAGGCTCTTACCCGCTCGTTCGCGTGTGCAGTCGCACCCGGCTCCATCCCCCGCACCACCGCCAACACCGCGTTGGCCGCCGTCGGCGTGAAGTGCGCCCGGCCCTCCCTCACATCGCGTACCGCCGTCACCAGCTCCTCCACCGTGAACTCCCCGTGCACCAGGTAGCCCCCCGCCCCCAGCCGCAGCGCCTCTCGGACCACCCCGCTCTCCCCGCTGTACGTCAGCATCAGGACCGGGGCCAGGCGGGTCAGGTGCGGGAGGGCCGTCAGGCCGTCCATGCCCGGCATGCGGACGTCGAGGAGGACCACGTCCGGGCGGTGGCGCGCCGTCGCCTCCAGGGCCGTGCGGCCGTCCGGGGCCTCCGCCACCACCCGAAGGCCGGGGTGGCCGGTCAGCAGGGAGGTGAGGCCCGCCCGGACGACCGGGTTGTCGTCGGCGACCAGCACGGTCAGGGTCATCGCGCGGCACCCCCGACCGGCAGCTCCAGGCGTACCTCCGTGCCCTTCACCGCCCCGCCCCGCCCGATCCTGATCCGCGCCCCCACTTCCGCCGCCCGTTCGACCATCCCGACCACGCCGAAGCGGCCGGTCCGGCGCAGGCCTTCCAAGGTCGTGCCCGGGGGCAGGCCCGGGCCGTCGTCCCGCACGCTGATCCGGAGCAGGCCCGCGAAGACGCCGGCCGAGACGTCGATCCGGGTCGGCCGGGCGTGGCGCCCGGCGTTCTCCATCGCCTCCGAGGCGATCGTGAGGAGCTGCCGGGCGACGGTGTACGGCACCGGCGGTGCGGCCCCCTCGCCGACACCCCGGTAGGCCGTCTCGATGCCCGAGCGCTTCCCGAAATCACGTACCCGGTCGTGAAGTTCCGCGACCACGTCGACACCGCCCTCCCCGCTTCCGTACGACTGTCTGCGCAGGTCCGCGAGCAGCTCCCGCGACTCGGCGACCGCCCTGCGCGCCGCGCGCGCGACCAGCTCCGCCTGGCCCCGGACCGTCCGGGGGTCCGCCGTCGCGGCCAGGGCGTCGGCGGCGAGCGCCAGGCCGTGCAGGGTCTTGGCCACCGAGTCGTGCATCTCGCGGGCGAGGCGGGCGCGTTCCTCCTCCACCGCCTGTGCGGCGGCGAGACGGGCCCGCGTCTCCGTGAGGGCCTGGGTGGCCGCCCCGAAGCGGAGGAGGAGGTTCCTGAGTGTCACGCCCAGCGCTCCCGTGATGACGCAGAGGCCGGGCAGCAGCAGCGCCTCCCCCAGGGACGTGTCGACGCGCCGTGGATCGGCGGCGTGGATCGCGAGCAGGATCAAGGACTGCAGGCAGGCGAAGAAGGCGGCGCCGCGCCAGCTGTAGACGATCCCCGCGAGCAGCGGCGTGCAGACGCTGACGTAGCCGAGAGTGCTGCGCGGGCCGGCCGTGACGAGCAGCAGCGCGCCGAAGAGTGTGTCCACGGCCAGCAGGGAGGGGTGCCTCAGGAGCAGCGGGCCGAACCGTTCCCAGTCCCTGAACAGCGTGTACGAGACCATGAACGTCACGAGCACGGCGGCGCCGACCAGCTTCTGGGCGAGGCCGGGGGCGGCGTTCAGGAGCGCTGCCGGGGCCGCCAGGGCGATCATCGCGAGCCGGAAGCCGAAAACCTGGCGGCACATGGCCTGGAGGGCGTTGACCTGAAGGTCCGGGGAAGCCGTGGGTCCCGGGCCCACCGGCGCCCCACCCACCCGGCCGCTCCCCCGCCCACTCACCCGCAGACCCGCGCGACCGCCTACCCGTCCACCCACCCCCAGGCCCAGGCGCCCGCCCACCCGTCCACTCACGCGTTCGCCCACGCGCAGACCCACGCGCCCGCCCACCCGTTCACTCACCCGTGATCGAGCCGAAGTCGGTGCCCGTCCCCAGGAACAGGCCCGCGCCCAGCAGGATCATCGTCGCCGGAACCATCAGGGTCGTGATCACCATGGTCGCCTTGGGGACCGCCTTCGCCGCCTTCCTCCGAGCGTTCTGGGCGTCGGTCCTGCGCATGTCGTTGGCGATCTGGATCAGCGTGTCGACGATCGGCGCCCCCAGTTCCTCGCCCTGCTGCAGCGCCGTGACGAACTGGGCGACCTGTTCGGAGTCGTTGCGCCGGCGCAGTTCGTCGAAGGCCTTGCGGCGGCTGACGCCCATGTCCATCTGGCGCAGGGTGATCCGGAGTTCGTCCGACCAGGGCCCCTCGTACTTGTCCGCCACCCGGTCCAGCGCCTGCCGGAATCCGAGCCCGGCGCTGACGACGACGGCGAGGACGTCGAGGAAGTCGGGCAGGGTCCGCTCGATCTGGTCCTTGCGGATGCGGATGGCCGACCAGATGCCGACCTCGGTCCAGAAGACGCCGAACGCGAAGAGGAGCAGTGCGACGACGATGTCGCCGTTGGAGAGCATGACCAGGCCGCCGAGGCCCCCGAGGAAGCCGTAGACGGCGCGCCTGGCTCCGTACCGGTCGATGGTCAGACCGCCGGGGTTGCCCGCCAGGTCGATCCTGCGCCGGACCCGGTTGACCCGCTTGGGGCCCATCAGGCGCAGGACGGCGGGTGAATAGCGCATGCCGAGCCGGTCCACGACGGAGTCGACGGCACCGGTGCGCGTGGAGCCGACCTCCAGGGCGAGCCGGAGGTCGTCGGGGAGGCGGGCCTCCGCGCGGTAGAGGCGGATGCCGTAGAGGATCCCGGCGACGGAGAGGCCGGCGGCCAGGGCGAGCAGCAGGTCCATGTCGACTCCCCGGCCCTCAGACGTCGATCTTCGAGAAGCGGCGGATGACGAGGAAGCCGACGACGTACAGGCCGAAGGCGAGGACGACGGCGAACTGTCCGAGGCCGGAGCCGGTCATCCGGTCGAGCGCGCCCGGCTGCATGTTGTCGATCATCAGCAGGGAGCCGATGCCGATGACCGGTACGGCGTAGGCGGTCATGCTCACCTGGGACAGCTGCGTACGGACCTCCCGCCGGGTCTCCTTGCGCTCCTCCAGGGTCTCGGTGAGGTTGCGCAGGGAGGCGACGACGGTGCCGCCCGCCTTGTTGGCGAGGACGAGCGTGGTGACGAGGACGACGAGTTCGCGCGAGGGCAGACGCTCGGCGAGTTCACCGAGGGCGTCGTCGAGGGAAGTGCCGACCGCGAGCTGCTGGGCGACCCGTTCCAGTTCGTCGCCGGCCGGGGCCTCCATCTCGTCGGCGGCCATGCTGAGCGCCATCCGCAGGGCGAGCCCGGCGTGGGTGGCGTTGGCGAGGATGCGGGAGAGTTCGGGGAGCTGGTTGATGAACTTCTCGATCCGCTTCTGCCGCTGCCAGTTGAGGAACCCCAGGGCGACCCACACGCCGAGGAAGCCGCAGAGCGGGCCGAAGAACGGGGACAGCAGGGACTGCCCGGTGATCCACAGCGCGGTCACGGTCGCCGCCATGGCGACGAGGAACTCGCCGGGGGTCAGGTCGAGACCGGTGGCGGAGATCCGCAGTTCCAGCCGGCGCCCGAAGCGGGTCCGCCGGACGCGGCGGTCGATGGCCCGGAAGCGGCGGCGCCGGCCGCGGCCCGTCGCCTCCGGTTCGCCGGTCTGGGCGAGCCGGGCGACGAGGGCGGCGCGCTGGGCGGCCCCGCTCGCGTACAGCTGCGTACCGATCACCCCGAGGACGCCGCAGAGCAGCGCGACGCCGATCGTCAGCAGGGTCGGATTCATCCTTCGTCGCCTCTCCTACTTCGCTTCTCGGGTGGCGAGCTGTTCGTCCGACGCGGCCACGCCGAACGCCTGGGGGATCGGCTGGCCGGCGAGGTAGAGCCGTTCGGCGACCCGCCGCGGCAGCGGGTGGTAGGTGAACTCGCCGTGCACCCGTCCGTCGGCGGCGAGCGGCTGGGCGCGGAACCGGCAGACCGTGGCGAGCGTGAACCGCTCCCGTCCGTTCGACGCCAGGACGGCGACCTCGGTGATCCGGCGGGTGCCGTCGGGGTGCCGGGTGAGCTGGACCAGGACGTCGACGGCGCTGTTGATCTGGTCCCGGAGCGCCTCGAAGGGGACCTTCACCTCCGACATGGAGGCGAGGGTCTGGAGCCGCATCAGGGCGTCCTCGGCGGAGTTGGCGTGGACGGTGGCGAGCGAGCCGTCGTGGCCGGTGGACATCGCCTGGAGCATGTCGAGCGTCTCGCCGCCCCGGACCTCGCCGACGATGATGCGGTCGGGGCGCATGCGCAGGGAGTTGCGGACGAGGTCGCGGATGGTGACCTGCCCCCGGCCCTCGATGTTCGGGGGGCGGCTTTCGAGGCGGATGACGTGGGACTGCTGGAGCTGGAGTTCGGCCGAGTCCTCGATGGTGATGACGCGTTCGCCGTCGGGGATCAGTCCGGAGAGCGCGTTGAGGAGGGTGGTCTTTCCGGTGCCGGTCGCGCCGGAGACGATGATGTTGAACTTCGCCTGCACGAGCCCGGCGAGCAGGAACAGCATGTGCTCGTCGAGCGAGCCGAGGCCGATCATCTCGGTGAGGGTGTACGCGCGGGGGAAGCGGCGGATCGTCAGGGTCGCCCCGGTCAGGGAGAGCGGCGGGATGATCACGTTGACGCGCTCGCCGGACGGCAGCCGGGCGTCGACCATGGGGTTCGACTCGTCCACCCGCCGGTTGACGGTGGAGACGATCCGCTCGATGGTCTGCATCAGCTGCTCGTGGGAGGCGAAGCGCAGCGGGAGGAGTTCCACCCGGCCGGCGCGCTCGATGAAGATCTGGTCGGGGCCGTTGACCATGATCTCGGTGATGGACGCGTCTTCGAGGAGTGGTTCGAGGACGCCGAGGCCGAGCGCCTCGTCGACGACGCGGCGGATGAGCTGGGCGCGTTCGACGGTGGAGAGGACCGGTCCCTCGCGGCTGATGATGTGCCCGAGGACGCGCTCCAGGCGGGCCCGGCGCTCGGCGGCGGCGAGCGCGGACATCTCGGTGAGGTCGATCTCCTCCAGGAGCTTGGCGCGGAAGGAGGCGACGAGGTGACCGTCCTCCCGGCCGCCCGAGCCGCTCTCCTCGGGGGCGTTGATACGGGCCCGCAGACTCATGAGCCGTCCTCCTCGGGCGTGGATTCGGATGCGTACACGAACTCGGGCGCGGACTCGGGCTTCGGCAGGGTCGCCGTCTTCCGTACGTTTCCGAAGTCCCAGAAGGGCACCACCGACGGGATGTCGACCGTCACCGTCGCCGTGACCTGCCCGTCCCCACCAGGCGCGGAGACGTCGCTGCGCTCGGCGATCCAGTCGCTCATCGCCGCGTAGCCGGCCGCTTCCGGATCGAGCGTCGTGTCGTCGTGCGTGGCCGCCCGGGCCGCCGCCCGCGCGCCCGTCCCCGCCTGCTGGGCGGCGTACGCGGCGAGGCCGAGCTGGATCCCCGCGAGAGCGACGAGCAGCAGGACGGGCAGGAAGCCGAGGTACTCGACGGCGACCTGCCCCCCGTCCCGGCCAGGCCCCCCGGGGCGCCGGGGAGCCCGATCTCGGAAAGCCCGGTCTCGCTCTCGCTCCCCGCGCCTCATGGCCGGCTCCGCTCTTCTCGTACGGCTCCGGCCTCGCCGGGCACCGTGAAGGGGAAGGCGATCGCCCCCGGGAACAGCACCGGCACCCGCAGACCGACCCTCGCCCGCACCATGTCGCCCTCCTCGCCGCAGGTCACGGCGGCGCCGTCCGCCCATGCCCCGTCCAGGTGCCGCATCCCCGCCTCCCCGCAGTCGTTGCCCACCGCCGCCGCCCGAGCCGCCTCGTCGGCAGCGTTCCCCGCGAGCGTGAAGGTGTAGCCGACCAGGACGCACTGCCAGAGCAGCACCAGAGTGAGGAGGATGAGCGGGACCATGCCGAGGAACTCGACCGCCACCTGCCCTCGGTCGTCCCGGTACGGCGCGGGCCCGGCGGCCGGCACGGCTCAGCGCCCCTTTCCGCCGCGCCGCAGCAGCCCGACCGACCCGCGGTCGTTGCCCCGCGTCACCCTGGCGAGCTGCTTCCCCGGCCGGTTCGCGCCGCCCGCCCCGCCCGCGCCGCCCTGGTCGGGCGCCTTCACCAGGCCCAGCTCCCCGGCCAGCGACCACAGCGCCTGCTTCACCGTCGAGCGGGAGTCGAGTTCATGCAGCCGGCCGGCGTCCACGACGCCCTGGAGCTCCTTGAAGTGCGCGGGTACGACGACCCCCGCCATCCGGGTGCCGGTGATCTTCTGGATGAGGTTGGGCTGGATCTCGGTGGAGCGTGTGTAGCGGTTCACCAGGCAGACGGTCTCCTCCGCCTTGCGGATCTGGAGGCGGTCCCACATCCGTACGACCCGCTTCGCCGCCCGTACCGCGACCACGTCGGGGGTGGTGACGAGGACGGCCGCGTCGGCCATCTCGACGGCGGCGGCGTTGGAGCCGGTGAGATAGGTGCCGCAGTCGACGACCACGACGTCGTAGCGGGAGCGGAGGGCGCCGACGATCTGGCGTGCGGAGCGGTCGCTGACCTCTTCGCCGCGTTCGCCGTCGCCGGGGGCGAGGAGCAGCGCGATGCCGGTCTCGTGGGTGTAGACGGCGTCCTGGAGGACGCGGGGCGAGATGTCGTCGACGGCCGCGAGGTCGGCGAGGGAGCGGCGGAACTGGACGTCGAGGTAGGAGGCGATGTCGCCGCCCTGGAGGTCCATGTCGACGAGGGCCACGCCGTGGCCGGACGCCTGGGCGGCGAGGGCGAGCTGAACGGCCGTGACCGTGGTGCCGACACCGCCCTTGGCCCCGCTGACGGTGACGACCGTGCCGCCCGGTCCGGTGAAGACGTCGGCGCCCGCGCCGAGGTGGCGCCGGACGCCCACGGACCACTGGGCGGCGGCCTGGACCCGGCTGGCCAGCTCCTCGTACCCGAGGGGGAGGGTGACCAGGCCGCGCGCGCCGGAGTCCATGGCCGCCGAGAACAGCACCGGGCTGGCGTCGGCGGTGATGAGGACGACGCCGACGGCGGGGAAGCGGAGCGCGACCTCGCGGATGAGCTCCAGGGCGGGGACGGGGCCGATCCGTTCGTGGACCAGGACGACGTCCGGCAGCTCGTCGAGGGACGCGGCGGCGAGCCGGGCGAGGGTGTCGACCAGTTGCGTGGAGTCGCCGACGGGTGCGAAGGGCTCCGCGTCGGGGAGCTGGCTGAGCAGCGTGGTGACGGACCGGGCCGCGTCGGGGTCGCCGACGGCCGGCAGGATCCTGGTGGTCATACCGGCCTCACTTGTCCTTGTCGAGCGTGTAGGTGCGGTCGCCGGGCTTGAAGATCGGCTCGCTGCCCGGGGCGACCAGTGCCAGCCGTACGTGCTCGGCGAAGGACTCGGCGTAGGCGACGCGCTGGGTGTCGAGGGTGTTCAGGGCGAAGGTGATGGGGACGGCTTCGGTGGCGCGGCTGCCCCGCTCGTCGCGGCCGGCGCTGATCGGGGTCAGCTTGCCGACGTCGATGACGCGGGCGTTGCTGACGATGACCTTGGACTGGTCGGGCTGCCCGTCGCGTTCGCCGGCGAAGGTGGCGTAGATGTTGACCGTGGCGCCGGGGGTGATCTTGCCGGCCACTCCGGTGGCGGCGTCGATCATGATGGCGATCTCCTGCTGGCCGGGCTGGAGCGCCGGGCGTTCGACGATCATGTCGCTCTGCAGCAGCGAACCGGCCTCGAGCCGGGTGACGGCGATCTTTCCCTCGATCTGGGCGAGGTCGGTGACGGCGTTGGCCGAAAGCCATCGCTCGGGCATCGAGATCTTCTGGAACTGCTTGGTGCCGAGCGGGGCGTAGGGCTCGATGTCGCTCCTGACGCGGTACGCCGTCACCTCGGGTCCGACCTTGGAGTTCACGTCGCTGATCACCGAGAGGACTCCGGCGAACGCGCCCAGGGCACACAGGACGGACAGCAGAAGAAGTAGGACGCCACGGCGCTGGCGGGAGTTCATTGCCGTACAACCTCGATCGGAGACATGTGACTCGGCGGGCAGGGACCGGGGGACGAAACGAGCGACGGGAGGGGCGACGGGACGGGCGAGGGGCCGGGCAGGAGCGTGCGCGAGGGAACGTACGAGAGGTCGTACGGCCGGGGGCACGGCGGCACCATCGCGCGACATGGCAGCACCATCGCGCGGCACGGCGGCGCCATCGCGCGGCTACGGGACACGGGCCGCGGATGCGTGGGGCTCTGCGGTGGGCAGCGGGGCGGAGCAGAAGCCGCAGCGGTCGCCGATGAGCTCCATCGCGCACCAGTGGCAGGTCTCGCGCCGTACCGAGGAGACGAGTTGGTGGAGGACCGGCAGGTCGGGGAGGTAGGCGGCGAACTCGACGAGCCGTCCGGTGCCCCACCAGCGTGGTGATTCGGCGGGCAGCGGCGCCTCCCGCACGGCCCGCACCTGCCACCCCGGTACGAGGGTGGCGGTGGGCCAGTCGGTCTGGAGCTGCCCTCGGGCCAGCACCAGCTCGGTGGCGAACTCGGGTCCGGCCGGCGGCGGGACACCCGGTCCGATCCTGTCGAGCTGGGGGACGGGGCCGGCGAGCACGGCGAACTGCGCGCCCGGCATCCATCCCTTGACATGCGACTTCAGGCTGACCGGTACGCGGTCGAGCTTGGCGACGGAGCCGAGGACGGCCCCGGCGTAGATGTAGTGGGCCAGGAGCCGCGCCGCCGAGGCGACGACGCCGGGGCTGAAGTCGCAGACGGAGAGCTGTCGCAGCTGCCGCGCCAGGACGGCGGTGCCCAGGGGTGGCAGCTCGGACTTCACCAGGGCGATCCGGTCGCTCTCCAGGAGGGAGCGGATCGCGTACAGCCGCTGCTCCGTGGCGGTCGGCACAGAGGACGGGAAGACCACGATGACGTGGCCGTACCGGTCCACGAGCAGCTGGAGTTCGGCGACGGCGGAGGCGAGTGGCTGGGTCCCGGGAGCGGGCAGCACGGCGGCGGTGGGCGTTCGCTGATCGGCCGGTGGCAGCACCAGGTCGGCGCTGGTGACCGCGATCGCTGTCGACACGTCAGACCCCCCTCCATGTCACTCACTGCGTTCACCGCGTTACTGCACAGCGCGGCCGCCTCTGCACCTTATCCACGACCCCCGGGGTGGTGAACAGACAATCCGCCAAGCGACAGGGAGATTTTTGGGCCCGGCGTGGGTCCACGCTGGGCCCAGAGCTGGGCCCGCGGCGGACCCGCGGCGGACCCGCGGCGGACCCGCGGCGCGCCCGCGTCCGGGCCCGCGACGAGGATCACGCCGAGCCTCGCCCTGGGTCCGCGCCATGGGCCTCCGGACCCAGCCCCCAACTCGCCTTCACTCCAGAGGTCTTGACAACTCAATTGGTCTGGACCAGCTTGGTCCCTCAGCGGTGGCCACCGTTCCGAACTCCTCCAGACCCCCAACTCCCCCACCGGAGGCAGCAAGTGGACCGCACCACCACACGCTCCCGCAGATGGCTGGGCAGCGCCCTCGCGCTGGCCGTCGGCTCCGGGCTCGTCCTCGTCGGCGGCGCCGGCACCGCGCAGGCCGCGGACGTCAACGTCGCCAAGAACGCGGGCTTCGAGTCCGGTACCGCCAACTGGACCTGTTCCGCCGGCAGTGGCACCGCCGTCTCCTCGCCGGTACGGACCGGAGCCGGCGCCCTCAAGGCCACCCCCGGCGGCCAGGACCACGCCAAGTGCACCCAGGTCGTGACCGTCAAACCCAACTCGACGTACAGGCTGAGCGCCTGGGTGCAGGGCGGGTACGCCTACCTCGGCGCGAGCGGCACCGGTACGACGGACGTCTCCACCTGGACCCCGGACAGCTCCTCCTGGAAGCAGCTGACCACCACCTTCACCACCGGGGCGAGCACCACCTCCGTCACCGTCTACACCCACGGCTGGTACGGACAGGCCGCCTACCACGTCGACGACGTCAGCGTCTTCGGGCCCGACGGTGGCGGCGGCACCGATCCCGACCCGGTGGTCCCGGCGGCCCCGGCCGGCCTCGCCGCGGGCACCGTCACCTCGTCCTCCGTCGCCCTGACCTGGAACGCCGCCTCCGGCGCGACCGGCTACAACGTCTACCGGGGCGGCACCAAGGTCCTCTCGGTCAGCGGCACGTCCGCCACCGTGACCGGGCTCGCCGCCGACACCACGTACCAGTTCCAGGTGTCCGCGACGAACTCCGCGGGCGAGTCCGCCAAGTCCGCCACCGTCTCCGCGAGGACCGGCAAGGTCACCGACCCCGGCCCCGGCCCGGCCGTACCCAAGCACGCGCTGACCGGCTACTGGCAGAACTTCGACAACGGTGCGACCGTCCAGAAGCTGCGGGACGTGCAGGCGCAGTACGACATCATCGCCGTCTCCTTCGCGGACTCCACCGCCACGCCCGGCCAGATCGTCTTCAACCTCGACCCGGCCGTCGGCTACGCCTCCGTCGCCGACTTCAAGGCCGACGTCGCCGCCAAGAAGGCGGCCGGCAAGTCCGTGATCATCTCGGTCGGCGGGGAGAAGGGGAACGTCACCATCAACAGTGACGCCTCTGCGACCGCCTTCGCGAACAGCGCGTACGCCCTGATGCAGGAGTACGGCTTCAACGGTGTCGACATCGACCTGGAGCACGGCATCAACTCGACCTACCTGACGAAGGCGCTGCGCCAGCTCTCCGCCAAGGCGGGCTCGTCGATGGTCCTGACGATGGCCCCGCAGACCATCGACATGCAGAACACCGGGACCGAGTACTTCAAGACCGCGCTCGCCGTGAAGGACATCCTCACGGTGGTCAACATGCAGTATTACAACAGCGGTTCGATGCTCGGCTGCGACGGCAAGGTCTACAGCCAGGGCTCGGTGGACTTCCTCACCGCGCTCGCCTGCATCCAGCTCCAGGGCGGTCTCGACGCCTCCCAGGTCGGACTCGGAGTGCCCGCCTCGACCCGTGGCGCGGGCAGCGGCTATGTCGACCCGTCCGTCGTGAAGAACGCGCTGGACTGCCTGACCCGTGGCACCGGCTGCGGTTCGTTCAAGCCGTCGCGGACCTGGCCGGGCCTGCGAGGCGCGATGACCTGGTCGACCAACTGGGACGCGACGGCCGGGAACGCCTGGTCGAACGCGGTCGGCCCGCACGTGCACAACCTGCCGTAACAGGGACGGGGCACGCCGTGGCGCCGCCGCTCCCCCGGCGGCGCCACGCGCGTCGAGCGCCGTGACCGGAAAGGCTCGCCCGGGGCGGGGCAGGAGGGCGAGCCTGCCGAAAAGCGTTTCGATCGCCGTGGCGGTTGCCTCTACCGTGACCTGGTGACGACTCAGGTGATCGTGTTGAACGGTGGGTCCAGCTCGGGCAAGTCCGGGATCCTCCGGTGCTTGCAGGCGGTCCTGCCGGATCCGTGGCTCGCCGCCGCCGTCGACTCGCTCGTCGAGGCGATGCCCGCCTCCCTCCAGACATCGGACGCGGGGATCGGATTCGCCGCGGACGGCGGCGTGCATGTCGGATCGGCGTTCCGGGAGCTGGAAGCGGCGTGGATGGAGGGGGTCGCCGCGATGGCCCGTGCGGGCGCCCGGGTCATCGTCGATGACGTCTTCCTCGGCGGAGCGGCGTCCCAGGAGCGGTGGCGGAAGGCTCTCGGCGGGCTGGACGTGCTCTGGGTCGGCGTCCGGTGCGAGAGCACGGTCGCCGCGGGCCGTGAGGTCGCCCGGGGGGACCGGGCCGTGGGGATGGCCGCCAAACAGGCGGAGGCGGTCCACCAGGGCGTGGTCTACGACCTGGAGGTGGACACCACCCACACGGAGGCGCTGGAGTGCGCGCGGGCCATCGCCGCCCACGTCGGGTGACCGAGAACTCCGGCTGTCGGGGCGGGACACGGACCGCCGACGGAAGCGGGCACGGCATCCCGTACGAGCGTCGGCGGCGGGACCGGTGGGGACGCCACGTCCGGTACGGAAGCGGGCGCCGCGTCCCGTACGAGGGTGGGCGGCGTCTCGTCCCGTAGCCGGGGGTCCCGAAGGCCGTACCGGTGGCGGTGAGCCGGGTCGACTCCAGGGCGCGGGCGATGCCGAAGTCGATGACCCTGGGGCCGTCCGCCGCCATGACGATGTTCCCCGGCTTGAGGTCGCGGTGGACGAGCCCGCAGCTGTGCACGGCCTCCAGGGCCTCGGCGAGGGCGGCCCCGAGCGCGCAGCCGAGGCTCGGGCAGGGGCCCTTCGGCCGCGAGGAGACCCGAGAGGGGGGCCCGTGATGTACGCGGTCGCCGGCCAGGGCGCCTCGGCCTCCGGATCGGCGTCCACGACCTGGGCGGTGTGGAAACCGCCGACCCTCCGCGCGGTGGCGACCTCGGCGCGGAAGCGGGCGCGGAAGGCGGGGTCGGCGGCGAGTTCCGGCCGGGCGACCTTGACGGCGACCGCCCGTCCGCCGCGCGAGCGCGCCAAATACACGGTGCCCATGCCGCCGTCGCCCAGCTTGTGCTCGACCTCGTACGTACCGATCAGCGTCCCCACGCGGGAGAGCATGGCCGAACGTAACGTCTTGACCGGTGCATGCCAGGGCTCCACGATGTGCCCTGGACACCCGCACCGATTTCTGTCGCACACCCCCACACTCCCCACCCAGGAGACAGCATGCGACTACGCATTCGCGGAAGAAGGTCCGCCACCCTCGCGGCCCTGTTGGCGCTCGCCGTGGCGGCGCCCCTCTCCGCAAGCGCGATGCCCGCCGGGCCCGACCCGGCGCCGGCCGCCGCCACCACCCCCGCCGAAGAGGTGATCCGGCAGTACGAGATCACCGGCCCGTCCACCCCCGCCGCCCGCACCGCCCTCGCCGCCACCGGAGTCTCGGTGGACGAGGTCGACGCCCGCTCGGTCGTGGTCAGCGCCAACGCCGAACAACTCCGACGGCTCAAGGCCCTCGGCTACAAGGTCACCGCCCTGCCCGCCCCGCCCACCCGGACGATCGAGGGGCTCGGGATCAAGCCCCTCGACTTCCCCTCCGCCGACTCGAAGTACCACAACTTCGCCGAGATGAACGCGGAGATCGACCAGCGCCTCGCCCAGTACCCGTCCATCATGAACAAGCGGGTCATCGGCAAGACGTACCAGGGCCGGGACATCGTCGCCATCAAGATCAGCGACAACGTCGGCACGGACGAGGCCGAGCCCGAGGTCCTCTTCACCCACCACCAGCACGCGCGCGAGCACCTGACCGTGGAGATGGCGCTCTACCTGCTGCGCGAGCTCGGCGCCGGCTACGGCACGGACTCCCGGGTCACCAACGTGGTCAACGGCCGCGAGATCTGGATCGTGCCGGACCTCAACCCGGACGGGGGCGAGTACGACATCGCCTCCGGCTCCTACCGCAGCTGGCGCAAGAACCGGCAGCCCAACGCCGGTTCCAGCTACGTCGGTACGGACATGAACCGCAACTGGGACTACAAGTGGGGCTGCTGCGGCGGCTCGTCCGGTTCCGCGAGCTCCGAGACCTACCGCGGCACCGCCCCCGAGTCCGCCCCCGAGGTGAAGGTCGTCGCGAACTTCGTCCGCTCGCGCGTGGTCGGCGGCAAGCAGCAGATCAAGGCCGGCATCGACTTCCACACGTACAGCGAACTGGTGCTCTGGCCGTTCGGCTGGACCAACGCCGACACGGCGCCGGGCATGACCCAGGACGACCGGGACGCCTTCGCCGCCGTCGGGCGGAAGATGGCCGCGAGCAACGGCTACACCGCCGAGCAGTCCAGCGACCTCTACATCACGGACGGGTCGATCGACGACTATCTGTGGGGCTCGCAGAAGATCTTCGGATACACCTTCGAGATGTATCCGGCCTCGTCATGGAACGGCGGCTTCTACCCGCCCGACGAGGTGATCGAGCGCGAGACGAGCCGCAACCGGGACGCCGTCCTGCAGCTCCTGGAGAACGCCGACTGCATGTACCGGTCGATCGGCAAGGCCTCGCAGTACTGCACGAGTTGAGGCCGTGACACCGCCCCGTTGATATCGATTCCGTGAACTCCCTGTCCCGGATCCGTCCGGGACAGGGAGACCCATGGCCGAGCCGCCCGCGTCGTGCCACTGTGGACGGGGACCGGTACCACGGGGGAGGTACGGCATGACGGGGGCGCGCGTAGAGGAACTGCGCGGGGACGATCCACAGCGGCTCGGGCGGTACCGGCTGCTCGGGCGGCTCGGCACGGGCGGCATGGGACGGGTCTATCTCGGCCGCACCCGGGGCGGACGGCTCGTCGCCGTGAAGACCCTGCTCGCCGAGGGCGTCGTCGGCGAGACCGACCGCCGCCGCTTCGCGCGGGAGGTCGCGCTCGCCCAGCGGGTCACCAGCGTCTACACCGCCCAGGTCCTCGACGCGGACGCCACCGCCGACCGCCCCTGGATGGCGATCGAGTACATCGCCGCGCCCTCCCTCGCCGAACTCGTCCGCTCGAAGGGCGTGTTGCAGGCGTCCGCCGTACGGTGGGTGGCGGCCGGGACGGCCGAGGCACTGGTCACCCTGCACCGGATGGGAATCGTCCACCGCGATGTGAAACCGCAGAACATCCTGCTGCCGCTGGACGGCCCCCGTCTCATCGACTTCGGAATCTCGCACGCCACCGACCTCACCCGCACCCAGCTCACCCTCGGCACCATCGCCTTCACCTCTCCGGAGCAGGCGCGCGGCGAGGAGTCGACGGCCGCCGCCGACGTCTACTCGCTCGGCGCGACCCTCTTCCATCTCGCGGTGGGCCGGCCGCCCTACCCGGAGGACGGCGACACGCTCCGGCTGCTCTCCCGTGTGCAGCGCGGCGATCTCGACCTGGGCGGGCTGCCCAAGGAGCTGACCCCGCTCATCCGGCCCTGCCTCGCCGCTGAGCCGGACGCCCGGCCGGAGCCGGCCGAGGTCCTGGAGCAGTTCACCTCCTCGATCGCCGGGCTGCCCGACTCCCCGAGCGGCAACCGGTGGCTGCCGCCGCGCTGGACGGAGCTCATCGGCGCGTACGAGAACCAGGGGCGCCGTTTCCTGGAGGCGGGCGCGGGGGACGCCGAGGCGCCGACCGTGAACCAGCGGACGAGCGCGGTCCCGCCACCCGGCCCGACGAGGGTCCTCCCGGAGGAGCGGGCACGCCGCGGCGCGGAGGCGCGGGCCGCGCAGGCGGCCATGTCCGCGGCGCTCGCGGCCCAGGAGGAGGCGCTCCGCCGCGCCCGCGCCTCCCGGACACCGCCGCGCACCCCACCGGCCCGCACCCCACCGCCCCCGGTACCGACACCGGCAGCGGCACCGGCGGGTGGCGGCAAGAGCGGCGGCGGCTGGTTCGGGATCGTCGTGCTCGCCGTCATCGGGTTCTTCCTCTACCAGGCGAACGCCGACGACACGAGTTCGAGCAGCGGCGGTTCGGTGTCGTCGCCGCGCTCCACGTACACCTACACCCCACCGCCGACCCCGACACCCGACGCGGTGGACCGCGCCTTCCGCGCCGTCGACTCCGGCGACTGCCTCACCGCGTACGACGACGGCTACGAGTCCTGGTCGACGAGGGCCCCGCAGATCGTGCGCTGCTCGGCCGCGAACGCGTACCTCCGGGTCACCGCGGCGACCGCGGGCATCGACTTCGCCGACTGCCCGACGGGCACCGGCCGCAGCTACTGGTACCACTCCGGCTCGCGCTACGACTTCTCCACCACGCTGTGCGTGGAGCGGCAGTTCCGCAAGGGCCAGTGCTTCGTCGCCAAGCGCAGCGGCACCACCATCACCTCGTCCCGCCCCATGAACCTGTGGAACTGCGAGGCGGAGAAGGTCCCCAAGGGCTACAACGAGATCCTCCAGATCACCGGTTACTACAAAGCGCAGAAGTCCTACCCGCCCGGATACTGTTCGCGCGACCACTACGACCGGAACGTCTACTGGACGTACGAGGTCGACGGGGGAAAGAGCGTGCTGTGTACGACAACGGTCTGATGGTCCCCGTACCGCTCCTGGCGGGCGGTGCGTCGCTGCCCGCGCCGCGCGATCCGGAAGGCCGGCGAACGGCCGTCGTCGGGCGGCTGCGGCGGCGGTGGCGGGGCTGCGGCGGCTGAGCTCTGGGGAGCCTGTCAGACCACGAGGCTGAGGACCGCCGCGACCGCGAAGCCGGCCAGTGAGAGCACCGACTCCAGGACCGTCCAGGACTTCAGGGTGTCGCGCTCCGAGATCCCGAAGTACTTCGCCACGATCCAGAACCCACCGTCGTTGACGTGCGAGGCGAAGATCGAGCCGGCCGAGATCGCCATGATGACCAGGGCGAGGAAGGCCTGGGAGAAGTCCCCGCCCTCGACCAGCGGCAGGACGATGCCGGCCGTGGTGACGATCGCGACGGTCGCCGAGCCCTGCGCGACCCGCAGGACGAGCGAGATCAGATAGGCGAGGACGATGACGGGCAGGCCGACGTCGTTGAAGGTGTCGGAGAGCGCCTGGGCGACCCCGCTGGCCTTGAGGACGGCTCCGAAGACCCCGCCGGCGCCGACGACCAGCAGGATGTTGCCGACCGGCTTCAGCGAGGAGGTGGACACCTGCTCAAGGGACTTGCGGGACCAGCCGCGCCGGATGCCGAGCAGGTAGTACGCGAGGACCAGCGCGATCGTCAGCGCGACGAACGGGTTGCCGAAGAACTCGATCACGGACCGGAGGGTCGACGGGTCGAGCGCGATGGAGGAGAAGGTCGCGGCCAGGATGAGGACGAGCGGCGTGCCGATGATGAAGAGGACCGTGGAGAGCGAGACCGGCGCCTCCGAGGCGCCGCCCCTGCGTTCCGCCGCCACCTTCGCCTTGGCCTCCTCGGCGGCCTCCAGCATGTCGTGCGGGACCTCGACGAAGATCCGCTTGCCGATCCAGGACGCGTAGGCCCAGGCGGTGAGGACGGCGGGGATGCCGACGACGACGCCCATGAGGATGACCCAGCCGAGCGAGACGTGCAGCAGTCCGGCGGCGGCGACGGGGCCCGGGTGGGGCGGCAGGAACGCGTGGGTCATCGAAAGACCGGCGAGCAGCGGCATGCAGTAGAGCAGGATCGACTTGCCGGAGCGCTTGGCGGCGGCGTACACGATCGGCGCGAGGACGAAGATGCCGACGTCGAAGAAGACGGGGATGCCGAAGATGAGGCCGGTCAGGCCCATGGCGAGCGGTGCGCGCTTCTCCCCGAAGAGGCCCAGGAGGCGGCTGCTGAGCACCTCCGCGCCGCCGGAGACCTCGAGTATCGCGCCGAGCATGGTGCCCAGGCCGATGATGATGGCGACGTGGCCGAGGATGCCGCCCATGCCGTTCTCGATGACGGAGGCGGCGGCCGACTTCTGCACCGTGCCGAAGAGTTCGGTGACGGAGAGACCGGCGGCGAGGCCGACGCCGAGGGAGACGGCGAGCAGCGCGACGAAGGGCTGCAGCCGGACCTTGATGATCAGGACAAGCAGCAGGGCGATCCCGAGCGCGGCGACGGTGAGGAGTCCTGCGGTGCCCGGGATGAGGAGAGGGAGACCACCGGTGTGGGGTGGTGGAGCGGTGGGGGTCATGGCGGGGACCTCGCGTTTTCGGGTAGGGGGAGCGCGGCACGGCGTCCCGGGGACGAACGCCGTGCCGTGAAGCGGTGGTTTCAGAGGAATCAGCTCGGGTCAGCCGAGGACGGCGAGGGCGTCGATCTCGATGAGGAGTCCCTTGGGAAGGCCGACGTAGACCGTCGTACGCGCGGAGGCGGGCGCCTTGAGGCCCTGCTCCTCGAAGTACGCGTTGTAAATCTCGTTCATCTCGGCGAAGTGGTCGACGTCGGTGAGGTAGACGCGCATCATCATCACGTCGTCCCAGCTCGCGCCGCCCTCCTCCAGGATCGCCTTGACGTTGGCGAAGGTCTGGAGGGTCTGCTCGCGGAGCGTGGGACCGGCGGGCGTCGGGGCCTGACCGTCGACGGCGGGCAGGAAGCCGACCTGGCCGGCGACCTGGAGGATGTTGCCCTTCTTGACACCGTGCGAGAACTTCGCGGGCGGGGCAGTGTGGGTGGCGGGGGTGAGCGCGATCTTCTCGGTCATGTCCGGTCCTTGCCTGAATAGTCACGGCTGATGGCGTCGGCGGTGCGGCGCACCAGCGGGAGGAGCGTGAGGAGTTCCTCGGCGGTCACGACCACATTGGGCGCCGAGACCGACATGGCCGCGGCGACGCGGCCGTCGGCGCCGCGGATGGGGGCGCCGACGCAGTTGATGGACTCCTCGTGGCCACCGAGGTCGGTGGCCCAGCCCTGTTCGCGCACGGTCGCCAGCTCCTGGAGGAAGGCGGCGGCGTTCGGGGTCGAACGGGGTGTGTACAGGGGGTAGTCGAGCTTGGCGGCGACGGCGCGCCGCTCGGGCTCGGGAAGGTCGGCCAGCAGCAGCTTGGCGACGGCGGCGACGGTGATCGCGACGGGCTTGCCGATACGGGAGTACATCCGGACCGGGTAGCGGCTCTCGACCTTGTCGATGTAGAGGACCTCGCTCTCCTCGTACACCGCGAGGTGGACGGTGTGCCCGATCTGCTCGTTGAGCGCGACGAGATGAGGGTGGGCGATCTCGCGGATGTCGAGGTTCTCGACGGCCTCCTGCGCGAGGGCGAAGAGGCGGGCGCCGAGGCGGTAGCGCTGGTCCTGCTGGCGGTAGACGAGGCCGTGCTCGTGCAGGGTGCGCAGCAGGCGCAGGGCGGTGGACTTGTGCACCCCGAGCCGGTCGGCGACCTGCCCGAGGTCGGCGGGCCCCTGCGCGAGCAGCGGCAGGATGCTCAGCGCGCGGTCGACGGTCTGGCTCATGGCGTACGTACCTCTTCCTGGTCGTCCCCGTGATCCCTTGTCCAGCCGGGGCCGAGGTGAAGTCTCTCCCAGGCGCTGTCGTCGAGAGCGACCAGCCGGTCGGCGTAGGCGGTGTCGGCGGGCACCCCGAGGTCTCCGGGCACGGTGAGCACGGCGGCGGCCATCAGGTGCCCGTGCCGGATCCGGTCCCGCACTCCGAGCCCGCGCAGCGTCCCGGACAGGAACCCGGCGGCGAACGCGTCCCCGGCCCCGACGGGCGCGACGACGTCGACGGCCGGGGCGGGCACGAAGGTGACGGTGTCGGGGGCCGGGGCGGGGGAAGGCTCCGCGCGGCGCTCGAACGCGACCGCGCCCCGTCCGCCCCGCTTCACCACCAGCACGCGCGGCTCGGGCAGGGCCTCACGAATCGCCTCGGGCCCGTGGAGCCCCCACGCCTGCTCGGCCTCGTCCTCCCCCACGAAGACCACGTCCGCGCCTCGCGCCAGCTCCCGCAGGACGCCGCCGCCGCCGGGCCACAGCCCCGGCCGGAAGTTCACGTCGAACGACACCAGCGGCCGTCCGGCCCGTCGCGCGGTCAGCGTGCGCGTCAGCGCCAGGCAGCCCTCCGACAGCGCCGCCGTGATCCCGGACAGGTGCAGGATCCGGCCGTCGGTCACGTCCTCGTACGGCACGGTCGCGGGCGACATCGCCGACGCCGCCGATCCGGCCCGGTAGTACGCGACCTCGTGCTCGTCGGCCGCCCGGTCCGTGGCGGTGCGGAAGTAGATCCCGGTCGGCCGCAGCGCGTCGCGCCCGACGGCCGACACATCGACCCCGTACGACGAGATCGCCTCGACCAGATGGTCGCCGAAGCCGTCGCGCCCGACCCGGCTGACCCACTTCGCGCGGTGGCCCGCGGCGGCCAGCGCGCAGGCCACGTTGGACTCGGCGCCGCCGATTGCGCGGGCGAAGGACGGCACGTCGGCGAGGCGGCCCGCCCGGGAGGGCAGGAAGGTGACCATGGACTCCCCGAGACAGACGGCGTCCACGGGCGCGTCCACGGGCGGGGTTCCGGTCACTCTGGGGCTCCTCGGCGATCGAGCGGGTCCATTGACCCGGCGTTGGGCCGGATGTTAGACAGCATCGAGCGACATACGCAATGGCCATTGCACATGCTGCAACGTGTACAAAGGCGTGATGCAGACGAAGGAGAAGCCCATGCCCATCGAGCCCCTTGCGGACGAACGCGTCGACCACCGTTTCAAGGCCCTGCCCCCGGACGCCGAGGGCCTCACCGTCGGCGAGCTGGCCGCCCAGCGCCGCAACCTCTTCACCGGCGGCTTCACCACGCCCGTCCTCGCCCTCTCCGCCGAGTCCGTCGAGCACAACCTCCGCCTCCTGGAGACCTACGCCGAGCGCCACGGACTCGCGTTCGCCCCGCATGGCAAGACCTCCATGGCACCGCAGCTCTTCGCCCGCCAACTGGAGCACGGCGCCTGGGGCATCACCGCGGCCGTCCCCCACCAGGCCCGCGTCTACCGCGCCCACGGCATCGCCCGGATCTTCCTGGCCAACGAGCTCGTCGACGCGGCCGCCCTGCGCTGGCTGGCGGCCGAACTCGACGCCGACCCCGGCTTCCGCTTCATCTGCTACGTCGACTCCGTGCGCGGCGTCGAACTCATGGACGCGGCCCTCACCGACGCGGGCGCCCGCCGCCCGGTCGACGTCGTCGTCGAGCTCGGCGCCGGCGAGGGAGCCCGTACCGGCGCCCGTACCGCGGCCGACTGCACCGCCGTCGCCGACGCGGTCGCCGCCACCCGCACCCTGCGGCTCGTGGGCGTCGCCGGTTACGAGGGCGAGGTCCCGCAGGCCACGACCGAGCGGGTACGGGAGTGGCTGGACCGGCTCGTGTCCCTCGCCGCCGAATTCGACAAGGCCGGCCGCTTCTCCCCGGACATCGAGGAGATCGTGATCAGCGCGGGCGGCAGCGCCTGGTTCGACGCCGTCGCCGACGTCTTCGCCGAGATTCCCGAACTCTCCCTTCCCGTACTGAAGTTGCTGCGTTCGGGCGCGTACGTCTCGCATGACGACGGCCACTACCGCCACCTCACCCCCTTCAACCGCGTCCCGGAGGAGGGCACCCTCCAGCCCGCCTTCCGGCTCTGGGCGCAGGTCGTCTCCCGCCCCTCCGACGAGCAGGCGTTCACCAACGCGGGCAAGCGGGACGCCGCCTATGACCTGAACCTGCCCGAGGCACAGGTCGTGCGCTCCGCCCGCGACGGCTCCCAGCGTCCGGCGCACGGCATCACCGTCACCGGCCTCTCCGACCAGCACGGCTGGCTGCGGACGGAGCCGGAGGCCGGGATCGAGGTCGGCGACTGGCTCGGGATGGGTCTGTCCCACCCCTGCACCTCCTTCGACAAGTGGCAGTTGATCCCCCTGGTCGAGGCGGACGGCACGGTCGTCGACTACATCCGTACGTTCTTCTAGAGGAGCCCCCGTGGATCTCGTCATCCGTGACGCGGAGGTGGTCGACGGCAGCGGAGGCCCCTCCTACCGCGCCGACGTCGCCCTCGACGGCGGCAGGATCGCCGCGATAGTGAAGGAGGGCGCGGCGGCCGGCTGCCAGCGCCCCACCGCCCGCCGCGTCCTGGACGCCGACGGCCTCGCCCTGTCGCCCGGCTTCATCGACATGCACGCCCACAGCGACCTCGCGCTGCTGCGCGACCCCGACCACAGCGCGAAGGCCGCCCAGGGCGTGACCCTCGAAGTCCTCGGCCAGGACGGTCTGTCGTACGCCCCCGTCGACGACCGCACGCTCGCGGAGGTCCGCCGGGCGATCACCGGCTGGAACGGCGACGGGTCCGACATCGACTTCGACTGGCGATCGGTCGGCGAGTACCTGGACCGCCTCGACCGCTCCCACGGCGGACAGGGCATCGCCGTCAACGCGGCCTACCTCGTCCCCCAGGGAACGGTCCGGATGCACGCCGTCGGCTGGGAGGACCGCGAGGCGACGCCCGAAGAGCTCGACCGCATGCGGCGCTTGGTGGCGGAGGGCATGGAACAGGGGGCGTTCGGCATGTCCTCCGGCCTCACGTACACCCCCGGGATGTACGCGGCCGACGCCGAACTCACGGAGCTGTGCAAGGTCGTGGCGCGGTACGGCGGTTACTACTGCCCGCACCACCGCTCGTACGGCGCCGGCGCGCTCCAGGCGTACGAGGAGATGGTCACCCTCACCCGGGAGGCCGGCTGCGCCCTCCATCTGGCCCACGCGACGATGAACTTCGGTGTGAACAAGGGCAAGGCGCCGGACCTCCTGGCCCTGCTCGACCGGGCGCTGGACGAGGGCGCCGACATCTCCCTCGACACGTACCCCTACACGCCGGGCTGCACGACCCTGGTCGCGATGCTCCCGAGCTGGGTGAGCGAGGGCGGCCCGGAGGCGGTCCTCGCACGCCTCCGGGACGACGCGACGGCGGAACGCATCCGCCACGACCTGGAGGTCGTCGGCTCGGACGGCTGCCACGGCGTGCCGATCGAGTGGGACACGATCGAGATCTCGGGCGTGAGCGACCCGGGTCTCGCCTCCTGCGTCGGCAAGACGATCGCCCGGTCGGCGGAGATGCGGGGCGAGGCCCCGTGGGTGACCGCCCGCCGGCTGCTGATCGACGACCGGCTGGGCTCGACGATCCTGCAGCACGTGGGCCATGAGGAGAACGTCCGGACGATCATGCGCCACCGGGTCCACACCGGCGGCTCGGACGGCATCCTCCAGGGCTTCAAGCCGCACCCGCGGGCGTACGGCACGTTCCCGCAGTACCTCGGCCGGTACGTGCGCGAGCTGGGCGTCCTCTCCCTGGAGGAGTGCGTGGCCCATCTGACCTCCCGCCCGGCCGCCCGGCTGCGCCTGCCGGACCGGGGCCTGGTCCGCGAGGGCTACCGCGCCGACCTGGTCCTCTTCGACCCGGCGACGGTCGCCCCTGGCTCGACGTTCGACGCCCCGCGGACCCTGCCGGTGGGCATCCCGCACGTGCTGATCGACGGAAAGTTCGTGATCGAGGACACCAAGCGAACGCCCGTCCTGGCGGGCCGCGCGATCAGAAGAACCCCCACGCCCTGACGCGGGCCTCAGCCCCGGTTGCGGGCATTCGTTCCGCTGGGGCGGAACGGGTGGGCACAACGGACGACGCCCTCGCGGGCGCCTCCGCCCCCGGTGCCTGTCCACCACGGGGGCCGGCGCCGCTACGGCACCGCCCCCGCGGCCCGGCTCTCCCGCCCGGCCTCCTCCGCCTCGGCGGCCCGCGCCCACGACTCCCGCCGCATCCAGAGGAACCCCAGCAGCAGCACCACCCCCGCCACCACGAACCCGTACCACGGCGTACGCCCCGACGGCGCCGTCTCGTACACCAGCGCCGCCGACAGGACGACCAGCAGCTGCCCCACCCGGCTCCGCCACGCCACCGCCGCGACCACCACCGTCCCCCACAGCAGGTACCACGGCTGCACCATCGGCGACAGAACCACCAGGGCGACCAGCGACAGCCCGAGCCCCAGCACCGGGTCGACCCGCCCTCGGTAGGCGCGCCACGCCAGTGCGGCGATGACGGCGAGCGCGGCGACCAGCCCCAGCTTCCGCACCACGTCCTTCACCGGGTCGGGATCGTCCGCGACGAGGAGCCCGATCCCCAGCCCGATGTCGCTCGTCAGCGACAGGGCCGTGTGGATGGTCCCGGCGACGCTCTGCGTACGCAGCCAGCCGAACCCCGTCCCGGCGAGAAGCGTCGCCCCTGCGGCGACGGCTCCCGCCACCGCCCCCGGCAGCACGAGCCCCTTCGCCACGCCTCGCAGACCGTGCCCGCGCGCCACCGTCACGCCGATGAAGAGCAGCGCCACCGCCGCCGGTGACTTGATCATCATCGCGAGGCCCACCAGGACGCTGCCGAGCACCCACCGCCCGCGGACCGCGAGCACCACGCCGCTCAGCATCAGACCGATCATCAGGCCGTCGTTGTGCATCCCACCGACGACGTGGATGAGCAGCAGCGGGTTCAGCGCGCCCAGCCAGAGCGCGCCAGGGCCGCCGCCGAGACCCCGCACCGCCCACACGATCAGCGCGAGCGCGACCAGCGCGATCAGCCGCATCCCCAGGACAGCGGGCACGATCTCCCCGCCGGTCAGCTTCACCACGGCCTGGGCGAGGACGAGGAAGACCGGCCCATAGGGGGCGGGGGTGTCGGTCCAGTGCCCGCCGACGCTGTCGGCGGCGTCGGCGCCGAGGTCGTCGGGGCCCAGGACGGAGGGGCCGGCGCCGTAGACGTCGTGGCCTTCGAGGACCATCGCGCCCTGTGCGATGTAGCTGTAGACGTCGGCGCTGTACAGCGGAGGCGCGAGCATCAGCGGCGCGGTCCACCAGGCGAGCGTCACCAGGGCCCGGTCCCGCACGCCGTCCGCGAGCAGCCTCCCGTACCGCCACCACGCGGCCACGAGCAGAGTGAGGCCGAGGTAGGCGAGGACGGCGGCGGCGACGGCGGTTCCGGAGCCCCGGGGCGCCCAGATCCCCCACGGCTCGCGCACCGGCAGGGTCCCGGCCGCGTACCCGCCCACGGCGATGGCGAGCGATCCCGCCGCACCCAGCCACCGGCATCCGGAGGCACTCGCACTCAACACCCACATGACGGGTCAACCTATCCTGACGTGCGGCGCTCTCCGGCCTGTCACCCCTTGGGGCGCTTGGCCGGAGGCGGCCCCAAAGGCCCGACGTGTCCCAAAACACGAGGCGCGGTGTCCGCCTCCGCCGTAAGCTCGCGTCATGCAGGTGATCCAGTCCACGAAGCTCGCCAACGTCTGTTACGAAATCCGGGGCCCGGTGCTCGAAGAGGCGATGCGGCTCGAGGCTGCCGGTCATCGCATCCTCAAGCTGAACACCGGCAACCCGGCCGCCTTCGGCTTCGAGTGCCCGCCGGCGATCCTCGAGGACGTGCTGCGCAACCTCGCGGACGCGCACGGCTACGGCGACGCGAAGGGGCTGCTTTCCGCCCGCCGCGCGGTGATGAGCCACTACGAGACGAAGGGCATCCCGCTCTCCGTCGAGGACATCTACCTGGGCAACGGCGTCTCCGAGCTGATCCAGATGTCGATGCAGGCGCTCCTCGACGACGGCGACGAGGTGCTGGTCCCCGCGCCGGACTATCCGCTGTGGACGGCGTCGGTCTCCCTGGCGGGCGGCACGGCCGTGCACTACCGCTGCGACGAGCAGGCGGACTGGATGCCGGACCTCGCCGACATCGAGCGGAAGATCACCGACCGCACCAAGGCGATCGTGATCATCAACCCGAACAACCCCACGGGTGCCGTCTACGACGACGAGATGCTGCGGTCCCTCACCGAGATCGCCCGCCGCCACAACCTGGTGGTCTGCTCGGACGAGATCTACGACAAGATCCTCTACGACGGCACCACGCACACCCCGACGGCCGCCATCGCGCCGGACCTGCTGGTCCTGACGTTCAACGGTATGAGCAAGAACTACCGGGTGGCGGGCTTCCGCTCCGGCTGGCTCGCGGTCTGCGGCCCCAAGGCGCACGCCACCTCGTACATCGAGGGTCTGACGATCCTGGCGAACATGCGGCTGTGCGCGAACATGCCGGCGCAGCACGCGGTGGCCGCCGCCCTCCAGGGCCGGCAGTCGATCGAGGACCTGGTCCTGCCGGGCGGGCGGCTGCTCGAACAGCGCGACACGGCGTACGAGCTGCTCACCCAGATCCCGGGGGTGACCTGCGTGAAGCCGAAGGGGGCGCTGTACCTCTTCCCGCGCCTCGACCCGAGCGTCTACAAGATCAAGGACGACCGGCAGATGGTTCTGGACCTGCTGCGGGCCGAGAAGATCATGGTGGTGCACGGTACGGGCTTCAACTGGCACGAGCCGGACCACTTCCGGATCGTCACGCTGCCCAACGCCAAGGATCTGGCGGACGCGGTGACCCGCATCGGCACCTTCCTCGACGGCTACGGCCAGCGCTGACGCGCCCGTCCGGACCACGCTCAACTTTAGACGGAATCTAAGCTAGGATGGTCGCAGAGCTACTGCAGGAGGCCGTCCTCATGTACGAACCGATCCGCACCAAGTCGGTCCACCGGATGGCCGACGACGACCAGAACGCCTACCCGCACCGCTCCCGCGAGGAAGAGCTGGACATCCAGCTCGCCGGACATCTCTCCGCCCTGCTCGCCGTCACGGACGAACTGGGCGACGCGGCGGCCGGCGAGCGCATCGCCCAGCAGGTGGCGCGGCTGCGTGGCGCGCCCCCGGCCCGTCACGCGGGGCTGAGCGGCTCGTCCCCCCAGTCCCTCCACCGCCGCGCCCACACCCTCGCGGGCCGGGCCCTGGTCGTCGCCGCGTCCCGGGCGGACACGGCCGCCGCGATCCTCGCCGCCGAGCGCATGGACGCGCACACCGCCGCGCTGACCTCCCCCGACCTGGTCAGCGCCCCCTGACGGCCCCGGTCCGCGTGCCGGGGAGGCGCGCGGACCGGGCGCCACTCATCCCAAAAGGCCGGCCCCCGAAGCTGTGAGGAGCTTCGGGGGCCGGCATGCGTCGTGACGGGCCGTCGTGACCCCACTGGTCAGGGCGGTTGTCGTGGGCAACCCGTCACGAGTCCGTGGTGCGGGTTCAGCCCAGGCGCTCGACCAGCGCGCGGTACTCGTCCCACAGCTCCTTCGGCGTGTGGTCGCCGAAGGTGTTCAGGTGCTCGGGGACCAGGGCGGCCTCCTCGCGCCAGACGTCACGGTCGACCTTGAGCAGGAACTCCAGGTCCTCGGCCGGCAGCTCCAGACCGTCGGTGTCGAGGGACTCGACCGTCGGCAGGATGCCGATCGGGGTCTCGACGCCCTCGGCCTTGCCCTCCAGACGCTCCACGATCCACTTCAGGACGCGGCTGTTCTCGCCGAAGCCGGGCCACACGAACTTGCCCGCGTCGTTCTTGCGGAACCAGTTGACGTAGTAGATCTTCGGCAGCTTGGCCTGGTCGGCGTCGGCCCCCACCTTGATCCAGTGGGCCATGTAGTCGCCCATGTTGTAGCCGCAGAACGGCAGCATGGCGAAGGGGTCGCGGCGCAGCTCGCCGACCTTGCCCTCGGCGGCGGCGGTCTTCTCGCTGGCCACGTTGGCGCCGAGGAAGACGCCGTGCTGCCAGTCGAAGGACTCGGTCACCAGCGGAACGGCGCTCGCCCGGCGGCCGCCGAAGAGGATCGCCGAGATCGGCACGCCCTTCGGGTCCTCCCACTCGGGCGCGATGATCGGGCACTGCGAGGCGGGGACGGTGAAGCGGGCGTTGGGGTGGGCGGCCGGGGTCTCCGAGTCCGGAGTCCAGTCATTGCCCTTCCAGTCCGTGAGGTGCTTCGGCGCCTCCTCGGTCATTCCCTCCCACCACACGTCGTTGTCGTCGGTGAGCGCGACGTTGGTGAAGACGGCGTTGCCCCACAGGGTCTTCATGGCGTTGGCGTTGGTGTGCTCGCCGGTGCCGGGCGCGACGCCGAAGAAGCCGGCCTCGGGGTTGATCGCGTACAGCCGGCCGTCCTCGCCGAACCGCATCCAGGCGATGTCGTCGCCGATGGTCTCGACCGTCCAGCCGGAGATCGTGGGCTCCAGCATGGCGAGGTTGGTCTTGCCACAGGCGGACGGGAACGCGGCCGCCACGTACTTCGACTCGCCCTGCGGCGGGGTGAGCTTGAGGATCAGCATGTGCTCGGCGAGCCAGCCCTCGTCGCGCGCCATGACGGACGCGATGCGCAGGGCGTAGCACTTCTTGCCGAGCAGGGCGTTGCCGCCGTAGCCGGAGCCGTACGACCAGATCTCACGCGTCTCGGGGAAGTGCGAGATGTACTTGGTGGTGTTGCAGGGCCACGGGACGTCCTCCTGACCCTCCTCCAGCGGGGCGCCCAGGGTGTGGACGGCCTTGACGAAGAAGCCGTCCGTGCCGAGCTCGTCGAGGACGGCCTGGCCCATGCGGGTCATGGTGCGCATGGAGACGGCGACGTACGCGGAGTCCGTGATCTCGACGCCGATGGCGGAGAGCGGCGAGCCGACGGGGCCCATGCAGAAGGGCACGACGTACATCGTGCGGCCCTTCATGGAGCCGCGGAAGATGCCCTTCTCACCCGCGAAGACGTCCTTCATCTCCGCCGGGGCCTTCCAGTGGTTCGTCGGGCCCGCGTCCTCCTCCTTCTCGGAGCAGATGAAGGTCCGGTCCTCGACGCGCGCGACGTCGGAGGGGTCGGAGGCGGCGTAGTACGAGTTCGGGCGCTTGATCGCGTCCAGCTTCTTGAACGTGCCCTTGGCGACGAGCTCCTCGCACAGGCGCTCGTACTCGGCCTCGGATCCGTCGCACCAGACGATGTCGTCCGGCTGCGTGATCGCCGCGATCTCGTTCACCCAGGAGACGAGTTCCTGGTGCTGGGTGGGGACGGTGGTGGGAGCCGCGTTGTCGCGCGCCACGATTGCTCCTTGATGAGGGGTTTTTAGATGTAGGCCCCTTGGGGGCTGCGACCCGGATGCTTCTCTGTGGAGACGCTCGCGCTCATCCGGTGCCGACCGCACTCATTTGATCATCCGACGCAAGTGCCCATATGTCCAGAGGGCCGCCCACGTGAGCATCGCCACTCCTCTTCGCCCCCTACGGAGGCGTAGGTAGCATTCTTTGCATGACTTCAGCCATGCCGTCGGTGAACGAGATAGAGCAGTTCGTGAAGCCCCGGCTGAGAGGCTGGCTGCACGCGGGAATGTTCCCCGCCGTGATCGTCGCGGGCGTCGTCCTGGTCGCCCTGGCGGACTCGCCCCGCGCCCGGATCGCCTGTGGCGTCTATGTCCTCACCGCCTGTCTGCTGTTCGGCATCAGCGCGCTGTACCACCGGGGGAACTGGGGCCCGCGCGGCGAGGCGATCCTGCGCCGCCTCGATCACGCCAACATCTTTCTGATCATCGCGGGCACCTATACCCCGCTGACGCTGCTGCTTCTCCCCGATTCCACCGGTCGGCCGCTCATGTGGGCGGTCTGGGTCGCGGCCGCGGCCGGCATCGCCTTCCGGGTCTTCTGGGTCGGCGCCCCTCGCTGGCTGTACACGCCCTGCTACATCGCGATGGGCTGGGCCGCCGTCTTCTTCCTGCCGGACTTCATGCGGGCGGGCGGCATCGCCGTTCTCGTGCTCGTCGTCGTCGGCGGACTGCTCTACAGCGCGGGCGGTGTCATCTACGGCATCAAGCGCCCCAACCCGTCCCCGCGCTGGTTCGGCTTCCACGAGGTCTTCCACTCGCTGACCCTCGCCGCCTTCATCGTCCACTACATCGGCATCTCGCTGGTGGCCTACCAGCACGCCTGAGCGGGACAATGACGGCCATGGCCGCCGACACTCCCCCACGCCCCAGCCTGCGCGAACGCAAGAAGCTCAGGACCCGGGCGGCGATCCGGAAGGCCACCTACCGGCTCGCCGCCACGGACGGCTGGGACGCGACCACCGTCGAGCGGATCGCGTCCGCCGCCGATGTCTCCCCCTCCACCGTCGCGCGCTACTTCCCGGTCAAGGAGGACATCCTCCTGACGAGCGAGCAGGACCCGCTGGTGGAGGCCCGGCTGCGGGCCCGCCCCGCGGACGAGGAGCCGCTGGAGTCGCTGCGCGCCGTGATCCTCGACGCGGTGACGGCGGCGCTCGCCGACGAGCCCGAGGAGACCCGGCTGCGGGCCCGCCTCATGGTGGAGGTCCCCGCCGTACGGGCTCGGCTCACCGAGACCACGGCCGAGACCGCCCAGCGCCTCGCCGGCGCCCTCGCCGAACGCACCGGCCGCGACACGGACGACCTGGAGGTACGGGTCTTCACGGCGGCGGTCCTCGGCGCGCTGCGCGAGGCGACCGTCTACTGGGCCGAACGCGGCCGGCGCGACGACCTGATCCCACTCCTGAACCGGACCGTCGACACCCTCAAGGGCGGCCTGACGCTCCGAACGCGTCCCTGACGACCTTCCCCGATTCCGGATTGTCCGCGCAGCCCCACACTCCGTGCGGGCAGTAGTCCGTGAAGGTCTGGTAGACCGGCCTGTGCCGCGCGAACCAGTCGAGCATCCCGCGTACGTACGCCGGATTGTCGCCGTTGCGGAACAGCCCCCACTCCGGGTACGAGACGGGCTTGCCGTGCGCCGCCGCGAACCGCACATGGTCCGCGAGCCCGTACTCCTCGCCCACCTGTCCGGCGAAGTCCAGCCCCTCCGGCTGGTCGTAGGCGTCCATCCCGATGATGTCGACATACGCGTCGCCCGGATAGCAGCGCGGCCATTCCACGGCGTCCCGCCCCCGGCTCGCGGTGAAGTCGAAACGGAAACGCTGCCCGGCCACGTCCCTCAGCACGCCCACGACCCGCCGCCAGTACGTCTTCCAGCTCTCCGGGTCCGGTCCGCAGCGATGGCTGTAGGTGGTGCCGTTCATCTCCCAGCCCAGGACCAGGACCGCGTCGGCCAGCCGGTGCTCCACGAGCCGCTCGCCCAGGGTGCGGAAGTGGCCGTCGTACGCCCCCGCCGCCCCGCGCCGCAGCCCCGCCCGGACCTCGTCGTCCGGCAGGCCCTCCTCGCTGCGGTCGAGCAGCGGCACGTTCAGGACGAAGAGCCGCCCCGGTCCCGCCTCCTTCCACCGCGCCCACGGCTCGAAGAGCGCCGGATGCCCCTCGATGTTGGACCAGCGGTCGCCGGGCAGATACGTGTGCCCGACGGTCAGGGAGCCGCCGCCGAGCCAGCGCTGCACCTCGCCGATCCGCCGTACCCCTGTCGCGTCGGAGCCGGTGAAGAACCCGGACGGCACCGTCAGCGGCGCCGGCTCTCCCTCCGGCACGGCGGGTTCCGCGCTCTGCCGGGTGCCCGGCGCGAGCCGGTCGTAGGGCAGGACGAGCGCGAGAACGGCCGCGAGCAGCACGATCAGTGCCGCCCGCGGCCGGCGGGAACGGGTCACGTCAGCTGATCCAGAAGTCCCACCACCGGGTCAGGATCAGCATCCCGATGATCCCGATGTGCAGGACGGGCAGGGCGAAGGTGAACTCCTCGAAGAACCCCTTCAGGGCGGCCGGCGCGGGGAGCAGCCCGGCCCGCACGTTGTGCGAGGTGACGTACCAGAACATGACGATGGTCGCGACCCAGGCCAGGCAGCACCACAGGCACAGCGAGTTGATCTCGTACAGCGACTGGTACATCAGCCAGGTGCAGAAGCCGACGCCGAACACCGTCCCGGCGTTGAGCCCCAGCCAGAACCAGCCGCGGTAGCGGGCCCCGGCCAGCAGCCCGGCGCCGACGGCGACGACCATCGCGTACGTCACGAGACCCAGCATCGGGTTCGGGAAGCCGAACACCGCCGCCTGCTCGCTCTTCATGATGTTGCCGCAGGAGACGACCGGGTTGAGGCTGCACGCCGGCTGGAAGTTCGGATCCTCCAGGAGCCGGAACTTGTCGATCGTGATGACCCATGCGGCGAGCACTCCCGCCACGCCGGTGACCATCAGCATCCAGGCGAAGGCCCGGCTCGCTCCGATCGCCCCGCGGCTCTCCCGGGGCTCCTCCTGCCGCTGCCCCGGTACCCCGCTGCGTACGTTCGCCGTCGCCATGACGCCGCCGCCTTCCCCGCTCAGCCCTGCAGCCGCCGCACCGGCAGCACGACGTGCGCCCCACCCGCCAGGGGGTCCTCGCCGGCGAAGAAGGACCGCAGCTGCTCCACCGAGAGCGCACCGCCGGGCACGGCCTCGGGCCAGGGGCGGACGGAGCAGATCAGGTAGACGTGTCCGAGCTCCCTGGCAGCCGCCTCCCACTCCGCCGGCACCGAGGTCTGCACCTTCAGGAACGGCAGGGTGAGGACCGCCTGCTGAGCCTCGACGAGGAGGTGGGCGTCGATCCCGGACTTCTGGGACGCGTCGACCACCGGCCCGCCGACGGTCAGGCCCATGCCCTCCACGGCGGCTCGCATCGCTTCTTCACCGGCCTCCGGACCCTCACTGCCGTCGCCGAGCGAATACACCATCAGATACGGGGCGGCGGGTGCGTCGTCGGGAGCGGTGGTCCAGAGGACCATGGAGAGGGTTCCCAGCGGAGAGGCGCTGCGCGCCTCGGAAACGACATTGGAAGAAGTCATGGGTCCGGATGCTAGTGGTCGAACAGCGGCCATCCGCCCATGAATTCACCCGATCGGCCGATATTCACTCCGGCGGCATTTCCCTCGCACCGAAGTCGCGTTCTCCTCGTTATGCCCTGAGGGCATTCCCCCCCGCCTCGCGCGGGGATTCGCAGACCATCAGGAGATCACTCATGATCGTCCCGCGCCGCGTCGCACTGCGGTCCCTCTTCACCCTGGCCGTGGCCGCCTTCACGGGCGGCGCACTCGCCCGTATCGCCGCCACACCGCGCGAAGGGCGCCCCGCCGGCACCACGACCTCCGGCGGTGCTCCCGACACCTTCGACGAGATGTACCGGGGGCGCCACATCCGGGCCCGCGCCACCCCGACGGGTGTGCCGGAGGTCCTCGTCGACGGCCGGCCGCTGCATCTGATGCGCTGCGCGGACGGCGGCTATCTCACCCCGATCGATCACTACCAGTCCTGCCCGACGCCCCTGGCGGCCACCCGCGCGGCCGTGGACCAGATGGGGACGGCGCCACTGAGCCGCTTCGCCGCGGCTCATGGCGTCCACAGCGTCCGCCCCGGAGGGAGCCAGCGTGGCCCACACGCGTAAGAACCAGCGCGATCTGACCGGCGCCGAGCGGAGGAAGTTCATCTCCGCAGTCCTGGAGCTCAAGCGCAGGGGGACGTACGACGAGTTCGTCCGTACGCACATCGACTACTACGTCTCCGACGGCGAGGGCCGCCTCCGCGTGGCCCACATGACGCCCAGCTTCCTGCCCTGGCACCGTAAGTTCCTGCTGGAGTTCGAGCGGGCGCTGCAGCGGATCGACCCGACGGTGACCGTGCCCTACTGGGACTGGACCCGCGACAACACCCCGGCCGCCTCGCTCTGGAACGACGACTTCATGGGCGGCAACGGCCGCCGTGGCGACCTTCAGGTGATGACCGGCCCCTTCGCCCACGTGGGCGGGCGCTGGACCGTGAAGCACGGCATGACCGAAAGCCGCTTCCTCACCAGGGACTTCGGCCGCCCGTCGGACCCGATCACGCTGCCCACCAAGGCACAGCTGGACGAGGTGATGCGGGAGACGGTGTACGACGTGGCGCCGTGGAACTCCACGAGCGGCTCCGGGTTCCGCAACCGGCTCGAAGGCTGGGCGCCGGGCCGGGGCAACGCCCGCCATCGAATCCACAACCGGGTGCACCGCTGGGTCGGCGGCCTGATGCTGGGCGGCGCCTCGGTCAACGACCCGGTGTTCTGGCTGCACCACTCCTTCGTCGACCTGCTCTGGTCGCGCTGGCAGCAGCGCAACCCGCGCGCCGGCTATCTGCCGGTGAAGCCGCCCCCGCCGGGCGACTCACAGCACGGCCGGATCGCGGCCCTCCACGAGCGGATGGGGCCGTGGGGCGTCACCCCGGCCCAGATGCTCGACCACAGCACGATCTACCGGTACGCGTAGCGTCCCGCGTACGTCAGCGGCCCCCCGGCAGCTCTGCCGGGGGGCCGCTCGGTGAGCCGGGGGATCAGCCGCCGTAGCCGCCGTCGCCGTGGCCGTCGGCGATCACGCACGTGTTGCCGAACGCCGGGTTGATCAGGCCGACGATGGTCACAGTGTTGCCGCACAGGTTGATCGGGACGTGGACCGGAACCTGCACCACGTTGCCGGAGGCGAGGCCGCCCGAGTTGACAGCTGCGCCCTGGGCGCCGGAACCGGCGACGGCCATGCCGGCTCCGCTGAGGGCAACGGCACCCGAGCCGGCGAGGACAGCGGCAGCCTTCGCGATGCGAGACATCAAGAACTCCTTGGACGTGGAAAGGCGACCGCGAGAATCACGGCCGTCATGCGTGATAACGCCGAAAAGGCGTATGAGTAACGCCCTTGAGGCCGGATGGAACAGAACGAAGAGAGGGAAGGCCCGCAGACCTGGTCCACCCGCCGTCGGATACGGCGGAGCGAAACCCGAATCCGCGGGCCACGGCCATGCGACAAGCCTTCTGTTGTAACGAGCAACGACCCCTCGGGTGGCGGGGAAGAATCGTGTCTTCACCCACCGGCTCATCGGTCGCACAAAAGAACGTCGTCAGGCCGTCGGCCGCGCCAGACCCAGCTGGGAGTCCAGCGTCCCCGTCACCGCGGGGGCGATGACGCCGGCCCGCGGCGCCGTGAGCCCGGGCATCCCGAAACGGTCGGCGTGCGGCTGGGTGATCGGGGTGCCGACCACGGCACCGGGCGTGGCCGCCGCCATCTTGGAGCGCGGGGCGGTGAACAGCACCTGGCCGAGCTCGCTGCCGTCCACGACCTCCGGCAGCGGGGCGGCGACGGCGCTCTCCGGAAGAGTGGTGTCGAGGGGCACCCCGGGCACCCCGACGTCGGGCAGCTCACCGGCCCGCCCGGGGTGGAAACCGGTGGGACCACCGGGAATGAGCAGGGGGACACCGGTGGCCACCGTGGGAGCGTCCATGGGGATCGCCGGCTCCAGGCCCTGGAGCGGAACGATCACCGGTGCCTCCGCGGCGGCCGCGGGGGCGGCCATGGCCGCGGAGGCGAGAGCGGTCATGAGGATTCCCATGCCGGCTTGAGATCGCAGATTCATGACTGCGTACGCCCTTCAGAGCAGATGACGAGGGTGCGGTGTTGCTGTGTCCTGTGAACGAGCCTTCCGGGCCGAACGTCGCGAAATTCCCCTGTTCGCAGCAACGCCGGAGCCCCCCACCGGTGATGGGCGGGGGGCTCGGTTGACGGCGCGTCAGCCCAGCGCGTCAGTGCCGGCGTTCCTGCCGTCCGGCGCCCGCGAAGCGGCCCGCACGGAGACGGATGACCGTTCCGCCGAGGAGCAGCGCCGCACTCGTGGCGGCGGCGGCCCACAGCGCGGGATCGCTGCCGGTGTCGGGGAGCTCGGGCCTGCCCGGCCCACCGGGCGGAGTGGAGGGAGGCGTGGTGACGGGAGGCGTGGTCGGCTCCTCACACCCCGGCTTGGGCTCCTCGCACTCGCCCGGCGGCGTCGTCGGAGGCGTGGTGGGGGGCTTGGTGGGCGGCGTCGTCGGCGGCTTGGTCGGAGGCGTCGTCGGAGGCTTGGTCGGAGGCGTGGTGGGCGGCTTGGTCGGAGGGGTCGTCGGCGGCTTGGTCGGCTCCTCACACCCCGGCTTGGGCTCCTCGCACTCGCCCGGCGGCGTCGTCGGGGGCGTGGTGGGCGGCTTGGTCGGAGGGGTCGTCGGCGGCTTGGTCGGCTCCTCACACCCCGGCTTGGGCTCCTCGCACTCGCCCGGCGGCGTCGTCGGGGGCGTGGTGGGCGGCTTGGTCGGAGGGGTCGTCGGCGGCTTGGTCGGGGGCGTGGTGGGCGGCTTGGTCGGAGGGGTCGTCGGCGGCTTGGTCGGCTCCTCGCACCCCGGCTTGGGCTCCTCGCACTCGCCGGGCGGCGTCGTCGGAGGCGTGGTGGGCGGCGTCGTCGGAGGCTCGGTCGGGTAGTCGTCGTCCCCGTAGCCGTCGGGGTCGTCACCCGCTCGCGTACACAGATCGCCGACCGCCGCCGCGGCGGCCTCGCCGAGGTTCATGGGGCTGGCGCACAGATCGGAACCGGGCGTGAGCTGGAGGTGGTGGCCCGTGCCGCGGCCGGGGACCTCGCCCGTACCGGGCGTGGAGTTCACCGCCATGGCGAAGCCGCCGGTCAGCGACAGAATGCCCGTCGCGGCGGCGGCAGTGATCAGTTTCCTGCTGATGATGGATCGCATCCCGCTCTTCCTCTGGAGAAAAGGAGAGACCGGCGGGGAACCCCCCTCGCTCCGACCGGTCTGTCCACGCACTCGGTACGTCAGCCGTGGAGGGACTGACTACGGAACGTGAGGCTCAAGGACACCGGGCGAACGCGCCGCGGCGAGCGCGACGCGAGGTCGAGCGCTGCCGTCCTCGGACTCTCCATGGGCCAACCTTCCGTGGGGTTGGCGAGAGAGTAAGGAGCGGCCGGCCACGAAGAACCGGGACCACACGGCGGGCGATCGGAAAATCATTCGATCGGCCGACTACGTGGAGTAGCGGTATGCGCCGGTGGGAGCGTCCGCCGGGACCGGGCGGAGCGAGGATGCGATCCGGGGGATCGATGACCGCGGAGCGCGGTCCACGCGCGGGATGCGCGGAGGAGCGAGGGCGTGTGCGGCCCTCAGTTGCCGAGCGGGAGGCCACCGAGCAGCGACCGGGCCTGCTCGGTCTTGTTCAGGGTGTTCGCGGCGTCCCCCACCGTCTTGACCACGGAGCCGTCCGTGGTGCTGCTCAGCGCGTCCGTCTTCAGCCCCTTGCTGGTGAGCGATCCGAGACCGCCGTCGAGGCTGGTGGGGACGGCGGCCGACTCGGCAGCCATGGCGGGGGCGGCGGCACCCAGGGCCATCACAGAACCGGCGACGACCGCGGCAACCTTGGTGGGCTTCATGGGGTGGGTCCTTCCTCTATGGCGTCTCTCGCAAGCAAGTCGCTTGCCGCACAGTCCTCTTGGCGGATTCCTGTACGTCGTTCCGCCTTCTGTAACGAGGGGTCCGCTCACCGGAAACTCCAGGAGGAGGGATTTCTCCGCACAGCACCCGAACGAAGGGGCGCGGTCGTATTTGCCGACCGAACACGCGAGCGCCGTGCCGGTCCGGGGGCACTGCCGGACGTGGCCGCCCGTCACCATGCCCTGCGGCTATAGCACTGCGCAACGGGGGAACTACTGAGCGCCACCCCTTCGTTCGAGTGAATCCCTCCCCCGACCTGCTTCTCCCAGGGGCGTACGCCGTTGCACCGGGCGGCGCACACGGGTGCGCCCGAACGATCGAAGGCCGACGCGCCGCACCCTGGACGGGGCGGTGCGCCGGCCTCGGAAGGACAGCGATCCGGCGTGCGAGGTCAGGCGATGACGCAGGTGTTGCCGAAGGTCGGGTTCAGCAGGCCGACGATGTTGACCGTGTTGCCGCAGATGTTGATCGGCACGTGGACCGGGACCTGCACGACGTTCCCGGACAGGAGTCCCTTGGAGCCCACGGCCGCACCCTCGGCGTGGGAGTCGGCAGCGGCGACACCGGTGGCACCCGCGGCGGACGCGGCGACACCGACGGTCAGGACTACAGCCTTCGCGATACGGGACATGGGAAAGCGCTCCTCGAATGTGGTGAAAAAACTGGGACCTGACGGTCGGTGCGGACGGTTTCGTCCGACTCCCTCAACAACGCGGTTCGATTTCATTGGTTGCTCTCCCGAACGGGTGACGTTCAACCGATCTTTGGGCCATAGGAGGGCCGAATGGGCGACCGATCGGGGCGAGGGGCAACACGCTCAACGAGGAACCGGCCCGGTGGATACGGGAGTTAGCATTTCCGGTCTTCTAATGCTTACTATCGCCCGGCGTTGGGGTTATAAAGTTCCCGAACGTTGCTTCCGGCCCAGCCGCGCGTTCACTCATTTCGTGCGGACGAACTCTCCTTCTCCCCCGAACTCCACGGGTCTTCCCTTCCTTCTCTCATCAAAGCGGAGAACCTGTATGCGGAATTCAGCGGTTGGTGCGATGCGCCGCGGTCTGTTGTGCGTCCGCGTCGCCGACACTTCGGCCACGGCGGCCGAGAGCGTCCCGCTCTCCGATTTCGTCTCTTCCGCGAACTACGACTCCGACGTCTTCGATCCGGGGGGTGCGCGCCATGGAGCCGACCGATTCCACGACCGCTTCGCCCCCCGGAAGGACACCGTCCGGCTCGAAGCGCACTTCTGACGTGTGGTCTTCACGAGAATCGGAAGCCTCCTTCCTCACCGTTCTGCACGCGGTCCAGCCCGGTGACGCCGGAGTCGCCCGAGTCGTCACGGACCTGGTCCGCGCCCAACTCGGCTCAGGAATGCGGGTGGCGGTCGCCTGCCCGCCGGACACCCCGCTCGCCCGTGCCGTCCGCGCCGAGGGCGCCTCGGTGCATGCCTGGCGTGCCGGGCGGGAGCCCGGCCCGGCGCTGGTCCGGGAGACCCGCGACCTCGCGCGTCTGATCCGCACCGTCCGCCCCGCTCTGGTCCATGCACACAGCGCCAAGGCCGGACTGTGCGCCCGACTCGCCCTGCGGGGCCGGGTCCCGACCGTGTACCAGCCGCACGCCTGGTCGTTCGAGGCGGTCGACGGCACGGTCGGCGCGTTCGCCCGGCGCTGGGAGCGCTGGGCGGCGCGCTGGACGCAGCGGATCGTCTGCGTCAGCGAGGCCGAACGCCGCACCGGTGAGGAGGCCGGCGTCCGGGCGTCCTGGTCGGTCATCCACAACGGCGTGGACGTGGCCAGGTTCGGCGGTGCCGGATCGGAGCCGGAGTCCGGTGTCTCCGGGCGGGACGAGGGCCCCCTCGTCGTCTGCGTGGGACGGCTCTGCCGGCAGAAGGGTCAGGACGTGCTGCTCGCCGCCTGGCCCGCCGTCCTCGCCGAGTTCCCCACGGCCCGCCTGGTCCTCGTCGGCGACGGGCCGGACGGCGAGCGGCTGCGGGCCGGAGCGCCGGCCTCGGTCCGGTTCGCCGGCGCTGTGGAGGACACCGGCCCCTGGTACCGCGCGGCCGACCTGGTCGTCCTGCCGTCCCGTTGGGAGGGCATGGCGCTGGCTCCCCTGGAGGCCATGGCGAGCGGCCGGCCGGTCGTGGTCAGCGACGTGGCCGGGGCGCGCGAGAGCCTCCCGCCCGGCCATGAACCCCTGTGCCTGGTCCCGCCCGAGGACCCGGCCGCGCTCGCCGCCGCCGTCGGCCGTCTTCTCGGCCGGCCGGAGCTGCGGCACTCCCTGGGCCGCCAGGCCCATGAGCACGTACTCAGCAGATTCGATGTGCGGCGCACCGGCGCGGCCGTCGCGGACGTGTACCGCGAGCTGGCCGGAGTGCGGTGCACCGAGCACAGAGAGCCGATTGCCCAGTGACCACGGAAAGCACCAGCGTCCCTCCCGCACCGGGCCCCTGGCCCTCGGCGACCCACGCCGGCCCCGGTCTCGCCGCCCTCGCCCCGCAGCGCGGGGGGCCGGACCGGCTGGCGCTCCCGCCGCGCCGCCCCGCGCCGCTGCGGTTCGCCGCCGTACCGCTGATCGCGGCCGACGGTCTGGCCGTGCTGCTCGCCGTCGGGCTGATGCCCGAACCGCACGGCCAGGTCCGGCTGCTGCTCCTGGTCGCCGGGCTCGTCCTCGCCTTCGACGCGTACGCGGGTCTGCACCGGCCCGGCGCCCTCGCCTCCGTACTGGACGAGCTGCCCGCGCTCGCCTCCCGCGCCGGGGTCGCCTGGTGCGTGGCGGCCGCCGCCGTCGCCGCGTACACCCCCGAGCGGGCGATCGGCCCCGCCGCGCTCTGCTCCGCGTACGCCACACATCTCGCCGCCGTGTGCGTGGCGCGTGGAGCGGTCCACGCCCGCAGACGGCGGAGGGCCCGGGCGCATCCGCGGTCGGCGCTGGTGGTCGGCGGGCCGGGGGCGGCGCGCCGGTTCGCGGCGGCGGTCGGGCAGCATCCGGAGTACGGCATCAGGCCGGTGGGGATCGTCGCCACCCGGCAGGACGGCGTGACGCCGCAGCACGCGAGGGAGGCGGGGCTTCCGGTCCTGACGACCACGGAGGAGATCCACCGGGCGGTCATCCAGACCACCGTGCGCGACGCGGTGTTCCTGACGGAGGATCCCGGTCTGGTGACGCTCTTTCAGGACTACGGCTGCACCACCTGGCGGGTGGGCGGCGAGGGTCAGGACGGGCCGATGAGCGACCACCTGTGGGGGTACGGCTGCCGTCGCCTCGTACCGCTGTCCGAGCGGCGTGGTCTGACCGCGAAGCGCGCGCTCGACGTGGCCGTGGCCGGTCCCGCGCTGGCCTGCGCGCTGCCGGTGCTGCTGCTGTGCGCGCTGGCCGTGCGGCTCTCCGACGGGCCCGGTGTGCTGTTCCGGCAGGAGCGGGTGGGGCAGAACGGGCGGCTGTTCACGCTGCTGAAGTTCCGTACGCTGCGCCCGGCCGACGAGACCGAGTCGGCGACGCGGTGGAGCGTGGCCGACGACCGGCGGATGAGCGCGGTCGGCAGTTTCCTGCGGCGGACCTCGCTGGACGAGCTGCCGCAGTTGTGGAACGTGCTGCGCGGGGACATGAGCCTGGTCGGGCCCCGTCCCGAACGGCCGTACTTCGTCGCCCAGTTCAGTCGTATCCACGCCGGGTACGCGGCCCGTCACCGGATGCCGGTCGGGCTGACGGGACTGGCGCAGGTGCACGGGCTGCGCGGCGACACCTCGATCGAGGACCGCTGCCGTTTCGACAACCACTACATCGATCACTGGTCGCTCTGGCAGGACGTCCGCATTCTGCTGCGCACCGCGGCCGGTCTCGTCCGGCCGGCGGGGAGCTGATGATGGCGACGGCCGTGGCGGTCGCCGCCCCGCACGCCGACGTGCGCGACCTGGCGCGCAGAGTCGGGGCGTTGTCCCCGGTCCTGGCCGTGATCGGACTGCTGCTCGTCCCGGCGGGCGGTGGCGCGGAAGGAGGCACCGGCGGTACGGGCACGCTCGCGGACGCGGCCTCGGGGCTGCTCGTCCTGATCTGTCTGGTGCGGGTGCTGCGCGGCGGAGCACGGCCGCTGACCCGGTGGGCGGCGATCGTGCTCGGCCTGCCGGTCCTCGGGATCTGTCTGGCCGCCATCACCTCGAACGACCCGGCGGCGAGCCTGCCGGGCGTCGCCCGCTACGTACAGGTCTTCGTGCTCGTCCCGGCGGCCGTACTGCTGACGATCCGCGACCGGCGGGACTTCGCGGTGGTCGCGTGGGCGCTGGTCGTGCTGGCGCTGCTGCAGGGCGCGGTCGGGGTGGCGCAGTCGCTGACCGGGACGGGCGCCTCGTACATGGGCGAGGACGTGCGGGCGGTGGGGACGTTCGGGCCGACCGATGTGATGGGGATGGCGACGGTCGTCTCGTACGGTCTCGTCGTCGTCACCGGCATCGCGCTGGGCAGCGGGCCGGGGCGGACGCGGACGGCGGCGCTGGTCTGCGCGGGCCTGCTCCTCCTTCCGCTGACGCTCTCCTACAGCAGGGGCGCGTGGATCGCGACGGTGCTGGCCTGCGCGCTCCAACTACTGCTCTCCGGCCTGCGGCGGGCCGGGCGGGTGGCGCTCGCGGTGGGCGCGCTCGCGGTGGTCCTGGTCGGCGGGCTCGGGATCGGCTCGACGATGGTGAAGGAGCGGGTCGCCAGCATCACGCAGGTGACGGCCGCGCCGGACCAGTCGGTGACGGACCGGTACACGATGTGGGCGGCGGCCGGACGGATGTGGCGCGCTGAGCCGCTGACGGGGGTAGGCCTGAAGGGCTTTCCGCAGTACCGCGACTCCCACGCCTCGCTGGCGCTGTCGTCGGGCAGTGACACGGCGGGCGCGGGGGCGGCGTTCCAGCGCCAGCCGTTGCTGTCGCCGCACAACATGTACCTGCTGGTGCTGAGCGAGCAGGGCCTGGTGGGACTCCTCGCGCTGGCCGGAAGCTGGGTGGCGCTCCTGGTCGGGGCGCTGCGGCGGCGCGCCCGGGGCGCGGACTGCGCGCTGGTGGCGATCGGACTGCTGTCCTGGCAGCTCATCGACTTCTTCTACGCGGACATCGGCGGGCCCTCCACGGTGCTGCTGTCGGTCGTGCTCGGCCTGACGGCCTGGTGGTCGCTGGCGGAGGTGAAGCGTGCGTGACCCCTGGCGGGGTGACCCGGAACCGACGGACGCGTTACCGCGTGGCGGGGGCGCGGCCGTCCACCCGCACACGCGCGCCGATGCCGGCCCCGCGCCCGACGTGCCTCGGCCGGGGGCCGTCGGCGCGCCTCGGCGGGGACGACGACGCCCGGCGTCGTCGCCGTCCGGGAGGTTCCTGGCGCGGGCCGCCGCCGTCACGGCGGGGCTCACCGCGGCCGGTGCCGTGCTCGGTCTCGTACGGGACCAGATCCTGGCGCACTTCTTCGGCGCGGGGGCCGAGACCGACGCGTTCCTGGTCGCCTGGACCGTCCCGGAGTTCGCCTCGACGCTCCTCATCGAGGACGCGATGGCGCTGATCCTGGTACCCGCGTTCAGCCGCGCCCTCGCCCGGCGCTGCGGCGGCACGGCCGACGACCCCGTCCGTGCCCTCGTACGCACCACGCTGCCCCGACTGGCGCTCACCGTCAGCGCCGTCTCCTCGCTGCTGATCCTCGCCGCGCCGTTCCTCGTCGCCGCCCTCGCGCCCGGTCTTCCCGATCCGCGACTCGCCGTCGACTGCACCCGGCTGACCGCCACCTGCGTGCTGACCTTCGCGCTCGCCGGCTACTTCTCCGCCGCCCTGCGCGCGCACGGCCGCTTCCTGTCACCGGCCGCCATCTACGTCGCGTACAACATCGGGATCATCGGCACGATCGTGGTGCTGCGCGAGCCCTTCGGCGTGCGGTCCGCCGCGGCCGGGGTGGCTGTCGGAGGCGCGCTGATGGTGCTGACCCAAGCCCCCTTCCTGCTGCGCGAGTTGCGTCACCGTCCGGTGAGGAAGGAGGCGGAGCCCGCCGCGACCGGCACGGGCGACGGGCGGCTCCTCGTGCTCGGGCTCATCGCCCCGGTCATCGCCTTCGCGCTCTCCCGGCAGTCACAGATCCTCGTCGAGCGTTTCCTCGCCTCCCCGCTCCCCGCCGGCGCCATCTCGCATCTGAACTACGCGCAGAAGATCGCGCAGATGCCGATGATCCTCTCCCTGATGCTGTGCACGGTCAGCTTCCCGGTCGTCGCCCGTGCCATGGCGTCCGGCGACACCGAGGGTGCCCGCCGCCGCGTCGAGCGGGATCTGCTGCTCGCCGCCGTCGTCGTCCTCAGCGGCGCCGCGATCGTCATCGCGGCAGCCCCGCAGATCGTCGAGATCCTCTTCCAGCGCGGCGCGTTCGACCCCACCGACACCGCGGCGACCGCCGCCGTGATGCGCGTCTACGCCCTCGGACTGCTCGGCCAGACGGTGGTCGGCGCCCTGGCCCGCTGCTACTTCTCGGCCGCCCGGCCGCTCTGGTACCCGGCCGCCGCGATGGCCACCGGTCTCGTCGCGACCGCCGTCGCCGGAGTGCCGGGAGCCCGGCTGTGGGGCGCCGTCGGCATCGCCGCCGCCAACGCGTTCGGCATCACCCTGACCGCGGTGATGCTGCTGCTGGGGGCGCGCCGCCAGTCCATCCCGGTCCGGATCCGCCCCCTCGGCGAGGGGCTGCTGCGGCTGGCCACCGCGGCCGCGTGGGCCACCGGCGCCGGCTGGCTCTGCTCCGCCCTGATCGGCCCGGCCGTCCTCTCCCTCGCGGTCACGACGCTGGTCGCGGCCGGAGTCTTCCTGCTCTTCCTCGCCTGCGCTCCCCGTGCGCCGGACATCCCGCCCCTCACCCGCACCGCATCACGAAGGCTCGCCCATGCACGCTGTCATGGCGCCCCGCGCCGCCGCGATTCGTCGTCTGCTGCCGAAGCCGCCCCTGTGGGTGGCGATGTACCACTCGATCGCGGACACCCCGGATGATCCGTACCGCGTGACCGTCTCCCCCGTGCGCTTCGCCCGGCAGTTGCACTGGCTGAACGACCGGGGGCTGCGCGGTGTCTCGGTGGGCGAGCTGCTCACCGCGGCCGCCGCCGGCCGTGCCAGGGGCCTGGTCGGCCTCACCTTCGACGACGGGTACGCCGACTTCGTCGATGCGGCCCTCCCTCTGCTGCGCCGTCATGACTTCACCGCCACCGTCTACGTCCTGCCCGGCCGGATCGGCGGCGTGAACGGCTGGGACGGCGAAGGGCCCCGCAAGCCCCTGCTGACCGAGTACGGCATCCGGCGCGCCGCCGAGGCCGGCATGGAGATCGGCTCGCACGGGCTCCGGCACGTCTCACTCCCCGCCGCCGACGACGCGGCCCTCGCCGAGGAGACCCGGCGCAGCCGCGCCCTCCTGCAGGAGATCACCGGCACGCCGGTGGACGGCTTCTGCTACCCCTACGGTCACGTCGACGCCCGGACGATCCGGGCCGTACGGGCCGCGGGCTACCGCCACGCCTGCGCCATCGACCCCGGCCGGCTGACGAGCGCGCACGCGCTGCCCCGGGTCCACATCGACGAGCGGGACACCTCGTGGCGGCTCACCGCCAAGCGCGTCCTGCACCCCCTGCGCCGCCGCCACCCCGCCGATCTGCACCGTACGCGGACCGCTCGCTCCGCGCAGGTCACGAGCCCGGCCGGGGCGGACGTCCGATGAAGGTCCTGCACATCATCACCGGCCTCGGCATCGGGGGCGCCGAGCAGCAGCTCCGGCTCATGCTCCGCCATCTGCCCGTCCGGAGCGAGGTCGTCACCCTCACCAACCCGGGGCCTGTCGCGCGCGGCATCGAGGCCGACGGCGTCCCCGTCACCCACCTCGGCATGACGGGCAACCGCGATCTCGGAGCCCTGCCACGGCTCGTCCGGATCATCCGCGACGGACGCTACGACCTCGTCCACACGCATCTCTACCGCGCCTGTGTGTACGGCAGGATCGCCGCCCGCCTCGCCGGGGTCCGTACCGTCGTCGCCACCGAACACTCCCTCGGCGACACCCAGATCGAGGGCCGTCCCCTCTCCGCCGGCACCCGCGCCCTGTACCGGGCGACCGAGCGGCTCGGCACCGCCACCGTCGCCGTCTCGCCCAGCGTCGCCCGCCGCCTGGAGGGGTGGGGCGTGGCCCCCTCCCGTATCCATGTCGTCCCGAACGGCATCGAGTCGGCCCGCTTCGGCTACACGGAGGACGCCCGGCGTCTCACCCGCAAGCTGCTCGACCTGCCCGAGGACGCGTTCGTCGTCGGCGGGGTGGGGCGGCTGGCGCCGGGCAAGCGCTTCGACCGTCTCGTACGGGCGGTGGCGTCGGTGCCGGAGGCGCGGCTGCTCCTCGTCGGCGACGGCGAGGAACGCGAGCGGCTCCTCGCCACGGCCCACGCGTCCGGGGCTGCCGACCGGGTGCTCCTCGCGGGGGCGTGCGAGGACCCGCCACCCGCCGGGGGCGAACGGCCCGATCTGCCCTCGCTGCTCGCCGCGATGGACGTCTTCGTCTCCACCTCACCCGACGAGTCGTTCGGGCTCGCGGCCGTCGAGGCGCTGGCCGCCGGACTGCCCGTGCTGTACGTGGCCTGCCCGGCGATCGACGACCTTCCGCCCGACGCGGCGCCCGGGGCCCGGCGGATCGGCCCGTCCGTACCCGAACTGGCCGGCGCGCTGCGGGGCATCCGGGACGCCCGCCTGGCCCGGCTGCCGCGGCCCGCCGCCGCCCACCGCTACGACATCGCCCACAGCGCCCTGCAGCTGATGTCCCTCTACGAACAGGCCGTCCACGGCACCCCTCCTCCCCCGAAGTGAGCCAGCCCATGAACCCGTCACGTTCCGCCCTGAGAAACGCTCTGCGCAGCCCGCGCCGATCGTGGGTCCTGCCCGCCTCCGTGCTGGTCGGCGCCGCCCTCGGGGGCGGTTACGGCGTGCTGAAGACCCCGGAGTACGCGGCGACGAGTTACGTCATCGTGGTCCCCGGCGAGAAGTCGGCCCCAGCCGCGGCCGTCGGTTTCGCCCAGGCGTACGGCAGGGTCGCCACCGACCTCGCGGTGACCGGCGACGCCCAGGTGTGGGCCGGGGTGTCGGCCGCGACCCTGCGCTCCAGCGTGCAGGCCGCGACCTCCCCCGACGCTCCGATGATCTCCCTCACGGCACGGGCGTCCACGCCGTCCAAGGCGGTCTCCATGGCCGACGGCGTGGCCCGTGCGCTGGTCCTCAACAGCACGCACGCGTCCGGCAGCACGGGGGTGAAGGTCGTCCAGTTCTCCCGGGCCACCAAGCCGGTGGAGCCGGTCTCACCGTCCGCGCCGCTCTCCGCGCTGGTCGGTGGCTGCGCGGGCGGCCTGTTCGGCGGCCTGGCGCTGCTGGTCCGGCCCCGGCGCGCCGTGCGCGCCGAGGCGCGCCACTCCCGGCAGCCGTCCGCCGCCGTCCCCGGTCCGTCCACCGCCAAGCCCGCGACGGCCACCGCGCACCGGCCGGAACCGGAGTCGGTGTGACCGCCGGCGGCACGCACGGTCTGCGGAGCGAGGTCTGCCGGGACGGCGCGGAGTTCGGCCGGCTCGGCGAGCGGTGGACCTCGCTGTACGGGCGGTGCTCCACGGCGACCCCGTTCCAGTCCCACTCGTGGCTCCACTCCTGGTGGCTGTCGTACGGCAGGCCGGGCGCGCTGCGGGTGGTCCTCGTACGGCGGGAGGACGGCGAACTGGTCGCCGCCGCGCCCCTGATGCGGGCATGGCGGCCGCTCCCGGTCCTCAGCCAGCTCGGCGGCACCATCACCGACTTCACCGACGTGCTTCTCGACGACGCCTGCCCCGAGGCCGCGCCCCTGCTGGCCCGGGCGCTGGCGGAGGTGGCGCGCGGCGCGGTGATCGACCTGCGCGAGGTGCGGCCGGGGGCGGCGGCCGAGCGGATCCACGCCTGCTGGCGCGGTCCGCGCCGCCGACTCGCCGACTCGCTCTGTCTGGAGCTGCCGGCGGTGCCGATGGACGTCCTGCTCGAACGGATCCCCACGGGGAAGGCCCAGCAGCGGGTGCGCGCCAAGCTGCGCAAGCTGGACGCCCTCGGTATCGACGAGCGGGTCGTGACCGGCGAGGAGGTGCCGGCGGCCCTGGAGCGGCTCCTGACGCTGCATCAGCGTCAGTGGCTCGGCCGGCGCGTGACCGTGGAGCACACCAGCGACCGGTTCGCCCAGCATCTCGCGCGGGCCGTGCGGCCCATGGTGGAACGGGGGGACGCGATGGTGACCGAGTTCCGGCTGGCCGGGGACGTGGTGGCCGCGGATCTGACCCTGATGTCGCCACGGCTGGCCGGGGGGTATCTCTACGGCGCCGATCCGGTGCTGCGCGCCCGGAAGATCGACGTGGCGACGTTGCTGCTGCGGCACGGGGCACGCCAGACGAGCGAAAGCGGCCGGGTCACGTTGAGCCTGCTCCGGGGCAACGAACCCTACAAGCGGCACTGGCGCCCGGAGAGCGTCCCGAACCAGCGGCTGATGATGAGCCGCCGGAGTACGGCTCCGCTGCTGTGGCTGCTGGCGGGCGCGGCGGGCGCACGGCGCTGGGCGGCCCGGCAGGCTCGGGAGCGGGCATGGGTGGGGCGGGTGGTCGGACGGGTGCGGGGACGGACGAACGGCGGCGGAGGCTGATCTCCTCCGCCGCCGTGGGGGGCCTTTCTCCGGTCAGAACAGCCAGACGGCGTTGATGAATCCGGTCCAGCCGTCGTCGACCTCGTCCTTCCAGCTTTCCTTGGAGACGCAGATGGGGCCACCGATCCAGCTCTCCACCCACGAACCGAGATTCACGGTCCAGCACTCGGGCTTGGGCTTGGGCTCGGGCTTGGGCTCCGGCTTGGGCTCGGGCTTCGGTTCCGGCTTGGGCTCCGGCTTGGGCTCCGGCTTCGGTTCCGGCTTGGGCTCCGGCTTGGGCTCCGGCTTGGGCTCCGGCTTCGGTTCCGGCTTCGGCTCGGGCTTCGGTTCCGGCTTCGGCTCCGGCTTCGGCTCCGGCTTCGGCTCCGGCTTCGGCTCCGGCTTCGGCTCCGGCTTCGGCTCCGGCTTCGGGGGGACCTCTGGCACCTCCGGCACCTCGGGTACCTCCGGCACCTCGGGTACCTCCGGCTCGGCCCCGTACAGCATCTGTCGGAAGACCTGCGCCGATCGCGGATTGTCCCCGCACTGCCAGACGCCGTGCGGGCAGTAGTCGGTGATCGTGTGATACAGCGGCTTGTGCTCGTCCATCCATTCGAGCATCCGCCGCATGTACTCGGCATTGTCGCCGTTCCGGAAAAGCCCCCATTCCGGATAGGAGATCTCCTTGCCGTGCTCGGCCGCGAAATCCACCTGCTTCTGCAGCCCGTACGGCTCCTGGATGTGCCGGTCGAAACCAGCCCCCGGCGGCTGGTCGTACGAGTCCATGCCGATGATGTCGACGACGTCGTCACCCGGATAGCATTCCGTCCACGGAATGGCGTCCGTCCCCCGGCTCGGGGTGAAGTCGAAGCGGAACTCCTGACCGGGAACGGAACGCATGGCGGTGACGATCCGGTTCCAGTACTTCTTCCACGCCGTGGGATCCGGCGCGCACCGGTGCGTGTACGTGGTCCCGTTCATCTCCCAGCCGAGGACGATGACGGTGTCCGCCGCCTTCAGGCCGACGAGCCGTTCGGCCAGCGTACGGAAGTGATGGTCGAAGTACCCCGCAGCACCGAGCTGGAGCTGCCGACGGACCTCGTAGTCGGAGACCCCGGCCTCGTTCCGCTCCAGCATCGGCACGTTCAGGACGAACAGCCGGTTTTTCCGCTCGTTGCGCCAGTCCGCCCAGGCGTCCAGGAAGCCAGGGGGACCCTCGATGTTCGACCAGCGGTCGCCGGGAAGGTACGTGTGGCCGACGCGCAGCTCGCGCCCGCCGAGCCACCGCTCCAGCTGGGAGATCCGGCTGACGCCGACCGGGCCCGATTCGAGGAATGCTCCCATCGCGGTGGACAGGGACGGTGCCGGGTCTTTGGTAGGGACGCGTTCGGCGGCGTGAGTGGGGGAGGACAGCACGACTGAGCCCGATGCGAGGAGACCGGCGGTGAACACCCCCAGCCACACACTCGATGTCTTCCGCTTTCGATGGGCCATGGCCACTCCTCCTGGAATTACACCGCTTGATGGACCGTCAGTCTGATACTCCGAAAGTATTCCTAATGAGCCGACCGTGAACGCGGTCACGATCCGATCAGTAGCCCATCGGGGGGTTTTCGTCCCCCGGTTGGTGCACCCGGACATGGAAAAGGCCGGCCCCTGAAGGCGCGGTGGGCGCCTTCAAGGGCCGGTTTCTGAGAGGAGGTCAGGCGTTGACGCAGGTGCTGCCGAAGCCCGGGTTGATCAAGCTGAAGATGTTGTCGCGCGTGCGGCGCGGCGAGTCCCTCCGACGGACGGAATCGCTGCCGTTCAGCGTGGCCAGATGGGCGTGTTCATCAGCCGTTCCCACTCCAGGTCCGGCATGCCCGGGACCGTACGGCCCGCGCGAGCCCAGCGCTGAACCATCGAGGAATAGAGGGGGGACGGGGAGGGCCCCGGGTCGACCCGCGTGACCGGTGGCGGGTCCGCCACGTAACGGCTTCGCGGAATGAAGGCCATCCGCTCCCATTTACCTGGGTCGGGCGCCATCTTCTCCCTCCCATCCACTGCGGTCTCCGCATCATTCCACAGCCCCCGCAGGAGGGTGATTCGTCCCGCCGATGTCGCGTCGCGTACCTGTGTGCGACGGCAATCGATTTAGCGTGCGGACATCCCCCATTCCTCGAACTCCGGTGGTGTCCGCTTGTGTCCGCCAGAACATTTCGTCGGGGGCGGCCGGTGCTCGCCTCGGCCGCCCTCGTCGCCCTCGGTTCGGGGGCGCTCGCCGCGTCCCCCGCCGCCCTGCCCTCTCCGGCCGCGGGGCTCAACATCCTGGTCGTAGGCATCGACAGCCGTCAGGGCGTCACTCCGCGGGAGAAGGAGAAGTACCGCCTCGGTGGCAAGGGGTGCGACTGCACCGACGTGATGATGCTGGTGCACATCTCCGCGAAGAACGACCGTGTCAGCGTGGTCAGTCTGCCCCGGGACACGCTCACCGGCTTCCCCGCCGGACACCGTGACCAGCGGACCCGCGCGCAGCACGGAGCCCACCAGGCGAAGGTCAACAGCGCCCGCACCGAGGGCGGCCCGGCGTTCACCCTCGAGACCGTCGAACGGATGACGAGGACACCGGTCCACCGCTATCTCGAGATCGACTTCCGCCGGTTCATCGACGGCGTGAACCGCCTGGAGGGCGGAGTGCCGATCTGCACCAAGGTGCCGCTCAAGGACCCCGTCACGGGTCTCGACCTCCCCCCGGGAACGAAGAAGGCCGAGGGTGGCGAGGCGCTCCAGTTCGTCCGCTCACGGCGCGCCGACGGGAAGTTGGACTTCGGGCGCATGCAGAAGCAGCAGCAGTTCGTCGTCAACACCCTGCGGAAGGTACGCACGGAGCTCACGGACCCGGCCGCGCTGCGGACGTTCGCCTCGACCCTGCGCGGTACGGCGAGGGTGGAGAGGGGGCTCTCCGTCACCGACCTGCTGACGCTGGCCACGCGACTGCGGAACCTCACCCCGTCCCGTACGGAGTTCGCCACCGTCCCCGTCAGCGGCTTGAAGGACGTGACGGGCGTGGGGTCAGCCATCGCCTGGAACGAGAAGCAGGCGGCCGAAGTCTTCGAACGGCTGCGTGCGGACAAGCCGCTGCCGAAGGCCGCCACCACGCCGACGAGCACCGTCCCGCAGGGCCTCGGCGAGTACCGGCCGATCCCCGGGGCCTCGCTCCTCTGCGCGTAGGCGCCACCCGGGACACGCGCCGCTGCCCCGCCGCTCTCCCTGGAGAACGGCGGGGCAGCGGCGTGTCCGGTCAGCGGGACAGAACGCGGCCCAGCTCGGCCGGGTCCGTCGTCGGCGCGTCACAGGTGAAGTGACGGCAGACGTACGCGGCCGCTCCCCCGTTCACCAGGGGACGGTCCTTGAGCAGCGGGAACTCCGCGCTGTCCGGGGCGCCGAAGGCCACGACCGCACCGGGCGCGGGGGACAGCAGCGCGGTGCGGTGCAGGGCACGGGCCGGGCCGTCGTCGGAGACGTCACCCGCGGGGCCGACCACCGCGATCTCCCGGGGCCCGTCGAGCAGTGCCTCCGCGGTGGCCAGACCCCAGCCGATGAACCGGGGCGCGCGCGGCCCCAGCGCCTTGACCACTCCGAGCGCGCCCTCGGCGGCGGCCCGGTGCGCCTCGGAACCGGTGTGCGCGGCATAGGAGAGCAGCGCGCCGGCGGCCGCCGTCCAGCCGGACGGGGTCGCGTTGTCGGTCGGGTCCTGGGGCCGGCGGATCAGGGTCTCGGCATCGTGCGCGGTGTCGTACAGCGCGCCGCCCTCGGCGACGAACTGGTCGAGCACGATGTCGAGCAGGAAGCCGGCGAACTCCAGCCACACGCCCTCCCCGGTGACCCCGGCGAGCGCCAGGAACCCCTCGGCGACATCGGCGTAGTCCTCCAGGACGCCGGCGTTGGCTCCGGCGTGGCCGTCCTTGGAGGTACGGGAGAGCCGCGCGCCCTCGCCCATGTGGAGGCGTACGAGCAGATCGGCGGCCTCCGTCGCGCGCTCGACCAGGTCGGGCCGGTCGAAGAAGGCTCCGGTCTCGGCGAGGGCGGCGATCGCGAGCCCGTTCCAGGCGGCGACGATCTTGTCGTCGCGGCCGGGGCGCGAGCGCCGGTCACGGGCGGCGAGCAGCCGCTCCCTGACCGAGGCGACCCGGCCGGCGTCGGCCACACCCGCCTCCTGCGGGAGCTGAAGGACGGAGGCCCCCTCCTCGAAGGTGCCCTCCTCGGTCACCCCGAAGTACTGGGCGGCGAAGCGGGCGTCCTCCTCCCCGAGGACTTCGGTCAGCTGCTCCGGCGTCCAGACGTAGTACGCGCCCTCGACGTGCCTCCCGGTCCCGTCGTCACTGTCGGCGTCCAGCGCGGACGCGAAACCGCCTTCGGCCGTGCGCAGTTCGCGGACCATGAAGTCCGCGGTCTCCAGCGCGACCCGTCGGGCCAGGTCACTGCCGGTGGCCCGCCACAGATGCGCGTACACCCGGCACAGCAGGGCGTTGTCGTACAGCATCTTCTCGAAGTGCGGTACGACCCAGTCGCGGTCCACGGAGTAACGGGCGAAGCCGCCGCCGAGCTGGTCGTAGATGCCGCCGCGGGCCATCGCCTCGCAGGTGTCGGCGGCCATCTGGAGCGCGCCCTCCGCCCCCGTACGGGCGTGATGGCGGAGCAGGAACTCCAGCGCCATCGACGGCGGGAACTTGGGCGCGCCGCCGAATCCGCCGCGCGTGGCGTCGTACTCCCTGGTCAGGCCGAGGAGCGCCTGGGCCAGCTCCTGCTCGCCGGGTACCCCGTCGCCGCCGAAGGCCAGGGAGCGGGAGGAGAGATCCTTCGTGATCTTCCCGGCGACCTCGCCGACCTCGTCACGGCGCTCGGTCCAGGCGCGGGAGACGCCCTCGAGGACGTCCCGGAAGGACGGCATGCCGTGCCGGGACTCGGGCGGGAAGTAGGTGCCGAAGTAGAACGGTTCCCCGTCGGGGGTCATGAACACGGACATCGGCCAGCCGCCCTGCCCGGTGGCCGCCTGCACCGCCTCCATGTAGACGGCGTCGACATCGGGCCGCTCTTCGCGGTCCACCTTGACGGATACGAAGTGCTCGTTCATGTACGCGGCGGTGTCGTCGTCCTCGAAGGACTCGTGCGCCATGACGTGGCACCAGTGGCAGGCGCTGTAGCCGACGCTCAAGAACACGGGGACGTCGCGTTGCCGGGCTTCTTCGAACGCGCCGCTCTCCCATGGCCGCCAGTCGACGGGGTTGTCCGCGTGCTGGAGGAGGTACGGGGACGTGGCCTGCGCAAGTCGATTGGGCATACCCCCATCCTTGCGCACCCGCCTCCTCCCCGCCCATGCGCCACAGGGGCAGCGTCCGAACGGAGCGAGGGGTGCCGGCTCAGCACCCGCGCAGCCGGTACGGCAAATGTGTGGCCCTGTCTCGCCACGGTTCAAGAGCATGAACATGGCGTGGAGGCTGACGATCCTTCCCGGCGACCTCGGCGACCTCGTCGCGGCGGTCGGTCCACGCACGGGTGCCTTCGGGGACGCCCTGGGACAAGGGCATGCCGTGCCGGGCCCCGGACGGCGAGCGGCCCCGCCGCTCGCAGTGGATCTGCGAGTGACGGGGCCGCTCAGCTGCGCAGCGGACGTCAGCTGTTCGCGTTCTCGGCCAGAACGTCGATGAGGTCCGAGAGCGGGTTGTTGTTCTGCTCCTGCACCGAGTTCTGGGAGCACGTCATGTTCTGCTTCGGGCTCAGGACGTCATCCACGTTGATGGGGATGAGGTTGATGATCGGAACCTGAGCAGTGATGTCCTGGACATCGAAGCAGTGCAGGACGCCGCCGTTGACGAGACCGAAGTTGGGGCTCATGTAGCCACCGGTGGAGGTGCTGCCGATCGACTGCTTCGACTGGTTGCCGATGATGTTGGCGCTGTTGGTGCCGTCGTCACCCGCCGCGGACGCCGTGGCAGCAGACATACCGACGACGGAGGCCGCAACTGCCGCCGTAGCGAGAACCTTCTTGATCACGAGATTTCCTTCTTGAGCTGGAGGGCCCTGGAATGCTCCGTTACCGAAGCGTCCTGATCAACTGCCGGAAAATGGATTGGTTCCGGCGGCTCACTCGGACGCGCTATTCAGCAGATGAACGCCACCGGATGTGAGGTCGACGGGCAGCCGTTCGGTCCGGGCCGTTCCCGCGGGCGGTCCTGGTGGGGGCGCCGGTCGTCGGCCCCGCTCCCTCGCGCTGACGCGCGTTGCGCAGGACACTTGTTCACGGAAGCGGAAGCTTGCGGAGGGGGACGCACATGCGGGACAGCCACCGGGCCGAAGCCGAGGGGTTGTTTGCACGCCTCGTGGAGGAGGAGGTTCGGCGCTCCGGTGGCCGCATCGACTCCACGGCGCTGCTGGCACGCGGCCGGGCCGCGCTGGACACCATGGCGGCGGGTGCGGGCGAGGAGTACGCGGAGTATGTGCGCGTACTCGAGGAGGCGGAGGCGGGGCAGCGGTCACTGGCGGACCGGTTCAGCAGGGATGCGGTGGGAACCCCCGTGCTGGTCACCGCCGTGACGGCGGCCGCCGCGGTCGGCGCGGACCTGGCGCTGGGCACGGCCGCCGGGACGGCGCTGGGCGCCGGGGCCGTCGTGGCGGTGGCGGGCGCGGCGGCGACTGTTCTGAAGGTGACCGCCGGACACTGGCCGGCCGCGCACCGCAGAGCGGGCGCGCTCGGCCGGCCGGGCGGACCCGAGCAGCTCCGGCTGCGGTGGCTCACGGCCTTTGAGGTACGGGGTGTGCGGCCCTTCCTCGACCAGCAGCGGGTCCTGCTCACCGCCCAGAGGCCTCCGCGGAAGGTCGTCGCCCAGCTGCGCGGCGCGGACCGCAGCGCGGCGGCCCGGCGCCGTACCGTACTGGAGCAGTCCTTCGGGCATCTCCCCGACCCGGCGGGGCCGTTCGCGGGGCGGCGGGCGGAACTGGCGCAGATCACCCGATGGGTGCAGGCCGGGCGGGCGTCGACGGCGACCCGGCCGACGGTCGTGGTGCTGCACGGCGAGCCCGGCGCCGGACGCACGACGCTCGCCGTACGGGCGGCGCACGCGCTGAAGGACCAGTTCCGCGGGGCGTGCGTGGTGGATCTGCGGGGCGGCGGGACGCGCGGCGAGAAGCCGCTGTCCACGCGGGAGGCGCTGCTGCACCTGCTGAACCGGCTGGGCGCGCCGCGCGAACAGCTCCTCTTCCGGGAGCGCGCCTCCCCGGAGCAGCAGGTCCGAAGGCTGGCGGAGTTGTACCACCAGCATCTGACCGGGTTGCCTGTGACGGTGGTGCTCGACGACGCGGTGGACGCGGAACAGGTGCGGACGCTGCTGCCGGAGCGTTCGGACAGTCTGGTCCTGGTCACCTGCCGGGAGCCGCTGGATCTCGGGGCGGACGTACCGGCCTCCGTGCACCGGCTGTCGGTGGAGGCGCTGGACGCGGCGGGCGCGGAGGAGCTGCTGCGGGAGACGGCGGAGGCGCCCGACCCGGGCCCGTACGACGCCGACGCCTTCGACCGGGTCCGGGAGCTGTGCGGCGGGCTTCCGCTGGCGCTGCGGGTGGCGGGCTCCCTCCTCGGGCGCCGTTCGATGAGCGACCTGGCGGGTCTGCTGGCGCGGTCCGGGAGCTCCGATCCCCTCGAACGGGCCTTGTCGGTACGGTACTCCGCCGATCTCGACGAGGACGGGCGACGGCTGCTGCGCCGGCTCTCGCTGGCCGGACGGGCCTCCCTGGGTGCGGCGGCGGCCGCCGCGCTGCTCGGCGGGAAGGGCCAGGACGGGGCCCGGCTGCTGCGGGAGCTGTCGCGGGCCGGCCTCCTGGACCACGTCCGCGGGGGTCCCCCCACGCCGCAGGGCGGAGGCGGAGAGCGGTACCGGCTGCACGACTCCGTGCGCGGTTTCGCGGCCCTCCGGCTCGCCGACGAGGAGGACGCGGCGGAGGTCGCGGCGGCGCAGGAGCGGCTGATCCAGAACTACGCGGAGCTGGCGGACGCGGTGATCCGGATGGTCGACGGGAAGATGTCGACGCGCGCCGACCGGTTCGGCGGGCACGGCTTCGGTTCGCTGGACGCGGCCCTGCGCTGGCTGGACGAGGAGTCGAGCTTCATCACGGCGGCGCTGCGGCACGCCGAGGGCGTCGACCAGCAGACCGTACTGAATCTGCTCGGCGCGCTCTGCGACTACTGCCTGCTGCGCGGCGACCTGTACCGGCTCGGCGAGATCAACGAGCTGACCGACGCCGTGGGACAGGGCCTGCTGTCCCGGTCCGTGCAGTGGCGGACCGGTATCGCGGCCCGGCAGCTCGGTGAGCTGGACAAGGCGCGCACCACGCTGACGTCGGTGGTCTCCCTCTATCAGGAGGCCCACCAGGACGCGGGGGCCGCCCTCGCGCTCTGCTCGCTCGGGATCACGCTGCACCACCAGGGCAATCTGACGGAGGCGTCGGCGAAGCTGCGCGAGGCGCTCGTGCTGCAGGAGCCGGACTCGCTCGCCGCCGACCGGGGCTGGACGCTGCACGCCCTCGCGGCGGTGGAGCGGGACCGGGGCCGGCTGGCGGAGGCGCTGTCCCTGCTCGATCGGGCCCTCGCGCTGCACCGGGAGAACGAGTCCCTGCACGGCGAGGCGTGGGCGCACTTCCAGCTCGGCCAGGTCTGTCTGCGCATGGGCGACGCGCCGCGTGCGGAGACTGCGCTGCGGCAGGCCCTCGACCAGTACGGGCGCACCCACGACGGCCGGGGACAGGCGTGGGCGATGACCCAGCTGGCCCGCGCCCGGCTCGTCGAGGGGGACGCCGCCGCGGCGGTCGACGGGCTGCGCCAGGCGCTCTCCCGCCACCGCGAGCAGGAGGACGCCCGGGGCGAGGCCTGGACTCTCTACTACCTGGGGCACGCCCTGGAGGAGTCCGGCGACCTGGACCAGGCGGTACGGGAGCTGGAGCGGGCGCGCACGATGTTCTCCCGGATGCGGGACGTGTACGGGCTGGCCTGCGCCCGGCACCACTCGGGCCGGGTGACCAGGGACCAGCGCGCGGCCCGGACCGGCAATCTGCGCAACTCCGGTTTCGCCCGGCAGCTCCTGGTCGACGCCCGGGCGGACTTCCACCGGATCGGGGTGGCCCACGGCGAGGCGTGGACCTGCCTGGAGCTGGCGATCGTCGACGCCGGGAACAACAGGGCCGCGCAGGCGCTGGAGCTGTGCGAGGAGGCGGCCCGGCTGTTCCTCTCGTACGACGACCGCCGGGGCGCGGACTGGGCCCGCTTCCTGCGCTGCACGCTGCTTCCGTACGCCTTCCCGGGCGGTGTGGAGGCCGGCACGGCGGCGGCGCGGGAGGAGCTGGCCCGTCTGCTCGAGGACCGGCACGCGACGCGCGACGGCAAGCTGGAGGACTGCGCGGAGGCGTACGGCCTGGTCCTGGAGCGAGGCGTCCGGTCGGCGGCGGGCTGGCAGGCCTGGGGCCTGGGCATGGTGCCGAACCGGCACGCCCGGGAGGTGATGGGGGTGCCGGTGGTGGCGACGTGACAGGAGCGCCTCTGACGCGGGCCCGGGCGATCCCGGGGCCCGCGTCAGGGGTGCGACGAGCTAGTCCTGGGAAGGCGCCTTCGCCGCCTTCGGTGCGGCGGCGGCCGGGTCCGGGGCCTCCTCGAAGGTGACCTTGCCCATGTGGCGGTTCATCGACTTCATCAGCATCCAGACGGCGGCGGCCATCACGGCGAAGACGACGAAGCCGAGGACGCCGGGGGTCACCTTGTTCTTGTCCAGCTCCTGGGCGGCCAGGGGGACAAGGTGGGTCAGTGCCAGGTGTGCGCTCATGTCAGGCATTGTCGCGGATGCCCGCGAAGAGGTCGCTCTCGGGGAGGGAGGTATCGACCAGCGACTTGCTGAGCTCGTACTCCTCCGTCGGCCAGACCTCCTTCTGGATCTCCATGGGCACGCGGAACCAGCCGCCGTCCGGGTCGATCTGCGTACGGTGGGCGACCAGGGCCTTGTCACGGGTCTCGAAGAAGTCCGCGCACGGGACGGAGGTGGTCAGCGTGCGCTCGGCGGGCTGGAACTCCTTCCAGCGCTCCAGCCACTCGCCGTACGGGGACTCCAGGCCCCGGTCGAGCAGCGCCTGGTGCAGGGCGAGCGTTCGGGGCCGGTTGAAGCCCTGGTTGTAGTAGAGCTTCTGCGGCTGGAAGGCCGGGCCGAACTCGGCCTCCGGGTACTTATCGGTGTCCGCGGCGGCGTCGAAGGCCACCATCGTGATCTTGTGGGTCATGATGTGGTCGGGGTGGGGGTAGCCGCCGTTCTCGTCGTAGGTCGTGATGACCTGCGGACGGAAGGAACGGATCTTGCGGACCAGCTCGCCGGCCGCCTTGTCGATGTCCTGCAGCGCGAAGCAGCCCTCGGGAAGCGGCGGCAGCGGGTCGCCCTCGGGCAGGCCGGAGTCGACGAAGCCCAGCCACTCCTGCTTCACGCCGAGGATCTCGCGCGCCTCGTCCATCTCCTTGCGGCGCACCTCGTGGATGTTCGCCTCGATGTAGGCGTCGCCCTGGAGCTTGGGGTTGAGGATGGAGCCGCGCTCGCCGCCCGTGCACGTGACCACGAGGACGTCCACCCCCTCGGACACATACTTGGCCATCGTGGCCGCGCCCTTGCTCGACTCGTCGTCGGGGTGGGCGTGAACGGCCATCAGTCGCAGCTGCTCAGTCAAGACTCGGTCCTCGGTGATTCGTCGCGGAGGGAGGTCTCTATAGTGACGGAACCGGGGGGCGGAAAATTCCGGGTGCCCCGGCGTCGAGAGGAAAGACCATGAGCGCGGTGCGAGAGCAGCTGCCCGAGGGGCGCTACGGCCGCTCCGCGGACGAGCGCGCCGACCGCACGCTCAAGGTCGCCGGCGCTGTGCTCGGCGTGCTCTTCCTCGGCCTGATGGGCTGGTTCGGCTGGTACTACGTCGCCGACAACAAGATCAGCGCCGAGATGATCAAGTTCGATGTCGTCAGCGACAGCGAGGTCCAGGTGCATCTGGAGGTCCGCAAGGACACCGACGCCCAGGGCGTCTGCACGCTGCGCTCGCGCGCCGAGGACGGGGCGGAGGTCGGGCGCAAGGACGTCCGCGTCGAGGAGGCGGGCGAGCGGATCGACCGCGTCTGGACGATCCGTACGACCGCGCGCGCGACCAGTGCCGAGCTCGTCGGGTGTAGCGCCCGATAGCAGTGGGTAGGGACCGTACGGCGAGTCGGACCGCGTCCACCCGCTGACCTGGGGCGACGTCATCCTGATGGTTGAGGTCCTCCCCCTTTTCGCCACTAATTGTTAGGCTCGTGGTTTCGCCCACTCAGGAGGGACATCCTTCCGGGTAGGGCGATGCTTTGTATTCCCAGTACCTACGAGGAGCACCTGTGACCCAGACCAGCGACAACGTCACCTGGCTCACCCAGGAGGCGTACAACCAGCTCAAGGCCGAGCTGGAGTACCTGTCTGGTCCCGCGCGAACCGAGATCGCCGCCAAGATCGCCGCGGCGCGCGAGGAGGGCGACCTGCGCGAGAACGGCGGGTACCACGCGGCCAAGGAGGAGCAGGGCAAGCAGGAGCTCCGGGTGCGCCAGCTCACCCAGCTCCTGGAGCACGCCCAGGTGGGCGAGGCTCAGGCCGACGAGGGTGTCGTCGCGCCCGGCATGGTCGTCACGATCGCCTTCGACGGTGACGAGGACGACACGATGACCTTCCTGCTCGCCTCCCGCGAGTACGCGAGCAGTGACATCGAGACCTACTCGCCGCAGTCGCCGCTCGGCGTGGGCGTCAACGGCAAGAAGGCCGGCGAGGACGCCGAGTACGAGCTGCCGAACGGCAAGAAGGCCACGGTGAAGATCCTGAGCGCCAAGCCGTACACCGGCTGACGCCTTTCCCTTCGAAGCGGAGGGCCGGACCCCACGGGGTCCGGCCCTCCGCTTTTCATGCCCATGCAATGATGCCGCCCTGACGTCGCGTCAGTCGCGTCACGAGGGGGAGGACAGGGTGCTGGGACCGCTGCGCGAGGGCGCGCCACGGCGGATCGGACCGTACGAGGTGCTCGCACGGCTCGGCGCCGGCGGCATGGGCGAGGTGTTCCTGGGGCGGGCGTCCGGCGGCGCCGCGGGTGAGGGCCTCTTCGTGGCCGTCAAGACCGTCCGCCGGGACTTCGCCGCCGATCCCGCCTTCCGGGACCGCTTCCGGCGTGAGATCAAGGTCGCGCGTCTGGTACGGAGCCCGTACGCCGCGGCTCCCCTGGGCGGGGACCCCGACGCCGAGGTGCCCTGGCTGGCGACGGCGTACGTCCCGGGCCCCAGCCTGTCGCAGGCCGTGCGCCGGAGCGGTCCGCTGCCGGTGGCGACGGTACGGCGGCTGGGTGCCGGGATCGCCCGCGCGCTGGCCGACCTGCACACGGCCGGAGTCCTGCACCGCGACCTCAAGCCCGGCAACGTCATGCTGTCCGTCGACGGGCCGCGCCTGATCGACTTCGGCATCGCCCGCAACAACGGCGCCACGACCATGACCGCGACCGGAATGATGGTCGGCACGCCTTCCTTCATGTCCCCCGAGCATGTCGCCGGGGCGCGCTCGGTGACGGGCGCCTCCGACGTGTTCTGCCTCGGCTCGCTGCTCTGTTACGCGGCGACCGGCGAGGACCCCTTCGGCGACGGTCCGGTGGCGGCCGTGCTCTACCGCGTCTCGCAGGCGGAGGCGGACCTGACGCGGGTGCCGGAGGAGCTGCGGGACGTGATCGGTGCCTGTCTGAGCGCCGACCCGGCCTCCCGCCCGGCGCCGGAGCGGCTGGTGGAGCTGCTCGGCGGCGAGCGGGAGCCGGCGTGGCCCGAGAGCGTACGGGAGCACATCGGGGAGTACGGAAGGGAGCTCGCGCAGCTCGTGGCGTCGGGCGGCCCGCTGGTCGAGGTGCCGGCCGCGCCGGTGGCGGCCCTGGGGCCGCACCAGCTGCCGACGATGCCGCCGGTGGCGCCCGGCGCTCCCGCCGCGTCTCGACCGAAGCGCCGGGGGCTCCTCGCGGCCGTGGTGGCCCTCGCGGTGGTGGCGGGCGGTCTCGGGGCGTATCTGCTGTGGCCGGAGGGCGAGAAGGGCCGGACGCCGAAGGCCGGCCCACCGGCCGCCGGGCCCCGCGTCGCGGGCGTCGACCACCGGGGTCTGGCCGACTCCTCCGGGGTCGTACCGCAGAACGCGGACCAGCGGCCGGCCGGCTGGAAGCCGTGGCGGGGGAAGCTGAGCGCGCCGGCGTTCGGGTGCGCGGCCGGGGAGTCGGTGCTGGTGTGCCGGACGACGGACGGGCGTTACGAGGCGCTGGACACGGCGAGCGGACGGAAGCTGTGGGAGGCGGACCTCGTCGAGGACCCACGGGACGACCTCAGCTACATCGGGCCGACGGGCGGCGTCTTCATCCCGGGCGCGACGGCCCGGCCCACCGTCCATGACACGGCGGTCGTGCTCGCGTCGCGCGGCAAGCTCCAGGTGCGCGACGCGCGCACCGGGGCCGTCCGCTGGGAGGGCGAGGCGACGGGTGCCCAGGGCTCCGGGTCGCGCCCGCTGGTCGGGGACGGGGTCGTCTTCGCCGCCACGAAGGGCCCGGGCGACGCCGGTGCGTGGGAGGACTTCCGCCTCACCGCGTTCTCCCTCGAGGACGGCACCGAGCTGTGGGAGAAGAAGCTCACCAACGCCGTCCTGCCGCGCTCGGCCATCCGGCCCTTCGAACCGGTGGCCTTCGCCGGCCACCAGGTCTACGCGCTGACCGACGCCGGTCTCGTCGCGTTCGACGCCAAGACCGGCGTCGAACGCGGTCAGGTCGACGGCGACGCCAAGGCGTGCGAGGAACTGAAGATCCTCGGCGCCTCGGCCTACTGCGTCGACGTGCCGCACAACGCCACCGCGAAGCCGCGTCTGCGCGTCCTCGACGCGGCCGGCCTCGCGTCGAAGGGCAGCCTGCCGGCGCCCGTGGAGAAGCTGCGGCCCGACGTGATCGGCCCGAAGACCGCCGTCACCTTCGACGGCGGTCTGCGGATCCACGATCCGCGCGACGGCCGGCAGCTCGGGTCGTACCCGGCGAAGGCGGCGCCCTCGGGGCTCGAGCAGGCGTGGTCCGCACCGCTGCTCGCCGGGAACCAGGTGCTGTACGCCGACTACTCCGCGCTGTACGCCGTCCCGCTGGGCGAGGACGGCAGACCGGGTGGGCTGAAAGCGATCCCCGTACCGGGCGCGCCGGGCCCGCGCGCGGAGCGGGGCCCCGACCTGGAGTACGGCCTGACCATCGAGGGGATGATCCGCTCGCCCGAGGTCCTGCCGGTCGGCGGAATCGCGTACGTCGTCCACGACACGGGCGCCGTGGCCTCCGTGGAGCTCCCCGAGTGACGTACTGAGGCGTACTGAGACGTACGTCGATGGAGTGAGAGGACACCTTCGGTGCTGGAAGCACTGCCCGCCGGGCAGCCCCCACGGCTTGTCGGCCCCTACCGGCTGCTCGCCCGGCTCGGGGCGGGCGGGATGGGCGAGGTCCATCTGGCCTGCCGGGCGGACGAGCCGACGGCCGATCCGTACCGGATGGTCGCCGTGAAGACGGTGCGGGAGGACCTGGAGGTCGACGGAGACTTCCGGGTCCGGTTCCGGCGGGAGATCACGGCGGCGCGGGCGGTCAGCGGCCCGTACGCCGCCGCGCTCGTCGACGCCGACGCGGACGCGCCCGTGCCCTGGCTGGCGACCGAGTACGTTCCCGGGCCCTCGCTCGCGGAGGCGGTCGTCCGGTCCGGGGCGCTGCCGATCGCGGCCGTACGGGCGGTGGGCGCGGCGCTCGCGCGGGCGCTGGAGGCCGTGCACGGGGCGAAGGTGCTGCACCGGGACCTGAAGCCCGCGAACGTGCTCCTCGGTGCCGCCGGGCCGAAGCTGATCGACTTCGGTATCGCGCAGGCCTTCGAGGCGACGGCGCTGACCTCGACGGGGCTCGTGGTGGGATCGCCGGGGTTCATGTCGCCGGAGCATCTGACCGGAAGCCGGGCCGTCGTCCCGGCGTCGGACGTGTTCTGTCTGGGTGCGGTCCTGGCGTTCGCGGCGAGCGGGCGGGGGCCGTTCCACGACGACGAGATGGCGGCCGTCGTCTACCGGATCAGCCGGGCCGACGCCGAACTGGAGGGCGTACCGGAGGAGTTGCGGCCGGTGGTGGAGCGGTGCCTGCGGCTCGACCCGGCCGAACGGCCGTCGGCGGCGGAGCTGGTGGAACTCCTGGGCTCCGAGGTGCCGACCGCCTTTCCCTGGCCGGGCGGGGTGCTGGCACAGCTCTCCGAGTACGGGGACGCGGCGCGGCGGATCGGGGAGGCGGCGGCATCCGGGGCGGGTGTGGCGGATCTGCCGACGGTCGTCGCCCCACAGGTGCCGTACTCCCCCACGGCGGCCGGGTACCGGCCCGCCGCGGCGTCCGAGCCGTCCGCGTCGAGGCCTTCGCGCGGGCGGTGGGGGCGGTTCGCGGCCGGGGCGGTGGCGGTGGCCGTCCTCGCCGCGGTCGGTGTGGTGATGTCCGACCGGCTGGGCGCGGAGGGCGGTTCGGGCGGCGCGACCGGTGGGGCCGGCGGCGCGACTCCGAGCGCGAGTGCCGCGCCCGCGACGCTCAGCCGGGTCGTGCTGCCGTACGGCGGCGAGGGCCACGCGAACGACTTCGGGCCGGCGGGGGCGGATCGCTCCTCCCGTCCGGCCGGCTGGTCACCCTGGGCGAAGCGGATCGGCGCCGGCCCGGGGCCGTGCGCCCTCGGCCCGGAGGTCATGGTCTGCTCGGGGGCGGGCGGCGCGGTGACGGCGCTGAGGTCCGCCGACGGCGAGGTGCTCTGGTCGAAGCCCGGCCGGGGGGAGGCCCCGCGGGCCTCGCCGCAGTACCCGGCGGTCGTCGGTGACCAGGTCGCCGTGACGGGCCCGGACGGTGTCGTGTCGTACGCCGTCGCGGACGGCGGGGAACGGTGGCGGCGGCCCGCACCGGACGGCGACTGGGCGGTGAAGGGCACGGACCTGCACGACGGCGTGCTGTACGCGACGTACGTCAATGTGCGTGACGAACGGTCGGGCCTGGTCACGGCGGTGAGGCCGGCCGAGGGCGGCAAGGAGCTGTGGAGAACGCCGCTCGACGTCCTGCCCGAGCAGCCGGTGGCGGCGGGCGGCTCGGTCTTCGTACCGGGCAACGGCATGGTGCTGGCTCTGGACGCCCGTACGGGCGAGGAGACGGCTCGGGGATCGGACGAGAACGGCTGCTACTCGGTCCTCGTCCACAAGGAGCGCGTGCTCTGCCCGAGCGCCTCGGGCGGCGGGGTCGCCGTGCTCGACGGCCGTTCCCTGAAGCGGCTGCGGACGCTCGGCGAAGGGGTGCTGATCGTGGGGGCGCCCGCGGTGAACTCCCGGGGCGTCGTGGGCCTGAGCGACGGCGACACGCTCTACACGTACGACCTGGAGAGCGGCGAGGAGCGGTGGCGTCGGCCGGCCTCCACCACGGCGGAGCAGGTGGAGCGGGTGTGGTTCGCGGGCGACCGGCTGCTTTCGGCCGCCGGGACCACCGTCGTCTCGCTTCCCCTGGAGAATCCGCCGACCGACGCCCACGCGTACGACTCGATCGGGTTCACCCAGCCCGGGAACGACGACGCCGTGTACCAGGGCGCCTCGACGGTCCTGGCCGCCGGAGGGGCGGTCTTCCTCGCCCTCTCCGACGGCCTGGTGGTCTCGGGCTATCTGCCCTGATTCAGGCGGTCGCCGAGCGGTACTTCCGTACGGCCAGGGTCCGGAACACCACGATGATCAGGACGGACCAGATGATCGAGGCCCACACCGGGTGCTGCATCGGCCAGGCGTCGGGGACCGGGTAGTTCGGTGGGAGGTTGCCGAAGAGCTCGCGGGCCGCCTGGACCGTGGCGCTGAACGGGTTCCACTCGGCGATGTGGCGCAGGAACGTCGGCATGTTCTCCGACGGCACGAACGCGTTGGAGATGAACGTCAGCGGGAAGAGCCAGATCAGGCCGCCGGACGTGGCCGCCTCCGGGGTCCGTACGGAGAGACCGATCAGCGCGCCGATCCACGAGAAGGCGTAGCCGAGGAGGAGCAGGAGGGCGAAACCTCCCAGGACCTTGCCGATGTTCTCGTGCGTGCGCCAGCCGACCAGGAGCGCGACGATCGCGAGGACCACGACCGTGAGGGCGGTCTGCACCAGGTCGGCCAGGGTACGGCCGGTCAGGACCGCGCCGCGTGCCATCGGCAGGGACCGGAAGCGGTCGATGAGGCCCTTGTGCATGTCGTCGGCGATGCCCGCGCCCGCGCCGGCCGTGGCGAAGGTGACCGTCTGGGCGAAGATGCCCGCCATCAGGAACTCGCGGTAGGCGGCGGGCGAGGTGCTGCCGCCGACGCTGATCGAGCCGCCGAAGACGTAGCTGAACAGCACCACGAACATGATCGGCTGGATCAGCCCGAAAATGATCATCTCGGGGATCCGGGTCATCCGGATGAGGTTGCGCTGGGCGACGACCAGGGAGTCGCTGATCGACTGGGCGATTCCGCCGCGCGGCCTGGGGCCCTTGAGCTGCGGGGCATCCGTCACTGCGGTCACTTGGCCGCCTCCTTCCGGCTCTTCGCGCGGCCCTTGGCGTCCTGCGCCGCCTCGCCGTTCTCCTCGTCCGCCAGTTCGGCCGCGTGGCCGGTCAACGAGATGAAGACGTCGTCGAGCGTGGGCCGCCGCAGTCCGATGTCGTCGATCTCGACGCCCCGGGTGTCGAGATCGCGGATGACCTCGGCGAGCAGCTTGGCGCCGCCGGTGACGGGGACGGTCAGCTTGCGGGTGTGTTCCTCGACCGCGACCTCGCCGTGGCCGATGCCGGCCAGGCCGTAGCGGGCGAGCACGTCGCGGGCCGGGTCGATCATCTCGCGCTCGTGGACGACGACCTCGACGCGCTCGCCGCCCGTCTGGGCCTTGAGCTGGTCCGAGGTGCCGCGCGCGATGACCTTGCCGTGGTCGACGACGCAGATGTCGTGGGCGAGGTGGTCTGCCTCCTCCAGATACTGGGTCGTCAGGAGCAGGGTCGTACCGCCCGCGACCAGCTCCTGGATGACCTCCCACAGCGCCTGCCGGTTGCGGGGGTCGAGGCCGGTGGTCGGCTCGTCCATGAACATCACGGGCGGTGAGACGACGAGGGCGGCGGCGAGGTCGAGGCGGCGGCGCATACCGCCGGAGTACGTCTTGGCGGGGCGGTCGGCCGCGTCGGCGAGGTTGAACCGCTCCAGGAGTTCGCCCGCCCGGGCCTTCGCCCGCTTGGCGTTCATCTGGTAGAGCCGGCCGACCATCTGGAGGTTCTCACGCCCCGTCAGATATTCGTCCACGGCGGCGAACTGGCCGGAGAGACCTATCGAGCGGCGGACCTCGTTGGGGTGCTTGAGGACGTCGATTCCGGCGACGACCGCCTTGCCGCTGTCCGGCTGGAGCAGTGTCGTCAGGACGCGGACGGTGGTCGTCTTCCCCGCGCCGTTCGGGCCGAGCAGGCCCAGGACCGTGCCCTCGGGTACGTCGAGGTCCACGCCGTCCAGAGCTCGTACGTCGCCGAAGGTCTTCACCAGACCTTCGGCGTAGATCGCGCCTGGCATGTGGTTTCTCCCAGGGATTTGGGCGTTTTCCACGCGAGTTTAAGTTCGAAGGGCGGGCACCGCCCACTGAATTTGTGACCGCCACCACACGCTAACGCGATACATCGCGATACGCAACGCCGGTGCGCACGCAAAGGGCGCGGGGGACCTCTCCGGTCCCCCGCGCCCTGGCCTTCTCCGAGTGGCGGCAGGCCCTTGGGCCTGTCCGGCGGATCAGGCCCCAGGGAGTGTCCGCAAAGCATCGCCGTCCGCCCGAAGGGCGGGGTTCGCGGCGTCCGGTGCGTGCGATCGCAAGGCGCCGGGATGCCCTCGTAGCGGAGCTGCTCGGGCATTTCGGCAACGCGGCATGGGGGCACCTCCCGTGCCCGAAGGGCTACGGGGGAGGGCGTGCCAGGCGTCGCGGGCCGGGCGAGACTTCGCGGACACGACCTAGCCGATCACCGTGTAGCCCGCCTCCCGCAGCGCCGTCGCGACCTCCTCGCAGTGCTCCGGGCCCTTCGTCTCCAGGTGCAGCTCGACCTCCGCCTCCGTAAGTCCCAGCCGCGGATCGGTCCGCACATGGCTCACGTCCAGCACGTTGGCGTCGACCACCGTCAGCACGGCGAGCAGTGTCGCCAGCGCTCCCGGCCGGTCCGTGACCCGCAGCCGCAGGCTCAGATAGCGACCGCCGGCCGCCATGCCGTGCCGCAGGATCCGCTGCATCAGGAGCGGATCCACGTTCCCGCCGGACAGCACGGCCACCACCGGTCCCTGGAACGCCTTCGGGTCGCTCAGCAGCGCCGCCACCGGGCTCGCGCCCGCAGGTTCGACCACCAGCTTCGCCCGCTCCAGACAGAGCAGCAGCGCCGTGGAGAGCGCGTCCTCCGAGACCGTACGGATCTCGTCGACGCACTCCTGGATGATCGCGAACGGTACGTCGCCGGGCCGCCCCACCTTGATCCCGTCCGCCATCGTCACCGGCGACTCGATCGCGACCGGGTGCCCCGCGGCCAGCGAGGGCGGGTAGGCGGCCGCGCCCTCCGCCTGGACGCCGATGACCTTCACATCGGGGCGCACCGACTTCACCGCGAGCCCGATGCCGGCCACCAGGCCCCCACCGCCGACGCCGACCAGGATCGTGCGGACCTCCGGGCACTGCTCCAGGATCTCCAGGCCGACCGTGCCCTGACCGGCGATGATGTCCGGGTGGTCGAAGGGGTGGATGAAGACCGCGCCGGTCTCCGCCGCGTACTGTTCCGCCGCCGCCAGCGACTCGTCCACGACATGGCCGTGCAGCCGCACCTCGGCGCCGTAGTCCCGGGTCGCGGCGACCTTCGGCAGCGGGGCCCCGACCGGCATGAAGACCGTCGCGTGGACACCGAGGAGGGCGGAGGCGAGCGCGACGCCCTGCGCGTGGTTGCCCGCCGAGGCGGCGACCACCCCGGCCGCCCGCTGCTCGGGCCGCAGCCCCGCGATCCGTACGTACGCCCCGCGCAGCTTGAACGAACCCGTTCGTTGAAGGTTCTCGCACTTGAAGTGAACAGGCGCTCCCACCAGGGAGGACAGATAGCGGCTGCCCTCCATCGCGGTCACTCTGGCCACACCGGACAGCATCTTCTGCGCCCCGCGGACATCGTCGAGGATCAGGGGATGCAAGGGGTGCGGCGTACGGAAGCTCATGACAGCAAGTCTCGCAGTTCACCGGCCTCGTGGCCGCCCGGGGAGCGGGGCCGCATCGGGTTTGCGCAGCGCCGGTACGGACTCACGCCGCTCCGCGTACTCTGTCCCCCACCAACCGACCACCGCACGAGAGAGCCCCCCACAGCCATGCCCACATCTCAGGACATGACGACTGAGCTTGACCCCGGTCTCCTCGATGCCCTCCAGCACCAGGTGGCCGTCTTCGCCCGCCGGGCCGAACAGACCCGCCTCGGCGGCACCGGCCAGCTCCGCAACTCCATGGACCGCGCCGCGTACCTGCTCCTCAACCGGCTGGACCAGGAGGGTCCGATGGGCGTCAAGGCGCTCGCGGCGGGCATGGGCATCGACTCGTCCACCGTCACCCGCCAGGTCGCCCCGCTCGTCGACACGGGCCTGGTCAAGCGCACCTCGCACCCGGAGGACGGGCGGGCGGTCGTACTCCAGCTCTCCCCGCGCGGGCTGACCCGCCTGGAGGAGGTCCGCTCCTCGCGCCGGCAGCTGATGGCCGAGGTGACGGAAGGCTGGACCCCGGCCGAGCGCGAGTCGTTCTGCACCCTGCTCACCCGTTTCAACTCGGCCCTGTCCGCGCGCCAGACGGGCCTTCCCGCGAACCCGGAAGCGGAGTCCTCCCCGACCTCTTGACCCGGGCCCCGCCCTGTCCTCATATGAGGACGTGCGAGATCGGCAGGACGGTCCGGGCGGTGAACAGCGCCGCCGCACCCGGCAGTTCGAGGCGTTCGTGGCGGGCGCGGCGGGGCGGCTGCTGCATGCCGCGACGCTGCTCACGGCCGAGACCCGGGCCCGCAACCCGCGCGCCCAGGCGCTGTTGACCGCCTCCCTCGCCCACACCTACGCCCACTGGGACCGGCTGCGCGGGGAGGATCCGTACGACCTCACCCGTGCCGACCTCGCCACCCGCTTCGCGCGCGCCGCCTGGCGGCACCATCGCGTCCGGGGCGGCGGCCTCCTCGCCGCGCTCACTCCGCAGGAGCGTCTCGTCGTGGTGCTGCGGCTGTACGAGGGGGTGGCCGAGGAACAGACCGCGGCACTCCTCGGACTGCCCGAGGAACGGGTCCGGGCGATCTGCGCCCGCGCCGTCTCCGCCCTGAGCGACAGACGGGCCGGCGCGCCGTCGAGGAGGGCGGCCTCATGACCCGGCCCGAACGGCCGGAGGACCAGGTCCGGCGCATGCTCGAATCCCCGCATCCGCAGGTCCCCGGCGACCTGGCGGCGCGGGCGGTCGAGCGCGGCACCCGTCTGCTGCACCGGGGCCGGGTGGTGCGCCGGGTCCTGTGGGTGCTGCTGGCGGCGGCCGTGATCGCGTTCGCGGTGTGGGCGTCCGTGGTGGAGCCGTGGGAGGTCCCGCCGGCTGGGACCACGCCGCCTCTCGAAGGCTGGTGAGGAGGACTAGCGTGGAAGGAGCAGCACACGGTCCGACACCTCCGACCCCGAGGAGACCGTCATGACCAGGAAAGTCGCCGACTGCCGCAAGACGCCCAGCGTCATGAACTGCACGCTCACCATCATCGGTGAGGAAGAGGAAGTCGTACGGGCCGCGGCCGAGCACGCCGTCTCGGTGCACGGTCACACGGACAGCCTCGAGCTGCGCGCGATGGTCCGCGAATCGCTGGAGGACGAGAAGGTCCCCGCCTGAACCGATGACCGGGCGCCCCCCGCGGGAGCGCCCGGCCCGACAACGTACCGAGGTACCGGCGTATCGGCGTATCGGCTAGCCGAGCGCCTGGCGCAGGTCGGCGAGCAGGTCGTCGGCGTTCTCGATGCCCACGGAGAGGCGGACCAGGTCCGCCGGGACCTCCAGGGCCGACCCGGCGACGCTGGCGTGCGTCATCCGGCCCGGGTGCTCGATCAGCGACTCGACGCCGCCCAGGGACTCGCCGAGCGTGAACAGCTTCGCCCGGTTGCAGACCTCGACGGCCGCCTCCTCGCCGCCCACCACCTGGAACGAGATCATTCCGCCGAACGCACGCATCTGCTTCGCGGCGATCTCGTGGCCCGGGTGCTCCGGCAGACCCGGGTAGAGCACCTTGGTGACCTTCGGGTGCTGGGTGAGCATCTCGGCGATCTTGCCGGCGTTCTCGCTGTGCCGGTCCATCCGGACGGCGAGCGTCTTGATGCCGCGCAGCACGATCCACGAGTCGAACGGACCGGCGACCGCGCCCATCGCGTTCTGGTGGTACGCCAGCTCCTCGCCGAGCGCCTCGTCGGCCGTCACCAGCGCACCGCCGACGACGTCCGAGTGGCCGCCCATGTACTTGGTGAGCGAGTGCACCACGATGTCCGCGCCCAGGGCCAGCGGCTGCTGCAGGTACGGGGAGGCGAAGGTGTTGTCGACGACCAGCTTCGCGCCGGCCGTGCGGGCCACGTCGGCGACCGCCGCGATGTCGGTGATGCCGAGCAGCGGGTTCGACGGGGTCTCGACCCAGATCACCTTCGTACGGTCGTTGACCGCGCCCCGCACAGAGGCGAGGTCGGAGGTGTCGGCGACCGAGAAGTCGACGCCCCAGCGCTGGACGACCTTGGCGAAGAGCCGGAAAGTGCCGCCGTAGGCGTCGTTGGGGATGACCACGTGGTCGCCGGGGGCCAGCAGCGTGCGCAGCAGGCAGTCCTCGGCGGCGAGCCCGGAGGCGAAGGCGAGGCCGCGGCGGCCCCCCTCCAGAGCCGCGAGGTTCTCCTCGAGGGCGGTACGGGTGGGGTTGGCGCTGCGGCTGTACTCGTAACCGCCGCGGAGCCCACCCACGCCGTCCTGCTTGTAGGTGGACACCTGGTAGATGGGCGGGACGACCGCGCCGGTCAGCGGGTCGGCGGTGTTGCCCGCGTGGATCGCGCGGGTCTCGAAGCTCTGGTGGGAGTGCTGGTCGCTCATGAGGCAGGAGCGTAGTCCTGACAGCGGTCCACCGCCGCCCACCGTCTCAGCCGGTGTCTCACGGGCGTACGGGACAATGGACGCATGGAGATTCTCTGGTTCCTGCTCGCGATGGGCCTGCTGTTCGCGGTCGTCGCTCCGTACGTCCGCCACCGACGGGGCGGTGTCGGCATCCAGCAGGTGGCGCCCGGTTCGCCCGACGCCGCCGATCCGGAGGCGTACGGCTTCCTGCGTCAGGAGGAGCAGGACGTACGGATGCCGGGACCCGACCGCGACCTGGTCGACGTCCTCGACGTGGTGCAGGCGACCCAGGACTGGCGGGCGGCCTCGCAGCTGCTCGCCGGCACGGAGAAGGAGGGCGAGGTCCGCTGGCAGCGCGTCCAGGCGTTCGCGGGCGCGGCCTCCCTGGAGCTGCAGCAGCGGCCGGGGGTGGGCGGGGCGTGGCTGCGCGCCTGGCGCGCGGAGTCGCCCAAGGACGCGGGCGGCGCGGCGGTGCACGCCGAGTTCCTGGTGCAGCAGGCGTGGCGTTCCTCGGCGGCCGGCACGGACGACTTCCGGATCATCCTCGAAGAGGCCCGCAAGATGACCGAGGAGGCGGCGCTGCTGGCTCCCGGCGACCCCGTTCCGTACATCACGCAGCTCGCCGTCGCGCGTGGACTGGGCTACAGCCACGAGGAGTTCGACCAGGTCTGGGCGAAGATCATCGACCGGGCGCCGCAGCACATGGGCGCGCATCTGGCCGCCCTGCACTACTGGTGCGAGAAGTGGCACGGCTCGCGCGAGGACGCCGACCGCTTCGCGACGGCGGCCGCGGCCCGCGCTCCGCAGGGCTCGCTGCTCGCCGCCCTGCCGCTGTTCGCGGTGTACGAGCATCTGCCCGAGGTCGCGATGGTCCGGGACTTCTACGGCTCCGCCGTGGTGAGCAGGGCGATGGAGGGTGCGCTGTACGCGGTCCACTCGGCCCGCCCCGACGACCCGATGCTCGCCCACGTCCGCCACCTCCTCGTCCTGTTCCTGGTCCGCGCGGAGCGCTGGTCCGAGGCGATGCACCAGCTGGTGCACGTGGACGGTCATGTCGGCGCCCTGCCGTGGACGATGAACGGCGACCCGGCGGCGGAGTACACCGTCTACCGCAACCTGGCGGTGGCGGGCTACGAGGCGAACGGCGGCAGCCCGGCGACGCTGCCCCACTAGAGCCGGTTCCGGCCGTTCAGGGCCGGACAGGACGCGGCGCCGGGGCCCGGGGGGAATCCCTCCCGGGCCCCGGGCGTTGTGGGTAACGCCCACCGTCGAGGAGATGCCGCATGTTCCTGTCACGCACCCCCGTCCTCCCCACCCCCGAGCAGGCGCTCAAGGGGCGCCCGGAGCCCGAGTTCGCCGTGCCGGAGCGCCACACGGTCCTCGGCAACCCGCTGCTCGGGCCGTACCCCGCCGGGCTTGAGGTCGCGGACTTCGGGCTCGGCTGCTTCTGGGGCGCCGAGCGCAAGTTCTGGCAGACCGAGGGCGTCTGGACGACCCTCGTCGGCTACCAGGGCGGTCTGACCCCGAACCCGGTCTACGAAGAGGTCTGCTCGGGCCTCACCGGCCACACCGAGGCCGTCCGGGTCGTCTTCGACCCGAAGACCGTCTCGTACGAGCGGCTGCTCAAGCTCTTCTGGGAGTCCCACGACCCGACCCAGGGCTTCCGCCAGGGCAACGACGTCGGCACCCAGTACCGCTCCGCCGTCTACACCCACTCCCCCGCCCAGGCCGCGGCGGCCGAGTCCTCCCGCGCCGCGTACCAGAGGGTCCTGACCGGCTCCGGCTACGGCACGATCACCACCGAGATCCTCCCCGCCGAAGGCCGCGCCTTCTACCCGGCGGAGGGGTACCACCAGCAGTACCTGGACAAGAACCCGGCCGGCTACTGCGGCATCGGCGGTACGGGCGTCTCCTGCCCGATCGGCGTGGCGCGGGCCGAGTAGCCCGCCGCCCGCCCGAACGGCGTGATCCCGGCCTCGGTGACGTCCACGAGGCCGGGATCCCGGGCCCGTGCACCCGTCCAGGCGGGCGGGCGGCACGGACGTTATCGGCTTGCCTCGTCGCCGGGTCGCCCGTCTACACTCGAGCGCATGGGTTCGTACTACTTCTTTCTCTGATTCCGGCCGCGGACACGGCCTGACCCGCTGATCCCGTCTCACGCGCGGCAGTGGCGGTCGCCGGTGTCCCTTCCCGACCGGCCCGAAGGAACCCAGATCTCAGGGAAAGACCCATGCGCGACCGCGCCCAACTCACGCTCAGTCATGTCTCCAAGTCGTACGGGGACCGCTCCGTCCTCGACCAGGTCTCCTTCACCGTCCGCCCCGGCGAGAAGGCCGCCGTCATCGGTGAGAACGGCTCCGGCAAGTCCACGCTGCTCCGGTTGATCGCCGGGGCGGAGACCCCCGACACCGGGCAGCTCACGGTCCGGTTCCCCGGCGGCACCGCCCGTCTCGCCCAGACGCTCGCCGAGACCTTCGGCGTCGGTCCCGACCAGACCGTGCGGGACACCGTCGACGCGGCGCTCGCCGACCTCCGCGCCATGGAGCGGGAGCTGCGCGCCGCCGAGGAGCTGCTCGGCTCCGCGACCCCCGAGCAACTCGCCGCCTACGGCGAGCTGTCGACCCGGTACGAGGAGCGCGGCGGCTACCAGGCCGACGCCCGCGTCGACGCCGCCCTGCACGGGCTCGGCCTCGGCCACGTGCCGTACGAGCGCCGGATCGGCACCCTCTCCGGAGGAGAGCAGTCGAGGCTCGCCCTCGCCTGTGTCCTCGCCTCGGGCGCCGAGCTGCTGCTGCTCGACGAACCGACGAACCATCTCGACCGGGCCGCCGCCCACTGGTTGGAGGAGCGGCTGCGGTCCCACCGGGGCACGGTGGTGGCGGTCACCCACGACCGGGCGTTCCTGGAGAGGATGGCGACGGCGATCCTGGAGGTCGACCGCGACACCCGCGCGGTGACCCGGTACGGCGACGGCTGGTCCGGCTACCGCGCGGCGAAGGCCGCGGCCCGCCGCCGCCGGGCGCAGGAGTACGAGGAGTGGCGGGAGGAGCTGGCCCGCACGGAGGAGCTGGTGGCCACGGCCGGGCAGCGGCTGGCGGTCGCCGGCAAGGACCCCCGGCAGGGCTTCGGCAAGCACCGCCGCTCGCACGAGAACAAGCTGTCGGGCCAGGTCAGAGCGGCCCGCCGGCGACTGGAGCAGCTGCGCAGGGAGCCGGTGACGCCGCCACCGGAGCCCTTGCGGTTCACGGCGAGGCTCGCCACGGCGCGGCCCGCCCGCGCGGTGACGGCCGGCGCGGGGCCGGGTACGGCCGGACCGGGCGCGACCGGCGCCGGTACGGCGGGGCCCGAGGCGGCCGCCGGAACCGGCACGAGCGACACCGACACCGGCACCGGAACCGGAACCGGAACCGGCACGAGCGACACCGACACCGGCACCGGAACCGGAACCGGAACCGGCACGAGCGGCACCGGAACCGGCACCTCCGACACGGGCACCGCCGCCGCGCACGGGGTTCTCGCCGAGTTGACCGACATCGTCGTCGGCGACCGGCTGCGTCTCGACGGACTGCGGATCGGGGCGACGGACCGGCTTCTGGTCTCCGGGCCCAACGGAGCCGGGAAGACGACCCTGTTGCGCGTCCTCGCCGGCGACCTGGTGCCCGACAGCGGGACGGTCGTCCGGCCGGCCCGCGTCGGCTATCTGCCCCAGGAACTGCCCGCCGTACCGTCCCGCGAGCCGCTGCTCACGGCGTACGCGGCGGGCCGCCCCGGCCGGCCCGAGGAGCACGCGGACGAACTGCTCGCCCTCGGGCTTTTCCGTGAGGAGGATCTGCGCGTACCGGTGGCCGCGCTCTCGGTGGGCCAGCAACGGCGCCTCGAACTGGCCCGGCTGGTGACCCGGCCGGCCGATCTGCTCGTCCTGGACGAGCCGACCAACCATGTGGCGCTCAGCCTGGTGGAGGACCTGGAAGCGGCGCTCGCCGTGTTCGAGGGCGCGGTGGTCGCGGTCTCCCACGACCGCCGCTTCCGCGCCGGCTTCCGCGGCGGGCGGCTCGACCTGCGCTCAGGCCGCGCCTCCTGAAGCGTCCGCCTGCGCGGCCCGCATCAGCGCCGCCGTCGCCGCCGGGTCGTAGTCGGGTCCGACGCCGTCGATCAGGAGGATGTCGCCGTCCATGTGCCGGGTCCGCAGCGGTATCAGCTCCTGGTAGGCGGCGGAGTCGTACCAGTCGCGGGCCCGGTCGAACGACGGGAAGCCGATGATCACGAGCCCGCTCGGCCACGCACCCTCGCGGACCTCGCGCCTCGGCGCGCCGTGTACGAGGAAGCGGCCGCCGAAGGGGTCCAGCGTGGCCTGGATGCGCTCGATGTAGGTGAAGACCTCGTCGTCGAGGACGGGCTTCGGGCGCAGGTTTCCGATGGCGTAAGCGGTCATGACGCAAGAGTGCCGGGGCATGCCGTACGGGGTCGATTACCCCGGAGGTCATGCCCCGGCGCTCAGGCGCTCACCGGGTTCAGATCGTCGACGCGTCGATCACGAAGCGGTAGCGCACGTCGCTGGCGAGCACCCGCTCGTACGCCTCGTTGATCTGGTCGGCGCGGATCACCTCGATCTCCGCGCCGAGGCCGTGCGCCGCGCAGAAGTCGAGCATCTCCTGGGTCTCGGCGATGCCGCCGATCATCGAGCCGGCCAGCGTCTTGCGGCCGCCGATGAGGGAGAAGAGGTTGAGGGCGATCGGCTCCTCGGGGGCGCCGACGTTGACGAGGGCACCGTCCGTCTTGAGCAGGCTCAGATAGGCGCCGAAGTCCAGCGGGGCCGAGACGGTCGAGAGGATCAGGTCGAAGGTGCCGGCCAGCTTCTCGAAGGTCTCCGGGTCGCTGGTGGCGTAGTAGTGGTCGGCGCCCAGCTTCAGGCCGTCCTCCTGCTTCTTCAGCGACTGGCTGAGCACGGTCACCTCGGCGCCGAGCGCGTGGGCGATCTTGACGCCCATGTGGCCGAGGCCGCCGAGGCCGACGATCGCGACGTTCTTGCCGGGGCCGGCGTTCCAATGGGCGAGCGGCGAGTAGAGGGTGATGCCGGCGCACAGCAGCGGGGCGGCGACGTCGAGGGAGAGGCCGTCCGGGATCCGCAGGACGTAGTTCTCGTCGACGACGATGTGGGTGGAGTAGCCGCCGTAGGTCGGCTCGCCGTTCTTGTCGAGGGCGTTGTACGTGCCGGTGCTGCCCTTGACGCAGTACTGCTCCAGGCCCTGACGGCAGTACTCGCACTCCCGGCAGGAGTCGACGAAGCAGCCGACCCCCACCCGGTCGCCGACGGCGTACGTGCTCACCCCGGCGCCGACCTCGGTGACGATTCCGGCGATCTCGTGGCCCGGCACCATCGGGAAGATGCCCTCGCCCCAGCCGTCGCGGGCCTGGTGGATGTCGGAGTGGCAGATACCGGCGTACTTGATCTCGATGAGGACGTCGTGCTCGCCGACCGGGCGGCGCGGCACGGTGGTGCGCTCCAGCGGGGCGTTGGCGGCGGGTGCGGCGTAAGCGGAAACGTTCGTGGTCATGGCGCCCAAGCCTGCCCGAACCGGCGAAACGTACCCAGGGCCCTGTTCTGCCTACGTCCAGCGTGCCTACCACTGGCAGGGACAGGAACGGCTTTTCCCCACCGCCGTACGACCCGGATACTTGGGTCGTATGGATCTCAGTGCCGAACTCAGTGAATTCCTGCGCTCCCGGCGGGCGCGGCTGAAGCCGGCGGACGTGGGTCTGCCCGAGTTCGGGCGCCACCGGCGTGTTCCCGGGCTGCGCCGGGAGGAGCTGGCACAGCTGGCCGGGGTGTCCGTGGCGTACTACACCCGGCTCGAACAGGGCAACGGCCGCAATGTGTCCATGGAGGTCCTGGACTCGATCGCGCGGGCGCTGCGGCTGAGCGACACCGAGCGGGCGCATCTGACGCATCTGGCCAAGCCGACCGTGAAGAAGAAGCAGCGGGCGGCGATCACGAGGCCGCAGCAGGTGCGGCCGGGGCTGCGGCATCTGCTGGAGTCGCTGGACGGGATCCCGGCGTTCGTGCTCGGCCGCCGGCTGGACATCCTGGCCTGGAACCGGATGGCGCGGGCGCTGCTCGGCGACTTCGCGGCGATGGAGCCGGAGGAGCGGAACATGGCGCGGCTGGTGTTCCTCGGGCCCCACGCGCGCGACCTCTATCTCGACTGGGAGTGCAAGGCGACCGAGGTGGTGAGCGTGCTGCGGCTGTACGCGGGCTGCTACCCGGACGATCCGGCGCTGCTCGCCCTGGTCGGCGAGCTGTCGGTGAAGAGCGAGGAGTTCCGCTCGCTGTGGGCGGCGCACACGGTCGCGGACAAGGGGCACGGGACGAAGCGGCTGCGCCATCCGCTGGTGGGCGAGATGACGCTGGGCTACGAGACGTTGAAGGTGTCCGGCGGGGACCCCGACCTGGTGCTCGTGACGTACCAGGCGGAGCCGGGGTCGGCGTCGGCGGACGCGCTGCGGCTGCTCGCCACCTGGGGCGCGGACGAGCCCGTCGACGTACGGTGACGAGAACGGCGGCCCCCTCGGAGCGAGGGAGCCGCCGTTCTCGTGCACGTACGGGCGGGTCGGCTTCGCGTACGTACGGGCCGATCAGCCGCGCGTACGTACGGGCGGGTCAGAGCGCCGAGCCGGCCTTCCACTGCGACCAGCTCATGTTCCAGCCGTTGAGGCCGTTGTCGGGCGCGATCGTCTTGTCCTTGGAGTTCTTGACGATGATGACGTCGCCGACGATCGAGTGGTCGTAGAGCCAGGCGGCCATCTGCTTCGGGTCGCCCGCGCCCTTCACGTCGTTCAGGCCCACGCAGCCGTGGCTGGTGTTGGAGTTGCCGAAGATCGAGTCCGGACCCCAGTAGTTGCCGTGGATGAACGTGCCGGACGTGGAGAGCCGCATGGCGTGCGGGACGTCCTTGATGTCGTACTCGCCCTTGCCGTCGTCGTCGGTGAAGCCGACGGTGGCGCCGTTCATCCGGGTCTCCTTGAACTTCTCGGAGATCACCATCTGACCGTTGTAGGTCGGGTTCTCCGGGGAGCCGGCGGAGATCGGGATGGTCTTGACCGTCTTGCCGTCCTGCTTGACCGTCATGGTCTTGGTCGCGACGTCGACGGTGGAGACCTGGTTACGGCCGATCTTGAAGGTGACCGTCTTCTGCTGGACGCCGTAGACACCCTCGGCGCCCTCGACGCCGTCGAGCTCCAGCTTCATCGTGACGGTCGAGCCCTCGGCCCAGTAGTTCTCCGGGCGGAAGTCCAGGCGCTGGGAGTTGAACCAGTGCCCGACGACCTCCTGGCCGCTGCTGGAGGTGACCTTGATGCCGCTCTGGACGGCCTTCTTGTCGGTGATCGCCTTGTTGAAGTTGATCGAGACCGGCATGCCCACGCCGACGGTCGAGCCGCTGTCGGGGGTGAAGTTGCCGATGAAGCTGTTGGCCTGCGAGACGGTGGTGAAGGAGGAGTTCTCGTGCGCCTCCAGGCCGTCCGCGTCCTTCGCCGTGGCTGCGATCTTGTAGACGGTGGCCCGCTTCAGCTGTTCGGAGGGCTTCCAGCTCTTGCCGTCGGCGGATATCTCGCCCTTGACGCTCGCGCCCTCGGCCGTGGTCATGGTGACCTCGGTGAGCGTGCCGTCGGTCACGGTGACCTTGGCGTCATTGTTGATCGACGCGTTGGCGGCGCCGTTCTCCGGCGCGATGGATATCTGCGCCTTCGACGTCTTCTGCGCCGCGGCTTCGTCGACCTGGGCCTGTGAGTTCGGGGTCGGGGAGCCGGCGCTTCCGCCCTTGTCCCCGTCGCTGCACGCCGAGAGCACCAATACGCCACCGAGCACCGCGGCCGTCGCCGCCAGGCTCTTGCGGCGGCGCTTGCTGTCCGTCATCACACGCTTCTCCATCGTCGCCGATTCCCTGCCACTACCGCTGAGAACTTCCATGACACCCCGTCCGGTTCCGTAACCGGACGGTTTGTGGGGAACACCACTGACCGACACGCAGACGCGGGGCGCCTGGTTCCCGTACACGGAGAAGCCCCGGCGGGCGCCGCGACGAGCGACGCCGCTCCGGGGCTCCGAGCGGGGGCCGATGCCGCCGCTACACCCGTTGCTCGTCGTCGTCCACGTCCACGTCGTCGTCCTCGTCCGTGTCCGGACCATCTTCCTCGTCGAGGTCCCACTCCTGTGCATCGGGGTCGTAGTCGATCTCCTCGCTGCTCCAGGAGGCCTGCACCAGCTCGATCCCGGGCACCGTGCTGACCAGGTCGAAGGGCTCGACGAGATAGGCGAGGGCCTCGGCGCTGTCCTCCTGGACGGCGGAGCGGGCGTGGACGCGCTCGTCGTCGGGCATGAACTCGTCGGTGTCGATCCGGCCGACGGCCGCCTCGGTCAGCTCCTCGGGGCCGTCGATCTCCAGGACGACCTCCACTCGAAGCCGTACATAGCGTGAAGTCTCGGAAGTGCTCATACGAGGGAGCGTAGGCCGCCCGGGCTCCCGGCTTTCCCGCGACCCGCTGTGTTCATTAGCATCGGCGGACACACCAATTCGCGGTTTCCGCAAGGGGGATCGAAATCTGTGTCCGTCGCACGCCGCCCGCTGCTGACCGCCACCGCTGCCGGGACACTGCTGTGCGCGCTGTGGTTCGTTCCGTCCGCGAACGCCACCGATGAGGAACGCCCGCCCGGCGGCGTGCGGACGACGGTGAGGCAGGACGGCGGCGAGGGCGGTGAGGCCGGCGGGGCGCGCCTGGCCGAGACCGGTAGTCCGGACACGACGCCGTATCTGATCGGCGGTACGGGCTTTCTCGCGGTGGGAGCGGGTTTCGTGGCGCTGGCGATGCGACGCGGCGGCCGGGCTTCGTAAGCGGCGCCCAGGACTCCACGGCATGCCGGAAGGGCCGCCTCCACACCTGGGGGCGGCCCTCCGTGATCTTCGCGGTCCTGGTAAGCGGTGGTTACGCGAGCGGCCCGGTGACCGGCTCCACGGCCGCGACGAGCTTCCCTTCCCGTACGAAGACGTCGGCGGCCTCCAGGTCGGGGGCGAGGAAGCGGTCGGGGCCGGGGCCCTGGACGCCGGCGGCGCGCAGGGCGTCGATGGCGGCCCGCGAGGCGGGCGCCGGGGTCAGACCGTGGCGGAGCTCGATCCCGCGGGTGGCGGCGTAGAGCTCGACGGCGATGATCCGGTTGAGGTTGCCGATCGCGGTGCGCAGCTTGCGGGCGGCCGACCAGCCCATGGAGACGTGGTCCTCCTGCATGGCGGAGGACGGGATGGAGTCGGCGGACGCCGGGACGGCCAGCCGCTTCATCTCGCTGACCAGGGCGGCCTGGGTGTACTGGGCGATCATCAGGCCCGAGTCGACGCCGGCGTCGTCGGCCAGGAAGGGCGGCAGCCCGTGGGACCGGTTCTTGTCGAGGAGCCGGTCGGTGCGGCGCTCGGCGATGGAGCCGAGGTCGGCGGCGGCGATGGCGAGGAAGTCGAGGACGTACGCGACGGGGGCGCCGTGGAAGTTGCCGTTGGAGCGGACCTGACCGTCCTGGAGCACGACCGGGTTGTCGACGGCGGAGGCGAGCTCGCGCTCGGCGACCAGGCGGGCGTGCGCCAGGGTGTCGCGGCCGGCGCCCGCGACCTGCGGGGCGCAGCGCACCGAGTACGCGTCCTGGACCCGGGGGGCCTCGTCGGCCTGGAAGTGGCCGGTGAGGCCGGAGCCCTTGAGCACGGCGAGCATGTTGGCGGCGGAGGCGCCCTGGCCCGGGTGCGGGCGGATGGCGTGCAGCTCGGGCTCGAGGACCTTCTCGGTGCCGAGGAGGGCTTCGAGGGAGAGGGCCGCGGTGATGTCGGCGGACTTGTAGAGGGTGTCGAGGTCGGCGAGGGCCATGATCAGCATGCCGAGCATGCCGTCCGTGCCGTTGAGGAGGGCGAGCCCCTCCTTCTCCCGGAGCTCGACGGGCTGGATGCCGGCGGCGGCGAGCAGTTCGCCGGCGGGCCTCACGGTGCCGTCGGGGCCTTCCGCGTCGCCCTCGCCCATCAACGTCAGCGCGCAGTGGGAGAGCGGGGCGAGGTCTCCGGAGCAGCCGAGGGAGCCGTACTCGTGCACGACGGGGGTGATGCCGGCGTTGAGCACGTCGGCCATGGTCCGGGCGACCTCGGGGCGGACGCCGGTGTGGCCGGAGGCGACGGTCTTCAGCCGCAGGAACATCAGCGCGCGCACCACCTCGCGCTCGACGCGCGGACCCATGCCGGCGGCGTGCGAGCGGACGATGTTGCGCTGCAGCTGGGCGCGGAGCTCATGGCTGATGTGCCGGGTGGCCAGCGCGCCGAAACCGGTGGAGACGCCGTACACGGGCTCGGGCTTCGCGGCGAGCGCGTCGACGACGGCCCGGGACGCGGCGAGCGCCTCCACGGCTTCGGCCGACAGCTCGACGCGGGCGTCGTGACGGGCGACGTCGATGACGTCCTGCGCGGTGGTGCCGGAAGGACCGAGGACGACAGAGTGCATATCCATATTCAGCAGCCTACGGACTGAATCCCAACGTGTCACTAGTCATCTCGGTGACGGCCCCTTACCGGCTGCGGCGGCCACCCGGGCGCGGCGCCTCACACCGGTGGGGCGTCGCGGAAGCGGCGGCGGTCGCGGCCGCCGGGCGGGGCGTCGGCGAGGGCGATGACCGTACCGTCCCGACCGGCCACCACCGGCTTCGAGGAGCGCGCGGCCTTCGCCTGGTACTGCGCCGCGTCCGCCAGACGGAAGAGCCGGCGCGCCGACTTCAGCGGGCCGATCGGGTCTCCGGTGGAGGCGACCCCGCACGCCACCCCCTCACCCAGCTCCAGCTCCCCGGCCCGTACGCACAGCTCGTCCGCGACCGCCACCACCTCGTCGGCCGTCGGACCCACCGACAGGAGGCAGAACTCGTCGCCGCCCAGACGCGCCGACAGCGCCCCAGGCAGCATCGCCCCGCACCGCGAGAGCACCGAGCCGAAGCGTTCCAGCAGCCGGTCGCCGACCGCGTGCCCATGGGTGTCGTTCACCCGCTTCAGGCCGTTCAGGTCACACACCACCAGGCTCACCACGGAGCCGTCCGCGCGGTAGCGCTCGACCGCCTCGTCGAGCCGGGTGTCGACCGCGCGCCGGTTCGCCAGGCCGGTCAGCGGGTCGGTGAAGGCCAGCTTCCGCACCTCCTCCAGGCGCTCCGCCTGCGCGATCCCCGCCGCCACCACGGCGGCGAGGACCGCCGCGAAGTCGGCGTCGTCGCGATCGAAGGGCGGCGCCCCGGCCGGCCGCGCCACGTACAGCTCGCCCCAGGCCCGCCCGTGCAGGATCACCGGCGCGACCACGCAGCAGCCGCGGCCGCGCCTGCGCAGCCCGGCGACCCGGCCGGTCACGACGTGGTCGTCCGCCGTCTCCACCCAGGCGTCCGGCTCGCCGCCGCCCGCCCACCGCGCGTGCAGGAACTCGGTGATCTCGGGGAACTGATGGACGGGGTACGTCTCGGCGTCCGGGAACTCCTCCTCGCCGAGCGCCGACTCCCCGGCGTTCACCAGCACCTTCAGCCGGCCGTGGTCACGCTCCCAGACGGACAGCGCGGCGAAACTGCCGCCGAGCGCGTCGCGGGCGCCCAGCGCGGCCGCCCGCCAGAACTCGCGCGGGGTGTGCGCCGCCGCCATCGCCTGCGCCAGCGCCACCACGGCCCGCAGCCGCACGTCCTCTCCCATTTCTACAGCTTAGGGACGTTCGGCCTGTTTTCACTGGTGGAGCGTCACGGAAAGTCACATGACGGACCATCGGCGAGATCTTCTCGCGCCTGCCCGGCGCCGGCGGGTCTCACTCACCGGGCCACTGCGGCTTCCGCTTCTCGTTGAAGGCGGCCACGCCCTCCGCCCGGTCGCCCGAGAACGCCACGGACCGCCACGCCGCGTCCTCGACCTCCAGGCCGGCCCGCAGATCGAGCCCCTGTCCGAGCCGCATCGCCCGCTTGGCGGCCCGCAGCCCGACCGGGGAGTTCTCCGCGATCCGCCCGGCGAGTTCCAGCGCCGCCGTACGGGCGTCGTCCTCCAGGAGATCGACGAGGCCCAGCTCACGAGCCTCGGCCGCCTCCACCCGGCGCGCCGTGAAGACCAGCTCGGCGGCGCGGGCCGCGCCCACCCGGCGCGGGAGCAGCTGCGTACCGCCGCCGCCGGGGATGACGCCCACGGAGACCTCGGGCAGACCGACGACGGCCGTCGCGTCGGCCACGATCACGTCGCAGGCCAGAGCCAGCTCGAACCCGCCGCCGAGGGCGAAGCCGTGCACGGCCGCGACGGTCGGCATCGGCAGTTCGAGGACCCCGGTGTAGGCGCCGCGCGCGGTGGGCCGCTGACGGACGAGCTCGGCGTCCGTGAAGGAGTTGCGCTCCTTCAGGTCGGCGCCGACGCAGAAGGCCCGGTCGTTGGAGGAGGTCAGCACCGTCACCCGCACCGCGGCATCGGCGCCGAGCGCGTCGCAGGCCGCGCCGATGGAGCGGGCCATCTCGGAGGAGACGGCGTTCATCGCCTTGGGCCGGTCGAGGACGAGCTCGGCGACATGCCCCACCTTCCGGACCACGACGAACTCACCAAAGCGCTGCTCGGACTGGACCGACATGACCGCACACCCTCCCGGTTAACGACTGTTCACCGGGATCTTAGGGGCCGGTCCGGCGGATCGGGGCCGGGTGGGCCTAAGTCGGGCGGCGGCTCAGCTGCCAGGGCTCGACGACGCCCAGACCGCGCACCGGGCGCTGCCACATCGGCTGGAGCGCGAAGCGGTACGCCGGGGGCTCCTCGCCCTCCTTCTCCGCGCGAGCCGCCTCCTCCGCCGCCTGGGTCTCCGAGACGGGCGCGTCCCCGGTCCTGGTGAGCTCCTCGGCGAGCGCCCCGTCCACCAGGACGGTGTCCTTGGGCGCTATCGAGGTGAGCCGGCTCGCCAGGTTCACGGTCGTGCCGAAGACATCGCCCATCCGGGTCGTGACCGTGCCGAAGGCGATACCGACGCGCAGGGCGGGCATCGTCTCGTCGTGGCTGAGGGTCTCGATCAGCCGCAGCGCGATCTCGGCGGCGGTGCCGGCGTCGTCCGCCGCGTACAGGACCTCGTCACCGAGGGTCTTGATCAGCCGCCCGCCGTGCGCGGCGACCAGGTCGGCGCAGGTCGTCTCGAAGGCCTCGACCAGCTCGCCGAGCTCCTCCTCCTCCAGGCGCCGGGTGAGCCGGGTGAAGCCGACGAGGTCCGCGAAGCCGACGGCGAGCCGCCGGTCGACCATCTCCTCGTCGTCGCCGGCCTGGACGACCCGGCCGGTGGCGGCGGCGAGCTGGCGGCGCCAGACGTAGATCAGGAACTCCTCCAGCTCGGGCAGGAGCAGCTCGACCAGGGGGTACGTGACCTCGGTGCGGGTCATCCCTGGTTCGGGCGGCTCGGTGAGGCCCTCCAGGAACGAGTCGATCTGCCACTCGGCGAGCCGGGCGGTGGTCTGCCCGGTGGAGCGGGCGACCTGCACGGCCATCGGCTCGCTCAGCAGTCCCGCCTCGACGAGACCGGCCAGGCGCCGCAGCGCGAGCACGTCGGCCTCGGTGAGGGCCTTGGCCTGCCCGATGTCGGCGAAGCCCATGGCGCGCCAGAAGCGCGAGGCGAGCTCCATGGAGACGCCGGCGGTGCGGGCGGCCTGGAAGGGGGTGTAGCGGCGCTCGGCACCGAGGATGAGCTGTTCGAGGCGGATGGCGAGGGGGTTGTCGGTCGGCTCCGCCGTGTGATCGACGACATGGTGGGGGGTGGGATACGTGGCCGGCTCGTCCCCGCCCGCGTTCTCGTCGTCGACGGTCACCGGCCGCCTCCTGCCCGTTCCCTGCCCACTGCCCTGCCGATCTGTCGCCTGGATCGCGCTCCACGATACGACAGGTGTGTGCCAGCTCACGCCGTAACGGTGCCCGCGATCTCCTTCGGGGGTGTGGGCAGCCGCTCCTCCCCCGGGTTCGATCCCGAGGAGAAACGCCTGCCCAGACCCTGACGGACGGGGTGCGGTCCGTCAGTCGTCCGCACGCACGTGGACGATGTCGCCCGCCGAGACCGCCTCCGTGCCGCCGCCCTCCGTCGCCACCACCAGACGGCCGTCGCCGTCCAGTGCCACCGCCTCGCCCTCCAGCATCCGCTCACCGGGAAGCTCGGCCCGCACCCGGCGGCCCAGCGTCGCGCAGCCCGCCGCGTACGCCGCCTGGAGACCCGACACCTCGGGGTCGCCGTCCGCTCGCACCCAGTCGCCGTACCACTGCTCCACGGAGCGCAGGACCGACCTCAGCAGCGTGTCGCGGTCCGTCGAGACGGCGTTCGCGAGGAGCAGGGAGCCGGCCCCGGGGACCGGCAGCTCGTCCTCACGCAGGGTGACATTGATGCCGAGGCCGACGACGACACCGTCCTCGCCCGACCGCTCGGCGAGGATGCCGCCGGTCTTGCGCTCCTCTCCGCCGACCGAAACCAGCAGGTCGTTGGGCCACTTGAGGGACATGTCCACGCCGCCGGCCTTGGCGAGGCCGGTCGCCGCGGCGACGCCGGTCAGCAGCGGCAGCCAACCCCAGCGGTGCACCGGCACGGCGGGCTTGAACAGGACGGACAGGAAGAGCCCGGACCGGGCCGGCGCCACCCAGCTGCGGTCGAGGCGGCCGCGCCCCGCGGTCTGCTCCTCGGCGATCAGGACCGCTCCCTCCGGCAGGTCGCCGGCGCGGGCGGCCAGGTCGGAGTTGGTGGAGCCGGTCGTGGCGACCACGTCGAGCGAGGTCCAGAGGCCGTCGGGGTGCAGGAGCGCGCGGCGCAGCGCGGGTGCGTTGAGCGGGGGCCGGTCCAGGTCGGACCAGGGGCCTCCTGAGTCATGTGAAGACGTCATGCAAGGCAGCGTAGGTGTGGCAAACACCGCAGTGCCGAACCGTATCGGCGTCGATACGCTACGGATCAGTAGCCCAGCAGTAGCCCATTCGTAGTCATCGAACCCCCGTGACCAGGCAGGGAGCCGCATCCCGATGTCCGAGCCGGTAGAGCCGCAAGAGATCGACATTCACACGACCGCAGGCAAGATCGCGGATCTGCAGCGCCGGATTGACGAGGCCACCCATGCCGGCTCCGCGCGCGCCGTGGAGAAGCAGCACGCGAAGGGGAAGCTGACCGCGCGCGAGCGGATCGAGCTGTTGCTCGACGAGGGCTCGTTCGTGGAGCTGGACGAGCTGGCCCGGCACCGCTCGACCAATTTCGGTCTGGAGAAGAACCGCCCGTACGGCGACGGTGTCGTCACCGGTTACGGTACGGTCGACGGCCGTCCCGTCGCCGTCTTCTCGCAGGACTTCACGGTCTTCGGCGGCGCGCTCGGCGAGACCTTCGGCCAGAAGATCATCAAGGTGATGGACTTCGCGCTGAAGACCGGCTGCCCGGTCGTCGGCATCAACGACTCCGGCGGCGCCCGTATCCAGGAGGGCGTCAGCGCGCTCGGCATGTACGGCGAGATCTTCCGCCGCAACACCCACGCCTCGGGTGTGATCCCGCAGATCTCCCTGGTCGTCGGCCCGTGCGCCGGCGGCGCGGTCTACTCCCCCGCGATCACCGACTTCACGGTGATGGTCGACCAGACCTCGCACATGTTCATCACCGGACCCGACGTCATCAAGACCGTGACGGGCGAGGACGTCGGTTTCGAGGAGCTGGGCGGCGCACGCACCCACAACACCACCTCCGGCGTCGCGCACCACATGGCGGGCGACGAGAAGGACGCGATCGAGTACGTCAAGTCCCTGCTGTCGTACCTGCCCTCGAACAATCTCTCGGAGCCGCCGGCCTTCCCCGAGGTCGCCGAGACCGAGGTGAACGACGAGGACCGCGAGCTGGACGTCCTGATCCCGGACTCCGCGAACCAGCCGTACGACATGCACCGGGTCATCGAGCACGTCCTGGACGACGGCGAGTTCCTGGAGACGCAGCCGCTGTTCGCACCGAACATCCTCACCGGCTTCGGCCGGGTGGAGGGCTTCCCGGTCGGCATCGTCGCCAACCAGCCGATGCAGTTCGCCGGTTGCCTGGACATCAACGCGAGCGAGAAGGCCGCGCGGTTCGTCCGTACCTGCGACGCCTTCAACGTCCCGGTCATCACCTTCGTCGACGTGCCGGGCTTCCTGCCGGGCGTCGACCAGGAGTACGGCGGCATCATCCGCCGCGGCGCCAAGCTGATCTACGCCTACGCCGAGGCGACCGTCCCGCTGATCACCGTCATCACGCGCAAGGCGTTCGGCGGCGCGTACGACGTCATGGGCTCCAAGCACCTTGGCGCGGACCTCAACCTGGCCTGGCCGACCGCTCAGATCGCGGTCATGGGCGCGCAGGGCGCGGTGAACATCCTGCACCGGCGCACCATCGCCGCCGCCGAGGATCAGGAGGCGGAGCGGGCGCGGCTGATCCAGGAGTACGAGGACACCCTGCTCAACCCGTACACGGCGGCCGAGCGCGGCTACATCGACGGCGTGATCATGCCGTCGGACACCCGTCCGCAGATCGTGAAGGGCCTGCGTCAGCTGCGCACGAAGCGGGAATCCCTGCCTCCGAAGAAGCACGGCAACATCCCCCTCTAGACCTTCAAGGAGCCGCTGTGATCAAGGTCGTTCGAGGTAATCCGACCCCGGAGGAGCTGGCCGCCGCACTTGCGGTGGTCCAGGCGCGGGCCGCGGCGACGGCGGCGGCGTCCGCCGCCGAGGGCGGCCCGGCGGTTCCGGAGGGCTGGTCGGACCCGTCGCGGATCGCCCGCGGGGTACGGCACCGGCCGGGGCCGCGCTCGTGGGCGCGCTCCTACTGGCCCGTCTGACCTCAGACGTACGCGAAGAAGGCCGGACCTCTTGTGCGGGAGGTCCGGCCTTCGCGCGTCGCTTCGGCGTCGGGTTCAGACGAGGGGCGCGACCGCCTCGGCCATCAGGCGGTAGCCGGCGTCGTTGGGGTGCAGCCGGTCCGCGTACGCGTAGGCGGGGTGCAGTGCCTTCGGGTCCTCGGGGTCGGCGAGGAGCCGCGCGAAGTCGACGACCGCGTCGAACGCGCCGGAGGTACGGATCCAGTGGTTGACCTCGGCGCTGGTCCGCTCGGCGGTCGGGCCCCAGTGGCCGGTTCCCTTGAAGGGCAGCAGCGTCGAGCCGACGATTCGTATCCCGCGGTCGTGCGCGGCGCCGATCAACTCGCGGTAGGCGGCGATGATCTCGGCGGAGGAGACGACGGGCGAGGGCTTGTAGGTGGGCTGCGGGTCGGGCTTGAGAGCCGCCTCGCTGTAGCCGATGTCGTTGAGCCCCTGCAGCAGGACGACGGTCGAGACGCCGGGCTGGTCGAGGGCGTCGCGGCGGAAGCGGGCGGTGGAGCGCTCGCCGTACCAGGCCGAGTCGTTGAGGACCAGGTTGCCGCCGATGCCCGCGTTCACGACGGGCCGGTCGACGCGTTCGGCGAGGGCGTCGGAGTAGCGGCGGTCGGCGTTCGGGGTGGAGCCGAAGCTGTCGGTGATGGAGTCGCCGAACAGCACCACGCCGCCCTTGCGGGCCTGACGCGGCAGTGTCCCGCCGCTCACCTCGACCCCGCTGAGGTAGTACCAGGACTGGGTGCGGGCGGTGAACGCCCGGCCGTCGACGTCGGCGCGGTGGTCGCCCTCGGCCCGGTAGGTGTCGGCCCAGGCCTGGGAGTGGAAGGTGGCGGGTCCGGTCGTTCCGGCGAGATAGAGCGTGACGGTGACCGACTCCAGGCGCCGCAGGCCGAGGGCGGCGGGATCGCTGCGCAGTTCGCCGTGGGCGGGGACGGTCGCGGACCGCTTCCCGCCGAAGGTGAGGTGGCGGACGGAGCCCGGTTCGACCGCCGCGCCGGTGTCCGTACGGGCGAGGGTGGCGCCCGTGACGATCAGCGGCGAGGTCCCGTACGCGTTGGAGAGCCGGATACGGGCGTGGTCACCGTCCTCGGTGAGACGGACGACCTGGCGGACGGTCTGGCGCGAGAAGCCCTCCTGGGACCAGTTGGGCGTGAACCCGGTGGCGGGGAGCTGCGGGGCGGCGCCCCACGCGGCATGCCACGACGGGGCGTGGGGGCCGGGGCCGGCGCCGGACGGGGTGGCGGAGAGGAGGGTGAGGCCGAGCGCGGTGGCCAGCAGCGGTGCGACGAGCTTCTTCATGACACGACCCTTCCAAGGGTTAACGGGAACGTCGTTCCGTTAAGATGCTCAGGACCGTAGCAGACTCGGAGGCGCTAATGGAACAACAGACCCGTTTGGGCGGGGGCGAAGGGGACGGTACGCCGGGTTCAGTCCGCCCGGGGGGCCGTACGGCCAAGGTCCGCGCGGCCGTCCTCGAAGCGACCGAGGACGCGCTCGCGAGCACCGGCTTCCACACCCTGAACATGGACCGGATCGCCGCGAGCGCGGGCGTCGGCAAGACGACCGTCTACCGCCGCTGGGGCTCCCCCGTCGGCCTCGTCGCCGACCTCCTGCGCGACATGGCCGACCGGTCCCTGCCCGCCGCCGACACCGGCACCCTCGCCGGCGACCTGCGCGCCAACGCCGAACTCGTACGCGGGACCCTCACCGATCCCCGGATGGGCGCCGTCTTCCGCGCGGTCATCGCCGCCGCGGCCTGTGACGAGGAGTGCGCCGCCGCCCTGAACGGCTTCTACCGGGCCCGCCTGGAGGAGTGGGCCCCGGTGGTGGACCGGGCCGCGGCGCGCGGAGAGGTCCCGGCCGCCACGGACGGCCTCGAACTGCTCCGCGCGGTCTCGGCCCCGCTCTACTACCGCTTCGTGGTCACGCGCGAGCCGCTGAGGCCGCAGGACGCGGAGCGCGCGGTGGAGGCGGCCCTGACGGCGGCCGGTGGCGGAGTGTTCATCCCCCGGTAAGTAGTCCGTTGGCACCGGGGCGCTTGAGTACGCGTACTCAGGCGCCCCGGCCGCCCCGCCCGCAGGATCGGAGGCATGCTCTGGTCCGACCCGAAGAACGAGCCGCCGAAGGAGATGCGCGACATGCAGGCCATGCTGCGTCGCGCGTCCATCCTGCTGGCCCTGGCGATGCTGGTGGCGATGTTCGCGGCCGGCCTGCACTGAGACGCGCGGCCTGACGGCCCGGTACTGGCTACGCTGCCCCCATGACTGCTGATCGCCGCCGTGTCGTGCTCGCCTCCGCCTCGCCCGCCCGTCTCGGACTGCTGCGCCAGGCCGGACTCGCTCCCGAGGTCATCGTGAGCGGCGTCGACGAGGACAAGGTGCACGCCCCGACCCCCGCCGAACTCGCCCTCGCGCTCGCCGAGGCGAAGGCCGCCCATGTCGCCGCCCGCCCCGAGGCGTTCGGCGCCCTGGTCATCGGCTGCGACTCGGTCCTGGAGCTCGACAAGCAGGCGCTGGGCAAGCCGGCCGACGCCGAGGAGGCCACGGCCCGCTGGAAGGCCATGCGGGGCCGCGTCGGCATCCTCCAGACGGGCCACTGCGTCTACGACACCACTGCCAAGCGCTACGAGTCCGCGACCGCCTCCACCATCGTCCGCTTCGGCGAGCCGACGGACGACGAGATCGCCGCGTACGTCGCGAGCGGCGAACCCCTCCATGTGGCGGGCGCGTTCACCCTGGACGGCCGCTCGGCACCGTTCATCGACGGCATCGACGGCGACCCGGGCAACGTGATCGGCCTCTCCTTGCCTCTGCTGCGCACGCTGCTCGGCAAGCTGGGGGTCTCCATCACCGACCTGTGGACCTGACGGCGGCTCGCGGGCGGCGGCGTCCTCACGCGGGCGCCGGCGCCTCCCGGGCCTCCCGGGCGGTCTCCCCGTACGCCACCAGCGTGAGCACGACGAGGCCCACCACGACCATCATGAACGCGAAGGCGCCCCACCCGATCAGCCCGATCGTCACCGCGCCGAGCACCGCGTGCACCACCGCGCAGCCGATGAGCAGGGCCCGGCCCGCGCGGCCGGGGCTGCGGTCGCGGATGCCGGTCAGGGCGGCCACCAGGGCACACGCGGCGAGGAGGAGACCCGAGACGATGCCGAGGGCCCAGGTGCCGGTCACCATCGCGTCCGGGTCGAGGCCGTCCAGGGACATCGACTGGATCTCCACGAACCTCGCCATCACGGCGTTGAGGGCGACGATGCCCGGCGCCTCCAGGAGGAGCACCGCCGCCGTCACGAGCGCTATCGGTCTGCGGGCCACCTGGGCCACCCCCTGAGTACGGCTGTTACCTGCAGTACGGACGATGGCGCGAAGGCTACTGACTGGTAAACCTCTCGACAAGGGTCCGCGCGCCCGGGGCCGGCGGCAAAGAATCATTGAGCCATTCGTAGGGACTCCACAAAGAAACCCGCTCGGCGACTGGTCGCCGGAACAGAGACCTGCGCCACACCTCGGAGCTACTGTGCCGTAAAGGAACCCTGCGTACCGTGGTACGACAAGGGATTTCTCGACCCCGAACGCCTCGTATCACGCTCCGTGTGGGCAAGCTCACCACTGGGGACGGGTCGAAAGGCCGTGTCGGCAGTCCCTAAACTCAGCTTGTTTCAAGGAGGGAGCCATCGTGCGCAAGGTGCTCATCGCCAACCGTGGCGAAATCGCTGTCCGCGTCGCCCGGGCGTGCCGGGACGCCGGGATCGCGAGCGTAGCCGTCTACGCCGATCCGGACCGGGACGCTCTGCATGTCCGCGCGGCCGACGAGGCGTTCGCTCTGGGCGGTGACACCCCGGCCGCCAGCTATCTGGACATGGCCAAGGTGCTGCAGGCGGCCAAGGACTCGGGGGCGGACGCCATCCACCCCGGCTACGGCTTCCTCTCCGAGAACGCGGAGTTCGCCCAGGCCGTGATCGACGCCGGTCTGACCTGGATCGGCCCGCCGCCGCAGGCCATCCGCGACCTGGGTGACAAGGTGGCGGCCCGTCACATCGCCCAGCGCGCGGGCGCCCCGCTCGTCGCGGGCACCCCCGACCCGGTCTCGGGCGCGGACGAGGTCGTCGCCTTCGCCGAGGAGCACGGCCTGCCGATCGCGATCAAGGCCGCCTTCGGCGGTGGCGGTCGCGGCCTGAAGGTCGCCCGCACCCTCGAAGAGGTGCCGGAGCTGTACGACTCCGCCGTCCGCGAGGCGGTCGCCGCCTTCGGCCGCGGCGAGTGCTTCGTCGAGCGCTACCTCGACAAGCCCCGGCACGTCGAGACCCAGTGCCTGGCCGACCAGCACGGCAACGTGGTCGTCGTCTCCACCCGTGACTGCTCGCTCCAGCGCCGCCACCAGAAGCTGGTCGAGGAAGCCCCCGCGCCGTTCCTGTCGGACGAGCAGAACGCCCAGCTGTACGCGGCGTCCAAGGCGATCCTGAAGGAAGCCGGCTACGTCGGCGCCGGCACGGTGGAGTTCCTCGTCGGCGTCGACGGCACGATCTCCTTCCTGGAGGTCAACACCCGCCTCCAGGTCGAGCACCCGGTCACCGAAGAGGTCACCGGCATCGACCTGGTCCGCGAGATGTTCCGTATCGCCGACGGCGAGGAGCTCGGCTACGGCGACCCGGCGGTGCGCGGTCACTCCTTCGAGTTCCGTATCAACGGCGAGGACCCGGGCCGTAACTTCCTGCCCGCCCCCGGCACCGTCACCGCCTTCCAGGCGCCCAGCGGCCCCGGCGTCCGCCTCGACGCCGGTGTCGAGTCCGGCTCCGTCATCGGCCCCGCCTGGGACTCGCTGCTCGCCAAGCTGATCGTCACCGGCGCCACCCGCGAGCAGGCGCTCCAGCGCGCCGCCCGCGCGCTCGCGGAGTTCAAGGTCGAGGGCATGGCCACCGCCATCCCGTTCCACCAGGCCGTCGTGGCCGACCCGGCGTTCACCGCGGACCCGTTCCGGATCCACACCCGGTGGATCGAGACCGAGTTCGTCAACGAGATCAAGCCGTTCGCCCCGGCCGGTGCCGAGACCGACGAGGACGAGAGCGGTCGCGAGACCATCGTCGTCGAGGTCGGCGGCAAGCGCCTGGAGGTCTCCCTGCCGTCCTCCCTCGGCATGAGCCTGGCCCGCACCGGCCTGGCCGCGGGCGCCAAGCCCAAGCGCCGGGCGGCGAAGAAGTCCGGCCCGACCGCCTCCGGTGACACCCTCGCCTCCCCGATGCAGGGCACCATCGTGAAGGTGGCCGTCGAGGAGGGCCAGGAGGTCAAGGAGGGCGACCTGATCGTCGTCCTGGAGGCCATGAAGATGGAGCAGCCCCTCAACGCGCACCGCTCCGGTACCGTCAAGGGCCTGTCCGCCGAGGTCGGCGCGTCCGTCACCTCCGGCGCCCCGATCTGCGAGATCAAGGACTGATCCGCCCACAGGTACGGTACGAAGGGCCCGCAGGCGCACCGCCTGCGGGCCCTTCGTCGACAGTGACGCGGCCACGGTCACGGACACACCGGGACACAGGAACGGGAGACAGGGGACTCATGCGTGCCGACGCGCGCCGCAACCACGAACGGCTGCTCGCCGAGGCCCGCGCCGCGTTCGCGGAGCACGGCACGGACGCCTCCCTGGAGGACGTCGCCCGGCGCGCGGGCGTCGGCATCGGCACCCTCTACCGGCACTTCCCGAGCCGCGACGCCCTGATGAACGCGGTCTTCCAGGAGGCGCTGGCCGCACTCCTCCAGCGCTCCCGCGAGCTCGCCGGGGCCGAGGAACCGTGCCGGGCGCTCGTGGAGTGGCTGCGCGCCCTGGTCACCCACGCGGGTGAGTACCGGGGCCTCGCGCGTGCGCTCATGTCGGCTTCGTACGACGAGACTTCGGCACTCTCGCAGTGCAGCGTCCCGCTGCGCGCCGCCGGCGAGCGTCTGCTCGACCGGGCCCGGGAGGCCGGAACGGTCCGCGACGACGTGTCGATCGGCGATCTGATGCAGCTCACCAACGCGATCGCGCTCGCCGCCGAACAGTCCCCGGAGGACGAGAACTTGGCGGACCGCCTGCTCACCCTGACCCTGCGGGGCCTCAAGCGCTGAGGGCCCGGAGCCCGGCGATGCCAGAGGCCCGCCAGGCGCTTGAGGGCCCGGACCCGACGGGTCGTCACAGCCCGCCTCAAGCGCTGAGGCCCGGCGTTCAGCGGCGCCGCATGTCCGCGACGCGCGCGGTTCTTTCCGGTGCGAGCGGCTCGGCGGCCATCGCGGCGGTCACTCCGCGGAACTGACCGGCCGGGTGTCTGCCGCCGCGCTGACCGGGGAGGGGCACGTCACGGCGCGGGCGGCCGCCCGGGGGGACCGGGTCACCGCCCGTGCCCGCACCCGCGCCCGTACCGGCCACGGCGATCTGGACGCCCTGGTCGGCCAGCGCCTGGAGCTCCGTCGCGGCCCGGTCGTCGTGCACCGGCGGCTCGTCGGTGACGAGCCGTGTGATCACGTCCGTCGGCACCGTCTGGAACATCGTGTCGGTGCCCAGCTTGGTGTGGTCGGCGAGGACCACGACCTCCGCCGCCGCCTGCACCAGCGCCCGGTCCACGCTCGCCGAGAGCATGTTGGACGTGGACAGACCGCGCTCGGCGGTCAGACCGCTGCCCGAGAGAAAGGCGCGGGAGACCCGGAGCCCCTGGAGGGACTGCTCGGCCCCGCTGCCCACCAGCGCGTAGTTCGAGCCGCGCAGCGTGCCGCCGGTCATGACGACCTCGACCCGGTTGGCGTGGGCGAGCGCCTGGGCGACGAGCAGGGAGTTGGTGACCACGGTCAGACCGGGCACGCGGGCGAGCCGGCGGGCCAGCTCCTGCGTGGTCGTCCCGGCGCCGACGACGATGGCCTCGCCCTCCTCCACGAGGCTCGCGGCGACGTCGGCGATCGCCGTCTTCTCCGCGGTCGCGAGATGGGACTTTTGCGGGAAGCCGGACTCTCGCGTGAACCCGCCCGGCAGTACCGCACCGCCGTGCCGGCGGTCGAGGAGTCCTTCTGCCTCCAGCGCCCGCACGTCTCGCCGTACGGTCACTTCTGAGGTCTGGACGACGCGGGCGAGCTCACGGAGCGACACGGCCCCGTTGGCGCGCACCATTTCGAGGATCAACTGACGACGTTCTGCAGCGAACACGAAACTGACAGTAACCTGAGCGCCCGATACTTTTCAGCACTATGCGCCGAATTGCAGAAGTTGCACACAGACGGGGCCTCCAAGTGATAAGGGAGGCCCCGTCGTTGTGTGCTCCATGCCCCTGCTTGCCGGGGTTGTCCGGATCTCCCCGGCCGGGAGGGCGGGCTAGCTCTCGCCGCCGGTCTTTCGGGTGTGCAACTGCCGTGCCACTTCGGCGATCGAGCCCGACAGGGAGGGGTACACGGTGAACGCGTTCGCGATCTGTTCGACCGTCAGATTGTTGTCGACCGCGATCGAGATCGGGTGGATCAGCTCGCTCGCCTTCGGGGCGACGACACAGCCGCCGACCACGATCCCCGTGCCGGGGCGGCAGAAGATCTTCACGAAACCGTCCCGGATGCCCTGCATCTTCGCGCGGGGGTTGCGCAGCAGCGGCAGCTTGACGACCCGGGCGTCGATCTTGCCCGCGTCCACGTCCGCCTGGGTGTAGCCGACGGTCGCGATCTCCGGGTCGGTGAAGACGTTCGAGGAGACCGTCTTCAGGTTCAGCGGGGCCACCGCGTCACCGAGGAAGTGGTACATCGCGATCCGGCCCTGCATCGCCGCCACCGAGGCCAGCGCGAAGACGCCGGTGACGTCACCGGCGGCGTAGACGCCCGGGGCGGAGGTACGGGAGACCTTGTCGGTCCAGATGTGCCCCGAGTCCTTCAGGCGGACCCCGGCCTCCTCCAGACCCATGCCGGCCGAGTTCGGGATCGCGCCGACCGCCATCAGGCAGTGCGTGCCGGAGATGACCCGGCCGTCGGCCAGGGTGACCTCGACGCGGTCGCCCACCCGCTTGACGGACTCGGCGCGCGAGCGGGCCATGACGTTCATGCCGCGGCGGCGGAAGACGTCCTCGAGGACGGCGGCGGCGTCCGGGTCCTCGCCGGGCAGCACGCGGTCGCGGGAGGAGACGAGGGTGACCCGGGAGCCGAGGGCCTGGTAGGCGCCGGCGAACTCGGCACCCGTCACACCGGAGCCGACCACGATGAGCTCCTCGGGGAGCTCCTTGAGGTCGTAGACCTGGGTCCAGTTCAGGATCCGCTCGCCGTCGGGCTGCGCGTCGGGCAGCTCGCGCGGGTGGCCGCCGGTCGCGATCAGGACGGCGTCGGCGGTCAGCGACTCCTCGGAGCCGTCGGCGGCGGTCACGATCACCTGGCGCGAGCCGTCCATGGCCTGCCGGCCCGACAGCCGGCCCCGGCCGCGCAGCACCCGGGCGCCGGCCCGGGTGACGGAGGCCGTGATGTCGTGGGACTGGGCGAGCGCGAGGCGCTTCACACGCCGGTTCACCTTGCCGAGGTCGACGCCGACGACGCGGGCGGCCTGCTCCACGTGCGGGGTGTCGTCGGCCACGATGATGCCCAGCTCCTCGTACGAGGAGTCGAAGGTGGTCATCACCTCGGCCGTCGCGATGAGGGTCTTCGAGGGAACGCAGTCGGTCAGGACGGACGCGCCGCCGAGACCGTCGGTGTCGACGACGGTCACCTCCGCGCCGAGTTGGGCGCCCACGAGGGCCGCCTCGTATCCGCCGGGTCCGCCGCCGATGATCACGATCCGGGTCACTGGGATCTACGCCTCGCGCTCTCGTTCTGCCGGGGGGTCCCCCGCTGGGCTGCAGTGCGTACGCCATTGTCCCGCACGCTTCAAGTGCGTACCCCATTGTCCCGTACGCCGGGGCCTGCCTCTCGCCGGGGCCACCGAACGGCCCCGGACGGGCGCCGGTCGCGCGCCGGGCCGGACCGGGTCCGGACCCGGACCCGCCCTCCGCACCTGCCCCACCTCGGGACTTCCGCGCACACCCTCTCCCCTCCCGTACCCTCGATCCCATGTCGCTCTACGCCGCGTACGCCGGCAACCTCGACGCGCGGCTCATGACCCGCCGCGCCCCGCACTCCCCGCTGCGCGGCACCGGCTGGCTCAACGGCTGGCGGCTGACCTTCGGCGGTGAGCAGATGGGCTGGGAGGGGGCGCTGGCCACGATCGTGGAGGCACCGCGTTCCCAGGTGTTCGTCGCGCTGTACGACATCGCGCCGATGGACGAGGACTCGATGGACCGCTGGGAGGGTGTCGGCCTCGACATCTACCGCCGGATGCGGGTACGGGTGCACACCCTGGACGGCGAGGAGCCGGCGTGGGTGTACGTCCTCAACGCGTACGAGGGCGGTCTGCCGTCCGCCCGGTACCTCGGCGAGATCGCGGACGCGGCCGAGTCGGCGGGCGCGCCGCACGACTACGTGATGGAGCTGCGCAAGCGCCCGTGCTGACGCCCGCCCGCCGCGGGTCGCCGGGGCCCGTACCGCCGCGTGGCCGGATCGGCTCGGCGGAACGTCTTGCGCGCCGCCCGCTGGGCCATTCGTCGGAAACGACAAGACAACGATCGCATGTCCGTCAGCATCGTCATCTACGCGCGTAGGGATTCTCGGGCTACGCTTCTGCGCGTATGAAATCCGTCCGGGGCCTTCCTCGGACCCCCCTCCCCGAGGCGAGAGAGTCAGTGAACGCAACTGCCACCCCGTACGAGGCCGCCGAGGCCGCTGCCGCGCGTCTTCGCGAGCTGACCGGCACCGAGAACCACGACGTCGCCCTGGTGATGGGTTCCGGCTGGGCGCCGGCCGTCGACGCGCTCGGTGCCCCGGAGGCCGAGTTCCCGGTCACCGAGCTGCCCGGCTTCCCGCCCCCGGCCGTCGAGGGCCACGGCGGCAAGATCCGCTCGTACAAGATCGGCGAGAAGCGCGTGCTGGTCTTCCTGGGCCGCACCCACTTCTACGAGGGCCGGGGCGTCGCCTCCGTCGCCCACGGAGTGCGCACCGCCGTCGCCGCCGGCTGCAAGACCGTCGTGCTGACCAACGGCTGCGGCGGTCTGCGTGAGGGCATGCGCCCCGGCCAGCCGGTCCTGATCAGCGACCACATCAACCTGACGAGTGCCTCCCCGATCGTCGGCGCGAACTTCGTGGACCTCACCGACCTGTACTCGCCGCGGCTCCGCGCGCTCTGCCAGGAGGTCGACGAGACCCTCGAAGAGGGCGTCTACGTGCAGTTCCCCGGGCCGCACTACGAGACCCCGGCCGAGATCAACATGGTCCGCGTCCTGGGCGGCGACCTGGTCGGCATGTCCACCGTCCTGGAGGCCATCGCGGCCCGCGAGGCCGGCGCCGAGGTTCTCGGCATCTCCCTGGTGACCAACCTGGCGGCGGGCCTCTCGGGCGAGCCGCTGAACCACGAGGAGGTCCTCCAGGCGGGCCGTGACTCGGCCGCGCGCATGGGCGAGCTGCTCACCCGGGTGCTCGACCGGATCTGACGGCCGCCTTTCGGCGCCACCGGGGTACGGGTACGAGGCGAGCCGAGGGGCCCGCGACCGGCGAACGGTCGCCGGGAGCGCCCGGAGGCGAGCCGGCAGCGCGGGGGTACCCGTACCCCGCACGTGTACGACAGCAGCAGAGAGGCACACACCGTGACGCAGGACCTCATCGCCCGGGCCCAGGCGTGGCTCGCCGAGGACCCCGACAGCGAGACCCGCGAGGAGCTCGCCCAGCTCATCGAGGCCGGTGAGAGCGAGGAGCTCGCCGCCCGGTTCAGCGGCACGCTGCAGTTCGGGACCGCCGGGCTGCGCGGCGAGCTGGGCGCCGGGCCCATGCGGATGAACCGTTCCGTCGTCATCCGGGCCGCCGCCGGTCTCGCCGCGTACCTCAAGGCCGAGGGACAGGCCGGCGGACTGGTCGTCATCGGCTACGACGCCCGCTACAAGTCGGCCGACTTCGCCCGGGACACCGCCGCGGTGATGACCGGCGCCGGACTGCGCGCCGCCCTGCTCCCCCGCCCGCTGCCGACGCCCGTCCTCGCCTACGCCATAAGGCACCTGGGCGCCGTCGCCGGTGTCGAGGTGACCGCGAGCCACAACCCGCCGCGCGACAACGGCTACAAGGTCTACCTCGGCGACGGCTCGCAGATCGTGCCGCCGGCCGACGCGGAGATCGCCGCCGAGATCGACGCGGTGCGCTCGCTGAACGACGTGCCCCGCCCGTCGCAGGGCTGGGAGACCCTCGGCGACGAGGTCCTGGACGCCTATCTGGCCCGTACCGACGCCGTCCTGACCCCGGGCTCGCCCCGGACCGTGCGGACCGTCTACACCGCCATGCACGGCGTCGGCAAGGAGGTCCTGACGGCCGCCTTCGCCCGCGCCGGCTTCCCGCCGCCGGCGCTCGTCGCCGAGCAGGCCGAGCCGGACCCGGCGTTCCCGACGGTCGCGTTCCCGAACCCGGAGGAGCCGGGCGCGATGGACCTCGCCTTCGAGGCGGCCCGCGCCGTGGAGCCCGACATCGTCATCGCCAACGACCCGGACGCCGACCGCTGCGCGGTGGCGGTGCCGGACGGCACCGTCGAGGGCGGCTGGCGGATGCTGCGCGGTGACGAGGTGGGCGCGCTGCTCGCGGCGCACCTGGTCCACAAGGGCGCCCGGGGCGTCTTCGCCGAGTCGATCGTGTCGTCCTCGCTGCTCGGCCGGATCGCCGAGGCCGCCGGGGTCGGCCACGAGGAGACCCTGACCGGCTTCAAGTGGATCGCCCGCGTCGAGGGCCTGCGGTACGGCTACGAGGAGGCGCTGGGCTACTGCGTCGACCCCGAGGGCGTCCGCGACAAGGACGGCATCACGGCCGCGCTGGCGGTCGCCGAGCTGGCCTCGGAGCTGAAGGAGAAGGACCGTACGCTGACGGACCTCCTCGACGACCTGGCGGTGGCCCACGGGCTGCACGCGACGGACCAGCTGTCGGTGCGGGTCGAGGACCTGAGCGTCATCGCGAACGCGATGAGCGCGCTGCGCGAGCGGCCGCCCGTCTCGCTGGCCGGGCTGACGGTCACGGAGGCCGAGGACCTGACGAAGGGCACGGAGTCGCTGCCGCCGACGGACGGTCTGCGCTACTACCTGGACGGCGCGTACAAGGCCCGGGTCATCGTCCGCCCGAGCGGCACCGAGCCCAAGCTCAAGTGCTACCTGGAGGTCGTGGTTCCGGTCGGCGGCGCGAGCGAGCTGTCCTCGGCCCGCGCGAAGGGCGCCGAGATCCTCGCGGCGATCAAGCGCGACCTGGCGGACGCCGCCGGTCTCTGAGCGTCCTCGGAAGACGCCTGCCCCCGAGGGGCCTGTACGGAATCGTCGTTTCCGTACAGGCCCCTCGGCGCGTTCCGGCGGTCCCGTACGGGTGAATTCGGTACGGCAACGGACCCAACGCGCGTCCCGCGATCAGGTGGTCCGGGCCAGGGTGACCCGGTGTCCCGCCACCCACCGCCTGGAGCCGCCGCAGTGCCCCCGGTCCTGACCGTCCGACCGACCGTTCCCGCCTCCCGGCGGCCCCCGCCCCCGCCCGGCGACCGCCTGCCGGAACGGGTGCGCGGCACTCTGCGGCACGCGGCCCCGGCGCTGCTGGGCTATCTGGCCGTACGGCTCGTGGGACTCGCCGTGCTGGCCCGCTGGACGCACCTGAAGGGCCACGGCATCTGGCCGGAGCTCGCCGCGAGCTGGGACTCCCGCTGGTACCTCGGGATCGCGGAGCACGGGTACGAGCCGGTGGACGGCGCTCCGGGCGACCCGAGGAGCCTGGCGTTCTTCCCGCTCTACCCGGCCCTGGTGAAGGCCGTCGCGGCCGTCACGCCCGGTTCGCGGGCCTCCGTCGGCCTGGTGATCGCGGTGATCTGCTCATTCGTCGCCGCCTGGGGGATCTTCGCGGTCGGCGACCGGCTCCATGGCCGCCGGGTGGGGACGGTCCTCGCGGTGCTGTGGGGCTCGCTACCGGTCGCCGTCGTCCAGTGGATGGGGTACACGGAGTCGCTCTTCACCGCGCTCGCCGCCTGGGGGCTGTACGCGGCCCTCGACGGCCGCTGGGCGTGGGCGGCCGGGCTCTCCGTCGCGGCGGGGCTGACCCGGCCGACCGGGGTAGCCGTCGCGGCCGCGGTGATCGTCGCCGGGCTGCTCGCCGCCCGGCGCGGCAGCCGTCCGGCGCTCGCCGCCGCGCTCGTCGCGCCGCTGGGCTGGCTGGGCTACGTCGGATGGGTGGGCTGGCGCCTCGGCCGCTGGGACGGCTACTTCGCGGTGCAGAAGCTGTGGGGCAACGAGTGGGACGGGGGCGAGGTCACCCGGCTCGCGCTGCGCACGCACCTCGTCTACAACAAGGACCCGCAGTTCTTCCTGGCGGTCGTGTCGGTGGTCCTGGTGGTGTCCACGGGCCTGTACCTGCTCTGTCTCGCCGACCGTCAGCCGCTGCCGCTGCTGGTCTTCGCGGGGGTGCTGCTGCTGGTGGTCCTGGGCAGCGGGGGCGTGTACTTCCCGCGCGCCCGCTTCCTGCTGCCGGGCTTCCCGCTGCTGCTTCCCCTGGCGCTCGCGATCACCCGTGCCCGGCGCCATGTGGCCGCCCTGGTGCTGACGGGGGCGTCCCTGTCCTCGGCGTGGCTGGGCGGGCACATGCTCCTCGTCTGGTACGGCCCGCCGTGATGCCGCCGCCACCCGCCCGGCGGTGGCCGGCGGCAGACGCGGCAGCGGCCTCCCGCCCCCGGGGCTCGGCGGTCGGCGCGCCCGGTGGCCGGCGGGGCGCGTGCTCACCCGGCGACGTGGTCGGCGGTCGGCGCGCCCCACGAGGCGCGTCCCCACCCATCCGGCGGTGGCCCACGGCAGCCGCGTCCGACGAGGCGCGCGCCCACCCGGCGGCATGGTCGGCGGTCGGCGCGCCCCACGAGGCGCGTCCCCACCCATCCGGCGGTGGCCGACGGCCCCCGCGTCCGACGAGGCGCGCGCCCACCCGGCGGCAGGCGCGGCAGCAGCCGCCTTCGGCGCTTCGCGCGGTCAGCGGGTGGCGAGCAGCACCACAAGCAGGAGCAAGCCCGCCACCGCCGGCGCGATGATCTCGTACGCCCAGCGCACCTCCGGCTCGCCCTGGGCGCCGGGGCGGCCTGCGCAGCGCTCCGCGAGGTCGCGGAGGTCGGCGATCGTCTGGTCGGCCGGTGCCCGCCGGCCCGCGTCGTCCCCGCCGGCGGCCGTGCGGCCCTGCGGGGCGCCCTGCGCGGCGTCGCGCGCCTGGCGGATGGCCGCGCTCTTGCGCCGGCGCAGGGAGACGGGGATGGACCAGAGCTGGTACTTGTTCCCCTCCTGCGTGAAGACCTCGCTGGAGTAGCCGGCCCGGACGTCGGCGACGGCGGCCCACGGCAGCGTGATGTCGCGGAACGGGTTGCGGACCCGGAGCCGGTCCTCGTTGGCGAACACGGCGGGCCGGATCGTGAAGGCCGCGATGAGCGGCACCACGAAGAGCAGCGCCGCCAGCGCCAGCCACGGCGTCCGGCCCTCGCCGCGCACGATCGCGTCGCCGCAGAACCAGGCGGTGAGCCCGATCATCAGGACACCTCCCGCGATCCCGAAGGGCGAGCGGAAGACTCGGTCGGCGTAGGCGGGCTCGGCGGGCGGCTGGGGGCTCGTCATGGGGCCGATTCTGCCTCAGCGCGTCCGCGCGGGGTTCAGGCGGCTCGGCCGGGCCCGCCCCCGCCCTGTGACAGCCGTCACGGCGACACGTGTCGACCAGGGCGTTCGTCCCCGTAACAGACCCCGGGCCTGTACAGGTCGCTACGCGCGTAGATATGCTCGACTGGTGACCATGCCCACCACTGCATCCGCAGCACACGCATTCGCCGACGTGACCGCGTCCGACAGTGCGCTGCGCCGCTTCCTCCACGGGCTGCCCGGCGTCGACGCCGTCGGCCTGGAGGCGCGCGCCGCGTCCCTCGGCACCCGCTCGATCAAGACCACGGCCAAGGCGTACGCCATCGACCTGGCCATCTCCATGATCGACCTGACGACGCTCGAAGGCGCGGACACCCCGGGCAAGGTCCGGGCGCTCGCCGCCAAGGCCGTCAACCCCGATCCGACCGACCGCACGACCCCGACGACCGCCGCCGTCTGCGTCTACCCCGACATGGTGGCCACCGCCAAAGCCGCCCTCGCGGGCTCCGACGTCAAGGTCGCCTCCGTCGCCACCGCCTTCCCGGCCGGGCGCGCCGCGCTCCCCGTGAAGCTCGCGGACACCGCCGACGCGATCGCCGCCGGCGCCGACGAGATCGACATGGTCATCGACCGTGGCGCCTTCCTCGCCGGCCGCTATCTGGAGGTCTTCGAGCAGATCTCCGCCATCAAGGCCGCGTGCGGCGACAGGGCCCGCCTCAAGGTCATCTTCGAGACCGGCGAGCTCTCCACGTACGACAACATCCGCCGCGCCTCCTGGCTCGGGATGATGGCGGGCGCCGACTTCATCAAGACCTCGACGGGCAAGGTCGCGGTCAACGCCACCCCGGCCAACACGCTGCTGATGCTGGAGGCCGTGCGCGACTTCCGCGCCCAGACCGGCGTCCAGATCGGCGTGAAGCCGGCCGGCGGCATCCGCAACACCAAGGAAGCCATCAAGTTCCTGGTGCTGGTCAACGAGACCGCGGGACCGGACTGGCTGGACAACCACTGGTTCCGCTTCGGCGCCTCCAGCCTGCTCAACGACCTGCTCATGCAGCGTCAGAAGCTGGCGACCGGCCGCTACTCCGGCCCCGACTACGTCACGGTGGACTGATCGATCATGGCATCTGTATTCGAGTACGCACCGGCGCCCGAGTCGCGCTCGGTCGTGGACATCGCTCCGTCGTACGGCCTGTTCATCGACGGCGAGTTCGTCGAGGCGGCCGACGGCAAGGTCTTCAAGACCGTCTCGCCCTCCTCCGAGGAGGTTCTCTCCGAGGTCGCCCGGGCGGGCGCCGAGGACGTGGACCGCGCGGTGAAGGCGGCCCGCGCGGCGTTCGGGAAGTGGTCGGCGCTGCCCGGCTCCGAGCGCGCCAAGTACCTCTTCCGTATCGCCCGGATCATCCAGGAGCGCAGCCGTGAGCTGGCCGTCCTGGAGACCCTGGACAACGGCAAGCCGATCAAGGAGACCCGCGACGCGGACCTCCCGCTGGTCGCCGCGCACTTCTTCTACTACGCCGGCTGGGCGGACAAGCTCGACCACGCCGGCTACGGCGCGAACCCGCGCCCGCTCGGCGTGGCCGGGCAGGTCATCCCGTGGAACTTCCCGCTGCTGATGCTGGCGTGGAAGATCGCCCCGGCGCTCGCGACGGGCAACACGGTCGTCCTGAAGCCCGCCGAGACCACCCCGCTGTCCGCCCTCTTCTTCGCGGACATCTGCCGCCAGGCCGGACTGCCCAAGGGTGTCGTCAACATCCTGCCCGGGTACGGCGACGCCGGCGCCGCGCTGGTCGAGCACCCGGACGTGAACAAGGTCGCCTTCACCGGCTCCACCGCCGTCGGCAAGTCCATCGCGCGCTCGGTCGCCGGCACGCACAAGAAGCTGACCCTCGAACTGGGCGGCAAGGGCGCGAACATCGTCTTCGACGACGCGCCGATCGACCAGGCCGTCGAGGGCATCGTCAACGGCATCTTCTTCAACCAGGGCCAGGTCTGCTGCGCGGGCTCGCGCCTGCTGGTCCAGGAGTCGATCCAGGACGAGCTGCTGGACAGCCTGAAGCGGCGGCTCTCGACCCTCCGCCTCGGCGACCCGCTCGACAAGAACACCGACATCGGCGCCATCAACTCGGCCGAGCAGCTGTCCCGTATCACCTCGCTGGTGGAGAAGGGCGAGGCGGAGGGCGCCGAGCGCTGGTCCCCGGCCTGCGAACTGCCCACCTCGGGTTACTGGTTCGCCCCGACGCTCTTCACGAACGTCACGCAGGCGCACACCATCGCCCGCGACGAGATCTTCGGCCCGGTCCTTTCGGTGCTGACCTTCCGTACGCCGGACGAGGCGGTCGCCAAGGCCAACAACAGTCAGTACGGCCTGTCGGCCGGCATCTGGACGGAGAAGGGCTCGCGGATCCTGGCCGTGGCCAACAAGCTCCGGGCCGGTGTCGTCTGGGCCAACACGTTCAACAAGTTCGACCCGACCTCGCCCTTCGGCGGTTACAAGGAGTCGGGCTACGGCCGCGAGGGCGGTCGCCACGGCCTGGAGGCGTACCTCGATGTCTGACCGTTTGAGCGTCCTCAAGACCTACAAGCTGTACGTCGGGGGCAAGTTCCCCCGCTCCGAAAGCGGCCGGGTGTACGAAGTGACCGACTCCAAGGGCAAGTGGCTGGCCAACGCGCCGCTCTCCTCGCGCAAGGACGCCCGCGACGCGGTCGTCGCGGCGCGCAAGGCGTTCGGCGGCTGGTCGGGGGCGACGGCGTACAACCGGGGCCAGATCCTCTACCGCGTCGCCGAGATGCTGGAGGGCCGCAAGAGCCAGTTCGTGCACGAGGTGGCGCACGCGGAGGGCCTGTCGAAGTCCAAGGCGGCGGAGGTCGTCGAGGCGGCGATCGACCGCTGGGTCTGGTACGCGGGCTGGACGGACAAGATCGGTCAGATCGCGGGCGGGGCGAACCCGGTGGCGGGCCCGTTCTTCAACCTGTCGACGCCCGAGCCGACGGGCGTGGTGGCGGTCGTCGCCCCGCAGGAGTCCTCCTTCCTCGGCCTGGTGTCGGTGATCGCCCCGGTGATCGCGACGGGCAACACGGCCGTGGTGATCGCTTCGGAGAAGTCCCCGCTGCCGGCGCTGTCGCTGGGCGAGGTGCTCGCCACCTCCGACCTGCCGGGCGGTGTGGTGAACATCCTCTCCGGCAAGGCCGCGGAGATGGGTCCGCACCTGGCGGCCCACCAGGACGTCAACGCGATCGACCTGACGGGCGCGGACGCGGAGCTCGCGCGCGATCTGGAGATCGCGGCGGCGGACAACCTCAAGCGCGTCCTGCGCCCGCGTGCGGCGGACTTCACGACCGACCCGGGTACGGACCGCCTGACGGCCTTCCTGGAGACGAAGACGGTCTGGCACCCGACGGGCAGCCTGGGAGCCTCCGGCTCCGCGTACTGATTCAACGCCCCGGGTGTGGTGGGCATCTGTTCCGCTGGGGCGGAACGGGTGCGGCCCGCACCCGGGGCACACCGCGCTCTCGGGGCCGTTCACACCAGGGCCCTGAGGCCCCGGGGGAACCCCCACAGCGGTGGTCACCCGACGGTCACCCCCGCTCGATCAGCCCCGCCACCCCGTCCAGGACGCACTCGAGGCCCGTCTCGAACTGCCAGCCCGCGTCGTCCTTCCGCGCCGCCCCCTGCGTGTACCGCCGGTACGTCGGGTAGCGGCCCGTCTCCATCAGGTACGACATCTGCGGCGCGAGCCCCCGCCGCGTCTCGTCGGCGCTCTCCCAGCCCTGTTCCCTCATGTACTGCGCCAGGGCCACCTCCGCCTGCGTCGCCCCGTGCACATACGCGCTGACCGTTCGGAACGCGGCCATCATCGTGTCGACGTCGAGCCCGAGCCCGTCCAGAGACGCCAGCTGACGCTCCGCCGCCGCCATCCGCCTCGGCGTGAGCGCGAACAACGGGGTCGGCATCTGGGCCAGCCAGGGATGGCGCACCATCATCGCGCGGGTCTGGACGGCGTACGCGCGCAGGGTCTCGCGCCAGCCCGTCACGTCCTCCTCCGGCTCCAGCTCGGCCGAGACCTGGTCGACCATGAGCGCCCACAGGTCGTCCTTGCCGGAGACGTGCCGGTAGGCGGCCATCGGCGCGACCCCCAGCTCCGTCGCGATCCGGCGCATGGTGACCGCCGCGAACCCCTCGCCGTCGGCCAGGCCGATCGCGACCTCCGCGATCCGCTGCGGCGTCAGGGACGCGCGCTGTGCGGGAGCGGGCCGTTCGAGCCGCTCCCACAGCGAGCCGTCCTTCGCTTCGTCCTTCTTCGGCACGGCGACCTCCCTCTCTCGCGTACAGCGTATGCCTAGTAGACGGCGTACACATCCATGTGTACGTTGTACACGCATTGGATACGACGTACACACACGCACCGTTGGGGGACCCGTGAATCCGCTCCGCCTCGCCGTCGTCCAGGGCTCCACCCGCGACGGCCGCCTCGGTCCCGTCGTCGCCGACTGGGTGGTCTCGCACGCCGGCGCCCGCTCCGACATGACGACGGACCTGATCGACCTCGCCGAAACCCCGCTGCCCACCGTCTTCCCGCAGCTCGGCCAGGCTCCCGCCGCCGAGGAGGACCGCCGCCTGCTCGGCGCCGTCTCGCCCCGCCTCGCCGCCGCCGACGCCTTCGTCGTCGTCACCCCCGAGTACAACCGCAGCTACCCCGCCTCCCTGAAGAACGCCATCGACTGGCACAACAAGGAGTGGCACGCCAAGCCGGTCGCCTTCGTCGCGTACGGCGGCTTCTCCGCCGGCCTCCGCGCGGTCGAGCACCTGCGCGGGGTCTTCGCCGAACTGCACGCCGTCACCATCCGCGAGGCGGTCGGTCTCCAGGGCGTCTGGGGCCAGTTCGGCCCCGACGGGCGGGCCACCGACCCGGCGGCCGACACCGCCGTGAAGTCGATGCTCGACCAACTCGCCTGGTGGGGCGAGGCGCTGCGGGACGCCCGCGCGAAGAAGCCCTACGGAGCCTGAGCCATGACGAACCTCCAGACGGCTCCACGCATCCCCTACCTCGGGATCTCCGGGCTCATGCTCGGCATCGTCCTCGCCACCCTCGACGGCACCATCGTCGGCACCGCGCTGCCCACCATCGTCGGCGAGCTCGGCGGCCTCGATCACCTCTCCTGGGTGGTCACCTCCTACCTCCTCACCACCGCCGTCACCACACCCCTCTGGGGCAAGATCGGCGACCTGTACGGACGCAAGGGCAGCTACCTCGCCTCGGTCGCCGTCTTCCTCGCCGGCTCGGTCCTCTCCGGGCTCGCCCAGACCATGGGCCAGCTCATCGCCTACCGCGCCCTCCAGGGCATCGGCGCCGGCGGCCTCATGGTCGGCGCGTTCGCGCTCATCGGAGTCCTCGTGCCGCCGCGCGACAGCGCCAAGGTGCAGTCGATCAGCGCGGCGATGCTGCCGGTCGCGTTCGTCGGCGGCCCGCTGCTCGGCGGCTTCCTCACCGATCATCTGAGCTGGCGCTGGGCCTTCTACGTCAATGTGCCCGTCGGCCTCGCCGCCCTGCTGATCGTCGGGTTCGGCATCCGGGTGCGCACGGAACGGATCCGCGCCCGCGTCGACCGGTCCGGAGCGCTGCTGCTCACGCTCGGCATCCTCACCCTGACCCTGCTCGCGAGCTGGGCGGGCACCACGTACGCCTGGACCTCGCCGCAGATCCTCGCCCTCGGTGCGGTCTCGGCCGCCTCCCTCGCCCTGTTCGTACGCGCCGAGCGGCGGGCCGAGGAGCCGATCATCCCGCCCCGGCTCTTCCACAGTCGTAACTTCGCCCTTGCCCAGATCCTCAGCTTCCTGGTCGGCGCGGGCATGCTCGCGGCGATGAACTACCTGCCGCAGTACCTGCAGTTCGCCCGCGGCCAGTCGTCCACGGCGAGCGGGCTGCTGCTCCTGCCGCTGATGCTCGGCATGCTCGTCGTCCAGCTGTCGACCGGCCGGATCATCAGCCGCACCGGCCGCTACCGGATCTACCCGATCCTCGGCGGCGGCGTCATGACCGCCGGCGCGCTCGCGCTGCTCATCCTCGACGTCGACACCCCGACCGCCGTCGCCTCCGCGCTCACCCTCGTCATCGGCGCGGGCATGGGCTTCCTCATGCAGTCGACGCTGCTGATCACCATGAACAGCGCGGAGCCGCGCGACATGGGAGCGGCGAGCGGCACCGTCACCCTCGTCCGGACGGTCGGCGGCTCACTCGGCGTCGCCCTGCTCGGCGCCGTCTTCACGACGCGCCTCGGGTCCGTCGACCCGCGGCTGACCCCCGCGCAGGTCGGGGAGCTTCCCGAACCGGCACGGGAGGGGTTCCGGGCGGCGGTGACGAGCGGGCTGCACGGAGTGCTCCTGGGCACCGCCGTACTGGCGGCGGTCGCCTTCGCCCTCGCCTGGTTCGTACGAGAGGTCCCGCTGCGGTCCGCACCCGGCGGTGCTACCGGGGCGGAAGGAACTCCCGCGCCACCGGGCCGGCCACGGGCAGACCGGCCGGCGCCCCGCCCTTCGTGACGTTGTCCGACACCAGGGTCGTGGCCGCCGGCTCGAAGTCGGCGGCCCGCGCGCCGACTCCGTTGCCGAGCGGGTGGGGCCGGAGCCGCGTCAACGGGCCCACGCCGTGACCGACGCCGCCGACCAGCCCCTGGCCGAGCTGGGTCGCGTCGCTGCCGAGGAGCGTGCTCACGGGCGTCGGCGTGGAGACGACCGGGGCCGCCTGGGCGGCTGCGGCCAGGCCGAGCGCCGCCGCCCCCGCGGCCGTCACGGTCGGCCCGGCCTTCGGCAGCGCGCCGCGGCGCGAGGTCCTGGGGTATGCGTGACGCGCCATGACAGTCCTTCGACGTCGAGTGATCAGGGAGCCACAGAGCGTAGTTGAGATGTGACGCTCAATACCACCGCCTCCCTCGGGGGTCCCCTGCCCGGGGGAATGCCTCACACTGGTGTCCCGTGAGTTCCCAACCGATCCCGACTCGTGTCGTCCTGCTCGCGGGCCCCTCCGGCTCCGGCAAGTCGTCCCTCGCCGCCGTCACCGGCCTCCCGGTCCTGCGCCTCGACGACTTCTACAAGGAAGCCGACGACCCGACGCTCCCGCTGGTGGCCGGAAGCGCCGACATCGACTGGGACTCCCCGCTCTCCTGGGACGCGGACGCCGCCGTCTCGGCGATCGTGGAGCTCTGCCGCACCGGCCGGACGGACGTCCCCGTGTACGACATCGCCACCAGCGCGCGCGTGGACCGCGAACGGCTGGACATCGAGCGGAAGCCGCTCTTCGTGGCGGAGGGCATCTTCGCGGCGGAGATCGTGGCACGCTGCCGTGAACTCGGCGTCCTGGCCGACGCGCTGTGCCTGCGGGGCCGTCCGTCGACGACCTTCCGCCGCCGGCTGCTGCGCGATCTGAAGGAGGGCCGCAAGTCGGTCCCGTTCCTGCTGCGCCGCGGCTGGCGCCTGATGCGCGCCGAACGCGCCATCGTCGCCCGCCAGGCCTCCCTGGGCGCCCACCCCTGCGCGAAGCCGGAGGCCCTGGGCCGCCTCGCCGCGGCTGCCGCCGGCCGCCACCGCACGCCCGCCGCGCGCTGACGCACCACGCACGAAACGCGGGTCGTACAAGCCCCCCCGGCTTGTCCGACCCGCGTCTCTTTCCCCCGTACCCCCGTACGCCCCCGTTGTCCCCCCGTGCGCCCTCAGGCCACCAGCTCGCCGAAGGACTCCTCCTCGTCACGGCCGAAGCTGAGGACCTCGTCCTCGCGCAGCCGGCGCAGGGAGCGCCAGATGCTCGACTTCACCGTGCCGACACTGATGTCCAGGATCTCCGCGATCTCCGGATCCGTACGGCCCTCGTAGTAGCGGAGCACCAGCATCGTGCGCTGGAGCTCGGGCAGCCGGGCCAGCGCCTGCCAGAGGACCGCGCGCAGTTCGGTGCCCCGCATCGCGTCCGTGTCGCCCGCCGTCTCCGGCAGCTCCTCGGTCGGGTACTCGTTGAGCTTGCGCCGGCGCCACGCGCTGATGTGCAGGTTCGTCATGGTGCGGCGCAGATAGCCGCCCACCGCCGCCTTGTCGCTGATCCGGTCCCAGGCGCGGTACGTCGAGAACAGCGCGCTCTGGAGCAGGTCCTCGGCCTCGAAGCGGTCACCGGTGAGGTGGTAGGCGGTGGCGTACAGGGAGGCGCGGCGCTCCTGGACGTAGGCGGTGAATTCCGCTTCCGACCGGTTCGTGCGCTCCCCCGTGACCTCCCCGTACGCCGCTCCCCCGTCAGCCACGGCCACCATGTACGGCGCCTTGCGCTGACGCCCGACGCTGCGAACGCACCCCCGCCCGTTCGCCACGCCGGACTTCTCGGCGCTCCGTACGACATCGTGGAGACGCGTGACAACTGCGCTTGAGGTGGTGCTGTGCAGTGCGTTCATCTCGCGCCCCCCGTCGGTTGGAGTCTGCTTCGGTCCGTATGCCAAAAAGCTTGCCCGGCCGACTTCATCGCGCTGTCCGCCGACTGTCACAGCCGTGTCACAGGCCGAGGTGACGCCGCACAGTCGAACTCGGGCGGCCGCATGGGACAGAATGGCGCCGTGCCTTTCCTGTTGCTGATCGAGGACGACGACGCCATCCGCACGGCCCTCGAGCTCTCCCTGTCACGCCAGGGCCACCGAGTGGCCACCGCGGCGACGGGCGAGGACGGCCTGAAGCTGCTGCGCGAGCAGCGGCCGGACCTGGTCGTGCTGGACGTGATGCTGCCCGGGATCGACGGCTTCGAGGTGTGCCGGCGCATCCGGCGCACCGACCAGCTGCCGATCATTCTGCTGACCGCGCGCAGCGACGACATCGACGTGGTCGTCGGCCTGGAGTCCGGGGCGGACGACTATGTCGTCAAGCCGGTCCAGGGGCGGGTCCTCGACGCCCGGATCCGAGCCGTGCTGCGGCGCGGCGAACGGGAGTCCACCGACTCGGCGACGTTCGGTTCGCTCGTCATCGACCGTTCGGCGATGACGGTGACGAAGAACGGGGAGGATCTCCAGCTCACGCCGACCGAGCTGCGGCTGCTCCTGGAACTGAGCCGGCGGCCCGGGCAGGCGCTGTCGCGCCAGCAGCTGCTGCGTCTCGTCTGGGAGCACGACTACCTGGGCGACTCGCGTCTGGTCGACGCCTGTGTCCAGCGCCTGCGCGCCAAGGTGGAGGACGTGCCGTCCTCCCCGACCCTGATCCGTACCGTCCGGGGCGTCGGCTACCGACTGGACGTCCCTGCGTGAGAAAAGGGATGTTCGCCGGGCTGCGCTTCACCAGCCTGCGACTGCGTCTGGTCGTCGTCTTCGCCCTGGTCGCGCTCACCGCCGCGGTGTCCGCCTCCGGCATCGCGTACTGGCTGAACCGCGAAGCGGTCCTCACCCGTACCCAGGACGGGGCGCTGAACGACTTCCGGCAGGAGATGCAGAACCGGGCCGCGACGCTGCCGCTGCATCCCACCGAGGAGGAACTGCGGCGCACCGCCGAGCAGATGGCGAGCGGCAGCGCCGGGTACAGCGTGCTGCTGCTCGGGGAGCGGGACGAGGGGAAGCCGATCATCGGCGCCTCGAACCCGGACACGTTCACGCTGACGGACGTGCCGCCCGAGCTGCGGAAGCAGGTGGAGACGGCGCGGCCCGTCACGGACGCCAACGCCTACCCGTACCACCTGTTCTGGCAGCGCACCGAGCGCGGCAGGACTCCGTACCTGGTGGGCGGGGCGACGGTCGAGGGCGGCGGCCCGACGGGGTACATGTTCAAGTCGCTGGAGGCCGAGCGGGCGGATCTGAACTCGCTCGCCTGGTCGTTGGGGATCGCGACCACGCTCGCCCTGATCGGCTCCGCGCTGCTGGCGCAGGCCGCCGCCACGACCGTGCTGCGGCCGGTGCACCGGCTCGGAGAGGCGGCCCGGCGGCTGGGCGAGGGGAAGCTCGACACCCGGCTGCGGGTGTCGGGGACGGACGAACTGGCCGAGCTGTCGCGGACGTTCAACAGCGCGGCCGAGTCCTTGCAGAAGCGGGTCGCGGACATGAGTGCGCGGGAGGAGTCCAGCCGGCGTTTCGTCGCCGACATGTCGCACGAGCTGCGCACGCCGCTGACCGCGCTGACCGCGGTGACCGAGGTCCTGGAGGACGAGCAGGACTCCCTGGACCCGATGATCGCGCCGGCGGTGGCCCTGGTGGTGAGCGAGACGCGCCGCCTCAACGACCTGGTGGAGAACCTGATGGAGGTGACCCGCTTCGACGCGGGCACCGCCCGGCTCGTCCTGGACGACGTCGACGTCGCCGACCAGGTCACCGCCTGCATCGACGCGCGGGCGTGGCTGGACGCGGTGGAGCTGGACGCCGAGCGCGGCATCATGGCGCGGCTCGACCCGCGCCGCCTCGACGTGATCCTGGCGAATCTGATCGGCAACGCGCTCAAACACGGCGGATCGCCGGTGCGGGTGGCGATCCGTACGGAGGACGGGGAGCTGGTCATCGAGGTGCGGGACCACGGTCCGGGCATCCCGGAGGAGGTCCTGCCGCATGTCTTCGACCGGTTCTACAAGGCGAGCGCGTCCCGGCCGCGTTCGGACGGAAGCGGTCTGGGCCTGTCGATCGCCATGGAGAACGCGCTGATCCACGGCGGTTCGATCACGGCGGCGAACTCACCGGACGGCGACGGCGCGGTGTTCGTGCTGCGGCTGCCGAGCCAGGGGGAGCCAGGAGAGGGTGGGGAGCGTTGATACGACGTCGCCGTGCGGGTGTGGGGCGCCGTACCGGGGTGGGCGCCGCGACGACGGCCGTCGCCGCGCTGTCGGTGCTGCTCTCGGGCTGTGGGATCAGGACCACGTCCGTGCCCGTGGACGCGGGTCCGGCCCCCTCGCGGGTGCCGTGCAGCGTCTCGGGCGAGGACGTCACCACGCAGTCGGCGGGGATTCCGGTCCGGGTCTTCCTGGTGTGCGGTTCGCAGTTGACGGCGGTGGACCGCCGCGCACCGCTGCCGGAGGAGAAGGCGAGCGGGGATCCGGTGCGGACCGCGTCGGCGCTGCTCGAGCAGTTGCGGAGCGAGCCGTCGGAGAGCGAGCGGCAGGCCGGGTTCTCCACGGCCGTGAAGGGGCCGCTGTCCGTCACCGGCGGGCGCAGGGGCGATCCGGCGGACACACTGCGGCTGAGCCGGCAGCCGGAGGACCTGACGGCGACCGCGCTGTCGCAGATCGTCTGCACCTTCGCGCAGAGCTCGGCGGGAGCGGGCGCGGACACGGTCGTGCTCGGCGGTCCGGGCGCCTACGCGCCGCGCCGCTACCAGTGCACGACCGAACTGCGGGAGCGCCCGGAGTCGGTGGCGCCGACGGTGGCCGTGCCGTCGCCGTCGGCCTCCTGAACCGGGGCCGGGGCCGGGGCGCCCTCCCGGAGCCGTCTCGGCGGAACGTTCCCTCGCGACGAGGTGCTCCGCGTGGCGGCGGAACCGATTCCGGCACGGTGCGCGTCTAGGGGGGCGTGCAGCGTCAAGGTTCGAGCGGCAGTGCCGCCGTGGTCGTACGCGTGGCGGGGTTCGTCCTTCTCCTCGCGCATCTGATGCTCGTCGCCTGGGTGACGCTCCGCCCACTCGACGTGGCCTGGGTGACGGCGCCGAACCTGACCCCACTGGCCGGGATCAAGGCCGATCTGGCGCTCGGCCCGGCCGAGGCGGCCCGCCGCTTCGGCGAGGGCCTGTTGCTGCTCGCCCCGCTCGGCGTCCTGCTGCCGATGGCGGACGGACGGCTGTACGTGTCGCCGTGGGCGTCCCTGGCCCGTACGGTCGCGGCCGGGGCGCTGGTGTCCCTGGCCGTGGAGCTGCTGCAGACCGCCGTGCCGGGGCAGGTCGTGGACGTGGACTCGCTGCTGCTGAACAGCGCCGGGGTCGCGTTGGCCCATCTGCTCGTGGTGCCCGCCGGGCGGGCGCGCCTGCGCCGCCGGAAGGACGCGGGGGAGGGCCGGTCCTCCTCGGGGACCGGTGCGGGCCGGGGTTCGGCCCTGCTGCGGGACGAGGGTTCTCAGGGGGCTACCCCGACGATTCCCAGGGTCGGGATCGCCCCGTAGACCGACGCTTTGTCCCCCCGTCCGGGGCGACCATGGAGTCATCGGGAGCCCGACGGAGCGGCTCCCGGGGACACGCTTTCGAAGGAGCCCACCATGGCCGCACTGACCCGCCCCCGTGACGGACGCATGATCGGCGGAGTGTGCGCAGCGCTGGCACGGCGCTTCGGCACCTCGGCCACCACCATGCGGGTCATCTTCCTCGCCTCGTGCCTGCTGCCCGGTCCGCAGTTCCTGCTGTACCTGGCGCTGTGGATACTGCTGCCGCAGGAGAAGTCGGCGAGCACGGCCTGGTAGCGGGCCCCGCGAGGCGCACATACGCCGATGGGGCGCCCACCCGGTCCGGGTGGGCGCCCCATCGGCGTGTACGAGGGGTCAGCCGAGCGGAATGCCGTTCAGGGGCAGGCCGCCGAGGAGGCCGGCGACCTGGCCGAGCGGGGTGATGTCGAGCACCTCGCCCACCCTGTCGGTCGAGAGCGTCTCCAGGGTCTGGTCGGGCGCGTGGGGGATGGCCTTGACGCCCTGGTCGAGACCCGTGCCGAGCGCACCCTGCCCGCTGCCGAGGGACTCCGCGGCGCCGGCGGGGAGCTCGGTGAGACCGTCACCCAGCGGCACCGTCTGGGTCACCAGGCCCAGGGCGTCGGGGGTGGCGGGCGCGACCGGCGCCGCGGCGGCCGTACCGGCGGCGGCAGCGGCGAATGCGGCACCGAGGGCGGCGACACCGAGCGTCTTGGCGGCAGAGTGCTTCATCAGAAAATCATCCTTGGGGATCTTGGAGCTTCAGGGAAAGCGGAATCCGGGGAATGCGGAGCGGCTTTGAAACCTAGCCAGCAAAAGAAGCCGCCGCAAACACCGAAAAGCGGCCGGGATCGTGTCACCCGACCGCTTCGGTCCTCTTCCCGAGTGCGGTATCAGCCGTCCCGACGGACAGACTCGCTGGTCGTGGCGGTCTGCTGGAACAGCCATTCGGACTTCAGCTCGGCATATCCCGGCTTGATCACGTCGTTGATCATGGCGAGGCGTTCATCGAAAGGAATGAAAGCTGATTTCATTGCATTGACCGTGAACCACGCCATGTCATCGAGCGTGTAATCGAATGCCTCGGTCAGCAGCTCGAATTCCCGGCTCATGCTCGTACCGCTCATCAGCCGGTTGTCCGTGTTGACGGTGGTCCGGAAGTGCAGCCTGCGGAGCAGTCCGATGGGGTGCTCGGCGATGGAGGCGGCCGCGCCGGTCTGGAGGTTGGAGGTCGGGCACATCTCCAGCGGGATGCGCTTGTCCCGTACGTACGCGGCGAGCCGGCCGAGCTTCACCGTGCCGTCGTCGGACACCTCGATGTCGTCGATGATGCGGACGCCGTGGCCGAGCCGGTCGGCGCCGCACCACTGCAGGGCCTGCCAGATGGACGGCAGCCCGAAGGCCTCGCCGGCGTGGATGGTGAAGTGGTTGTTCTCCCGCTTGAGGTACTCGAAGGCGTCGAGGTGGCGGGTGGGCGGGAAGCCGGCCTCGGCGCCGGCGATGTCGAAGCCGACGACCCCGGAGTCGCGGTAGTGGTTGGCCAGTTCGGCGATCTCCAAGGCCCGGGCGGCGTGCCGCATGGCGGTCAGCAGGGCGCCGATCCGGATGCGGTGGCCGTTCGCCCTGGCCTGGCGCTCGCCCTGCCGGAAGCCCTCGTTGACGGCCTCGACGACCTCTTCGAGGGTAAGTCCGGCCTCCAGGTGCTGCTCGGGGGCGTACCGCACCTCGGCGTAGACGACACCGTCCTCGGCGAGGTCCACCGCGCACTCGGCGGCGACGCGTACGAGCGCCTCGCGGGTCTGCATGACGGCGCAGGTGTGCGCGAAGGTCTCCAGATAGCGCTCCAGCGAACCCGAGTCGGCGGCTTCGCGGAACCAGATGCCGAGCTTGTCGGGCTCGGTCTCGGGGAGGTTGTCATAGCCCTGGGCGGCGGCGAGGTCGATGATCGTGCCGGGGCGCAGACCGCCGTCGAGGTGGTCGTGGAGGAGCACCTTCGGGGCGCGGCGGATCTGGTCCGCGGTGGGGACGTTCGGGATCTGGCTCGTCATTGCGGCACTCTAGCCCCTACGCGCGTAGAGCGCCCCCTCTCCACTCGCCTGTCGATACGTAACAGTGACCGCGCGTACGGATGGCGTACACCTCGGCTTCTGAGACTGTTCTGCCATGGCGCACTCCGCACTCGTAGGGACTGCCGACAGCCGGACACCCCGGCTCGGACGGCCCGTCGGCGCATCGCACCCGGTCACGTCGGTGGGCGGTGTGGTCCTGCTCCTTCCCGACGGCGAGGTGGCGTCCGCGCGGCGCGCCTCCGGCCGTGCCCACCTGGCCCTGCTGCCGCTGGCTCGGCGGCTGGTCGGAGCCGGACGGGCGGACGGTCTCGTGGCGCACGTGGTGCGCTACCGGGGCCGCGGCTGGAACGGCACGGACGCGCGGCTGGCCTCGGACGCGAGCTGGGCGGTGGCGGAGGCGGTACGGCGCTACGGCGACGTGCCGGTCTGTCTCGCCGGCCACGGGATGGGCGCGCGGGCGGCGCTGCGGGCGGCCGGGCACGAGGCGGTCGACGCGGTGCTCGCGCTGGCGCCCTGGCTGCCGGAGGAAGACGTGGCGGCGGAGCCGGAGCCCGTACGGCAGCTGGTCGGGCGCCGGGTGCTGATCGTGCACGGCACGAACGACGCGCGAACGGATCCGGAGCTGTCGTACCGGCTCGCGGAGCGGGCGAAGAAGTCGAACCGCGACACCTGCCGCTTCGAGGTCCACTCGGATGGTCACGCGCTGCGCCAGTACCACGCCGAAGTCCGCGCGCTGGCCACTGACTTCGTGCTCGGTTCGCTCTTCTCCCGCCCGTACGTCCGCCCGCTCGCCGACGCGCTGGCGGCCCCGCCGCCGCTGGGTCTGCGGATGCCCCTGGCGGCGGGGTTCGGCCGCTCGCTCCGGCCGTGAGCCGTCACTCCGGGAGGAGATGACCCCGCTTGCTCAGGAGGAACTTCTTGAAGGCGGCCACCGGGGCGGTGTCCGGGTGGCCGTCGAGCCAGGCGACGCCGATCTCGCGGACGGCGCGCGGGGCCGTGACGTTGAGTTCGACGACGCCGGGGCGCGGGACGGCCGGCGGGGGCAGCAGGGCCACACCGAGGCCCGCCGCGACCAGGCCGCGCAGGGTCTCGGCCTCCTCGCCCTCGAAGGCGACGCGGGGCTTGAACCCGGCCTCGGCGCACAGGTCGTCGGTGATGCGGCGCAGCCCGTAGCCGGGCTCCAGGGTCACGAAGGTCTCCTCGGCCGCCTCCGCGAGGCGGACCCGCTTGCGGGTCGCGAGGCGGTGGTCGTCGGGCACCACCAGGCGGAGGCGCTGTTCGTCGATGCGCCGCGCGACCAGGTCGGGCGCGTCCGGGACCGGAGAGGTCAGACACAGGTCGAGGTCCCCGGCCCGGAGGCGTTCGATCATCGCCTCGCCGTAGTTCTGGACCAGGGTGAACCGGACCCGGGGGTGGTCGACCCGGAAGGCCCGGATCAGCCCCGGCACGGTCTCCGAGCCCATCGTGTGCAGGAACCCGAAGGCGACCCGCCCCGCCGTCGGGTCCGCGTCCGCCCGTACGGAGTCCGCCGCCCGCTCCACCTCCGCGAGCGCCCGCTCGGCCGAGGCGAGGAACGTCCGGCCGGCCGGCGTCAGGGAGACCGTGCGGCCCTTGCGGGCGAACAGGGCGACTCCGAGGTCCTGTTCGAGCCGGACCATCGCCCGTGAGAGCGTCGACTGCGGGACGCCCATCTCGGCCGCCGCCCTGGTCACATGTTCGTGCCGCGCCACCGCCGCGAAGTACGCGAGCCGGGGCGCGAGCAGCAGCCCCATGTCTTCTTCGTAACTACCCGGTGACAGCCGACCCTGTGACCTGTACTCATGCACCATGGGAACGATTACAGCAGTTCCATGCATTGGACGCATGAAATGATTCGGCCTACGTTCGATTCATGCCTTCCGCCAGTACCAAGGCGGCCGCCACCAGCACGGTCGCCGACACCCGCCTCTCCCCCGGTGCCCCCGGCTACCGCCGTATGAGCTTCGCTCTCTTCGCCGCCGGACTCGCCACCTTCGCTCTGCTCTACTCCACCCAGGCCCTCCTCCCCGCGATCTCGGCGGAGTTCGGCGCCAGCGCCTCCGCCGCCTCCTGGACGGTGTCCGCCGCGACCGGCGCCCTCGCCCTCCTGGTCCTGCCGATGAGCGCCCTGTCCGAGCGCTTCGGGCGGCGCACGCTGATGACCGCCTCCCTCGCCGTCGCGGTCGTCGTCGGCCTGCTCGTGCCGTTCGCCCCGAGCCTGGAGTGGCTGGTCGCCCTGCGCGCGGTCCAGGGCGCGGCGCTCGCCGGTCTGCCGGCCTCGGCGATGGCGTTCCTGGCCGAGGAGGTGCGGCCGAAGGCACTGATCGCCGCGATCGGCCTGTTCGTCGCGGGCAACTCCATCGGCGGCATGAGCGGCCGGATCGTCACCGGCTGGGCGGCCCAGCTGTGGGGCTGGCGCGCGGGTCTCCTCGCGGTCGGCCTGATGGCCGTGGCCTGCGCGGTCGTCTTCCGGCTGCTGATCCCCAAGGCCCGGCACTTCACACCCGGTTCGCTGAACCCCCGCGAGCTGGCCAGGACCGTCCGCACCCACCTGTCCGACCCGCTGCTGATGCGTCTGTACGCGATCGGCGCCTTGTTCATGACGGTGTTCGGCGCCGTGTACACCGTGATCGGCTACCGCCTGGTCGAGGCCCCGTTCTCGCTCCCGCAGGGCGTGGTCGGCTCGATCTTCCTGGTGTACCTCGTCGGTACGGTCTCCTCCGCCGCGGCCGGGAAGCTGGTGGCCCGCCTCGGCCGGCGCGGTGCGCTCTACCTGGCCGTCGGCACGACCGCGGCGGGACTGCTGCTGTCGCTCGCCGACACCCTGACCGCCGTCCTGCTCGGCCTGGTCCTGATCACCGCCGGGTTCTTCGCCGGGCACGCGGTCGCCTCCTCCTCGGTGAGCCGTACGGCGAAGACCGGCCGCGCCCAGGCGTCGGCGCTCTACCAGTCGGCGTACTACGTCGGCAGCAGCGTGGGCGGCACGCTCGGCGCGATCGCCTTCCACGCCGGCGGCTGGGCCGGCACGGTCCTGCTCGGCCTGGTAGCGGTCCTCGGCGTCGTGTCGATCACCCTGTACGGCAGCCACAGCGCGCGCGTGGCGGCGCGGGCCGAGGCCCGCCGCTTCCAGGTGCGCACGGCGGCCTGAATCCTTACGGAGAACGTACAACCGCACCGGCTCCTCGTTCGTCCTACGTCGTAGGACCCTAGGGGGAGTTGGTGATCATGGGAGCCATACGCAAGCGGACCGGGATCGTCCTCGGCATCACCTCGATGGTGGTGCCGCTGACGGTCGCCCTCGGCGCCGCGCCGGCCCAGGCGGCCTCGTCGTGCAACGTGACGACGGGGCCGTACCAGAAGCAGGTGGAGAAGTTCCTCGGCCGGCCGGTGGACGGCCGGCAGTCGCGGGCGGACTGTCTGGCCATCCAGACGTTCCAGCGCAAGCACGGCATCACCCCGACCCAGGGGTACGCGGGGCCGCTGACCTGGCGGACGATGAACACGATGCTGGCGCAGAAGGCGGCCGGCACCAACCCGAACAAGGCGGGGGCGTGCCCGACCAACCGGGGCCGGATCGCCTGCGTCGACCTGACCCGCCAGCTGAGCTGGATCCAGGACGGCGCACGGCTGAAGTACGGCCCGGTTCCGGTGCGTACGGGCAAGAACGGCACCGAGACCCGTACCGGCTCCAAGAAGATCTACTGGCGCAACATCAACCACTGGTCGACGCTCTACCACGTCTCCATGCCGTACGCGCAGTTCTTCGACGGCGGTCAGGCCTTCCACTCCACGACCAAGTCGATGTGGAACCCGCCCGGATCGGGCGGCTGCGTCAATATGCGGCCGGCCGACGCGAAGGCGTACTGGAACCTGCTCAGGAACGGCGACGACGTCTACGTCTACGGGCGCAAGCCGGGAACCTGACCCGCGCTGTCGGTGGGCTGCGGTAACTTCCCCTCATCGGCACCGCGTCGGTGCCGATGAGGGGCGAGTGGGGTGGACCCGATGAGCGATCTGGCAACGACCGGCGATCTGGATTCGCAGCTGGAGAAGTACCGCACCGAGCTGACCGGCTACTGCTACCGGATGCTCGGCTCGGCCTTCGAGGCCGAGGACGCCGTCCAGGACACGATGGTCCGCGCCTGGCGGTCCATCGACTCCTTCGAGGGGCGTTCGTCGCTGCGCTCCTGGCTCTACCGCATCGCGACCAACGTCTGCCTGGACTCGCTCAACGCGGGCAACAGGCGGGCCAGACCGATGGACCTGACGGCCGCCACCCCCGTCGCCCAGGCGCAGTTGAACGCCCGGCCGGAGATCACCTGGCTGGAGCCGGTGCCCGACGGGCGGGTGTTGCCGTCGGTCGCCGACCCGGCGGAGACGGCGGTGTCCCGCGAGACCGTGCGGCTGGCGTTCGTGGCCGCGCTGCAGCACCTGCCGCCCAAGCAGCGGGCGGTGTTGATCCTGCGCGAGGTGCTGGCCTGGAAGGCGAGCGAGGTGGCCGAGCTGTTGTCGACCACGGTCGCGTCGGTCAACAGCGCGCTCCAGCGGGCGCGTGCCACGCTCGCCGAACACGAGCCGGCCGCCTCGGACCCGGCGAACCCGCTGGACGAGGAGCAGAAGGAGCTCCTTGAGCGCTATGTCGCCGCCTTCGAGGGATACGACATGAAGGCGCTGACCGCGCTCCTCCACGAGGACGCGACGATGTCCATGCCGCCGTACGACCTGTGGCTGCGGGGCCACGACGACATCGTGGGCTGGATGCTGGGCGTCGGCGAGGTCTGCTCGGGCTCCAAGCTGGTGCCGACCGTGGCGAACGGCGCGCCGGCGTTCGCGCAGTACCACCCGGCCCCGGAGGGCGGGTACAGCCCGTGGGCGCTGATCGTCCTCGACATCCGCGAGGGCAAGGTCGCGGGGATGGACTTCTTCCTGGACACCAAGCGGTGGTTCCCGCTCTTCGACATGCCGGAGCGGCTGGGGGCGTAGTCAGCGGTCCTGGAGGCGGAGTCAGCAGTCATACGAGGTCGGCGAGGCCGACGAGGTCGAGGAGGAGCCGCAGCTCGGTCCCGGCGCCCCGGAACGTGATCCGGTGCCCGAGGCGCCCGGCGGCCAGTCTCAGCCGGGCGAGGGTGTCGACGGTGGTGAGATCGGCGTGCGTGAGCGCGCCGATCTCACAGATCACGTCGCCGGGCCCGGCGTCGGCGAGCTCGGCGCACAGGCGGGGCACGTCGGCCGGGGTCACCCGGCCGACGAGGGTGAGAACGATCGGTTGACTGGTGTCCACACCAAAGAGACCCCCGTCACGGCCGGAACTCATCGCACCCGCCTAGGCTGCGCCCATGAATCAAGATCCTGTCGAGCTGGTGATCTTCGACTGTGACGGCGTTCTGGTGGACAGCGAGCGGATCTACTGCCGCGTCGACCGCGAGGTCTGCGCGTCACTCGGTGCGGAGTTCACCGAGACGGAGATCGTCGACCATTTCGTGGGCTCGTCCCACGAGGTGCTCACCGCGATCGTGGAGGAGCGGCTCGGCCGGCCCCTGGACCCCGACTGGCACCACGTGTACCGGCCGCTCTACGACCGGGCGCTGGACGCGGAGTTGACGGCGGTCGAGGGCGTCACGGACGCGCTCGACGCGCTGCACGTCCCCTTCTGTCTGGCGTCGAACGGCAGCCACGCCGCGATCCGCCGGAACCTGACGCGGGTGGGTCTGCTGGACCGCTTCGAGGGCCGCATGTTCAGCGCCCGCGACGTCGCACGGGGCAAGCCGGCCCCGGACCTGTTCCTCCACGCGGCGGCGACGATGGGCGTGCCGCCGGAGCGCTGCGCGGTGGTGGAGGACAGCCCGTACGGCGTCGCGGCGGCGCGGGCGGCGGGCATGCGGGCGTTCGGCTACTGCGGCGGGCTGACACGGGCCGACCGGCTGATGGGGCCGCGGACGCTGGTCTTCGACGACATGCGGGAGCTGCCGAAGCTGCTCGGGGAGCCGCTGGTGTGAACGGGGCGGAGTCAGCCGAAGGGGAAGGCGCTGGTGTCGAGGGTGAGGTTGAAGGGAGCGGGGATGTGGATGTCTTCCCCGAACTGCACCGCCCGCAGCACGCGGTAGACCTCGCCCTTCGGCTCGCCGTAGAGCGTGACAGTGGGACCGCCGGGAGCGAAGGAGTCGATGAGGAGATACAGGGGCACACCCGCCTGGGCGTATCCCGCCGCCTTCATGATGCGGTCGTGGCTCGCATTCGACTTGGAGGTGACCTCCACGATCAGCTCCGCGTCTGCGGCCGCGACGAAGTTACCCGGTTCACTGAGCACCCCCTCCGGCAAGACGGCCAGATCGGGGATGAAGATGCCGTCCCGCGAAGGAATCGAAGTCCCCAGCGTTTGGTAGACCCCCCAGTCCTGCGGGATCACGCTGTAGAGGCGGCGTTGGACCTTCTCGGCGATCAGGTTGTGGATGTTGGATGGAGGCGGTGACACGGTGATGATCCCCTCAATGATCTCCACCTTGCAGCCCTCAGGTGCGTCCGTCTCCCCCCAGATCCGGACCAGGTCGTCCCACTCGTGCCCATGAGACGAGTGGTCGACGGTGAGTGCGCTCATGGCGGTCTCCAATCAGTGCGTCACCGACCCCAGCATGCCGAACGGGACCGGAGGAGGTCCACCGGTCCCGTTCACCTGAAAGAGCCACTGGCACATGCCAGAGGCGATCAAGACGTCACGCGATGCGGTCCAGGACGATCGGGTTGGGGGTGAACGCCGTGCCCTGCGGTGCGATGTCCCACGCGGCGTCCAGGGACTTCAGCGCGTAGTCGAACTTCTCCGGGGTGTCCGTGTGCAGGGTCAGCAGCGGCTGGCCCGCCGTCACCGTGTCACCCGGCTTGGCGTGGAGCTCGACGCCCGCGCCGGCCTGCACCGGGTCCTCCTTGCGGGCGCGGCCCGCGCCGAGGCGCCAGGCGGCGATGCCGATGTCGTACGCGTCGAGGCGGGTCAGGACGCCCGAGGACGGGGCCGTGACGACGTGCTGCTCGCGGGCGACCGGGAGGGTCGCGTCCGGGTCGCCGCCCTGGGCGGCGATCATGCGGCGCCAGACGTCCATCGCCGAGCCGTCCGCGAGCGCCTTCGCCGGGTCCGCGTCCTTGATGCCGGCCGCGTCGAGCATCTCGCGGGCCAGCGCGATCGTCAGCTCGACGACGTCCGCCGGGCCGCCGCCCGCCAGGACCTCGACGGACTCGCGGACCTCGAGGGCGTTGCCGGCCGTGAGGCCGAGCGGGGTCGACATGTCGGTGAGCAGCGCGACCGTCTTCACACCGCTGTCCGTGCCGAGTCCCACCATCGTGTGGGCCAGCTCCTGCGCGTCCGCGAGGTTCTTCATGAAGGCGCCGGTGCCGACCTTCACGTCCAGGACCAGCGAGCCCGTCCCCTCGGCGATCTTCTTCGACATGATGGAGCTGGCGATCAGCGGGATGGCCTCGACCGTGCCCGTGACGTCCCGGAGGGCGTACAGCTTCTTGTCGGCGGGGGCGAGTCCGTCGCCGGCCGCGCAGATCACCGCGCCGGTCGTGTCGAGGACGTTCAGCATCTCCTCGTTGGAGAGCAGGGCGCGCCAGCCCGGGATCGACTCCAGCTTGTCCAGCGTGCCGCCGGTGTGGCCGAGACCCCGGCCCGACAGCTGCGGCACGGCCGCGCCGCAGGCGGCCACGAGCGGCGCGAGCGGGAGCGTGATCTTGTCGCCGACGCCGCCGGTGGAGTGCTTGTCGGCGGTGGGGCGCGAGAGGGACGAGAAGTCCATGCGCTCGCCGCTCGCGATCATCGCGGCCGTCCAGCGGGCGATCTCACCGCGGTTCATCCCGTTGAGCAGGATGGCCATGGCGAGGGCCGACATCTGCTCGTCGGCGACCTCGCCGCGGGTGTACGCGTCGATGACCCAGTCGATCTGCTCGGGGCTCAGCTCACCCTTGTCCCGCTTGGTCCGGATGACGGAGATGACGTCCATGTGGTGCCTCTTTCTACGCGCATAGAGGGGAAAAGGGAGAGCGGCCCTTCCCATCGTGCCGGAAGGGCCGCTCCGAGGTGTTACGGGGCGAGGTGGTCCGGGCCGAATGCCTGCGGAAGCATCTCCGCGAGCGTCACCCGCCCGGCCGGGGTCTCCAGTACCAGCTCGGGGCCGCCGAACTCGTACAGCAGCTGCCGGCACCGGCCGCACGGCACCAGCGGCTCGCCGCGGCCGTCGACGCACACGAAGTGCGTCAGCCGGCCGCCTCCGGTCGCCTGGAGCTGGGAGACGAGCCCGCACTCGGCGCACAGGCCGATGCCGTACGAGGCGTTCTCCACGTTGCAGCCGGAGACCACCCGCCCGTCGTCGACGAGCGCGGCGGCGCCGACGGGGAAGCGGGAGTACGGCGCGTACGCTCGGGACATGGCCTCGCGCGCCGCCGTGCGCAGGGCCTCCCAGTCGGCCTCCGAGACGCCGGGCGTCACTTGCCCTGGCCCTTGCGGTACCGCATGCCGTCCGCCTTGGGCATCCGCAGGCGCTGCGCGGAGAGCGAGAGCACCAGCAGGGTGACGACGTACGGCGTGGCGCTGACGAACTCGGTCGGGACCGTGTCCGTACCGAGGTACCAGATCAGCACGCCGACGGCGATGACGGCGCTGATCGCGGCCGTGATCCAGCGCTTCTTGTACGCCTTCCAGGCCGCCAGGACCACGAGGATCGCGAAGAGCAGCAGGAGCAGGGCGTGCACGGACTGGCCGCCGCTGCGCAGCTGGAGCGCGTCGGCGAAGCCGAACAGGCCCGCGCCCATGGCGAGTCCGCCGGGCCGCCAGTTGCCGAAGATCATCGCGGCGAGGCCGATGTAGCCGCGGCCGCCGGTCTGGCCCTCGTTGTAGATGTGCGAGGTGACCAGCGACAGGAACGCGCCACCGAGTCCGGCGAGTCCGCCGGAGACGATCACGGCGATGTACTTGTACTTGTAGACGTTGACGCCGAGGGACTCGGCGGCGATCGGGTTCTCGCCGCAGGAGCGCAGGCGCAGGCCGAACGGCGTCTTCCACAGCAGGAAGAACGAGCCGATCAGCAGCAGCACGGCGACGACCGTCAGCAGCGAGAGGTTGGTGACCAGGCCGCCGAGGATGCCGGCGACGTCCGAGACCAGGAACCAGTGGTGCCTCTCGACGTCGGCGAGCCAGTCGGAGACCCCCGGCACGGTGATCGAGGTGATGTCCTCGGCCGGCGGGGACTGCTTGGGGCTGCCGCCCTTGGCCGCGGCCTCCCCGGAGTTGAACCACAGCTTGGCGAAGTAGGTGGTGACACCGAGCGCCAGGATGTTGATCGCGATGCCGGAGATGATGTGGTCGACGCCGAAGGTGACGGTGGCGACGGCGTGCAGCAGGCCTCCGAGCATGCCGCCCACGACGCCGGCGAGGACGCCGAGCCAGGGGTCCGTCTGCCAGCCGGCCCAGGCGCCGAAGAAGGTGCCGAGGATCATCATGCCTTCGAGGCCGATGTTGACCACGCCCGCGCGCTCGGCCCACAGACCGCCGAGTCCGGCGAGACCGATCGGCACGGCGAGGGAGAGCGCGGCGCTGATCTGGCCCGCGGAGGTGAGGTCCTGCGCCCCGGTGATCGCCCGCACGGCCGAGAGCGCGAGGAGGGCGCCCGCGACGATCAGCAGGATCACCGGGAGCGAGAGGCGGCGGGTGCGGCCGCCCTTGCCGCCGGCCGCCTTGGGGGCCGCGGGCGGCGGGGTGGAAGTCGCCGTGGCGCTCACGCCGACACCTCCGTCTTGTCGTTGGAACGGGCCTGGGCCGCGAGCTTCTCGCCGACCTGACGCTGCTGGCGCTTGAGGCCGTAGCGGCGGACGACTTCGTAGGCGATGACGACGCAGAGGACGATGACGCCCTGCATGACGCCGACGATCTCCCTGTCGTAGTCCTGGAACTCCAGCTGCTGGCCGCCGCGCTCCAGGAAGGCCCAGAGGATCGCGCCGAGGGCGATGCCGACCGGGTGGTTGCGGCCCAGCAGGGCGATGGCGATGCCGGTGAAGCCGATGCCGAGGGGGAAGCCTCCGCCGTACTCGTACGACTCGTTGAGCAGGGTCGGCATACCGATCAGACCGGCCATGGCACCGGAGATCAGCATGGAGGTGACGACCATCTTCTTGACGTTGACGCCGCTGGCCGCGGCGGCCGTCTCGGACTGGCCGACGGTGCGCAGGTCGAAGCCGAAGCGGGTGCGGGAGAGCGCGAACCAGTACGCGACGCCCGCGAGGACCGCGATCACCACGAAGCCGATGACCGGGGTCGGGGTGGTCGGGAACTCGAAGAAGTGCGAGGACTCCGGCAGCGGGGTCGTGGCGACCTCCGTGCCGGCCTCGTCCAGGTGGCCGAGGCGGCCCGGCTGGAGGAGGTAGCCGATGATCGCGGTGGCGATCATGTTCAGCATGATCGTGGAGACGACCTCGCTGACGCCCCGGGTGGTCTTCAGGACACCGGCGATGCCGGCCCACATGGCGCCGACGATCATCGCGGTGATGATGATCAGCGGGATCTGCACGATGCCGGGCAGCGTCAGCGCGCCGCCGACGGCGGCGGCGAAGAACGCGGCGAGGCGGTACTGGCCGTCGACGCCGATGTTGAACAGGTTCATGCGGAAGCCGATGGCCACCGCGAGACCCGCCAGGTAGTACGTCGTCGCCTTGTTGATGATGTAGACCTGGCTGTCCGACTTCACGCCGTAGTCGAACATGATGCCGAAGGCGCTGAACGGCTCCTTGCCGGTCGCGGCAAGCACCAGGGCGGTGATCAGGAAGGCGGCGACGACCGCGAGGAGCGGTGCCGCGATGCCCAGGAGCAGCCGCTCCTTGTCGATCTTCTTCATCGGGCCTCGTCCTCCGGGCCGTCGGTGCGCTCCGGGCCCGCGGGGCCCTCGGCGCTCTCTTCGTGCTCAAGGTGGCCGGTGGCGGCACCGGTCATGGCCGAGCCCAGCTCCTCCGGCGTGATCGTGGCCGGGTCGGCGTCGGCGACCAGACGGCCGCGGTACATCACGCGCAGCGTGTCGGAGAGGCCGATGAGCTCGTCCAGGTCGGCGGAGATCAGCAGCACCGCGAGGCCTTCGCGGCGGGCCTCGCGGATCTGGTCCCAGATCTGCGCCTGCGCGCCGACGTCCACGCCCCGAGTGGGGTGCGCGGCGATCAGCAGCTTGGGGGCGTGGCTCATCTCGCGGCCGACGATCAGCTTCTGCTGGTTGCCGCCGGAGAGCGAGGCCGCGGTGACGTCGATACCGGGGGTACGGACGTCGTACTCGCGGACGATCCGCTCGGTGTCCCGGCGGGCCGCCTTCAGATCGAGGATGGCGCCCTTGGAGTTGGGCTTCTCGGTGACGTGACCGAGGATGCGGTTCTCCCAGAGAGGGGCCTCCAGGAGCAGACCGTGCCGGTGGCGGTCCTCGGGGATGCAGCCGATGCCGTCCTCGCGCCGCTTGCGGGTCGGCGCGGTGGAGATGTCGGCGCCGTCCAGGGTCAGCACACCGCGGTCGGGGTGGCGCATGCCCATGATCGCGTCGACGAGCTCGGACTGACCGTTGCCCTCGACACCGGCGATGCCCAGGACCTCGCCCTTGTGGATGGTGAACGTGATGCCGTCCAGGACCGCGCGGACCACGCCGTCCGGGTCGACGGCGCTGAGCGACAGGTCCTCGACCGTCAGCATCGGGACGTCCGTCACCGTCGACTCGCGGGTCTCCGGGGAGGGCAGCTCCGTGCCGACCATCAGCTCCGCGAGCTGCTTGGGCGTGGTGGAGGCCGGGTCGGCGGTACCGACCGTCGTGCCGCGCCGGATGACGGTGATGTCGTCCGCGACCGACAGGACCTCGCCCAGCTTGTGCGAGATGAAGATGACGGTCAGGCCCTCGGCCTTGAGCTCGCGCAGGTTGTCGAAGAGCGCGTCGACCTCCTGCGGGACCAGGACGGCGGTCGGCTCGTCGAGGATCAGCGTCCGGGCGCCGCGGTAGAGGACCTTGAGGATCTCCACGCGCTGACGGTCGGCCACGCCCAGGTCCTCCACGAGGACGTCGGGGCGGATGCCGAGGCCGTACGCGTCGGAGATCTCCTTGATCTTGGCGCGTGCCTTGTCGCCGATGCCGTGGAGCTTCTCGGAACCGAGGACGACGTTCTCGAGGACGGTGAGGTTGTCCGCGAGCATGAAGTGCTGGTGCACCATGCCGACACCGCGGGCGATGGCGTCACCGGGGTTGTTGAACGACACCTGCTCGCCGTCGACCGCGATGGTGCCCTCGTCCGGCTTCTGCATGCCGTAGAGGATCTTCATCAGGGTCGACTTGCCCGCTCCGTTCTCGCCCACGAGGGCGTGCACGGTGCCGCGGCGCACGGTGATGTCGATGTCGTGGTTGGCCACGACCCCGGGGAAACGCTTGGTGATGCCGCGGAGTTCTACGGCGTGGGGACTACTGGAGCTGGAGGCTTTGATGGCGCACTCTCCTAGGCAGGGAGCGTGAGGAGGATGAGGCAGGACGCAGGCGCTGTCGGTGGCGAAAAATACCGTGCGGGCCGGGAGCTACGCGCGTAGCGTTCGCGAAATTGTTCAACTGCCCGTGGGCATACGTGTGAAGGGGGCCCGGAGTGTCGGCCGAAGCCGCTCTCCGGGCCCCCCTCCGACGAACGTCAGAGGGTCGTGGCGACCTTGATCTGACCGTCGACGATCTTCTTCTTGGCCTCGTCCAGCTTGGCCTGGATGTCCTTGAGGTGGTCACCCGTGGTGGTCAGGGAGACGCCGTTCTGGGCCAGCGCGTAGGTCTGCGTACCGCTCAACGGCTTGCCGTCCTTGACGGACTTGATCAGGTCGAAGACGCCGGTGTCGACGTTCTTGACGACCGAGGTCATGATCGAGCCGGCGTACTTGGACAGGGCCGGGTCCTTGGCCTGGTCCGAGTCGACGCCGATCGCCCAGGTGCCCGGCTTGGCGGCGACGGCCTCGATGGCGCCGGCGCCCGAGCCGCCCGCGGCGGCGAAGACGACGTCGATGCCCTTGTCGAGCATGCCCTTGGCGGCGGCCTTGCCCTTGTCCGGGGCACCGAAGCCGGAGAGGTCCGTACCGGTGGACAGGTACTGGATCTGGACGTTGGCGCCCGGCTTGGTGTCCTTGACACCCTGCTGGAAGCCGGCGGCGAACTTCTTGATCAGCGGGAGGTCGACACCACCGATGAAGCCGATCTTGCCGTCCTTGGACTTCAGCGCGGCGGCGACACCGGCGAGGTAGGAGCCCTGCTCCTCGGTGAAGACGATCGAGCTGACGTTCTTCTTGTCCGAGACCGAGTCGATCAGACCGAAGGTGGTGTTCGGGAACTTGCCGGCGACCTTGTCGATCGCGTCCTTGTACGCGAAGCCGACACCGATGACCGGGTTGAAGCCGCCCTCGGCCAGCGAGGCGAGGCGCTGCTCACGGTCGGCCGGCGTCTCGCCGTTCTTGGCCGTGAGCTCCTTGGTCTCGACACCGAGGTCGGCCTTGGCCTTGTCCAGGCCGCGCGCGGCGGAGTCGTTGAAGGAGTTGTCGCCACGGCCGCCGACGTCGTAGGCCATGCCGACCTTGATGGTGCCCTTGTCGGAGCCCGTGTCCTCGGTGGAGGACTCCCCGCAGGCGGTGGCAGTGAGAGCGAGAGCCGCAGTGACAGCACACGCGGCGGTGATCTTGGATACCCGGCGCACGAGGAGGTCCCTTCAAGACTGACCGAAAGCGCCTCTTGCGGCGCTGGCTTTTCGGCGATCGTAACGCGCGTAGATGTCAGTTAAAGACCCGTTCACGAGTCGTTACCGGATCGACGCCCACGCGTCGTAGCAGACCGTCATGCAGGCGTGTTGGGGCAACACGCGGGCCATCCGGGCGAGGGGCGCCCCGGCCGGCCGGACCGGCCCGGACGGACCGGCCGGGCGTTGGCCGGATCACGTCGGAGCCGGAGGCCGGATCACGTCGGAGCCGGGGGGCGGAGTGACGTCAGAGCCGGAGGCCGGAGTACGTCAGAGCCTCGGCGCCGCGTCCAGCAGGGCCGCCGCCGTGAAGAGCTCCACGCCGACCTGGATGGCGCGTTCGTCCACGTCGAAATCGCCGGAGTGCAGGTCACGGTGGGTCGGGTCGCCGGGGACGCGGACGCCGAGGCGGGCCATCGCGCCCGGGACGTGCTCCAGGTACCAGGAGAAGTCCTCGCCCCCGAGGCTCTGCTCGGTGTCCTCGATCGCATACGTTCCGCGGCGGGCGGCCATCGCGTCGTACAGGAGATCGGCCACGACCGGGTCGTTGACGACCGGCGGGACGCCGCGGACGTAGTTGATCGTCGACTTGGCGCGGTGGAGGGTCGCGAGCTCGTCGACCGCCGCGTGCACCAGGTCGGGCGCCTCGCGCCAGGTGCGCAGGTCGAGGCAGCGGACGGTGCCGGAGAGTTCGGCGTGCTGCGGGATGACGTTGCAGGCGTGGCCGGACGCGATCCGGCCCCAGGTGACCGAGAGTCCGGCGCGGGCGTCCACCCGGCGGGCCAGCACGGCGGGCACGTCGACGGCGATGCGGGCGGCCGCGGTGACCAGGTCCGTGGTGAGGTGCGGACGGGCGGTGTGACCGCCGGCGCCGTCGAGGGTGACTTCGAGCCGGTCGCAGGCGGAGGTGATGGCGCCGTGGCGCAGTCCGATCCGGCCCGCGTCGACCTTCGGGTCGCAGTGCACGGCGATGATCCGGCCGACCCCGTCCAGGACGCCCGCGGCGATGGCGTCGGCGGCGCCGCCGGGCAGCACCTCCTCGGCGGGCTGGAAGATCAGCCGCACCGCGTTCGGCAGCAGGCCCTGCCGGTCCAGGTCGGCGAGGACGAGCCCGGCGCCCAGGACCGTGGTGGTGTGCACGTCGTGGCCGCAGGCGTGCGCGCGGTTGGGCACGGTGGAGCGGTACGCGACGGTCTTGACGTCCGGGATGGGCAGCGCGTCGATGTCGGCGCGGATCGCCAGCACGGGCCGTACCCCGTCCCAGGTGCCGATGTCGCACACGAGCCCGGTGCCCGCCGCGAGGACCTTCGGCGCGAGGCCGGCCGCCTCCAGACGGGCCTTCAGGGCCGCGGTGGTACGGAACTCCTGGTTGCCGAGCTCGGGGTGCATGTGCAGGTCGCGGCGGAAGTCGATCAGTTCTGCGCGCAGCGAGTCGGACAGCGTTCCGGGCAGAGCGAGGGAGTCGGGCTCACGGGACTTCAACTGGTTCACCTTTTGAAGGGTAGGCCCCCGAAGAGATCAACTGCCCGTTGATCAGAAAAAGTTCAGCCCGATAGGGGAAAGAAACCCGTTTGACGAGGCGTGACGACCATCCCTTGTGGGTAAGCTCACCCGAATTCGAGCCGTTCGACGGCCGGGGTGGCGCGGGTGGTGAGCCGGTCGACCTCGAGGGCCGCGGTGCCGGCGACGCCCGCGAGGAAGCCCCGCGCCCGGGGAGAGACGTTCTCCCGCAGCCACTCGGGGGCGATCTCGCAGACGGCGACCTTGACTCCGGTGCCCTCCAGGGCCAGCGGCAGGGTGTGCACGACCGTGGACGGGAAGCTGACCACCGTACGGCCGATCGGGCCGCGCCGGGCGATCACCTCCAGCGGCAGCTCGGGGCGGACGATCTCCAGGCCGGTCTCCACCGCGATCCGGTGCAGTTTCTCGGTGGACTCGCGGCGGTGGGCGAAGTAGCGGGTCGCTCCGTGGGCGTGGGCGAGATCGGCGACGGCCTTCGTGTACCGGTCGGCGTCGACCACGCCCGTCTCGACGAGTGAGGTCCCGACGAGGTCGGCGCCCCGGGTGAGGCGGGGCGGGCCGAAGCGGGCGCGGGTCCAGGCGAAGGTGTGCGGGGTGACGGTGGTGCCCGGGGGCGGCTCGACCGGCAGCGAGGTGAAGATCTCGACGCTGCGGCGGCGGGTGGGGGCGAGCCGGCGGCGGGCGAGGGCGGAGACGGGAGCGAGGACGAGCTCGCGCGGACCGCGGCTGCCCCGGCGGTGCCAGCGCACCAGGCGCTCGCCACGGGCCAGTTGGGCGGCGAACTCCATCGTGGCGGTGCCGTCGTCGACGACGGTGAGCCGGCGGGGACCGAACAGGGTGAGCAGCAGCTGTACGTAGCGGGAGAACGGGTCCCCGACGATCACCCGGTCCGCGGCCCGCAGCAGCGGGGCCAGCTCCCGCAGCGTACGGACGAGGGCGCCGCGGCCGCCGCGGGCCTCCTGCCAGCGGACGTGGAACCCCTCGTCGCGGGCCAGCTGGGCCATCCGGCGCAGCTGGCCGCGCGACATGGGGTCGGTCGGCGAGAGCACGACGATCGTGAGGCCGGGGGTGGGGCGGGTCTCTTCCCCGGCTCCCGAGGCTCCCGCGGCGAAGGCACCCGGCGGTTCGGCCAGGACGGCCGCCTGACCGCCGGGCGGTTCCGCCGGGGCCCCACCCACCCGTTCGGCCGGGACTCCGGCCTGACCACCCGACGGTTCCGGCGGGGCTCCCGCCTGCCGGTGGCGCTGGGCCGGGAGGGCGGGAAGGCCCGGGAGGCCGGCTTCGGCGGCGAAGACCGTGGCGGCCGGGAGGCCCGCACCGGTGGCGGCCGGGAGGCCGGCCCCGGTGGCGTCGGACGTGGCGGCCGGGAGGCCCACGCCGGTGGCGTCGGACGTGGCGGCCGGGAGGCCCGCGCCGGTGGCGTCGGACGTGGCGGCCGGGAGGCCCGTACCGGGCGTGAACGCCCGGCTCCGGCCGGGGGGCTCGGCGGCGGTCCCCGGAACATGCCCGGCACCCGGCTCCGGCGCGGCCGCGGGCCCCGTGGACGTGTCCGGGGCCGTCGCCGTGCCGCAGGCGCGTGCGTGGGACCACTCCAGGACGTTCAGGAGCTGGACCGGGCTCTCGACGAACGCCAGCTGGCCGGTCATGCGGCGACGAGCCCCTGGACCCGGCGGAGCTTCTTCATCGGGCCGAGCTCCGACTCGTACACCTTCTTGACGCCGTCGCCGAGCGCTGTCTCGATGGTGCGGATGTCGCGGACCAGGCGCTGGAGGCCCTGCGGCTCGACGGACGCGGCCTGGTCGGAGCCCCACATCGCGCGGTCCAGCGTGATGTGGCGCTCGACGAACGTGGCGCCGAGGGCGACGGCGGCCAGCGTGGTCTGGAGGCCGGTCTCGTGGCCGGAGTAGCCGATCGGGACGTTCGGGTACTCCTCCTTGAGGGTGTCGATCACCCGGAGGTTGAGCTCCTCCGCCTTGGCCGGATACGTCGAGGTGGCGTGGCAGAGCAGGATGTTGTCGCTGCCGAGGACCTCGACGGCGTGCCGGATCTGCTTCGGGGTGGACATGCCGGTCGAGAGGATGACCGTACGGCCGGTGGCGCGCAGGGCGCGGAGCAGCTCGTCGTCCGTGAGGGAGGCGGAGGCGACCTTGTGGGCCGGGACGTCGAACTTCTCCAGGAAGGCGACGGCCTCGGTGTCCCACGGCGAGGCGAACCAGTCGATGCCGCGCTTCTCGCAGTGCTCGTCGATGGCGCGGTACTCGTCCTCGCCGAACTCCACGCGGTGGCGGTAGTCGATGTACGTCATCCGGCCCCAGGGGGTGTCGCGCTCGATGTCCCACTGGTCGCGCGGGGTGCAGATCTCGGGCGTGCGCTTCTGGAACTTCACGGCGTCGCAGCCGGCGTCGGCGGCCGCGTCGATGAGCGCGAAGGCGTTGTTCAGGTCGCCGTTGTGGTTGATGCCGATCTCGCCCGTGATGTAGACGGGGTGGCCGGGGCCGGCGAGCTTGCTGCCGAACGTACGGATGCGGGAGTTGGTGCTCATGGTTCGTGTGTTCCTTACGCGTCGGGGGTGTGGAGCTCGGGTCCGAGGAGCCAGGCGGCGATCTCGCGGATGGCTCCGGAGCCACCGGGGGTGACGGTGACCGCACGGGCGGCGGCCCGTACGGAGTCGTGGGCGCTGCTCACCGCGACGGGCCAGCCGACGAGGTGGAAGCAGGGCAGGTCGTTGACGTCGTTGCCGGCGTAGAGCACGCGCTGGGGGTCGATCCCCTGCTCCTCGCACCACTGCTTGAGGGCGAGGTCCTTGCGGTCGATGCCGTGCAGGACGGGGATCTTGAGCTTGCGGGCGCGGGCGGCGACGACGGGGTTCTGTTCGGTGGAGAGGATCAGGAGCGGGACGCCGGCGCGGCGCAGGGCGGCGATGCCGAGGCCGTCGCCGCGGTGGACGGAGACGAACTCGCGTCCCTCGGCGTCGATGTGGACCCGGTCGTCGGTCTGTGTGCCGTCGAAGTCGAGGACGATCGCGTCGACGTCCTCGATCCCGGGGGTGGTGGGGGTGTCGAGCAGTGGGGCGAGCGCGCGGGCGCGGGCGAGGTCGTGCGGATCGTCGATCTCCAGGACCCGGGAGGGGTCGGTGACGACGAGCGCGGTGCGGCCGAAGAAGCGGTGGCGGTGGGTACGGAAGCCCTCGGCGTCCATGGCGTAGACGGCGCCGGTCTCCAGGTACTCGGGCTCGCGGTCCTGGCGCCGGGGGCGGTGCGCCTTGTCGTGGTTGATGCCGTGGGCACCGGGCGCGGGGGCGACCGCGCCGCCGGTGGGTGCCGGGCCGGTGGCCGCTGCGACGGCGCTGCCGGTGGCGGACGCCAAGCCGGTGGCCGCTCCCACCGCGTCGTCGCGGGACGTCGCCGGGCCGGTGTCGGTGCTGACCGTGCTGCCGGAGGCGGACGCCGGGCCGGTGGCCGCTGCGACCACGTCATCGTTGGACGCCGGGCCGGTGTGCGGACCGACCGCGCCGCCGGTGGATGCCGGGCCGTCCGTGGTCGGTGCCGCCGGGCCCTCGCGCCAGAGGAAGCCGTGGGTCGGGGCCACCGTCAGCGCCGTGTCGGCCGTGCCCGAGGTGATCCGGTCGGCCGCCTCGCTCACCTCCTGCGAGGTGAGGAAGGGGCTCGTGCACTGGACGAGGAGGACCACGTCGGCGCGGCGGCCGTGGGTGGCCTCGAAGGCGTCCATCGCGTGGAGGACCGCCGACTCGCTGGTCGCCGTGTCGCCCGCGATCGACGCCGGGCGGTGGATCGCCTCCGCGCCGGCCGCGCGGGCCTCCGCCGCGATCGCCGCGTCGTCCGTGGAGACGACGACGTCGGTGACCGCACGGGCACGGAGGCAGGCGCGGACCGCGCGGGAGACCAGCGGGACGCCCGCCACCGGGGCGAGGTTCTTGGCGGGGACGCCCTTGGACCCGCCCCTCGCGGGGATCACGGCGAGCACGGTGGGGGTCGGCATCAGAGTTCTCCAAGGCGGCGGATGACGGGGGCCACGCGCTGGACGCCGTGGCGGTACGCGCCCCGCGCCGCCTCCCGGACCACACGGCGCAGCCCGCTGTCGCGGGGCTCCGGGGCGGTCACGTCGAGGCGATGGCGGGCGAGGATGCCGGGGAGGTAGCCGGGGGCCGTCTCCGCCGTGTAGTACGGGGCGACCGGGGGCAGTTCGGGCCGGGACAGCAGCTCGCGGACGCGCGCCCGCGCGGCGTCGAAGGAGTTCGCGTACGAACGGTCCGAGGCGACGCCCTGCCGCGCCAGCCACTCCTCGTCCGGCACCGGCCGTACGTCCGCGTCGAGGCGGTCGAAGGAGGTCAGCAGGCCCGAGCCGATGAAGTGGTGGTTGCCGAGCACCTCGCGGACACCCAGATCGGTGAGGATCGCCGTGGGGATGCGCCGGTGCAGCGCTTCGAGCGCGGCCGTCGAGGAGACGGTGACCAGCAGATCGGTCCGGTCGAGCACGTCGCCCATGTGCCCGTACACCAGGCGGAAGTTGGGCGGTACGGCGAGTTCGCGCACCAGCCTCTGGTACGGGAGTTCCTCCAGGTGCGTCGTGTGTTCGCCGGGCTTGGAGCGGAGCTTGAGGAGGACCTCACGCTCCGGATGCGTCCGGGCGTGACCGACGAGCCTGCGCAGCAGGTACGTGCGTTCGGCGCGGGTGGCAGGGACGGACGGCTGGGCGGCGAAGACGAGCGTGTCGCGGCCGGCTTCGGGGGCGTAGGGCGCGCCGCCCAGGAAGGGCAGCGCGGCCTCCACGACCGAGGAGGCGTCGGCGCCCACTCCCTCGTACACCGCGCGGAAACGCTCCGCGTCGTGGCGGGAGTTGGCGAGGACGACGTCCGCGCCGTGACGCAGCAGGAGCCCGTCGGCGAGCTTCTCGTAGACCACTCCGACATAGCCGGTGACGATCACCGGCCGCCGCGGGAGGGAGAGCTCGGCCAGGCCATGCAGTACGGCGCGCACGGTGCCGCCGACGAGGGCGAGGACGACGACGTCGTACCCCTCGTCGCGCGCCGCCGCGTCCCGTACCGCTCGCAGGAACTCCGCGCCCGTCACCTCACGCGGGGGCGTCGTGGACACCCCCGTCTCGATGAGCTGGCGCGCGGTGGGGGTGGCCCGGCCGCGCAGGAGGAAGCCGGTGGGTTCGACGGCCTCGGCCGTGATTCTGCGCGCGGTGAGCGCGCCCCATTTCCACCGGGTGTCGGAGTCTGCGAGTACGGCGACGCGTACCGCTTCTTTGGTACTTGCTGGCACGTCGAGGACGTTAGAGAGGCATTCCGGTTCCCGGCCCAACTGAGCCACAACAAACGGTGAACAGCGCCACTACGCCTTCTGAAAACGCACGGGAAGGGGGTGTCGAAGAAGGGCGGGAGGTGTTTCGCTCAGGGCGGTTAAGGGCCCCGCCGCTTTGTGTTCATCCGGCATCTCTCTGTCGGTCAGGACGAATGCCGGGGTGGCGCATAGCGTCGACGCCGTGGTCAAGCTCTCCGTCGTCGTGCCGTTCTACAACGTGCAGACATACGCCCCGGACACCCTCAGAAGCCTGCGCGCCAACGCCCGTGAGGACTTCGAGTTCCTTCTCGTCGACGACTGCTCGACGGACGGGACCACGGAGCTCCTCGAACGGGCCGTCCGCGAGATTCCGGGTGCCGTCCTGATCCGGCACGAACGCAACGAGGGCCTTGCCACCGCGCGCAACACCGGCCTGGACGCGGCTCGCGGCCGTTACCTCGCCTTCCTCGACGGGGACGACTGGCTCGCACCCGGCTACTACGACCAACTGCTCGTCAGCATCGAGGAGTTGGGGTGCGACTTCCTGCGCACCGACCATGTCCGGGTGACCGGGCGGACCCGTGCGGTGCGCCGGTCTCCGGTCGGGCGGCGGGGCGAGGTGCTGCGGCCCCGGGACGTGATCCTGCCGGCCGGACGGACCACCTCGGTGGACTACCCGTACGCCTGGGCCGGGCTCTACGACCGGCGGCTCCTCGACCGCGGGCTGCTGCGCTTCACCCCCGGGCTGCGGACGGCGGAGGACCGGCCGTGGATCTGGAAGCTGCACCGGGAGGCGGATTCCTTCGCCGCGGTGAGCACGCTGGGAATCTTCTACCGGCGCGGAGTCTCCACATCGCTCACACAGATCGGCGATATCCGACAGCTGGATTTCATTCGCGCTTTCGATCAGGTGATCGACGAAACCGCTAATGATCACGATGCCGACCGCCTTCTCCCGAAGGCCGTACGGACCTATTGCGCGCTCATTTCGCATCACGTCGGAAGCATGGAGCGGTACGAGCCGATGGTGGCGAGGAAATTGCGTGCGATGAGCGCGGCCGCGCTGCGGCGCATGCCGCAGGACGTGCTCGGCGAGGCGCTGGGGTCGATGGACGAGCAGCGGGCGGCCGTGCTGCGCAAGCTGCGCCGAAGCCGGGTGAACGCGAGCGCCTTCCCCCGCGCCCGGAGCACGGAGGCCGCCGCATGAGCACCACCGGGACCACCAGGGTCACGCAGACCACCAGAACCACGCAGATCTTCTACGCCTCCACGCTGTACGGCGCCGTCACCCTGGCCGCCGCCCTGGACAGCGGTTGCTTCGGCCCCGCCGACCGGCGGCTGCTGCTGGTCGCGAACAACGCCGCGGTGCCGGAGACGACCCCCTCACTGGACGAGATGCCCGGCTTCGAGAGGCTGCGCGGCCGGTTCGACGCCGTCCTGTCCTGGAACGAGGCGATCTCCCCGCTCCACCCCGCCGGCTGGACCCCGCGAGCGGACGACCTGCCGCTCCTGGAGCGCCATCTGCGGCTGCTGTGGGGGCTCGGCGACGACCGGTTGGAGATCGCCGTGGAGTCCGTGCAGGTGACCCCCGCGCTGACGATCGCCCGGCTGTTCCCGGACGCGACGCTCGATGTGTACGCGGACGGGTTGATGAGCTACGGCCCGACCCGCAACAAGATCGATCCGCTCGTCGGGCAGCGGGCACGGCGGCTGCTCCACCTCGACCTGGTGCCCGGACTCGAACCCCTGCTGCTCGGGGAGTTCGGGCCGATGGCGACGGTGGTGCCGACGGAGGCGTTCACCAAGGTGGTCGCCGAGCTCGCGGACGGCGCCGCCGCCGGGGACGAGGAGGGCCCCGCGCTGCTGCTCGGCCAGTATCTGGCGGCGCTGGACCTCCTCACGCCCGCCGAGGAGGAGGAGCTGCATGTACGGATGGTCCGTGGCGCGATCGCGCGCGGCCACCGGCGGCTCGTCTTCAAGCCGCATCCGACGGCGCCGGACGCCTGGACGAGGAGCCTGGCCCTGGAGGCGGAGCGCCTCGGGGCCGAACTGACCGTCCTGGACCGGCCCGTGCTCGCCGAGGTGCTGTACCGGGAGCTGCGGCCGGCGCTGGTGGTCGGCTGCTTCTCGACGGCTTTGATGACGGCGCGCGCGTTCTACGGGATCCCGGTCGCCCGGGTCGGCACCGAAAAGCTCCTGACCCGGCTCACCCCGTACCAGAACAGCAACCGCGTGCCGGTCACCCTCGTCGACGTGCTCGTCCCCGATCTGGAGGAGGGCGGCACCGGCGCCCCGGCGGACCCACCGGACCCACCGGACCCGGAGGGGCTGGCCGGTCTGGTCGCGGCGGTCGGTTTCGCGATGCAGCCGAAGATCCGCCCGGACCTGCGCGAGGCCGCCGTACGGCACCTCTCCGGCCCGCTCGCCGAACGCACCCGGCACCACTTCACGCGCCGCCGCCTCACCGTCCTCGGCCTCCCGGGCGGCCTCCCGGTCCCCCGCCACCCCAGGGTCCGCCGGCTGGCGCGCCGTGCGCTGAAGCTGAAGCGGGCGCTGATCCGATAGACGACGGCGTGGAGACGGCGTCGGGGGCCCGCCCGGGCCCCCGCACGCCGCATGCCCTACGCCCGGCTGACCGGTTCCTGGAGCTCCGTCACCCACTGGGAGCGGTCGTCCGGGCACTCCAGATACAGCTCGCGGGCGTACCCCGCCGACCGGTAGCCGTGGGCGTCGATCCAGGTGGCCAGGGTCTGGGCGGTCGGCAGGATGTCGTCCATCGGACCCCGGTGGACGACCGTCGCCGCCTGCTCCAGGCCGGGCAGGACGAGGAAGTCGACCCCCTCCGCCGCGGCCCCGGCCGGGACCGTCATGCCGGCGTGCACGACGACCGAGCCGTCGCCCCGGCCGGCGTCCTCGTAGTACGCGATCCCCGGCCCGAAACCGGTGACGCCCGCGGCGTCGAGCCGGGCGCACAGCTCGTCGTACAGCGGCTGGACGACCGGGCCGATGTCGCCGGGGCCGAAACTCGCGGCCACCCCGCTCAGCTCGGCGACGCGCACCGGGGAAACCTTCTTGATCACGACGTCCTGCGTGGACATGTGTCCCTCGCTCTCGATGGCCCGGAGCCTCGCGCCGACCTGTGCGAGCCGTCCCGCCGCCTCCGCCAGGGCCGTTTGCAGCTCGGCCTGGCGCAGCCGCAGCATCCCGCGCAGCTCCTCCGCGCCGACCTGCTCGTCGAGGATCGACCCCACCTGATCGAGGGTGAGGCCGAGCTCCTTGAGCGCGATGACACGGTTGAGCCGGGCGAGCTGCCCCGCCTCGTAGAAGCGGTAGCCGCTGTGCGGGTCGACATGGGCCGGGCGCAGCAGTCCGATGGCGTCGTAGTGGCGCAGCATGCGGACCGACACCCGCCCGTGCCGGGCGAAGTCTCCGATGGTGAACATGACGCCCCCTACGCAACGGCCTCACACGGTGTCAGGGTCAAGCGCCCGCCAGCGAGAGCTTGGCGGCGAAGCCGAGGAAGAGGGCTCCGGCGGCCGTCGTCGCCCCCGCCGCGAGCCGCCGGCGGCTGCGGAACGCGGCCGCGAGCCGCGTCCCGCCGAATATCAGGGTCGTGAGGTAGAGGAAGCTGCCGAGCTGGAGCAGCGTGCCGAGGACCAGGAAGGACAGGGCCGGATAGGCGTATCCGGGGTCCACGAACTGCACGAAGAACGAGATCAGGAAGAGGATCGCCTTCGGATTGAACAGGCTGATGATCAGCGCGCGGCGGTACGGATTCTCGCCCGGGGCCGCCGCTTCCGGCGCGGGTTCACCGGCGGGGACCTCGCCCCGGGAGCGCCACATGGACCAGGCCGCCCGCAGCATGCCGTACGCCATCCAGGCCAGATAGCCCGCGCCCGCGTACTTCACGATCATGAAGAGCAGGGGCGTGGTCTGCAGGAGCGAGGCCGCGCCGAGCGCGGCCAGCGTCATCAGGACCGCGTCGCCGGTGAAGACGCCGGCGGCGGCTTTGTATCCGGTCCGGGTGCCCTTGCGGGCGGCGACGGACAGCACGTACAGCGAGTTCGGCCCCGGCAGAAGGATGATGAGGACGAGGCCCGCGAGATAGGTCGGCAGATCGGTGACACCCAGCATGAGAGGGAGTGTCGCACGCGAGTACGACACTCCCTCTCGGTGTTCCGTATGCCGGAAGATCCGAAGAACGGAAGATCAGGATCAGAAGGCGTCGGTCGGGACGTAGGTGCCCCAGACCTCGCGCAGCGCGTTGCAGACCTCGCCGACCGTCGCGCGCGCCTTGAGGGCGTCCTTCATCGGGTAGAGCACGTTGTCCGTGCCCTCGGCCGCCTTCTTCAGCTCCGCGAGCGCCGCGTCGACGGCCGCCTGGTCCCGCTCGGCGCGCAGCTTGGCCAGCCGCTCGGCCTGCTGGGCCTCGATCGCCGGGTCCACCCGCAGCGGCTCGTACGGCTCCTCGACGTCGACCGTGTAGCGGTTGACGCCGACGACGACCCGCTCGCCGCTGTCGGTCTCCTGCGCGATGCGGTAGGCGGAACGCTCGATCTCGCTCTTCTGGAAGCCGCGTTCGATCGCGTTGACCGCGCCGCCCAGCTCCTCGACCTTCTCCATCAGCGCGAGCGCCGCGGCTTCCACGTCGTCGGTCATCTTCTCGACGACGTACGAACCGGCGAAGGGGTCGACGGTGGCGGTGACGTCCGTCTCGTAGGCGAGGACCTGCTGCGTCCGCAGCGCCAGCCGGGCGCTCTTGTCGGTCGGCAGGGCGATGGCCTCGTCGAAGGAGTTCGTGTGCAGCGACTGCGTACCGCCGAGGACGGCCGCGAGACCCTGGACGGCGACGCGCACCAGGTTGACCTCGGGCTGCTGGGCGGTGAGCTGCACCCCCGCGGTCTGGGTGTGGAAGCGGAGCATCAGCGACTTGGGATTCTTCGCGCCGAACTCCTCCTTCATCACCCGCGCCCAGATCCGGCGGGCGGCCCGGAACTTCGCGACCTCCTCGAGGATGGTGGTGCGGGCCACGAAGAAGAAGGAGAGCCGGGGCGCGAAGTCGTCCACGTCCATGCCGGCGGCGACGGCGGTACGGACGTACTCGATGCCGTCGGCGAGGGTGAACGCGATCTCCTGCGCGGGCGAGGCACCGGCCTCGGCCATGTGGTAGCCGGAGATCGAGATGGTGTTCCACTTCGGGATCTCGGCCTTGCAGTACTTGAAGATGTCCGCGATCAGCCGCAGCGACGGCTTGGGCGGGAAGATGTACGTGCCGCGGGCGATGTACTCCTTCAGCACGTCGTTCTGGATCGTGCCGGTCAGCTGGTCGGCGGGGACGCCCTGCTCCTCGCCCACGAGTTGGTAGAGCAGGAGCAGGAGGGAGGCGGGGGCGTTGATGGTCATCGAGGTGGAGACCTTGTCCAGCGGGATCCCGCCGAACAGCACGCGCATGTCGTCGATCGAGTCGATGGCCACACCGACCTTGCCGACCTCGCCGTGCGCGATCGGAGCGTCCGAGTCGTGGCCCATCTGGGTCGGCAGGTCGAAGGCGACGGACAGGCCCATCGTGCCGTTGTCGATCAGCTGCTTGTAGCGGGCGTTGGACTCGACGGCGGTGCCGAAGCCCGCGTACTGCCGCATGGTCCACGGCCGGCCGGTGTACATCGACGGGTACACGCCGCGCGTGAAGGGGTACGAGCCCGGCTCGCCCAGCTTCTCGGCGGGATCCCACCCGTCCAGGGCGTCCGGTCCGTAGACCGGCTCAATGGGCAGTCCCGACTCCGACTCGCGCGCCATCTGTTGTGCCTCCCGATAGACCTACTGAGTGGTACCGACCCTCGCGACGGACTGTAGCGGCGGCCGTGCGGCCGGTGGAGGGCCGCACGCTGGGACCTTCCTCACAACATGCTCCGTTCTTCATGCTCCGTACTTCATGCTCCGCGTTTCGGACGGGTGCGCAACCAACGGGGCGCGGGAAGCATCCCTAGGTACACACACTCGTCCGGGGGGCACCGATGCAGCGTTCGTCCGTCATACGCAGAGCACTTCTCGCCGCGGCAGCCGTGGCACTGGCCACCGGCTGTACGGCGCAGGCGGCCGGTACGGGAGGGACGGCGAGCCCGTCATCCTCCGCTCCGTCCGCTTCCTCCTCGGCTCCGGCGCCCAGTCCCTCGTCCCCGACGGCGTCGGCCACGGCGGACGACAAGCCGTCGTCCTCGTCCACGCCGGACAAGCCGGCGGGCAAGGTCCTGATGGACGACGGCGACGAGAGCGCGCAGGTGCGCGAGCTGCAGGCGCGGCTGCGTCAGATCGGATACTTCGACCGGGCGCCCACCGGGTTCTACGGCACGATGACCGCGGGGGCGGTCAAGGGCTTCCAGAAGAAGCGGGAGCTGCCGCTGACCGGTTCCGTGGACGAGACCACCTGGCAGCGGCTGCTCGCGATGACCCGGGAGCCGACGGCCGACGAGCTGAAGCCGTCCACGACGAACAAGCTGGACAAGCCGGACGCCCGCTGCATGACGGGCCGGGTGCTGTGCATCAGCAAGGAGAGCCGGACGCTGGCCTGGATGATCGACGGCAAGGTCGTGTCGTCGATGGACGTGCGCTTCGGCTCCGAGAACACCCCCACCCGCGAGGGCACGTTCAGCGTCGGCTGGAAGGCCAAGGACTGGAAGTCGACGATCTACCACACGCCGATGCCGTACGCGATGTTCTTCAGCGGCGGTCAGGCCGTGCACTACTCGTCGGACTTCGCGGCCCGTGGCTACAACGGGGCCTCGCACGGCTGTGTCAACGTCCGTGACCGGGGGAAGATCGCGGCGCTCTTCGACCAGGTGAAGGTCGGCGACAAGGTCGTCGTCCACTGGTGAGCGTCGGGTGAGCGGCCGGTGAGAAAGGGGGCGCGGGTGGGACCGGGGGAACGTGTCCCACCCGCGCCAGTGCGCAGAGCCGAAGGTACGGGGGGAACCCCGGCTCCATGCGCGGCCGATGACCAGTCGGCTCACTCAGTACTGCGTCGGCGAGCCGAAAAGTGTCACACCTCGTATGTCACGGGCTCTTCGGCGGCCGGTTCGGGCGTCTCCACGGGGGCGGCGAGGGTCTTCCGGGCGTGGTGGGGGCCCTTGCCCTGGTCACCGGCGCGGCTCTTGGCCGGGTCGCTTCCCCGGGCACCGCGCGCACCGCTGTTCCCGTGACCCGTGCCCTTGCCGCCGGAAGCGGAAGATCCGGTGCTGCCCGTGCCGGGACCGGAAGATCCGGCGGGGCCGCCCGCGGAACCGGCTCGATCGCCCTCTCCGTCGGCGGAGCCGTCGTCGTCCTTGCCGGCGGAGGAGTCGCCCCCGGACGTGCGGCCGGTCGCGCCGGTCACGCCGGTCACGCCGCCCGTGGCGGCGGAGTCGCTCGCTCCGGCCGAGCCGCCGGCCAGGACGCGGTCGCAGAAGCCCGAGACGCTCTCGCCCTTCTTGGCCGCGCCGGCGAGCCGCTGCCGGTCGCTGTCGTCCAGGCGTCCGGCGCGGTAGTCCTTACACCACTTGACGGTCTTGGCGCGCAGGTCCGCGGCGTCCTTCGTGGAACCGTCCGCGCTCCTCCCGGGCGTCGGGTCACCGTCGCCCTGCCCTTCCGTGCCGCCGGCGGTGGCGGGGGGCGCGCTCGACGAGGGCGACGGGCCGGGGGAACGGCCGTCACCGGTCCCCGGAGGCGCCGACGGCGTACCCGTACCGCCGCCGTCGTCCGGGGAGTCGGACGTGAAGGGCTCCGGCGTGTCGGCCACCGTGACGGACGCGGCGGGCTCGGGGGCGTCGTCGAACGGCCGGGGCAGCAGCCCCGTGCCGGCGGCGACGGCGACCCCGCCGACGGCGACGGCCGCGACCGCGGCGGCCAGGCCGTACCGCAGCGAGCGGCCCCACCGGCGGGCGGTGGGCAGCGGAGCCGCGACCCGTACGCGGTCGAGTTCGGCGACGGGCGCGGGCGCACCGGCGGGCGAGGAGACGAAGGAGGGGGCCGGGGACGAGGCGGCGAGAGACGCCCGCTCGGCCGTGGCCTTGCGGAAGGCGGCCAGCGCGGCCGCCTCGCCGGGAAGTTCGGCCTCCGCCGCGAGGACGGGCGGCACGGGACGCGCCGACGCGAGGGCCTGCGCGAGGCGTTCGGCCTGTTCGCGGGCGTGATCGTCGACGGGGTCGACCGGCTCGCCGCGCAGCAACCGCTCCGCGGCCTCCTGGTCGAGCCACTGGTACCGCTCGTCGGCCATCACATGTCCTTCTGCGTACACGCGCGCGATTGCGTCACACCACCGGGGGCCGGGGCGCCCGGTCTGCGGCCACGTTGCGGCGGTACGCCCCCGAGCGGGGCCGTGCCGGCGTCGGCGCCGTCGGCACCGAGAAGTTCGGCGAGCCGCTTGAGGCCGCGGTGCGCCGCGGTCCGTACGGCTCCGGGGCGTTTGCCGAGGGTGTCGGCGGCGCTCTTGGCGTCCAGGCCGACGACGACCCGCAGGACCACGGCCTCGGCCTGGTCCTGGGGGAGCTGTGCGATCAGATTCATCGTGTGGCCGGTGGCCAGTGCTTCCATGGCCTCGTCCGCCGTGTCGGAGTCGGCGGGCTTGTCGGTGAGTTCGGTCTCGTCTCCGCCCACGGCGGGGCGTCTGCCGCGCATCCGGATGTGGTCGAGCGCCCGGTTGCGGGCGATACGGGCCGCCCAGCCACGGAACCGGTCGGCGTCGCCGCTGAAGCGGTCGAGATCGCGGGCGATCTGGAGCCAGGCCTCGGAGGCGACATCCTCGGCGTCGGCGTCGCCGACGAGCGTCCTCATGTAACCGAGCAGCCGGGGATGCACGGCGCGGTACACAGTACGGAAGGCGCCCTCGTCCCCGTCCTGCGCAGCGAGCACCGCGGCCGTCAGCTCCGCGTCGTCCCCCAGCACTCCCCACAACCTGTTCGTCATCGCGGCTGGTCACCACCGCCACCACGCCGCCTGGCGCAGAGCAGCACGCTACGTCCTTTCCCGTGGCGGCGTCCATGTTCGTCCGGTCTTTGCACAAACTGCAACCTTCCACCGACGGGCTGCGGTGTGACACAAAACGCATGCGCGGCGCTGAGAGAAGTACGGGGCCGTGCTGCGGCCCCGGCGGACGGCGACCGGGGCCTCTCCTGTGGGGGGTGGCGGCCCCGGTCGTCCTCCTTTCCCCCGCCCTGATCAGGCCATGCCCAGGGCGCGAGGCTTCCGCATGACCAACTGTGACCAACGCGTCCGGGTGTCCGCCTGATCCGCCCCAGGCCGCGAGCGCCATCCCGGGCGGAGGGCCGGTTCGGCCCGGATGACGCCCACGCACGTCTCGGGCCCGCCACCAGCACCCGGCGCAACGCCCCCTCTCGAGGGCCGCGATCGCTAGGGATGGCTCATGACCGCCCTGCCCGACTGGATGCGCCCGCCGCGCGCGGAAGGCTGGTTCGCGGAGGATCTCGACCGCCTCCCCGAGGCGCCCCGCCACACCGAGCTGATCGACGGAGCACTCGTCTTCATGATGTCGCCGCAGAGGCGGTGGCACGGCCACCTCGTCACCATGCTCGCGGTCGCCCTCATGGAGCAGGCGCCCGCCGACACAAGAGTCGGCCGCGAGATGACCATCAAGCTCGACCAGCGCAACCGGACCGAACCGGACCTGCTGCTGACGACGGCCGACTTCGACGGCGACCGGACCTGGTTCGCCCCGGAGGAAGTTCGTCTCGCCGTCGAGGTCGTCTCCCCGGAATCCGCCCACCGGGACCGCACGGTCAAGCTCCGCAAATACGCCGAGGCCGGCATCCCGCACTACTGGTGCATCGAGGATGAGGACGGGGCACCAGTCGTCCACGTCTACGAACTCGACGAACCCACGGGCGCCTACGCGCCCGCCGGCATCTTCCGCGGCTCCCTGCGGCGCCCGGTGCCCTTCGAGATCAACCTCGACCTGGACAAGCTCACGCCACCCCGAAGCAACTGAGAGTCAGCACGGGAACGCGGAAGGGGCCGGGCGGCTCGAGTCCGCGCCCTCTGACCCGCACATTGGCCCGTCATAACTCCGTCAGGCCAGGGGCGCCCCCGGTCGTCCTCCTTTTCCCGCCTCTTACGGGCCCCCTCCGCCGGGCCTCGCGCGAGCCTTCACGCTCCGGGGACCTCGGCGTACCAGCGCCATGACGTGAGCCGCTCCCGCCCGGGAAGTTCGCCTCGGCCGGTGGCCCACAGCAGGGTCGGCCAGCGTTCCGTGTCCGTCGGGGCGTCCGGGAAGAGCCGGACGAGGACCCGGTCGCACGGACCGGCCGGGGGGTTCCACGGAACGCCCAGGCCACGGGCGATGTCATGGGTGTGGACGAGCACTTCGACGATGCCCATGGCCGCGAAGCCGACCGCGTCGGATATCCCGAAACAGTGGTACGAGCGCCGGTCGGCCGGAGCCGTACGCACCAGTGCGGTCAGCATCGCACCGCAGGACTCCACGACCTGCAACAGGCCGGTGACACCGCCGGCGGGGTCGGCGTAGGTGACGTTGGCGGGGCCGCCCTCCCGCCGCCGCTCCCAGAGGAAGGGCACCTCCCTGTCGGGCGGCGGTGTCTCCAGGCCGATCTGCGCCGCGTAGGCGAAGAGATCGTCGGCGAGGTGCTCGGCGGTCTCCCAGCAGCTCCAGGTGAGAGTCCCGGCGGGCCGCTGCCAGTCGGCGGCGGTGGTGCCGGCCGAGGCGCCGCGCAGGGCGGTGAGGGCGAGACGGACGGCGTGCTGGAGGTCGTCGGCGGCCATGGCGTGCTCGGGCGTCGTCATGGCGATCATCATGACGACTGTCGAACTGTCAACTGACGGTTGACAGCACCGGACTGTCAACCTAGGGTTGCACTCATGACGAAACCAGTCGGCATGACCCATCCCGTCCGGCTCGACGACCTCATCGAAGCGATCAAGAAGGTCCATACGGACGCGCTCGACCAGCTCTCCGACGCGGTCATCGCGGCGGACCACCTCGGCGACGTGGCGGACCACCTCATCGGCCACTTCGTCGACCAGGCCCGGCGTTCGGGCGCCTCCTGGACCGACATCGGCAGGAGCATGGGCGTCACCAGGCAGGCGGCCCAGAAGCGCTTCGTCCCCAAGGACCCCGACGCGGCGGCGCTCGACCCCGGTGAGGGCTTCGGCCGGTTCACCCCCCGGGCGAAGAACGTCGTCATGGCCGCCCACAACGAGGCCGCGGCCGCGCGCAACGCCGAGACGCTCCCCGGCCATCTGGCCCTCGGCCTGCTCGCCGAACCCGAGGGAATCGCCGTCCACTGGATCACCTCGCGGGGGGTGACCCCGGAGCAGGTGCGCGAGGCCGTCACGGCGACGCTGCCCCCGGCGGTCGAGGACGTGCCGTCGCTCATCCCGTACGACGCGGGGGCGAAGAAGGTGCTGGAGCTGACGTTCCGGGAGGCCCTGCGCCTCGGCCACAACTACATCGGCACCGAGCACATCCTGCTGGCGCTGCTGGAGTTCGAGGACGGCCAGGGGGCCCTGGCGGGCCTGGGCCTCGACAAGGCGAGGGCGGAGCGGGACATCGCGGAGCTGATCGCGTCGGTCTCGCTGCCGGGACAGGAAGCCTGACCGTCGGCCGGGCGCCCATGGGGGCGCCCGGCCACCACGCCTTCGCGCGCGGGTGCGGGACGCCACGCCCGGCCGCGCAGGTTCAGGACACCGCGCCTGGCCGCGCGGGGTTCTGGACCCCACTCCTTCGCGCGCGGGTGCGGGAACGCCACGCCCGGCCGCGCCGCGCCGCCGCGGGGCCGCGTCAGGACGTGCGCGCCCTGCGGGAGACGACGGCTCGGAGCACCCGGCCGCCCTCCGTGGAGAGTTCGCGGGCCCGGCGCAGTCCGGTCGGCCCATGGGCGACCGATTCGAGGACGGTCTCCTGCCGGCGCAGCTCACCGGCGAGGAGCGGGCCCGCTCCGGCCCCGTCCCCGGCCCGGCAGCGCGCGATCGACTCGTCGGTGACCTCGCCCGCGTCGTACCGGCCGTGCAGGGCCAGCGCGGTGACGGAACATCCGGAGGCCCACTCCCGCAACGGCCCCTCGGACCACTCGCCGGGCGCGGCGTCCAGCATCTCGCGTACGAGCCCGGCCGCGTCGTCGTCCCCGGCGCCGCCGTCCAGCTCGACCCGGGCCTTGGCCAGCGCCTCGCCCCAGGCCCCGCCGTCGCCGCGCGCCACCGCCGCCCAGACGGGCCGCAGCACCTCTCCGCCCTGGGGGGCGAGCAGCGGCAGACACCGGTCCAGGCAGGCGAGCCCGGCAGCCGCCAGACTCCGTTCGTCGGCCCGGTCGATCAGTTCCAGCAGGCTCATGGAGGCCTCCCGTTGCGGACGCAGTACTCCCCTTACTGCGCCGCCTGGCGCGATTACGTCACTGCGCGGCCGGAATCATGCCAGTGGCCTTCGCGTGCTGCATAGAGGTGAGACGCCGCACGAAGAGAATCGCGAAGAGAGCGGCGACGATGTCGAACACGGCAGCGCCCATGAGGCACGCGGCCCCGGCCGCGAACTCCTCGACCGTGTCCGCGTCGTCGTACACCGCGGTCGCGAAGAGGCTCCCGGCGTCCGTCACGATCCAGAAGATCCACCACAGATTGAGCACGGCGAACGACTCCCCCGCCTCCTTGCCGTCGCCGTACGGGTCCCGGCGGCTGGCCCGCCAGGTGCCGACCGCCACGCTCCGCGGCCACCAGAGATTGGCGATCGGCACGAACCAGGCGCCGATGGCCCAGCCCGGACCGCCCCGGTGCAGATCCGGCGCGAAGACCCCGGCGTTCTTGCGGACCCGGTAGAACCAGATGATGAAGACGACGCCGAGCGCGAGCTGGATCAGCAGCTGGAACACCGCCACGACGTCGACGCCCAGGTGCGCGAAGCCGGCCGGATCGGGGTGGTCGTTCAGGTCGCCGGCCATCAGCAGCCGTACGTCGAAGGCCGCGACGAAGAGAGCGGCATCCGCCACGGCGAGCGCCGCGAGCAGGGACACGACCGCGTACGACAGGCCGTTCGGATTGCGGAGCATGGTCGAGCGGAACCCCCACGGGTGAATGGCGCCCCTCCCCGAGGCGCCAGGCGGGCCGGTCGGCCGCCGCGGTGGGGAGCGTACCCGGCCGGCGTCAGCGCACTTCGGCCGCCAAAGCCCGGAACCGCTCCCACGTCATCGCGGGCTTCCGCTCGTCCCACAGCTTCTGCGCCGTCGCCGCCAGCGGCATCCGTATACCGTCCGCCACCTGCGCCTGCGTCTGCGCGCCCGACAGGTCGCACCAGACCGCGAACCGGCCGCCCAGGATCTGGGGCCCGTACCGCGCCGGCACGGGCGTCGTCCCGCGCAGCACCAGCGGCGTCCACTGCTCATATATGCGGCGGCCCGTGGGGTAGGTGAACTGGTTCGGCTCGCCGAGGACGTAGTACAGGAACTCGTCGTTGAGGTTCACGACCTTGCGGCCCTCGGCCAGGTACTCGGCCGGCGGCCGGGCGCCGATCTCCTTGCCGGTCCAGTACTCGACCTCGATGCCCTGGTGGGCGTGGACGACCCCGCCCCGGAAGAAGCCGTCGTTCCAGGCCTTGGCCGTCTTGCCCGCCGCGCGCACGACGGCGGCGCGGTCGTTGAGCCAGCCCTCCGCCAGGTCCTGGACCCCTGCCTCCGCGCCGTACTTCTCCCGCGCGGCCCGCGCGAGCTGCGGGTACGAGGCGGCCGGGTCGCGCACGGTCAGCGCCTGGTACTCGTCGGCGCCGAGGTGCATCCAGCCGCCGGGGAACAGCCGCGCGTACTCGCGCAGCAGATCGTCCACGATCCGCGCCGACTCGGGCTTGGAGATGTCGATCGCGCCCTGCCTCGCGGTCCCCTGGACATTGCGCAGCTGGAGGTCCGGGTGGGCCCGCAGGACCGCGCCGAGGTGTCCCGGCGAGTCGATCTCCGGTACGACCGTGATGTGCAGGCTCTGGGCGAGCGCGATGATCCGGCGCACCTCGGCCTTGGTGAGGTGCTGGGCGGAGACGATCTCGGGGTGGCTGTCGGATGCGATCCGGAAACCCTGGTCGTCGGCGAAGTGCAGCTCGAACTGGTTGAGCTTGAGGTCCGCCATCTCCCGCAGCCGGTCCTCGATCCAGCCCGCGGTGAAGTGCTTGCGCGCGGTGTCGATCTGGAGGCCGCGCTGCGGTTTGGCGGGCCGGTCCCGCACCACGCCCTCCGGCATGGCGCCGGATCCCCTCACCGACTGCTTGAGGGTGCGGGTGCCGTAGAAGACCCCGGCCTGGTCGGGGCCGGTGATACGGACCCGGTTGTCGCGGGTGGTCAGGGTGTACGACTCGGCGGCGCCGTTCCCGCCGAGCGCCAGCTCGACATCGCCGGCGCGAGCGGCGACGGCCCCGCGGTACTGGATCTTGAGCTCTCCGGCGAGCAGCCGTCCCTCGTCGGCGAGGCCCTCGCTGCCCCGGGCGACGACGACGCCGGCCCCGGGCGCGGGCCGCCAGCCGGGGCCGCGGGCGGCCTCGTGGGAGCGGACGGAGGGCACGGTGAGCGGTGCCGTCGAGAGCGGATACGTCCGGGTGGGGGTCGGGGTGGGCGTGGGGCTCGGCGCCGGCGTCGTACCGGCGGCGGTGGTCGGCGCGCCGACCGCGGAGGACGCCGTGCGCGGTCCGGAGACGGTGCCGCCCGAACCCTCCGGCGACCCGCCGGCACAGGCCGCCACGGTGACCCACGCCACCGCGGCCGCCAGCAGAGCGGGGCCCCTGTGGGACCCACGTATGGAGTACCGCATCACTCGGAATCCTCCCTCAGGGAACGGAACGCGGCCATTCGGAGCACCGGGCCCCGGGGCACGTACGTCCACTGCCGTATCCCAAACTCTCCCTTCCGGGTGAAATTCGCGCATCCGTCGGACAGTTCCCTCTTACCGTCGATAACGTTGCTCCACATCCACCCCACCCTTCCCGGAGCCCACGCTGACCAGCGACACCCATGCCCCCTCCCGGAACCTGGGCTCCCCCGCCATATCTGCCCAGCAGAGCGGTCACCGGCACCCCACCGGACTCGCGCGTTTCAACGCCCTCGCGCCCGGTGTCGCCGCGGAACTGCTCCTCGGTTGCTGCGCCAGCCACCGTTGGGCCGAACGGGTGGCCGCGCACCGTCCGTATCCGACGCTCGACACGCTGCTCGCCGCGGCCGACGAGGCCGGTTACGACCTGTCCGCCGCCGACCTCGACGAGGCGCTGGCCCAGGAGTCCCCGGCCGCCTCCGCCGCGCTGCACCCGCACGCCCCGGCGGCCGCGCTCACCGCCCTGCGGGCCGCCCACGCCGCGTACGAGAACCGATTCGGACACGCGTTCGTGATCAGCCTCGACGGGGTGAGGCCGGGCGAGCGACTGGACCAGGTCCTCGCCGCCCTCCGCTCCCGGCTCGGCAACGAACCCGACGAGGAGCGGGCGATCACCGCCGACGAGCTGCGCCGACTCGCCCGCGCGCGCCTCGTCCATCTGGCGTCCTGACGGAATCTGTCCGGAATGCGGTGATTCGGGCTTGTGTGATAGCCCGTCCGTGCCTGTTTGATCACACCTATGGACCCCGCGCGAGCGAACCGACAACTCGTCGCTACGATGACCAGGGCCGGTGGACCGTACCCGGCCGGGTCAGACCGACACTGAAGCCGGCCGACCCTGATCCCCGCTCCCGGAGGGTTTTTCCGTGCCGGCTGGAACGCTGTACCGCGGCCGGGAAGGAATGTGGTCCTGGGTGGCTCATCGAGTCACCGGCGTCCTCATCTTCTTCTTCCTGTTCGTACACGTGCTGGACACCGCTCTCGTCCGCGTCTCCCCCGAGGCCTATGACGAAGTCGTCGCCACGTACAAGACGCCGCTCGTCGCACTCCTTGAGTACGGCCTCGTGGCCGCCATCCTCTTCCACGCGCTCAACGGCCTTCGCGTGATCGCCGTGGACTTCTGGTCCAAGGGCCCGCGCTACCAGAAGCAGATGCTCTGGACCGTCGTGGGCATCTGGGTCGTGCTGATGGCGGGCTCCCTGTACCCCATCCTCGGCCACGCCGCACGTGAACTGTTCGGGAGCTGACGCCAGACATGTCTGCTGACACCACTTCCGCGATCGGCCCCGTCGAGGGCGGCGCCCACTACGACGTGGACAACCCCGCGCCGTACATCGAGGCCCCCCGCAAGCGCACGGGCAAGACCCCGCGGGCGACCCGCGGCAACTTCGAGATGGCCGCATGGCTCTTCATGCGCCTGTCCGGCGTCGTCCTCGTCGTCCTCGTCCTCGGCCACCTGCTGATCCAGCTCTTCCTGGACGGCGGCGTCTCCAAGATCGGCTTCGCCTTCGTGGCCGGCCGCTGGGCGTCCCCGTTCTGGCAGGTCTGGGACCTGCTGATGCTGTGGCTGGCCATGCTCCACGGCGCCAACGGCCTCCGTACGGTCATCAACGACTACGCGGAGCGTGCCAACACGCGCCTGTGGCTCAAGGGCCTGCTGTACACCGCCACGGTGTTCACCATCCTTCTGGGCACGCTGGTGATCTTCACCTTCGACCCGAACATCCGCTAGGCACGGGGCTGAGGTAATCCACTCATGAAGATCCACAAGTACGACACCGTCATCGTCGGCGCCGGTGGCGCCGGCATGCGCGCCGCCATCGAGGCGACGAAGCGCAGCCGCACCGCCGTGCTCACGAAGCTCTACCCGACCCGCTCCCACACGGGCGCCGCGCAGGGCGGCATGGCCGCCGCGCTCGCCAACGTGGAGGAGGACAACTGGGAGTGGCACACCTTCGACACGGTCAAGGGCGGTGACTACCTGGTCGACCAGGACGCCGCCGAGATCCTGGCGAAGGAGGCCATCGACGCCGTCCTCGACCTGGAGAAGATGGGCCTGCCGTTCAACCGGACCCCGGGCGGCACCATCGACCAGCGCCGCTTCGGCGGTCACTCCCGCAACCACGGCGAGGCCCCGGTCCGCCGGTCCTGCTACGCCGCGGACCGCACCGGCCACATGATCCTCCAGACGCTGTACCAGAACTGCGTCAAGGAGGGCGTGGAGTTCTTCAACGAGTTCTACGTCCTGGACCAGCTGATCACCGAGGTCGACGGCGTCAAGAAGTCGGCCGGTGTGGTCGCCTACGAGCTGGCCACCGGCGAGATCCACATCTTCCAGGCGAAGGCCGTCATCTACGCCTCCGGCGGCACCGGCAAGTTCTTCAAGGTGACGTCGAACGCCCACACCCTGACCGGTGACGGCCAGGCCGCCTGCTACCGCCGCGGTCTGCCCCTGGAGGACATGGAGTTCTTCCAGTTCCACCCGACGGGCATCTGGCGCATGGGCATCCTGCTGACGGAGGGCGCCCGTGGTGAGGGCGGCATCCTCCGCAACAAGGACGGCGAGCGCTTCATGGAGAAGTACGCGCCGGTCATGAAGGACCTCGCGTCCCGTGACGTCGTCTCGCGCTCCATCTACACGGAGATCCGCGAGGGCCGCGGCTGTGGTCCCGAGGGCGACCACGTCTACCTCGACCTGACGCACCTTCCGCCGGAGCAGCTCGACGCCAAGCTCCCGGACATCACCGAGTTCGCGCGGACGTACCTCGGCATCGAGCCCTACACGGACCCGATCCCGATCCAGCCGACCGCGCACTACGCCATGGGCGGCATCCCGACCAACGTCCAGGGTGAGGTCCTCAGCGACAACACCACCGTCGTCCCGGGTCTGTACGCGGCGGGCGAGGTCGCCTGTGTCTCCGTGCACGGCGCCAACCGCCTGGGCACCAACTCGCTCCTGGACATCAACGTCTTCGGCAAGCGCGCCGGCATCGCCGCCGCCGAGTACTCCGCGAAGTCCGACTTCGTCGAGCTTCCCGAGAACCCGGCGGAGTTCGTCGCCGAGCAGGTCGAGCGGCTGCGCAACTCCACGGGTACGGAGCGGGTCTCCGTCCTCCGCAAGGAGCTGCAGGAGACGATGGACGCCAACGTGATGGTGTTCCGTACCGAGCAGACCATCAAGACGGCGGTCGAGAAGATCGCCGAGCTGCGTGAGCGCTACCTGAACGTGTCCATCCAGGACAAGGGCAAGCGCTTCAACACGGACCTCCTGGAGGCCATCGAGCTGGGCAACCTGCTCGACCTGGCCGAGGTCATGGCCGTCTCGGCCCTGGCGCGCAAGGAGTCCCGCGGCGGTCACTACCGCGAGGACTACCCCAACCGCGATGACGTCAACTTCATGCGCCACACCATGGCGTACCGCGAGGTCGGCGCCGACGGCTCCGAGACCGTGCGTCTCGACTACAAGCCCGTCGTCCAGACCCGCTACCAGCCGATGGAGCGTAAGTACTGATGGCTACCCCCGTGCTCGACAAGGTGGAGAAGGACTCCGCCGCCTCGCCGTACATCACGGTCACCCTCCGGATCCGCCGCTTCAACCCCGAGATCTCGGACGCGGCGGTCTGGGAGGACTTCCAGATCGAGATCGACCCCAAGGAGCGCGTGCTCGACGCCCTCCACAAGATCAAGTGGGATGTCGACGGCTCGCTCACCTTCCGTCGCTCCTGCGCGCACGGCATCTGCGGCTCCGACGCGATGCGGATCAACGGCAAGAACAGGCTCGCCTGCAAGACGCTGATCAAGGACATCAACCCGGAGAAGCCGATCACGGTCGAGGCCATCAAGGGCCTCACGGTCCTCAAGGACCTCGTGGTCGACATGGAGCCGTTCTTCCAGGCGTACCGGGACGTCATGCCGTTCCTGGTCACCAAGGGCAACGAGCCGACGCGCGAGCGTCTGCAGTCGGCCGAGGACCGCGAGCGGTTCGACGACACCACCAAGTGCATCCTGTGCGCCGCGTGCACGTCGTCCTGCCCGGTCTTCTGGAACGACGGCCAGTACTTCGGTCCGGCCGCGATCGTCAACGCGCACCGCTTCATCTTCGACTCGCGTGACGAGGCGGGCGAGCAGCGCCTGGAGATCCTGAACGACAAGGACGGCGTGTGGCGTTGCCGCACGACCTTCAACTGCACCGACGCGTGCCCGCGTGGCATCGAGGTCACCAAGGCGATCCAGGAAGTCAAGCGCGCGCTGATCACGCGCCGTTTCTGACCGGTCGCACGGCCGAAGGCCCGTTTCTGTACGCTGCGGCGTGCGGGAACGGGCCTTCGGGCTTTTCCAGTTGTCCGGATCATTTCGGGGAGAGCGGGGATTGATGAGCGAGCCGAACCCTTACGCGGACGGTGACTACACATGGGGGCCCGAACAGCAGGCGGGCGCGCCCGGTTACGGATATCCGCAGGCGGGGTCGGGACCCGCGTACCAGCCGACACTGCCGGGCGTGCCGGTGCCGCCGCAGTATCCGCCCATGGCGCAGGGCGGGGCACCGCTGCTGAGCCTCGGTGACATCACCGTCGTCGGCGACCAGATCATCACGCCCGCGGGAGCGATGCCGCTCAAGGGCGCGGTGTGGAACGCGATGGACATGTCACGGACGGAGGAGAAGGTCCCGACCGCCGCGATCGTGCTGGCCATCATCTTCTTCATCTTCTGTCTGCTGGGTCTGCTCTTCCTGCTGATGAAGGAGAAGCAGACGACCGGCTTCATCCAGGTCACCGTGACCAGCGGCGGCCGGCACCATTCCACGATGATCCCGGCGACCGGCCCCGACACCATCCACTGGGTGATGGGCCAGCTCAACTACGCGCGCTCGCTGAGCATGTGAGTCGCTAGGGCACGGGCACGCGGGCGTGGGGCACGGCTCAGCCGTGCCAGGCCTCCGTGCCGCCCGGCTCCTCGGCCACCACCATGATCCGCCGGAGCATGTCGTTGAGCCGGACGCGCTCGCCCTCGTCGAGGACGCCGAGCAGCCGGTACTCCTCGTGGCCGAGGACGTCCATCGCGCCGAGCCATGTCTCGCGGCCGGAGGCGGTGAGTTCGACGACGACGCGGCGGCGGTCGGTCGTGGACTGCGTACGGCGGATGAATCCGCGCCGCTCCAGGGCGTCGAGGCGGCCGGTGACCGAGGCGGGGGCGAGGTCGAGATCCCTGGCGAGCTCGGAAGGTGCGGCGCTGCCGCCGCGGCCTGCGAGCTTGTGCAGGGTGTCGAACTCGTGGCGTTCCAGGTCGAAGTCGATGAGGGACTGTTCCCGCACCCGGCGCAGATGGACGGAGAGCTTCTTCATCCGGGTGACCGCGCCTTCGACGACGGGGTCGAGACCGGGCAGGACGGGCTGCCAGCGGGCCACGTGCTCGTCGGTCCAGTCGCGCCGCGCCGGCTCGACGGGCTGGGCGGGCTGCGTCGGCCCGGCGGGGCGCGGGGGCTCGGAGTGCTGCGTCGGCCCGGCGGGGCGCGGGGGCTCGGAGTGCTGCGTCGGCCCGGTGGGCTGCGGGGGCTCGGTCGGCTCCATGGGTCGATCGTACGTCGAGGCGCTCGGGTCCCTTCGTTGCCGAATATTTCGTTGCCTAATTATTAGGTACCGAAATACATTGGCCCGCATGCCTGCCGCACCCTCCGACGCGGAGCACCTCTCCACGCCCGCACCCGTCCCCCACCCGCTGCGCAGCCGCTCCTTCAGGCTGCTCCTCACCGGGCGCGCCCTCTCCCTCCTCGGCGACGCCGCCATCCCCGCCGCCCTGGCCGTCGCCGTCTGGGAGGCGACCGGGTCGACCTCGGCGCTCGCCCTCGTGCTGGCCTGCGCCATGGTCCCCAAGCTGCTCCTGCTCCCCCTGGGCGGTGTCGTCGGCGACCGCTTCAACGCCCGTACGGTGGCCCTGACCACCGATCTCGTCCGCTGCGTCACCCAACTCCTCGTGGGTGTCCAGCTGCTGGGCGGCGAGCCGACCCTCTGGGTCATCGCCTCCGTCGAGGTGGTCGGCGGCGCGGCCGGCGCCTTCGCCATGCCCACCGGCTCGCCCCTGATCAAGGGGACGGTGGCCCCCGAGGCGCTCCAGCGCGCCAACGCCGCGATGGGAGTCGTCCAGAGCGCCACCCGCATCGGCGGCCCCGCCCTCGCCGGGACCCTGATCATGACCGTCGGACCGGGCTGGGCCTTCGTCCTGGACGCGGCGACCTTCGCGCTCAGCGCGGCCCTGCTCGGCGCCGTACGCGTGAAGCGGGTACCGCTCCCCCGTCGCTCACTGCGGGCCGACCTCACGGAGGGCTGGCAGGAGGTCCGCTCCCGCGACTGGTACTGGACCAGCCTCGTCGCCCACAGCGCCTGGAACGGCGCCGCCGCCGTCCTGATGACGCTCGGCCCTGTCATCGCCCTCACCCGGCTGGGCGGCAGCGCCACCTGGTGGCTGTTCCTCCAGGTCGGCGCGGTGGGCTTCCTCCTCGGCGCGCTGGCCGCCGACCGGGTGCGCCCCAAGCGTCCGGTCCTGACGGCGAACCTCGGCCTCGCCACGTACGCCCTGCCCCTGCTGCTCCTGGCCCTCCCCGCCCCGGCGCCGGTGACCATCGCCGCGTACGGGATCGCCCAGGCCGGTCTCGGCTTCCTCTCTCCCGTCTGGGAGACCGCCGTCCAGCAGGCGATCCCGGCCCACGCCCTGGCCCGGGTCACCTCCTACGACTGGCTGCTCTCCCTGGCGGCCATGCCCGTGGGCTACGCCCTCGCACCGATCGCCGCCTCCGCCTGGGGCCAGGAAGTGCCGCTCGTCGCGGCCGCTTTGATCGTCGGCGGTTGTTGTCTGGGGACGGCGCTCGTGCCCGGGGTGCGACGCTTCGGCACCGACCGCTGACCGCCGCCCCCTAGGGGGCGGCCAGGAAGGCCGTGAGCAGGGCGCTCGTCTCGTCGGGGCGCTCCAGGGCGGGGAGGTGGCCCGCCCACTCCAGTTCGACGTGGCGGGCGGCCGGGAGGACGGTGGCGAGGCGGCGCGCGACCGCACGGAAGTCGGCGACGTCATGGGCGCCGGAGACGACGAGGCACGGCACGTCGATCGCGGCCAGTTCCGGCTCGCGGACCTCCGGGTCGGCCGGATGGAACTCCTCGGGCGCGGCGAGCTGGAGCTCGAAGGCGCGCCGCTGCATCACGCGCACCCGCTCGCGGGCCTCGGGCCCGGCCTCCGGTCCGAGCCAGGTGTCCACGTTGAGCGCGACGGCGCCGTCGAGGTCGCCGGACTCGATCAGTTCGTCCTCCCGCTTGCCCCAGGCCCGTAGTTCCGCGCTCGCCTCCTGGCCGGGCACGCCCGGGCAGAGCAGTGCGAGCGCGGAGACCCGGTCGCCGTGGCGGGCCGCGAACTCCAGGGCGAGCCGGCCGCCGAAGGAGGAGCCGACAAGGGCGGCCCGGTCGATGCCGAGGGTGTCGAGCAGGGCACGCAGGTCCTCGATGTGGGTGTGCGGCCGGTCGATCGGGGACTCGCCGAAGCCGCGGAAGTCGCAGCGCACGACCCGGTGTCCGGCGTCGGCCAGGGCCCTGAACTGCGCGTCCCACATCCGTCGGTCACAGACACCGGAGTGGAGGAGGACGACTGCGGAGGGGCCTTCGCCGGCCAGGTCATGAGAGAGCGTCATTCGCCTGACCCTAGGCCGCCGCCTCCTCGACCGCCTCCTCTTTTCCCGGGGCGAGGCGCTCCGGGGCGGCGGCGGGCCGCCGGGCGCGGACGGCCGGTGCGGGGCGCCCGGCGTCCCCGGCTAGGCTCGGGCACTGTGAAGGACGTGAAGGAAGAGAAGCCCGCGGAGACCGTCGAGCCCGCCGCGGGGACCCAGGTCCCCGCCCCGGCCAAGGCGGCCAAGCCGCCGAAGAGCGAGCAGACCCGCACCCTCATCCTCGAAACGGCCCTCCGGCTCTTCAGGGAACGCGGTTACGACAAGACGACGATGCGGGCCATCGCCCAGGAGGCCGGGGTCTCCGTCGGCAACGCGTACTACTACTTCTCCTCCAAGGAACACCTCGTCCAGGGCTTCTACGACCGGATCGCCGAGGAACACCAGGCGGCGGTCGCGGAAATCCTCGACAGCGACGAGAAGGACCTCACGGCCCGCATCCGCGGGGTCCTCCTCGGGTGGCTCGACATCGCCGAGCCGTACCACGAGTTCGCGGCCCAGTTCTTCAAGAACGCCGCCGACCCGGACAGCCCGCTCAGCCCCTTCTCCCCCGAGTCGGAGGGCCCGCGCGAGGCCGCGATCGAGGTCCACCGCCGGGTCATCTCCGGGGCGTCGGTGAAGATCGACCCCGAACTGGCCGAGCCGCTGCCGCAGTTGCTCTGGCTCCAGCAGATGGGCCTGGTGCTGTTCTGGGTGTACGACCGCTCCGAGGGGGCCGCCAACAGCCGGCGCCTCGTCGAGCGGCTCGCCCCGGTCACCGCCCGCGCGATCTCGCTCTCCCGCTTCCGCCTGCTGCGCCCGCTCGTCCGGGAGACGCACGACCTGCTCGCCGACTTCATGCCGACGGCGGCGGGGATGGCCGCGTCGGGCAGGCCTCAACGGGGCCCGTCGAAGGCGGCGAAGAAGACGTCCGCGAAGAAGACCGCGAAGCCGGCCGAGAAGGCGCCGGACGAGGCGCCGGACAAGACACGGGGCACGAACGGCGGGGAAGACGGCGTCGCGTAGGGCCTGTCCGGCGGATCAACCGCGGCCCCGGCCAAGATCCGCCGGACAGGCCCTACGCGGACGCCGTCCCCGTCCTCGCTAGATCCAGTCGAGTTCCCAGAGCCGCCAGATGCCCGTGCCGTCGGTCAGGTACTGCGAGCCTGCGACGTCGTCCGTCGCCAGCACGTAGTCCTTCTTCTGCCACAGCGGCACCAGGGGGACGTCCTTGGCGACCTCCAGCTGGATGGCCTCGAAGTCGTTGCTGGCGGCGCCCCGGTCGCTGTACTGCTGCGTCGCGGCGATCAGCGAGTCGACCTTCCGGCTCGAGAAGCCGTTGTGCAGCGTGTTGCCGGTGCCGACGAGCGGGGCGGTGAAGCTGTCGGAGTCGGGGAAGTCCGGAAGCCAGCCGACGGTGTAGGCGTCGTACTCGCCCTTCGCGTACGCCTTCTGGAAGTCCTTCCACTCCGCGGCGACGACCTCGACCTCGAAGAGACCGGTCGCCTCCAGCTGGCGCTTCAGCTCGGCGGCCTCGGCGCCGTAGGTGGCGTCCTTGCGGTACCCGAGGGTGAACGTGACCGGGGTCTCGACGTCCGCTTCCCTCAGCAGGCTCTTGGCCTTCTTGGCGGAGGGGTCCGGATAGGCGTCGTAGAACGCGGTGCTGTGCCCGATGAAGCCCTGCGGGATCAGGGAGTAGAGCGGCTCGACCGTGCCCTGGTAGGCGCCGGTGACGATCGCCGGGCGGTCGATGACGGCGGCGACGGCCTGCCGCACCGCCTTCTCCGCCATCGGCGATCCGGAGCGCACATTGAAGTTGAGGTTCCGGATCTCGGGGCTCTCCGCCTCGGTGATCCTGCCGCTGGTCGCCTTGGTGCTGCCCAGGTCGGAGAGGAACTTCGGCGGCATCTGCCGGTGCGTGACGTCGACCTGCTTGTTCCGCCAGGCGGTGGCGAGCCGCTCGGACTCGGTGAAGTACTTGACGAGGACCGGACCGCCGGCCTTGGTGATCGCGCCCTTGTAGTGCGGGTTGGGCTCGAGCCGCGCGCTCTCACCGGGCTTGTACTCCTTGAGGACGTACGGCCCCGATCCGTCGACCGCGTTGCCCACGCGCAGCGCGCCGGCCGGGTACTGGCTGCGGTCGACGATCGAGCCGGCGCCCGTGGCGAGCTTCAGCGGGAAGGTCGCGTCCCGGCCGCTCAGGTTGAAGGTGACCGTCCGGCCCTCGGCCACGACGTTCTTCAGGGTCGGGAAGAGCGGCTGCGGACCGACGTCCGTCTTGATCCTCAGCATCCGCTCGAAGGAGTACTTGACGTCCTCGGCGGTGACCTTGCGGCCGTTGGCGAAGGTGAGGTCGTCCCGGAGTTCGCAGCGGTACGTCGAGAGCTTCGCACCGACGAACTTGCAGCTCTCGGCGGCGTCCGGGACCGGGGTGGTGAAGCCGGTCTTGAACGTCAGCAGCGACTGGAACACGTTGCTGTACAGCGCCCAGGAGCCGGCGTCGTAGGCGCCTGCCGGATCCAGCGACGTGACCTCGTCGGTGGTGCCGACGGTGATGGCGTCGGTCCGGGCTTCGTCGGACGGCAGCAGCTGCCAGCCCCCCAGCCCGGCGGCCACCAGAACTCCACAAGTGATGAGGATCCGCAGACGGACCGTCGACCGCATTGCCGTGCTTCCTTTTGTCGAGCCCACCCCTGCCGCGACGGCGCCCTGCCGTGCCGCGATGGCGTCACCCAATCACACGAAATTCACTGGTGGAAGAGTAAACCTTCACAGCGCAGGCATATGTCCGGGATATCAGCCTTCAGGTGACCGACCAGTACGTATCGGTCACGGCGCTACGCCTGCTTCGACGCCAGCTGTACGAGAGTGATGTCGGAGGGCGCTCCGACGCGGACCGGAGGTCCCCAGGCGCCCGCGCCCCGGGAGACGTAGAGCTGGGTGTCGCCGTACCGCTCGAGCCCCGCGACGGTCGGGTTGGCCAGCTCCGCGAGGTAGTTGCCGGGCCAGAGCTGACCGCCGTGGGTGTGGCCGGAGAGCTGGAGATCGACGCCGTGGCGGACGGCGTCGTGGATGACGATCGGCTGGTGCGCGAGCAGGACGGCGGCCTTCGCGCGGTCGCGGTCGCCGAGAGCGCTGGTGAAGTCGGGGCCCTGGCCCTCGCTCTCGCCGGCGACGTCGTCCACGCCCGCGAGGTCGAAGCCGGCGCCGATCTCGACGCGTTCGTTGCGCAGGGGACGCAGGCCGAGTTCACGGACGTGGTCGACCCAGGCGTCGGCGCCGGAGAAGTACTCGTGGTTGCCGGTCACGAAGAAGGAGCCGTGCCGGGCCCGGAGCCGGGCGAGCGGCTCGGCGGCGTGACCGAGGTTCTCCACGGTGCCGTCGACGAGGTCGCCGACGACGGCGACCAGATCGGGCTGGGTGGCGTTGACGGCGTCGACGATGCGCTGGGTGTGGGCGCGGCCGAGGATGGGCCCGAGGTGGACGTCGGACACGACGGCGATCCGGTACCCGTGCGCGGACCGGGGGATCTTGGCGAGCGGCACGGTGACCCGCTTGACGCGGGGGCCGCGCAGCACGCCGTAGGCGCCGTGGCCGACGGTTCCCAGGGCAGCGGCCGCGGCGGCGCCGCCGACGACCCGGGACACGAACAGCCGCCGGGACACGGCGGGGGTGTCGGTCGGGGCGTCCGGTGTGGATCCGGAGGCGTCTGGGGCGTCGGTGGGCGCGGTTCCGGGGGCCGGGGACTCGGGGGCCCGGGATCCGGGTGCCTCGGCGGCGGCGGGGACGCCTTCGGCGGCGGTCGAGGAGCCGCTCCGCGGCCCCCCGGTCACCGTCACCGTCGTACCGGACAGCTCGTCGGCCGCGCCGGTCAGGACCGCGCCGCTCGGGGCTCCGGCGGCGGCCGGGGCCGCCGGAGTGGGAGTGCCCGGCGCGCCGGTCATGACGGCGTCGGGCGCGGGCGGGAGGGAGACGGGCGCCGTGCCGCCGGGCTCCGGCGCGGCCGCGCGGCGGGTCATCCACCGGTGCAGGAGGGGCCGGACCGCTTCGCCGACCACCAGGGCCAGCGTCACGTACAGCAGCAGCGCCAGCCAGAGGAAGCCCGGCCAGGCCACCACCTGCTGGAACCAGAACGGAGCTCCCACCCGCGCGGAGACCAGGGCGGCGAGCGAGAGGAGCGGGAGGACGAACGCCGCCGCCGTGCCGAGGCGGCGCGCCACGCCGCCCCGGGCCGTCACATCACGGACCAGGCGCCGCCACACGTACCAGTGGACCCCGCCCAGCAGGGCGAGGACCACGACGAGAACCAGCAGGAAGACGACCACGCCCGGAAACCCCTATCCGCGTTCACGCCGCAATGCGCGCACGCCACGCAACCCGATCACACCGACCGCCGTCCCCAAGACAAAGGACGTGATGGCGAGCAAGAGATGAACCCAGAAGTAGGCCGTCGGATCGCCCGCGTCGTCGAAGGCGAGCCCGCTCCCGTCGTTCCACAGGTTCTTGACGAAAGTGATCCAGATGAACCAGCTCCACACACCGAAGGCGAGCAGGAACCAGGAGACGGGCCGGCTGAGCTTCATGACCCCAGTATCACCACCCGTCCCAAGAACCCCGCGTCCGGGTGGACGACCGGGGACGAACCGCCCGGCGGGGTTCGGATCCCTGAGGCGTGCATGTACGTTTCCGACCGTGCCTGCTTCGAAAATGACCGCATGGACGGTCACCGCCGCCGCCACGGCCGCCGCGCTGCTCCCCCTCCTCACCGCCGCGCCCGCGCTCGCGCACCCGCCGGCGGACAAGAAGGAGGACAAACAGCCCAAGCCGCCCGCCGTCATGTCCCACGTCGGCGGAGCGCTGCTCGGCAAGCCCGGCACCCAGGTCCAGCTCGGCCCCGGCGCTCCGGTCCTCCCCAAGGAACTCAGCGCCCGGTCGTGGATCGTCGCGGACGCGGAGACCGGCGACGTGCTCGCCGCGCACAATTCCCACTGGCGCCTCGCCCCCGCTTCCACGCTCAAGATGCTCTTCGCGGACACGCTCCTGCCGAAGTTCCCGAAGACGACCACCCACACCGTCGCCTCGGCCGATCTTGTGGGCATCGGTGCGGGGTCCAGCCTCGTGGGCATCAAGGAGAAGCAGACCTACACCGCGCACGAGCTCTGGCTCGGTGTGTTTCTTCGCTCGGGCAACGACGCCGTCCGCGTCCTGTCCGCGATGAACAACGGCATCCCGCAGACCGTCCGGGAGATGAACGAGCACGCCGCCGAGCTCCAGGCGCTCGACACCCACGTGGTCTCCCCCGACGGTTACGACGCCCCGGGCCAGGTCTCCTCCGCCTACGACCTCACCCTCATCGCCCGCAGCGGCATGCAGAAGCCGGACTTCCGCGAGTACGCGGCGACGGCCCGCGCGAAGTTCCCGGGTGAGCTGAAGCCGGGCAAGAAGCGCGAGACCTTCGAGATCCAGAACACCAACCGGCTGCTGACCGGAGACTTCGGCGTCGCGCCGTACCAGGGCATCGCCGGCGTCAAGAACGGCTCCACCACGCACGCCGGCGCTACCTTCACAGGCGTTGCGGAACGCAACGGAAAAGTGCTGCTCGTGACGGTGATGAACCCGTCCTCCAAGGAGCAGCACGCGGTCTACAAGGAGACCGCCCGGCTGCTCGACTGGGGCTTCGCGGCGTCCGGGAAGGTGACGCCGGTCGGCGAACTGGTTCCGCCGAAGTCCGCCCGCACGGGCACCGACCCCGGGCCCGGCACCGGTACGGACTCCAGCACGGCGCCCGTACCCGGCAAGGACACCCCGGCCTCGGTCGAGAAGGCCGCCGTCGCCCAGCAGAAGTCCGGCGGGATCGGCATCGCCCTCGCGGTGACCGGCGGCGTCCTGGTGGTGCTCGCGGGCGCTGTGTTCCTCGTCAACCGTCGCTGGCCGCTCCCTGAGCTGGTCGGTCGCCGTCAGCCTCGGGACGAGAGCGTGAACCCGTAGCCGTCCATGCCGCGCAGAACAGCAGCAGCTTCGCGGTGAAGTTGATCCACAGCAGCAGGGCGACCGGTACGCCGAACGCCCCGTACATCGACTTCCCCGCGACACCGCTCATATAGCCGCCGAGCAGCAGCTTCAGCAGCTCGAAGCCGACCGCGCCGATCACCGCCGCCACCACCAGGCGGCGGCGCGGCGGCTCGACCCCGGGCAGCAGGGTCAGGACGTACAGCAGGATCAGGAAGTCGGCGAACGCGGCGAACGCGACCGCGGCGGCCTGGAGCAGCACGCCGCCGACCCCGCCGCCGGAGATCCCGAGCTGTCCGGCGCTCCAGCCGACGGCGGTGGAGCCGAGCGAGGACGCGGCGAGCGAGCAGAGCCCCACCCCGCCGAGCCCGAGCAGGACGATGGCGTCCTTGCCCTTGCGCACCACGGGGTTGCCCTCGTCGTCGTCGTCCTTCTTCCACACCGCGCGCAGACAGTCCCGCATCGAGCCGACCCACCCGATGCCGGTGAAGAGCAGTAGCGCGCCGGCGACGATCCCGACCGTGCCGGCGTTGTCGACCAGCCCGTTGATGTCGAGCTGGTCGGAGATGCCCGGGACCTGTTCGGACAACTTCGCCTCGATGCGGTCGAGCTGCTCGTCGGTGAGCAGCGCGGCGCCGATCACCGCGGCGACGGTGATCAGGGGGAAGAGGGCGAGAAAGCTGATGAAGGTGATGGCGGCGGCGAGCCGGGTCCAGTGGGCCTCGTCGAGAGTCTCGTAGGAGCGCCAGGCGTGGGTCCGCATGAGCCGGGCGGCCCAGGGGCCGATGACGGGGAGTTTGGTCAGCCAGTCCATGACGTACGCCTACCCCTTGATCCACCGTCGGGACGGAAGACGAGCGTCCGAGCTCCCCAGAATCTCAGGCAGGTGGCGAGCACCATGCCGACGCCGAGCCCGGCCACCGTGTCGGCGCGGGCGGAGGTGAGGCCGAGGCCGTAGTGGGAGACGCCGAGGCAGAGCAGCTGTACGGCGGCTCCGGCGACGTTCACGGCGAAGAAGACGGCGTACTCGCGCAGCCGGACGGCGCCGCGGCCGTAGGTTCCCAGGGAGTTGCCCAGGTAGGCGACGGCACAGGACCCGAGGAAGGAGAGCACCTTGGCGGCGAGCGGGTCGAGGCCGCCGGGTCCGCGCAGGGCGAGGAAGAGGGCCAGATCGACGGCGTAGGCGGCGAGGCCGACGGCCACGAAACCGGCGAGTTCGCGCTTCACGGGTGTCGCGGGCGTGACGTGGGTCGTGGGCGTCGCGGGGGACGTGGGCGTCGCGGGCGCCGCCGGTTTCACGCGCGTCTCACAGGTCGGTGACCGCCATCCCGTACATCGCCGCCCACGCCAGGCCGATGACGGCGAGCGGCCTGTCGCGCAGCACGACGTCCTCCGGGGCCCCTGCCGTGCCGCGGTCGGCGAAGACGGCGTAGCGCAGCACGGCGAGGATGAAGGCGATCACGGAGAGCTGGCGCCAGGGCAGCAGCGAGCCGTGGGCGACGCCGCCGCTCTCCAGCGCCCAGAGGCAGTAGCCCAGGACGGCGACTCCGGCCGCCAGCTGCCACACGAAGCGCAGATAACCAGTCGTGTACTGGGTGAGCAGGGCCCGGGTCGCCCCGCCCGCGTCCTCCATCTGCACGGCCTCGGAGTACCGCTTCGCGGCGACCATGAAGAGCGCGCCGAATCCCGTGGTGATCAAGAACCAACGGGAGAGGGGGATGCCGAGCGCGACCCCGCCGATCATGGCCCGCATCAGGAAGCCGGTGGTGACGACGGCGAGGTCGACGACGAGGACGTGCTTGAGGCGGAGGCAGTACGCGTACTGCATGACGAGGTACGCGATGAGGAGCGCGGCGGTCATGGGATTGCACAGGACCGCGCCCGCGACGGCGGCCCCGAGGCCGAGGAGGGCCCCGGTGGCGTACGCGAGCGGCACGGGGACGAGCCCGGCGGCCACCGGGCGGCGGCACTTGACCGGGTGGGCGCGGTCGGCGTCGGCGTCACGGGCGTCGTTGACCAGGTAGACGGCGGACGCGGCAGCCGTGAACAGCACGAACACCAGGGCGAGTCGGGCGGCCGTGTGCCAGGAGACGAGCTGGCCGGCGGCGACGGGCGCGGCGACGACGAGGACGTTCTTGACCCACTGCCGGGGCCGCGCGGTGCGCAGGAGCCCGACCGGAACGGCGACCACCGCCCACGGCACCCGGGCGCGCCGCCGCTCCCGTACGACAGCGGGCTTGTCGAGCAGCACGGCCCCACTGGTGCGCTCGGTCACGGCGTCCACCGGGAAAGCGGCGACGCGAGGACCTGGGCGAGGCCGCCCACCGGGACTGCGGATGAGGCGGCCGTGGCGACCACCGCGGCTGCGGATGACGCCGCCGTGGCCCCCAGCGGGGCAGCGGACGACACCGCCGTGGCGACCACCGGGGCAGCGGACGACGCCGACATGGCGACCACCGGGCCGGCGGATCGGTTCGCCCCGGCGACCACCGGGCCGGCGGATCGCTTCTCCCCAGCGCCCACCGGGTCAGTGGATCGCTTCTCCGTAGTCGGCGCGGCGGGACGGCTGCCGACCGCGGCCGCGCGGGGGAGGGGGGAGGCGCCCGCGGGGGCGGCCGCCCCGGTGTCCGGGCGTCGTCGCGTGACCCGAACGGCCGAGACTCCGAGGCGGAGCACCGCCCCCGGTGCCACGCGCGCGTGGCGGAGGCGCGGCGCACGCGCGCGTGGCGCGGCGACGGGGGGCACCGCCCCTCCCAGCCAGCGGTGGCCTGCGGTCGCCGTCACGGCGCCCAGGAAGACGCCCGCCACCACGTCCGTGGGGTAGTGGACGCCGACGACCAGGCGGGACAGGCACATCGCGGCGGCCGCGGGGACGAGCAGGCGCCTGCCCGACGGGTGCAGGGCTCCGAGGGCGACGGCCGCCGCCGCGGCGGAGGTCGCGTGGGAGCTGGGGAAGGAGTGCCGGCCCGCCGTGCGGACCAGGGGCGCGTACCGCTCCACGCCGGGCCGCGGCCGCCGTACCACCCGCTTGACCCCCATGCTCACCAGATGGGCCGCGCCGATCAGGGCCGTGCCGCGCAGCCAGTCCGCCCGGCGCTCCCGGTCCATGGCGGCGCCGGTGAGCCCGGCGGCGAGCCACACCGCGCCGTGCTCACCGGCGAAGGACAGCGCACGGGCGGCCGTCGCCACCGGCGGTCGGCGGCCGCAACCGCGCAGGACGGCCAGGAGCCTCCTCTCGGCTCCGATCGCGGCCCCGGCCCAGTCCCCGTCCGCGTCTCGCATCGACTCGCCTCCCCGCTCCCCGGCGCTCGGCGCCCGGCACTCGGTCAATCAGGGGCGACTCTGGCCCGGCGCGCAGCCGACCGCACGGCAATCTTTCCCGACACTCCTTTAATCACCCATTTCGACGAACCACAGGGCAAACCCGGCATAAGCCATACTCGGGGCGATACGGTCGCCTCCATGGCTGCCGAGACCGACACCGGGCCCGCGACCGTCGCCGACGCGGGGGTGCCCGAAGACGCCGAAGCCCTCACCGGATGGGGCCGCACCGCGCCCACCCTCGCGCGCGTGCACCGGCCTCGCACCTACGAGGAGGCGTCCGCCGCCGTCCGCGCCTGCGGCGCCCGCGGCTCCATCGCCCGTGGTCTCGGCCGCGCCTACGGCGACGCCGCCCAGAACGCCGGCGGCTCCGTCCTCGACATGACCGGGCTCGACCGGATCCGTACCGTCGACGCCGCCGCCGGACTCGTCGTCTGCGACGCCGGGGTCAGCCTGCACCGCCTGATGGAGGTGCTGTTGCCGCTGGGCTGGTTCGTCCCCGTCACCCCCGGGACCCGGTACGTCACCGTCGGCGGTGCGATCGGCGCCGACATCCACGGCAAGAACCACCACGTCTCCGGCTCCTTCGCCCGCCATGTGGTCTCGTTCGAACTCCTCACCGCCGACGGGGAGATCCGTACCGTCGTCCCCGGCACCGACCTGTTCGACGCCACCACCGGCGGCATGGGACTCACCGGAGTGATCCTCTCCGCGACCCTCCGGCTCCTCCCCGTCGAGACCTCGCTCATGTCCGTCGACACCGAACGCGCCACGGATCTCGACGACATGATGGCCCGGCTCACCGCCACCGACCACCGCTACCGGTACTCCGTCGCCTGGATCGACCTGCTCGCGCGCGGCGCCGCGACCGGCCGGTCCGTCCTCACCCGCGGCGACCACGCGCCGTACGACACGCTCTCCCGCCGCGCCCGCCGCGCGCCCCTCGCCTTCCGGCCGGGGCAGCTGCCGTCCGCGCCCGCGCTCGTCCCCGAGGTGCTGCTCGGCCGCACCACCGTCGGCCTCTTCAACGAGCTCTGGTACCGCAGGGCCCCTCGCCGCCGCACCGGCGAGCTCCAGAGGATCTCCACCTTCTTCCATCCTCTGGACGGCGTGCCGCACTGGAACCGGATCTACGGCCGCGGCGGCTTCGTCCAGTACCAGTTCGTCGTCGGGTACGGAGAGGAGGAGACACTGCGCCGGATCGTGAAGCGGATCGCGCGGCGCGGCTGTCCGTCCTTCCTCGCCGTACTGAAACGCTTCGGCGCGGGGGACCCGGGCTGGCTGTCCTTCCCCATGCCCGGATGGACGCTCGCGCTCGACATCCCGGCCCGGCTCTCCGGGCTCGGCGCGTTCCTGGACGAGCTGGACGAGGAGGTCGCGGGGGCGGGCGGCCGGGTCTATCTCGCCAAGGACTCCCGGCTGCGGCCGGACGTGCTGCACACGATGTATCCCCGGCTCGCCGACTTCCAGGCGCTGCGCGCCGCGGTCGATCCGCGCTCGGTCTTCACCTCCGACCTGTCACGCCGCCTGGCCCTGTGAGGGCCGCCCCGCCACGGCCGGGGATCCGGGGGACGACTCCCCCGGGAACGACGCCGTACCCCGGACCTGTCCCATCGTCTCGCCTCTGAGGAGCCCGTTCGCCATGAAGGACGCCTTCGGCACCCCGCAGTCCCTGCTCGTACTCGGCGGCACGTCCGAGATCGGTCTGGCCACCGCACGGCGCCTGATCGCCCGCCGCACCCGTACGGTCTGGCTGGCCGGGCGCCCCTCACCCGCCCTGACGGCCGCCGCCGCCTCGCTGCGCGGGCTGGGCGCGGATGTCCGCACCGTGCCTTTCGACGCGCTCGACACCGAGTCGCACGAGGAGCGGCTCGGGAAGATCTTCACAGAAGGCGATGTCGACATGGTGCTGCTCGCCTTCGGCATCCTCGGCGACCAGGCGCGCGACGAGTCCGACCCGCTCGGCGCCGTCCGGGTCGCCCAGACGAACTACACGGGCGCGGTCTCCGCGAGCCTCGTCTGCGCGCAGGCCCTGCAGGCGCAGGGGCACGGCTCGCTGGTGGTGCTCTCCTCGGTGGCCGGCGAACGTGCGCGGCGCGCCAACTTCATCTACGGCTCGTCCAAGGCCGGTCTCGACGCGTTCGCCCAGGGGCTCGGGGACGCGATGCACGGGACCGGGGTGCACGTGATGGTCGTACGGCCCGGATTCGTCCGCTCGAAGATGACCGCCGGGCTCGACGAGGCACCGCTGGCGACCACTCCGGAGGCGGTCGCCACGGCGATCGAGCTGGGTCTGCGGCGCCGCTCGGAGACGGTGTGGGTGCCGGGAGCGCTGCGCGCCGTGATGTCGGCACTGCGGCACGTGCCGAGGCCGCTGTTCCGCAGACTGCCGGTATGACGGGGGCGCGGCGGACCTGGATCGGACGGGGTCGGGCCGTGGCTGGGCCGCTGGAGTCCTGTGGGCCGTGCGGGCCTGTGGGGTCTGTTGGCGCAGGGCTCCTGCGGGCCGTGCCCGGGCCGGTGCAGGCCGTGCCGGGCCAGTGCAGGCCGTGCAGGGGCTCCTGCGGGCCGCATGGGCTTGCGCGCCTGCGCGCCGTGCCAGGCCACAAGGGGCCCTGCGGGGGCTTCGTGGGCGCTGCGGGCCGCGCCGGGCCAGTGCAGGCCGTGCAGGGGCTCCTGCGGGCCGCATGGGCTTGCGCGCCTGCGCGCCGTGCCAGGCCACAAGGGGCCCTGCGGGGGCTTCATGGGCGCTGCGGGCCGTGCCAGGCCGCGTGGGCCCGGCTGGGTCAGCCCGCCGCCGGGGTCGGGGTGTCGACCGGGGAGCCCTGGGCCGGGACGGCTGAGACGGCGCGGCCGCCGCCGAACTCGTACTCCTTCAGCTTGCGCCACACCCCGTCCGTGCCCTGCTCATAGAGCGCGAAGGACGAGCAGGTCCACGCCGCCTCGAACTCGGCCAGCTCCTCGTACGCCCGGTCCATCGCCTCCTCGGAGATGCCGTGCGCGACCGTCACGTGCGGGTGGTACGGGAACTGCAGCTCCCGCACCAGCGGGCCGGACGTGTCACGGACCCGCTGCTGGAGCCAGGCGCAGGCCGAGACGCCCTCGGCGAGCTGGACGTAGACCACCGGCGACAGCGGGCGGAACGTTCCCGTCCCGCTGAGCCGCATCGGGAAGGGACGGACACCGGCCGCGATCTCGGTGAGGTGCGTCTCGATCGCGGGGAGCCGGGACGCGTCGACCTCGGTCGGCGGAAGCAGGGTGACGTGCGTGGGGATGCCGTGGGCCGCGGGATCCCCGAAGCCCGCGCGCCGCTCCTGGAGCAGGCTGCCGAAGGGCTCCGGGACCGCGATCGAAACGCCGAGCGTTACGGTCCCCACGTCTTCTCTCCTCACTCGTCCGTGCCGGTGGTGCAGCCGCCAGTGTGCGGCCTGCACCACCTCTGTGGCCAGGGTCCTCGGACCGGGTCGTCGGTCAGTGCTTCGCGGGCAGGAAGCCCACCCGCTCGTACGTCTGCGCCAGGGTCTCCGCGGCGACCGCACGGGCCTTCTCCGCGCCCTTGGCCAGGATCGAGTCCAGCGTCTCCGGGTCGTCCAGGTATTCCTGCGTACGGGCCCGGAACGGCGTGACGAAGTCCACCATGACCTCGGCCACGTCGGTCTTCAGCGCGCCGTACATCTTGCCCTCGTACCCCTGTTCCAGCTCGGCGACGGGCGTGCCGGTGAGGGTGGAGAGGATGGTGAGGAGGTTGGAGACGCCGGGCTTGTTCGCCGGGTCGAAGCGGATCACCGTGTCGGTGTCGGTGACCGCGCTCTTGACCTTCTTCGCCGTCGTCTTCGGCTCGTCCAGGAGGTTGATCAGACCCTTGGGCGTGGACGCCGACTTGCTCATCTTGATCGTCGGGTCCTGCAGGTCGTAGATCTTCGCCGTCTCCTTGAGGATGTACGGCGCCGGCATCGTGAAGGTCTCGCCGAAGCGGCCGTTGAACCGCTCGGCGAGGTCGCGCGTGAGCTCGATGTGCTGGCGCTGGTCCTCGCCGACCGGGACCTCGTTGGCCTGGTAGAGCAGGATGTCGGCGACCTGGAGGATCGGGTACGTGAAGAGGCCGACGGTGGCCCGGTCGGCGCCCTGCTTCGCGGACTTGTCCTTGAACTGCGTCATGCGGGACGCCTCGCCGAAGCCGGTGAGGCAGTTCATGACCCAGCCGAGCTGCGCGTGCTCGGGGACATGACTCTGGACGAAGAGCGTGCAGCGCTCGGGGTCGAGGCCGGCGGCCAGCAGCTGGGCGGCGGCGAGCCGGGTGTTGGCGCGCAGCTCGGCGGGGTCCTGCGGGACCGTGATCGCGTGCAGGTCCACCACCATGTAGAAGGCGTCGTGGGACTCCTGCAGCGCGACCCACTGACGCACCGCACCGAGGTAGTTGCCGAGGTGGAACGAGCCTGCGGTGGGCTGGATTCCGGAGAGCACACGGGGACTGTCAGAGGCCATGTCACACATTCTCTCAGGTGTCGGAACCGATCCCGGACTGGGAACCGATCCGGTTCTGCCGGTGTATCGAGGGTGTGAGGACGCTGGCGGGGGGCCCGGGTCGTCGTGGACAGTGCCGAGGCCGCGGTGATCGCACGGGTACGCGCCGGGGAGGCGGCGGCGTACGCGTCGCTGGTCCGCGCGCACACGGCGGTCGCGCTGCGGGCGGCGGTGGCGTGCGGCGCGGGCGCGGAGGCCGAGGACGTGGTGCAGCAGGCCTTCTTCAAGGCGTACCAGTCGTTGGGGCGCTTCAAGGAGGGGGCGGCGTTCCGTCCGTGGCTGCCGCGGATCGTGGTCAGTGAGACGAGGAACACAGTGCGCCCGGCGGGCCGGCAGCGGGCGGTCGCGGGGCGGGAGGCGGAGCTGCTCGCCTCCGAGCCGCTGATACCGGAAGGGGCGGATCCGGCGGTCGCGGCCGAGGAGCGGGAGAGACGCCGTCAGCCGCTCGCGGCGCCGGGCGCCGCGCTGGCTTCGAGCCGCTGACGCCCGGCACGCTCGGCGCCCCGGACGCGGTGTCGGTCACGGGGTCGGCCGAGCGTGGCCGGGCGGTGATCAGCCTGTGCTGGAGCCGGGAGGCCGGACGGTCCGGCTGGACCAGTTCCCGGCCCGGCTGGACCTCGATTTCGGCAAGCGGGTCCCGACGCATCCGGATGGCCGGGACGGCGGCGGGGGTGTCAGACCGGCAGGCCCGGCGCCGGGTAGGCCGACATCAGCTCCGCGACCTCGGCGCGGATCGTGAGGAGGGCGTCCTCGTCGCCGGAGCCCGCCGCCGCGACGCCGCGGTCGATCCAGTCGGCGACCTGCGCCATGTGTTCCGTACCGAGGCCACGGGAGGTGAGGGAAGGGGTGCCGATACGGACGCCGGAGGGGTCGAAGGGCTTGCGGGGGTCGTAGGGGACGGTGTTGTAGTTGACGACGATCCCGGCCCGGTCGAGGGCCTTCGCGGCGGCCTTGCCCGGGACCTCCTTGGGGGTGAGGTCCATCAGGATCAGATGGTTGTCGGTGCCGCCGGAGACGAGGTCGAAGCCGCGGGCGAGCAGCGCTTCGGCGAGGGCCCGGGCGTTGGCGACGACCGCGTGGGCGTAGTCACGGAAGGAGGGCTGGGCCGCCTCGTGCAGGGCGACGGCGATGGCGGCGGTGGTCTGGTTGTGCGGGCCGCCCTGGAGGCCGGGGAAGACGGCCTTGTCGAGGGCCTTGGCGTGCTCCTCGCGGGACATCAGCATGGCGCCGCGCGGTCCGCGCAGCGTCTTGTGGGTGGTCGTGGAGATGACGTCGGCGTGCGGCACCGGGGAGGGGTGGGCGCCACCCGCGATCAGGCCGGCGATGTGGGCGACGTCGGCGACGAGGACGGCGCCGGCCTCACGGGCGATCTCGCCGAAGGCGGCGAAGTCGATCGTGCGGGGCAGCGCGGTGCCGCCGCAGAAGATCACCTTCGGGCGTTCCTTGAGCGCGAGGTCACGGACCTGGTCGAAGTCGATGAGCCCGGTGTCCTGGCGTACGCCGTACTGCACGCCCCGGAACCACTTTCCGGTCGCGGAGACGCCCCAGCCGTGGGTGAGGTGGCCGCCCATGGGCAGGGCCATGCCCATCACCGGGTCGCCGGGCTCGGCGAAGGCGAGGTAGACGGCGAGGTTGGCCGGGGAGCCGGAGTAGGGCTGGACATTGGCGTGGTCGACGCCGAAGACGGCCTTGGCGCGCTCGACGGCGAGGGTCTCGACCTGGTCGATGTTCTGCTGGCCCTCGTAGTAGCGGCGGCCGGGGTAGCCCTCGCTGTACTTGTTCTGCAGGACGGTGCCGGAGGCTTCGAGCACGGCCTGGGAGACGTAGTTCTCGCTGGGGATCAGCCGCAGGGTCTCGGCCTGCAACCGCTCCTCGGCGCCGACGAGCGCGGCGAGTTCGGGGTCGGCGGCGGACAGCGCGGGGTGGTGGACGGGGTGGTTCACGGCGTTCCTCCGGGCGTTCGGCGGATCCCGGGGCACTGCGTCGCATCGCGGCGCCACACGGGAATGGGGTCCCGTGGTGCCCAGGCGGGCGGCACCTCGTGTGGTCTGCCGCGCACGGCTCCCCCGGGGTCGCTTCCCCGTACGCCAGTCGCCGTGCGTGTTTCCAGCCTATCGGGCGCGCCGTCACCCAGGTTTCTTCGTCCGTCATCCGACCGACGATAAGAAAGGGGGCCACACCCACCCCAGGGCCGCAGGACGAACGGAGAACCCGTGTCGAGGACGCAAGACGCGATCGCTTCCGCGGAGGCGCGCAGCGCACACAACTACCACCCCCTGCCCGTCGTGGTCGCCTCGGCGGACGGGGCCTGGATGACCGATGTCGAGGGACGCCGCTATCTCGACATGCTCGCCGGTTATTCGGCGCTCAACTTCGGACACGGCAACCGCCGGCTGATCGACGCCGCGCGGGCGCAGCTGGAGCGCGTGACGCTCACGTCGCGGGCGTTCCATCACGACCGTTTCGCGGAGTTCTGCACGCGGCTCGCGGAGCTGTGCGGCAAGGAGATGGTCCTGCCCATGAACACGGGCGCGGAGGCGGTCGAGACGGCCGTGAAGACCGCGCGGAAGTGGGGGTACGAAGTCAAGGGCGTGCCGGACGGGCACGCGAAGATCGTGGTCGCGGCGAACAACTTCCACGGCCGTACGACGACGATCGTGAGCTTCTCCACGGATCACGAGGCGCGGGACCACTACGGCCCGTACACCCCGGGGTTCGAGATCGTTCCGTACGGCGATCTCACGGCGATGGAGGCCGCGGTCACCGAGAACACGGTCGCGGTGCTCCTGGAGCCGATCCAGGGCGAGGCGGGGGTGCTGGTGCCGCCGGCCGGTTATCTGCGCGGGGTGCGGGAGTTGACCCGGGCGCGGAACGTGCTGTTCATGGCGGACGAGATCCAGTCGGGGCTCGGCCGGACCGGGAAGACCTTCGCGTGCGAGCACGAGGGCGTGGTGCCGGACGTGTACATCCTGGGCAAGGCGCTGGGCGGCGGCGTCGTCCCGGTCTCCGCGGTGGTGGCGGACCGCGACGTCCTCGGGGTGTTCCGGCCGGGTGAGCACGGCTCGACGTTCGGCGGCAATCCGCTGGCCTGCGCGGTGGCCCTGGAGGTGATCGCGATGCTGCGGACCGGCGAGTACCAGCAGCGCGCGACCGAGCTGGGCGAGCATCTCCACGCCGAGCTGGGGCTGCTCGTGGGCGGAGGAGCCGTGGAGGCGGTGCGCGGCCGAGGACTGTGGGCGGGGGTGGACGTCGTCCCGTCCCGGGGCACGGGCCGGGAGATCTCGGAGAGGCTGATGGCCCGGGGGGTGCTGGTGAAGGACACGCACGGTTCGACGATCCGGATCGCTCCCCCGCTCGTGATCAGCAAGGAGGACCTGGACTGGGGCCTGGAGCAGTTGCGGACGGTCCTGTCGGACTGAGCGGACACGGCGGAAGGAGGGACGCCGGGGCGGCTGTCACGTACAGCGCTCCGGCGGCCCGTCCGCTCCGGGTCTCAGAGGATGACGTGCGGCAGGAAGCGGGCGTACTCGTCCGTGATCAGGCCCGCCGACTCCCGGATGCCGAGCCCGGCCGCCTCGTCCTCGACGACCCACGCCCCGAGCACGACCCGGTTGCCGTCGAAATCCGGCAGGGGGCACAGCTCCTGGTAGCAGCAGGGCTCTTCGCGTACGACGGCCGGGGCGCCGGGCTCGTGGATCGTGACGCCCGCGCCCTCGCGGCCGAGGAGCGGCTTGGCGACGTAGCCGCCGTGCGCGGCGAGTTCGCGCGGGCCGTCCAGGTAGGCGGGCAGCAGGTTCGGGTGCCCCGGGTACAGCTCCCACACCACCGCGAGCAGCGCCTTGTTGGACAGGAGCATCTTCCAGGCGGGCTCGATCCAGCAGGTGGTTCCGGTGCCGCCGCCGTTGTCGAGGGTGTCGAGGACGTAGGGGCCGAAGCGGTCCGTGGTCAGCCACTCCCACGGATAGAGCTTGAAGCAGCTGCGGATGAAGCGGAGCCGGTCGTCCACGAACCGCCCCGAAAGACGGTCCCAGCCGATGCGTTCGACCGACAGGGCCTCTGTGTCGAGTCCGGCCTGCTGGGCGGTCTCGCGCAGATACGCGACCGTCATCAGGTCCTCGCCGAGCTCGTCCCCGTCGGAGTGGACGAAGTGGACCGGGCTGCCGGGCGGCAGCAGCGCCGCCTGCCGCTTCCAGGCGTCGACGAGCCGCTCGTGGAGGGAGTTCCACTGGTCGGCGCCGGGGAAGCGCTCCTCCATCCAGAACCACTGCGGGCTCGCCGCCTCGACGAGGGACGTGGGGGTGTCGGCGTTGTACTCCAGCATCTTGGCCGGGCCCGTGCCGTCGTAGCGCAGGTCGAAGCGGCCGTAGAGGGAGGGAAGTTCGGCCCGGCGGTGCCAGGACTCGGCGACGAGGGAGGCGAGCCGGGGATCGGTCAGGCCCAGATCGGCGAAACGGTCCTTCTCGACGATGTGGGCGGCCGCCGCCAGGCACATGGCGTGCAGCTCCTCGACGACCTCCTCCAGCGCCTCGACCTCGGGGAGGGTGAAGGAGTAGTACGCGCTCTCGTCCCAGTAGGGGCGCAGCGAGCCGTCGGGGTAGCGGGTCAGGGGGTAGACGAGTCCCTGCTCCTCCACGGTCCGCTGCCAGCCGGGGCGGGGTTCGATGGTGTGGCGTTCCATGAGGGTGTGTCAGCCGCCGCCGGAGCCGGAGCAGCCGAAGCCGCCGGTGTCGACGGCCGACTTGTCGAAGCTGCCGCCGCTGACCCTGTTGTCGCTCACGCTGCCGCCGTAGTAGTACGTGCCGCGCGTGGAGCTGCCGCTGCGGCTCTCGCACTCGTAACTGGGCAGCTTCTCCCGGGTCAGCGGGTCGACGCACCGCTTGTCCGGCTCGGATCCACAGGAGGTGATCGTCGCCGCGAGCACCCCCATGCCGCCGAGCACCACGGTGCTCGACCTCAGCCTGCGCATGTCCGTCCTCCCCATCCCGTGTCGCGACCGCACAGTGTAGGCCGAGCGGTGTGTGCGCTACGGCAGCACCCGGCACAGCGCCCCCAGCGCCCCCGCCCAGCCGCTGTCGGGAGGTGTCGCGTAGCCGACGACCAGGCCGTCGAGCGTCCTGGGCACGTCGGGGTGGCGGAAGCGGTCGAGGCCGAGGACGGCGAGGCCGTGCCAGGCGGCGGACCGCAGGACGTCGGGCTCGGACCCCGGTCGGAGTCGCAGGACGGCGTGGAGACCGGCCGCGATGCCGCTCACCCGCGTGTCCGGGGAGTGTGCGGCCACCGCCGCCACCAGCTCGTCCCGCCGCCGCCGGTACCGCAGCCGCATCGCCCGTACATGGCGGTCGTACGCCCCCGAGGCGAGGAACTCCGCGAAGGTCAGCTGTTCCAGCGCACTGGACATCCAGTCCACCGTCCCCTTGGCCGCCGCGACCTCGTCCACCAGGCTCTCCGGCAGCACCATCCAGGCCAGCCGGAGCCCCGGCGCCAGGGACTTGCTGGACGTCCCCATGTAGACGACCCGCTCGGGGTCGAGGCTCTGGAGGGCGCCGACGGGCTGGCGGTCGTAGCGGAACTCGCCGTCGTAGTCGTCCTCCAGGACGAGGCCGCCCGAGCCGCGCGCCCAGTCGATGACGGCGGCCCGCCGGTCCGGAGGGAGGGCGCCCCCGAGCGGGAACTGGTGGGCGGCCGTCATCAGGACCGCGCCGACGTCCTTCATCCCGCCCAACTCCTCGGTGCGGGTGCCGAGTCCGTCGAGGGGCAGCGGCTGCAGCCGCAGCCCCGCGCCGGTCAGCACGTCCCGGTGCACGGAGAGCCCGTACGACTCGACCGCCACCTCCCGCACCTTCCCCCTACGCCCTGAGGGCGTGGGGGGACCCCCAGCCCGCAACACCTGTCCCATCAGCATCAGCCCGTGCACGAACCCGGAGCAGATCACGATCCGCTCCGGCCGCGCGTACACGCCCCGCGCCCGGGCCAGGTACTCGGCCAGCACGGTGCGCAGTTCGATCCGGCCGCGCGGATCGCCGTAACCGAACGCCTCGTGCGGCGCGGCCGTCAGCGCGCGCCGCGACGCCTTGAGCCACTCGGCGCGCGGGAAGGACGCGAGATCGGGCACGCCCGGCTTCAGGTCGTACGCCGGGCGTGCGGTGACCGGGCGGGCCGGCGCCGGCCGCGCGCCGGGCCCGGCCGCCGGGCGCGGGGCGGCCCGCCGGGCGACCCGCGTCCCGGAGCCCTGCCGGGCCGTGAGCCAGCCCTCGGCGACCAGCTCGGCGTAGGCGTCGGCGACGGTGTTACGGGCCACCCCGAGGTCGGCGGCGAGCGAACGCGACGACGGCAGCCGTACGCCCGGCTCCAGACGGCCGCTGCGGATCGCCTCCCGCAGGGCGTCCATCAGCCCCGTGCGCAGCTTGGGACCGCGGAGTTCCAGATGGAGGTCGGCCCCGAAAGTGGCCCAGCCATTCACCATGGAAATGGACCATACTCCCCGGCCATCCGGCTCGTACGGTGATCAGCATGACCACGATCGCGCACGACGCCGCACCGACCGGATACGCCCACGAGCACGCCCCCCGCCTCGCCCTCGCCGAGCTGGTCCCGGACTTCTACCGGGCGATGGTCCGGCTGGAGGCCGCTGCCGCGAAGGACCTCGACCCCACTCTGTACCACCTGATCAAGCTCCGGGCCTCGCAGATCAACCACTGCGCCTTCTGCATCGACATGCACAGCAAGGACGCGCTGGCGGAGGGCGAGTCGATCGAGCGGATCGTCCAGTTGTCCGCGTGGGAGGAGTCGCGCCACTTCTACACGGAGCGCGAACTCGCCGCGCTGGCGCTGACGGAGGCCGTCACCGTCCTCACCGACGGCTACGTCCCCGACGAGGTGTACGCGAAGGCGGCGGCCCACTTCGACGAGACCGAACTCGCCCGGGTCATCGCAGGAATCACCGTCATCAACGCCTGGAACCGGATCGGCGTCACCACCCGCATGACCCCCGGCCACTACGTCGCCGGGCAGTACCGGAAGTGAGCGCCGGCGCTCGGGCGGAGGCACCGGGCGACGCGAAGCGCCCCCGGCCCTGAGGACCGGGGGCGCTTCGCTCACTCAGTGCGGCGGGCTCAGATGAGGCCGAGCTCGCGGACCGCGTCGCGCTCCTCGGCCAGCTCCTGGACCGAGGCGTCGATGCGGGCGCGGGAGAACTCGTTGATGTCCAGGCCCTGGACGATCTCGTACTTGCCGTCCTTGCAGGTGACGGGGAAGGAGGAGATCAGGCCCTCCGGGACGCCGTACGAGCCGTCCGACGGGATGCCCATGGAGGTCCAGTCGCCCTCGGCGGTGCCGTTGACCCAGGTGTGGACGTGGTCGATGGCAGCGTTCGCGGCCGAGGCGGCCGAGGAGGCGCCACGGGCCTCGATGATCGCGGCGCCGCGCTTGGCGACGGTCGGGATGAAGGTGTCGGCCAGCCAGACCTCGTCGTCGACGACCTCGGCGGCGTTCTTGCCGGCGATCTCCGCGTGGAAGATGTCCGGGTACTGGGTCGCCGAGTGGTTGCCCCAGATGGTGAGGCGCTTGATGTCGGAGACGGCGGCGCCGGTCTTGGCGGCCAGCTGCGAGATCGCGCGGTTGTGGTCCAGGCGGGTCATCGCGGTGAAGCGCTCGGCCGGCACGTCCGGGGCGGCGGCCTGGGCGATCAGGGCGTTGGTGTTGGCCGGGTTGCCGACGACGAGGACCTTGATGTCGTCCGCGGCGTTGTCGTTGATGGCCTTGCCCTGCGGCTTGAAGATGCCGCCGTTGGCGGAGAGCAGGTCACCGCGCTCCATGCCCTTGGTGCGCGGGCGGGCACCGACGAGGAGGGCGACGTTGGCGCCCTCGAACCCCTTGTTCGGGTCGTCGAAGATGTCGATGCCGCGCAGCAGCGGGAACGCGCAGTCGTCGAGCTCCATGGCGGTGCCCTCGGCGGCCTTGAGGCCCTGCGGGATCTCGAGGAGGCGCAGCTTGACCGGCACGTCCGCGCCGAGCAGGTGGCCGGAGGCGATGCGGAAGAGCAGCGCGTAGCCGATCTGGCCGGCCGCGCCGGTCACGGTGACATTCACGGGAGTGCGGGTCATGGCGATCTCCGTAAGACAGCTGGCGGTGGGGGTCCCTGCCCCTGATCCTGGACGTCTCTCTTGATCGATCGGTGTCTCGATGTGAAGAGATATCCAGCGGTCAGGCTATCCGACCCGGGCCCGGTCGAACCCCCACCCCCTTGTGGTCCGGCTCACTGCCACCCGACTGCCTCCCCGTGTGCGCACCGGAGGTACCGGAATGGTCACCTCCGTGCCACAGGCCGCTGACGCCCCTTGAAGCCCTGTTGGCGCGTACATGACCCTGAATACCAGACGGCGCCCGTCCTCCCTCGGGGGAGAGGACGGGCGCCGTCGTTCGTTCCGAACCGGACCGGACTCTCAGGTGATCGTGAGGTGGAGGACGTCCTCCAGGAACGGGATCCTCAGCCACGGGGCCGGTTGCACCATGAGCGCGAGCAGCACGATGAGGGTGCCCATCAGCCCGTACGTGATCATGTCGGTGAAGCGCGACCGCACGGCGAGCATCCCCACCGAGGGCAGCGCGCGGCGCAGTCCGGCGCCGGTGAGCAGGGCGACTCCGACGAGGAGCGTGCCCACCCGGAACGACTGCGGGAACAGGTCGGTCCCGACGACGAGCAGGCCCAGGGCGGCCAGCCCCAGGACCGTGAGCAGCGGCCACTGCCGGGCCGGCGCGGGCGCGTCACCGGCCGCGGCACGTCCGCCGCCCTCCGGCCGCGCGGTGTCGGTGGTCATGGCGGGCGGCCGCCGGGACCGCGCGGAAGCAGCGCCTGTGGCGGCCTGCGCCCCGGCGGCGCGGGACCCTTCGATGCCGGGCTCATCGACACCGAGTCCGTCGACACCGGCCCCTTCGGCGGCGGCCTCCGGCCCGGGAGCGTCCACGGCCTCCGGCCCGGGCGCACCCGCCGCACCCGCCGCACCCGCGTTCGGCTTCGCACCGCCCCGGGGAGCCTTGGGCACCGGCCGCCGGGAGTCGCCCACGCCGTCGGCCCCGGCCCCGTCCGAAGCGGGGGTCCGGGCGGCCATCGTCAGAGCGCCGCGGCCGCGCGCTCGGCGGCCTCGACGACGTTGACCAGGAGCTGCGCCCGGGTCATCGGGCCCACGCCGCCGGGGTTCGGGGAGATCCAGCCGGCGACCTCGGCGACCCCGGGGTGCACATCGCCGACGATCTTGCCCTCGCCGTCGCGCGAGACGCCGACGTCGAGCACGGCCGCGCCCGGCTTCACGTCTTCCGGCCTGATCAGGTGCCCCACACCGGCGGCCGCGATGACGATGTCGGCCCGGCGCAGGTGCGCGGCCAGGTCCTTGGTCCCCGTGTGGCACTGCGTCACGGTCGCGTTCTCCGAGCGGCGGGTCAGCAGCAGCGGCATCGGGCGGCCGATCGTCACTCCGCGGCCGACCACCACGACCTCGGCGCCCTTGATCTCCACTCCGTGCCGGCGCAGCAGCGTGATGATGCCGTTCGGCGTGCACGGGAGCGGCGCGGGCTCGTTCAGGACGAGACGGCCGAGGTTCATCGGGTGCAGACCGTCCGCGTCCTTGGCCGGGTCCATCAGCTCCAGGACGCGGTTCTCGTCGATGCCCTTGGGCAGCGGGAGTTGGACGATGTACCCCGTGCACGCGGGGTCCTCGTTGAGCTCCCGTACGACGGCCTCGATCTCCTCCTGGGTCGCGGTGGCGGGCAGTTCACGCTGGATGGAGGCGATCCCGACCTGCGCGCAGTCGCGGTGCTTGCCGGCGACGTACTTCTGGCTGCCCGGGTCGTCGCCGACCAGGATCGTGCCGAGGCCGGGCGTGACGCCCTTCTCCTTCAGCACCGCCACGCGGGTGGTGAGATCGGACTTGATCGCGGCTGCGGTGGCCTTGCCATCGAGAATCTGGGCGCTCATGCGGCCATCCTCCCGGATGAACCCTGCCTTGTTCCAATTCGCCGCCGACGGACCCCCGGCGCGCGGATCTTGAGGTTGCACTTGCACAACACCCGCGCCACCGACTGGACAAAAAGTCGACGTTGCGACGACGATGATCCGCGCAGTGTCGCGGCAGCGCAGGGGGGCGGACCGCTCGAAATCAGTGATGTTCCTCCGCTCGGACCGCACAGTCCCCGCACCACCCCCACGGAGGAAACCCGTCATGAGCTTCGGTGAACCGAACAACCCGTACGGCCAGCAGCCGCAGCAGCCCCAGCAGCCCCAGGGGCAGCCGGGTTACGGCTACCCGCAGCAGGCCCCGCAGGGTGTGCCGCCGCAGTACGGGTACCCCCAGCAGCCCGCCCAGCCGTACGGCGCGTACCCGCAGGCCCCGCAGTACTCCCAGGCTCCGATGGGCTACGGCGCCATGCCCCCGCTGGCGCACTGGGGCTGGCGCGTCCTGTCCCGGCTGATCGACAGCGCGGTCCTGCTCGGCCCGTTCTACCTGCTGTCCGGCATCGGCGCGGCGGTGGGTGGCAGCGAGGGCAGCGCCGCCGCGACCATCCTCGGTCTGATCGGCTTCCTGTACCTGGTCTTCATGTTCTTCTTCCAGATCTACAAGGAAGGCTCCACCGGGCAGACGATCGGCAAGAGGGCCGTCGGCACCCGCACGCTGCGCGAGTCGGACGGCCGCCCGCTCGGCTTCGGCATGGCGTTCGTGCGTCAGCTGGCCCACTTCCTCGACGGCATCGCCTGCTACATCGGCTACCTGTGGCCGATCTGGGACTCGAAGAAGCAGACCTTCGCCGACAAGGTGTGCAGCACCCTGGTCATCAAGGAGAACGGCTGACAGCGGCCGCTCCCCGCAGCCGAAGGGCCCCCGGTTCGACGAACCGGGGGCCCTTCGCCGCTTCCTCCGCGCGAACGCCGCGGCGCTCGCCGGTCAGGCGCGCCGGAGCACCACGAAGTGTCCCGCCTGGAACGACACCTCGTAGCGCGCCTCCGGATGCAGCGACGCCGCCAGTTGGACCGGGTCCGCCACCGGTTGCGACCAGCCCGAGGCGAGGTCGAAAGCCAGGTAGTCGGGGGTGACGCCCTTCGCACCGCCGACCCAGTAGACCGTGTGGTCCGCGGTCAGATGCGCCATGAGCGTCACGTTGGTCTCCACGCTCGCCCCCTCGGGCACCGCGTCCACGGCCTTGCGCGCCTCCAGCGTCCGGGTGTCCGTGCGGTACGTCTCCGGTCGCAGCAGGTCCCGCAGCGGCAGGTCCAGGGCGAGCACGATCGAGACGGCCGTGACGACGGGGACGACGACCTTCCCGTACGAGACGAGCCAGCCGCGCGGCGAGGTGCGGACGGCCCGGACGGCGTCGACCAGGGCGAGGAAGACGACCGGCATCAGGATGGCGCTGTAGTGCCAGAGCATCCCCCAGTGGTTCGGGTCCTGGGAGAGGAAGCGCCAGCCGAGCGTCGGCAGCACGAGCAGCATCAGCGGGGAGCGCAGGGCGAGGAAGCCGGTGATGCCGACGAGGAAGAAGAGCATCTCCCACTTCTCGCCGGCGCCGAGCGAGGTGAGCAGCACCTCGGTGAAGGGGACGTCCGTGCCCGCGCTCGACTTCTCGATCTTGGCCCAGTAGTCGTACTGGCCGACGCGGCTCGCGGCCGGGATCAGGACCAGGACCGTCAGGGCGAAGGCGGCGACGCCGAAGGCGGCCAGGGCCGCGCCCAGCCGGCGGCCGCCGCGCAGGAAGAGGACCGCGCCGACCATGGCGACGGTGAGCCCCATGTCCTCCTTGACCAGGACGAGGGGGGCGGACCAGGCGACGGCGGCGGTCCAGCGTCCCAGGAGCAGGGCACGGCAGGTCAGGGCGAGCATCGGGACGGCGAAGGCGATCTCGTGGAAGTCGGATTTGACCGCTTCCTGAAGGCCCCAGGACAGGCCGTAGGCGACGGCGAGGCCCAGGCCCGCGGCCCGGCTGCCGAGCACCTGCTGGGCGGTACGGCCCACGACGGCGGCGGACGCGGCGAAGAGCGCGGCCTGGGCGAGGAGGAGCGCGAGCGGGGAGGACCAGATCCAGTACAGGGGCGCCAGGAGGGCGGTCACCGGACTGAAGTGGTCCCCGAGTATGAGGAAGCCGGGGCCCTTGATGTCGACGATGGGCGCGCGGAGCTCGGAGTAGGCCCGGACGGACTGCTCGAAGATCCCGAGGTCCCAGGAGGGGGTGCGGAACCGCTCGTACTGCACCCAGGAGTAGAGGAAGTAGAGGACGCCCAGGGCCCCGGCGAGGAGCGCGTACGGGCGGACGGGGACGCCGGGCCGGCTCTCCTCCGCCCGGGCGCGGGCGGTCTCCCGGCCGGCCGTCTCGGGGGCGGAGGTCGCCGTCGCGGCCCCGTTCTGCACATCCAACACCGCGAGCCCCCAGTACCAGCCGCCGACGAAAGAGCAACCCATTAGACCAGAGAGCCCAAGGCCGGTGGAATCGCCGATCATGGGCAGGGCCCGCCGGTACGTTCGCGTACCGGCGGGCCCTCGGCCCGTTCGCGGATCAGTGGAAGAAGTGGCGCGTGCCCGTGAAGTACATCGTCACGCCCGCCTTCTTCGCCGCCTCGATCACCAGCTCGTCCCGGACCGATCCACCCGGCTGCACGACCGCCTTGACGCCGGCCGCCGTGAGGATCTCCAGGCCGTCGGGGAACGGGAAGAACGCGTCCGACGCGGCGTACGCGCCGCGCGCCCGCTCCTCGCCCGCGCGCTCGACCGCGAGCTTCGCGGAGTCGACGCGGTTGACCTGGCCCATGCCGACGCCGACCGAGGCGCCGTCCTTGGCGAGCAGGATCGCGTTGGACTTGACCGCGCGGCAGGCCTTCCAGGCGAAGGCGAGCTCGGCGAGCTCCTCGGCGGACAGGGCCTCGCCGGTCGCCAGGGTCCAGTTCTCCGGCTGGTCGCCGTCGGCCTGGAGGCGGTCGGTGACCTGAAGCAGCGCACCGCCGTCGATCGGCTTGACCTCGACCGGGTTGGCCGGAGCGCCCTCGGCGCGCAGAACGCGGATATTCTTCTTCCTGGCCAGGATCTCGACCGCGCCGTCCTCGTACGCCGGGGCGACGATGACCTCGGTGAAGATCTCGGCGACCTGCTCGGCCATCGCCACGGAGACCGGACGGTTGACCGCGATCACACCGCCGAACGCCGACAGCGGGTCACAGGCGTGCGCCTTGCGGTGGGCCTCGGCGACGTCGGCGCCGATCGCGATGCCGCACGGGTTGGCGTGCTTGATGATCGCGACGCAGGGGTCGGAGTGGTCGTACGCGGCCCGGCGCGCGGCGTCGGTGTCCGTGTAGTTGTTGTACGACATCTCCTTGCCGTGCAGCTGCTCGGCCTCGGCGAGGCCGCCCGTGCCGTCGACGTACAGCGCGGCGCCCTGGTGCGGGTTCTCGCCGTAGCGCAGCACGTTGTTCCGCTCGTACGTGGCGCCCAGGAAGTCGGGGAAGCCCGAGTCGTCGACGGCGGCGTAGTCGTCGGCGAACCAGGAGGCGACGGCGACGTCGTACGCGGCGGTGTGCTGGAAGGCCTCGGCGGCCAGGCGCTTGCGGGCGGCGAGCTCGAAGCCGCCCTCACGGGCCGCGGTGAGCACGTCGGCGTAGCGGGCCGGGCTGGTGACGACCGCGACGGAGGGGTGGTTCTTGGCGGCGGCGCGGACCATCGAGGGGCCGCCGATGTCGATCTGCTCGACGCACTCGTCGGGGGAGGCGCCGGAGGCGACGGTCTCCTTGAACGGGTAGAGGTTCACGATCACCAGGTCGAAGGGCTCGACGCCCAGCTCGGCGAGCTGGTTGCGGTGGTCCTCCAGGCGCAGGTCGGCGAGGATGCCGGCGTGCACGCGCGGGTGGAGGGTCTTCACCCGGCCGTCCAGGCACTCGGGGAAGCCGGTCAGCTCCTCGACCTTGGTGACCGGGACGCCCGCCGCGGCGATCTTCGAGGCGGTGGAGCCGGTGGAGACGAGGGAGACACCCGCCTCGTGCAGACCGCGGGCCAGCTCCTCCAGGCCGGTCTTGTCGTAGACGCTGACGAGTGCGCGGCGGATGGGGCGCTTCGTACCTTCGGCGGTCACGGGATTGTTACCTTTCGTCCCTCAATGCGGTAGCCGTGCCGGGCCAGACGCCCCACGACCTCGACGAGCAGCGAACGCTCGACTTCCTTGATGCGCTCATGGAGAGCGGCTTCATCGTCCTCGTCCCGGACCTCGACCACGCCCTGGGCGATGATCGGGCCGGTGTCGACACCGTCGTCGACGAAGTGGACGGTGCATCCGGTGACCCGCACCCCGTAGGCGAGTGCGTCACGCACTCCGTGGGCACCGGGAAAACTGGGCAGCAGCGCGGGGTGCGTGTTGACGATCCGGCCGCCGAAACGGGAGAGGAATTCCTTCCCGAGGATCTTCATGAAGCCCGCCGAGACGACGAGGTCGGGCTCGTGGGCGGCGGTGGCCTCGGTGAGCGCGCGGTCCCAGTCCTCGCGGCCGGCGTGGTCCTTCACCCGGCACACGAAGGTGGGCAGCCCGGCGCGCTCGGCGCGCTCCAGGCCCGCGATGCCCTCGCGGTCGGCACCGACGGCGACGATCTCGGCGCCGTACCCCTCGGGGTCGGCGGCGATGGCGTCGAGCAGGGCCTGGAGGTTCGTGCCGGACCCGGAGACCAGGACGACGAGGCGGGCGGCGGCCACTGAGTCACTCTTTCCGTGGGTGTTTGTGTGGTCGTACGAACGAATCGTGCCCCTCGATACGGGGAACCCTACGAATGGCCCGAACGTCAGCAACGATACCGGCACACCGGACGGCCCCCACGGGACGGGGGCGTGGCCGGGAGGTAGCGTCTGGGATCGACGCCAGATGAGACATCCGTTGAGACAGCACGTGCGGCCGTACGTGAGATCGCACGTGAGACCGCAGTTGCGACGACAGAGGGAAGACGTTCAGCAGATGCCGGAACGCCAGTCGACGGACGACAACAATCCGTTCGCGCCGCCGCCCGAGGGGCAGCCGGACCAGCCGTGGCAGCCGCGGCGGCCGGAGGGCTCGGACGACGACTCGTCGTCCGATTCTTCGGGATCCTCCGGATCCTCCGGGGGTCGCTGGAGCAGCCGCCAGCCCGGCCGCTCCTCCGACGGCTGGGGTCGCCGCCCCGAGCGCCCGACGGGCCAGGGCGGCCCCGGAGAGGGCCAGGGTCCCGGCCTGAAGTGGGACCCGACGGACCCGGCACAGCGACGGGCGCGCTACGCGCTGCTCGCGGGCATGTGGGCGTTCTTCTTCGCCATCTTCGAGATCCAGGAACTGGCGCTGCTCCTGGGCGCCCTGGCCCTGTACTGGGCGGGCAGCGCCCTGCGCGCCAAGCCGAGGACGGCCGCGGCCACCGACCCGTCCACCCCGCCGGCTCCCGCCGCTCCGGCCGCCACCGGTCCTGGCGCCCGGACCGCTCCGGCCCGCGCTCAGCGCACGGCGGCCATCAGCGGTCTGGTGGCCGCAATCCTGTCCCTGCTGATCGTCGCGGGCGGCTTCACCCTCCAGCTCGTCTACCGCGACTTCTACACCTGCACCGACGACGCCCTGACCAGGTCGGGCCAGCTGGCCTGCAACGACCTGCTGCCGGAACCGCTGCGGGACGTCTTCGGGGTACGGGACTGACCTCCGGCTCCACTCGTCCACACGCGAGGGCGCCCGCGCTGGGCCACGCCTCTACGCGAAGGGCGCGGGGCGCTCGGGCGGCGGCGGGGGCGCGGGCGGAGTCGCGGGGAGCGGCGGGACCGGCGCGGGCGCCGTCGTCGGGAGCGGCGGGGCGGGCGCGGGCACCGTCGTCGGGAGCGGCGGGACCGGCGCGGGCGCCGTCGTCGGGAGCGGCGGGGCGGAAGGGGGCGGCGGAGGCGGCTCCCAGGCCGCCGGAAGATAGTCGTACGGCTCGAAACCGGAGTCGCCGTCCTCCTCGGACTCCCGGCGTCCGGCGGCTCCGTCCGGCACCGGCTCCGAGGCCGGCCCGAGCCCCGGCGCCGGAGCCGAGGCCGCCGGACCGGGGGCCCCGGCCGGGACCACCGGTCGCGGCCGGGGCTCCCGCCGCGCCCAGGCCCGTACCCCCAGCGCCGTCGGCACGCCCACCACCACGCTCCACAGCACCGCCGCGGCCCCCGTCTGCCACCACACCGGGCCGAAGTCCGCCAGCCGGCCAGACCCCAGCGGGCCGCCGGCGACGGCCGCGAGCACCGCCATCGCCGCTCCGCACAGCCCGGCGGCCGGCAGGACCGTCAGCGCCGCCTCCCGGGCCCTCCACAGCCGCGCGGACCGTCCCACGCTCCAGCCCAGCGCGAGCGCCGCCGCCAGCGGCACCGCCACCGCGACCCACTGGGGCCAGGAGCCCTGGCCTTCGGCGGGCAGCGCGGCCAGCAGGGGGAACGGCGGAACGGCCGCCGCGCCCGTGAGTTCCAGCGGTGTCGCCACGGCGCCGGTGCCCAGCGCGAAACCGGGCCCGAGTCCGTACGCCGCACCCCAGACGGCCGCGTTCGGCAGCAGCGTCACGGCGAGGAGCAGCACGGAGACCCGCCCCGACCAGTCCCTCGCGAGGTCCGTGAAGGACTCCCCCGTCGCGCCCGCGTGCCAGCCCAGGGAGACGCCGACCAGGACCGCTCCGCCGCCGAGCAGGGCGACCAGGGCCGGCGCGGCCGACCGCAGCGCCACGGCCGCCTGCTCCCGCTCCGGCAGGGGCCGCCCGACCGCGGTCCAGACGCCGAGCCCCGCCGACGCCACCACGACGGCGGGCGGCCACAGCGCGGTCGTGAGCGGGTCGGGTGACAGCGGACCGCTGGCCGCGTAGACCACGACACCGGCCGCGACCAGCAGATACCCGGCGGTGACCGCGGCCACCGCGCCGCCCCGGGAGGGCTTCGGACGGTCCGCGCCCGATTCCAGCGTGTCCCGGGCGGCGCGGTGCGCCAGCCAGCCCGGCAGAGCCATCAGCAGCAGCGGGGAGACCCCGAGGGGCGCGGGCGCTCCGGACAGGGTGTCGGCGCGTACGAGGTCGGCGCCGTGGGCGAGCAGCCAGAGCCCGGCGGCCGTGTGCAGCGCCCCGCCCGGCCCGCTGTCCGGGTACGGGGAGCCGATCCAGGCCGCCATGACCAGCACCGCCAGCGCGCCGAGCCCGAGCCCCGCCGCGGCCCCGCCCCGCACGCAGGCGGTGACCAGCGCGGCGGAACGGCCGCCCCGCACCAGCGGCTCGGCCGGCGACATGGGGCGCTCGGTCATTTCGGTCACGCGCCCATGCTGCCAACGACACGCGCTTTTCACGCGTAACAGGCAAACCGCCGTGGTGTCGCTCAATATACGTTTATGTACTTTTCCGCCCAGAGGAGCTCTGCGGGAGGTCGACACCGATGAGTCAGACGAGTCGGAGCACCGCCGATTCCGTCTCCTCCGCCGCGCTGCCCTCGCCGAAGGAGCGGCGCAGACTGCGGGAGGCCCTGGCCCTGAGCGAGGACCAGGTCGCCGAGGCCATGGGTGTCACCCGGGCCACCGTCCGGTCCTGGGAGACGGGACGGACCGACCCACGGGGACGGAAGCGGGAGGCGTACGCGAAGCTTCTCGGCGCGTGCGAGGACGAGTCCACGCCCCCCCGTGCGGACCCGGCGCCCCTCGCGGAGGCGCCCCGCCCCGCGCCCGAGCCCCTGGCGCGCACCAAGACCGTCGCGACCACCCGGCCGAAGACGGCGGTCAAACGGGCCGCCAAGCCCCCGAAGACTCCCGGTCCGACCGCCGCGGCACCCGTTCCGGGCCGCAAGGCGGCCCAGAAGCCGCTGGAACGCCTGAAACCCGCGGGGGAGGTCCGGTCGGTCCTGGCCGCCCATGAGGCCGAGCCGGCGCCGTCCGCCGCGGTCACCCGGACCATGACGGAGCCCGCCCCCGAGGACGCGGCAGATTACGCCCCCGACATGGGCGCCGAGCGCCCGGCGGAGCCCGCCGCGCAGCGCTCCTCCCTCACTCCGGAGGAGGCCTTCGACGCGCTCTACGCCTACGCCGCCCCCGCTCTCGTCCACCAGACCTACCTGCTCACCGGCCGCCGCCGGCTCTCCCGGGAGTCCGTGGAGCGGGCCTTCCACCACGCCTGGCAGCACTGGCCCGAGATCGCGGTCGACCGGGACCCGGTGGGGTGGGTGCGGGCGGCCGCGTACGAGTACGCGCTCTCCCCCTGGCACCGCCTGCGCCGCGCGCACAGGCACCCCGACGCCCTGCCCACCGAGGCCGGGCGGCGGGCGCTGCTCACGGCCCTGCTGGAGCTGCCGCCGCCCTACCGCCGTACCGTCCTGCTCTACGACGGGCTCGGCCTCGACCTGCCGGACACGGCCGCCGAGACCGAGGCGAGCACCCCCGCCACCGCCCACCGGCTGATGCACGCCCGTACCGTCATCGGGCAGCGCGTGACCCAACTCGCCGACCCGGACGCCCTGCACAGGCGGCTCGTCGCGCTGGTCACCGAGGCGCCGACGGCGACGCTCCCGGCGGCCAGGAGCGTACGGACGAAGAGTGAGCGGCGTGCGCGGCTGTGGACCCGGGCGGCGCTCGGCACCACGGCGGCGCTCATCGGGTTGACGGCCTTCACCGCCGCCACCGCGCCGACCCAGTACCTCCCGGTCCACGCCCCCGGCGAGACGGTCAACGGCGTCCCGGTCCGTGGCGGCTCGCCGAAGCTCACCCCGGAGGACAAGGAGTTGCGGGAGATGCTCCGTGCCCGGCCGCACCCCGGCCCGGAGCGGCTGGTCCCCGCCCCGCACTGACCCCCGTACGCGAGAGGGCCCCGCCCTTCCCGGAGACCGGGAAGGGCGGGGCCCTCTCACCTGTGCGGCAGTCTGGTTCAGCCCGCGAGAATGGCGCGCGCCAGCTTGGCCGTCTCCGTCGGCGTCTTGCCGACCTTGACGCCGGCGGCCTCGAGGGCCTCCTTCTTCGCCTGGGCGGTGCCGGAGGAGCCGGAGACGATGGCGCCGGCGTGGCCCATGGTCTTGCCCTCGGGCGCGGTGAAGCCCGCGACGTAGCCGACGACCGGCTTGGTGACGTTCTTCGCGATGAAGTCGGCCGCACGCTCCTCGGCGTCGCCGCCGATCTCACCGATCATGACGATCAGGTCGGTGTCGGGGTCCGCCTCGAACGCCGCGAGGGCGTCGATGTGCGTCGTACCGATGACCGGGTCGCCACCGATGCCGACGGCGGACGAGAAGCCGATGTCACGGAGCTCGTACATCATCTGGTACGTCAGCGTGCCGGACTTCGAGACCAGGCCGATGCGGCCCGGCTTCGTGATGTCGCCCGGGATGATGCCGGCGTTGGACTGGCCGGGGGTGATGAGACCCGGGCAGTTGGGGCCGATGATCCGGGTCTTGTTGCCCTTCGACTGCGCGTACGCCCAGAAGGCGGCGGAGTCGTGGACGGCGATGCCCTCGGTGATGACGACGGCCAGCGGGATCTCGGCGTCGATCGCCTCGACCACGGCGGCCTTGGCGAACGCCGGCGGGACGAAGAGGACGGAGACGTTGGCGCCCGTCTTCTCCATCGCCTCGGCGACGGTGCCGAAGACCGGGACCTCGGTGCCGTCGAAGTCGACGGACGTGCCGGCCTTGCGCGGGTTCACGCCACCGACGATGTTGGTGCCGTCACCCAGCATGAGCTTGGTGTGCTTCATGCCCGTGGCACCGGTCATGCCCTGGACGATGACCTTGCTGTCCTTGGTGAGGAAGATAGCCATGGTGTGCTGTGACCTCGTCCCTTACTTCGCAGCCGCGAGCTCGGCGGCCTTGTCGGCCGCGCCGTCCATGGTGTCCACGCGCTGCACGAGCGGGTGGTTCGCGTCCGAGAGGATCTTGCGACCCAGCTCGGCGTTGTTGCCGTCGAGGCGCACGACCAGCGGCTTGGTGACCTCTTCGCCCTTGCTCTTGAGGAGCTCCAGGGCCTGGACGATGCCGTTGGCGACCTCGTCACAGGCGGTGATGCCACCGAAGACGTTGACGAAGACGGACTTGACGTCCGGGTCGCCCAGGATGATCTCCAGGCCGTTCGCCATGACCTCGGCGGAGGCGCCGCCGCCGATGTCGAGGAAGTTGGCCGGCTTCACGCCGCCGTGGTTCTCACCGGCGTACGCGACGACGTCCAGGGTCGACATCACCAGGCCGGCGCCGTTGCCGATGATGCCGACCTCGCCGTCGAGCTTGACGTAGTTGAGGTTCTTGGCCTTGGCAGCAGCCTCGAGCGGGTTGGCTGCGTCCTTGTCCTCGAGCGCCTCGTGCTCGGGCTGACGGAAGTCGGCGTTGGCGTCCAGGGACACCTTGCCGTCCAGGGCCAGGACGTCGCCGGAGGCGACCTTGGCCAGCGGGTTCACCTCGACGAGGAGCGCGTCCTCGGCGATGAAGGTGTCCCACAGGGTCACGAGGATCTCGGCGACCTTCTCGGCCACGTCGGCCGGGAACTGCGCCTGCGCGACGATCTCGCGCGCCTTCTCGATGGTGACGCCCTCGTTGGCGTTGACCGGCACCTTGGCGAGCTTCTCGGGGGTCGTCGCGGCGACCTCCTCGATGTCCATGCCGCCGGCGACCGAGGCCATGGCCAGGAAGGTGCGGTTGGTGCGGTCGAGGAGGTACGAGACGTAGTACTCCTCGAGGATTTCCGGAGCGGTCTCCGCGATCATCACCTTGTGGACCGTGTGGCCCTTGATGTCCATCCCGAGGATGTCCGTCGCGCGGGCGACGGCCTCGTCCGGGGTGGCGGCCAGCTTCACGCCGCCGGCCTTGCCGCGGCCGCCGACCTTCACCTGCGCCTTGACGACCGACTTGCCGCCAAGACGCTCGGTGGCCTCGCGCGCCGCCTCAGGCGTGTCGATGACTTCACCGGCCAGCACCGGTACACCGTGCTTGGCGAAGAGGTCCCTCGCCTGGTACTCGAACAGGTCCACGCGCGTCCGTCCCTTTTCTGATGATCGCGGTTCGTTGTCTGCGTGGGCGTGCCGCGAAGGGCAACGTGACTGCGCTGTCACAAGGGAGGCGTACACGGTGTCCGTGGACGCGGCATGTCCGTCTCGCAGGTTATCCCCGAGGGACGTGGGTCCCTAAATCGCAGATCACACCGGAGCGGTGATACGGGTCACAGATCGTAGGGGGTGCGGGGCTGTCCGTAGGGGCGCAGCCCGGGGCCCGTGAGGCCCAAGTGGCAGGCGGGGGCCGGGCTTCACGGACCTCACGACGCGCCCTGCCCCGGGGTGAGGGGCTCCCGGGAGGTGGTGTGATATGGGCCTCAGTACCGTGTGCGGCGTCCGGCCGAATGGTGGCGGGGCTACGGAATCCGCAGCCCGGACGGCCCTTCTCGCCGGCTTCCGCGAGCCTCCCGACGGCCCGTCGCGCCGACGCTCCTCGCCGCCCCGCTGCCCCTGGCGTCCTCGTCGCCTGGCGCCTGCCCCGTCGGCCGCCGGCCTGGTCCTGGCCCTGGCCTTGGCCCACCACGTCCGTCGGGTGTCCGCGGCTACCGGGGTGCCGCGGTGTCCGGTACGGGCAGCGGGCGTTTCTCGATCGCGGCCGCCATCACCTCCGGAAAGAGGTCGGGGGTGCAGGCGAAGGCGGGGGCGCCGAGCGCCGCCAGGGCGGCCGCGTGCTCGCGGTCGTAGGCCGGGGCTCCCTCGTCGGAGAGTGCGAGCAGGGCGACGAACTGCACGCCGGCCGCCTTCATCGCCGCGACCCGCTTCAGCATCTCGTCGCGTATCCCTCCTTCGTAGAGATCGCTGATGAGGACGACGACGGTGTCGGCGGGCCGGGTGATCCGCGACTGGCAGTAGGCGAGGGCGCGGTTGATGTCGGTGCCGCCGCCGAGCTGGGTGCCGAACAGGACGTCGACCGGGTCGTCGAGCTGGTCGGTCAGGTCGACGACCGCCGTGTCGAAGACGACGAGCCGGGTAGCGATCGACCGCATGGAGGCGAGGACCGCGCCGAACACGGACGCGTACACCACCGATGCCGCCATCGAGCCGGACTGGTCGATGCAGAGCACGACCTCCTTCTTCACCGACTGCGCGGCCCGGCCGTAGCCGATGAGCCGCTCGGGGACGACCGTGCCGTACTCGGGCAGATAGTTCTTGAGGTTGGCGCGGATCGTACGGTCCCAGTCGATGTCCCGGTGCCGGGGCCTGCTGACCCGGGCGGAACGGTCGAGGGCGCCGGTGAGCGTGGCCCGGGTGCGGGTCGCGAGGCGCTTCTCCAGGTCGTCGACGACCTTGCGGACGACCGCGCGCGCCGTCTCCCTGGTCGTCTCGGGCATGGCCTTGTCGAGGGAGAGCAGGGTGCCGACGAGATGGACGTCCGCCTCGACGGCCTCCAGCATCTCGGGCTCCAGGAGCAGGGTGGAGAGGCCGAGCCGGTCGATGGCGTCGCGCTGCATGACCTGGACGACGGAGGTGGGGAAGTAGGTGCGGATGTCGCCGAGCCAGCGGGCCACGGACGGTGCCGAGCCGCCGAGGCCGGCGGAGCGGTTCCGTCCGCCGGACGTCCGGGGGTCCGTGCCCGAGCCCGCGCCGCGTCCGTAGAGCGCGGCCAGGGCTCCGTCCATCGCCGCGTCCGTACCGGTGAGGGAGCACCCCGTGCCGTCCGCCTCGCCTCCGCCGAGGACCATGCGCCAGCGGCGCAGCCGCTCGTCGTGTCCGGTCCCGTTCATCGGCCCACCTCCACGGGTTCCTTCATGGGTTCGGCGGCGTCGAGCAGCAGGCGCAGGACGGGCAGGACCGCCTCGGCCCGCGCGTCGTCGAGGTCGGGGGCGAAGCCGGCCACGCCTGCCTCCAGGTGCGCCCGGCCACCGGGTGACGGGCCGCGGGCGACCAGTTCGCCCAGGGTGCGGCGGGCGCCCGGTTCGTACGCGGAGAACGTGCGGCGCAGCAGCGGCAGCACGTCGGTGAACGCGTGCGCGGGCACCGACGTGAGCCAGTCGTCGACCAGGGCGAGGAGGCGTTCGTCGTGGACGAGGAGCATGCCTCCGCCCGAGGCGCCGCCCACGAAGCCCTCGATCCAGGCGGCCGCGTCGGCGGGCGGGGTGCCGGGTGAGAGGGCGAGGCCCATGAGGCGGGCGGCCTCGCCCTCGTCGAGCCGCCCCTCGTCGAGAAGGAGGCGGGCGCATCGGCCGCGGAGGGTGCCGGGGACGGTGTCGCGGGTGGCGAGCCCGCGCAGCACTCCCGTCCAGCGGTCGGTCAGCCGGGCGCTGTCGGGGAGCAGTCCGAGGGCGGTGTGGACGCCGTCGAGATGGCCGCGCATCTCGACGGCGGCGTCGGTGTCGAGTCCGGTGCAGGCGGGTGGCAGCCCGACGCAGATCCGCTCGGCGAGTCCGGCCGCGACCTCGCCGAGAGCCGCGGTGTCGGTGGCGCGTACGTCTCCGTACCGCAGGGAGCGGGCGAGCGCGGGCAGGGCCTGGGCGAGGTGGCCGACGTCGGTGTCGAGCGCGGCCCGGTCGGCGAGCGCCGTCATGACCGTGGGCAGTGCCTCGGCGAGTCCGGCGAGGAGGCACCGCTCGGCGAGGGCGGTGATGTCGGCGAGGGCGGTGGCCTCCCGGGCGCGGCTCTCTGCCTTGGCGGTGGCGGCGGAGGCGACGGTGGTGCCCCAGACGCCCGCTTCGGCGACTTGGACGTGCAGTTCGGGTTGCCAGCGCAGCCGCCAGCTCTCCCGGAAGGTGCCGGTGCTGCCGCGGCCGGCGACCGGTTCGCCCCAGCCGACGGCGAGCAGCGTCAGCCGGTGCAGGAGCCGGCTGCGGGCGGCGTCGTTCTCCTTGCGCAGATCGAGTTCGAGCTCGCGCTCCCGCGCCTCGGGTTTGAGGCGCAGACCGCGCTGGAGCCTGGCGAGGTCCCGCTGGAGCGGTACGGCGGGGGCGTCGGCCGGGACCTCACCGAGGACGTCGCCGACGACGAGGCGGTCGCGTACGAGGTCGAGCGGGACGTCGGAGCCGTCGCACATCACGGCGCGTACGGCGTCGGTGGTCTCGCCGAGTCCGGCCAGCGGACGGCCGCGCATCGCCGCGAGGGTCTCCGCGAGCCGAACGGCTTCGATGACATGGGCGGAGGACACCATCCGGTCCTCCTCCCTGAAGAGGCCGGCGACCTTGGTCATCCAGCGTTCGACCGGCCGGTCGGGGGCGGCGAAGAGGTGTCCGTACCAGCCGGGCGAGTCGATGCCGGCGCCGTACCCCGAGCGGCGGGCCAGCCGGCGGTGGGTCCAGGGCACCCAGGTCATCTCGGTCTTCACCTTGGGCAGGCCCTTGAGCAGGGCGCGGTCGGCGGTGGCGGTGGTTCTCGCGGTGAGCGCCGGAACGTGCCAGGCGCCGCACACGACGGCGACCCCGTCTCCGAACTCCTTGCGGGCGGCCCGCAACCGGAGCCGCATATGGGCCTCGCGTACGAGGTCACGGGGGTGGCCGCCGTGGCCGTAGGCCTCCCGCAGGGCTCCCATGGCCGCGGCGAGCGCGGCGAACGGGGCCAGCGGGTCGCCGGGGCCGCGGTGTTCGACGACGTCCTCCCACCAGCGCTCGGGGTCGTCGTAGCCGGCGGCGTCGGCGAGTTCGGCGATCGGGTCGATCCGGACCGCCTGGTCGGCCCCTTCACCCTCACTGTCGCCCTCGCCGTCGCTCCAGGTGGGGTCGGTGGCGGCCAGGGTGTGGGCGGCGGGCAGGTCGATGAACCGAACGGCGACGTCGTGGGCCAGCGCCCAGCGGATGGCCACCCATTCGGGCGAGAACTCGGCCAGCGGCCAGAAGGCGGCGCGGCCGGGGTCGTCGACCGCGTGCGCGAGCAGCGCCACGGGCGGCCGCATGGCCTCGTCGGCGGCGAGGCCGAGCAGCCCGTCCGCCTCGGGCGGCCCTTCGATCAGCACGGCCGCGGGCCGCTCGGCGTCGAGCGCGGCCCGCACGGCCCGGGCGGACCCGGGACCGTGGTGCCGGACACCGAGGATGAGCGGCTCCCGGCGTGGTACGCCGTCGCCCCGGCCCCGGGGCGCCCTGCCCGCGTCGGCGACGGCGACGCCCCCCGCCGGGGATCCGGCTCGGGCTCCGGTTCCGGCTCGGGCTCCGGTTCCGGCTCGGGCTCCGGTTCCGGTTCCGGCTCGGGCTCCGGCTTCGGTTCCGGCTCGGGGCCCGGCTCCGGTTCCGGCTCGGGGCCCGGCTCCGGTTTCGACGGGGCGGGGGTCGCGGGTGGCGCCCGCGTCGTGCGGGCCGGCGGGCGTGAGCGCGCGGGTGGCGGCCGTCATGCGCTCACCTCGCGGCAGGCGCGGTAGAAGTCTTTCCAGCCGTCTCTCTCCCGTACGACCGTCTCCAGGTACTCCTGCCAGATGACGCGGTCCGCCGCCGGCTCGCGGACGACCGCGCCCAGGATGCCGGCGGCGACGTCGCCGGGGCGCAGGATGCCGTCACCGAAGTGCGCCGCCAGGGCGAGGCCGCCGGTCACGACGGAGATCGCCTCGGCCGTCGAGAGGGTCCCCGAGGGGGACTTGAGCTTGGTACGGCCGTCCGTGGTGATCCCGTCGCGCAGCTCGCGGAAGACGGTGACGACCCTGCGGATCTCCTCGACGCCCTCCGGTACGGCGGGCAGGTCGAGGGAGCGGCCGATCTGGTCGACGCGGCGCGAGACGATGTCGACCTCCGCCTCCGGGCTGGCGGGCAGCGGCAGTACCACCGTGTTGAAGCGGCGGCGCAGCGCGCTGGAGAGGTCGTTGACCCCGCGGTCACGGTCGTTGGCGGTGGCGATGAGGTTGAAGCCTCGGACGGCCTGCACCTCCTGTCCCAACTCCGGTATGGGCAGGGTCTTCTCGGACAGGATCGTGATGAGTGTGTCCTGCACGTCCGCGGGGATGCGGGTGAGTTCCTCGACGCGGGCGGTCAGGCCCTCGGACATCGCGCGCATGACGGGGCTGGGCACGAGCGCGTCCCGGCTGGGCCCATGGGCGAGCAGCCGGGCGTAGTTCCAGCCGTAACGGATCGCTTCCTCGGGCGTGCCGGCGGTGCCCTGGACGAGCAGGGTGGAGTCTCCGCTGACGGCGGCGGCGAGATGCTCGGAGACCCAGGTCTTGGCGGTGCCGGGCACGCCGAGCAGGAGCAGCGCCCGGTCGGTGGCGAGTGTGGTGACGGCGACCTCGACGATCCGGCGCGGCCCGACGTACTTGGGCGTGATCACCGTCCCGTCGGGGAGCGTGCCGCCGAGGAGATAGGTGGCGACGGCCCACGGGGAGAGCTGCCAGCGGACGGGCCTGGGCCGGTCGTCGGCGGCCGCGAGCGCCTTGAGTTCGTCGGCGAAGGCGTGCTCGGCGTGCGGCCGCAGGGCCTCGCCGCCGGCGTCCGGCGCAGCACTCGCGATGGTTTCGGGCACGGTCATGGATCCCCCTCCAGATCGTTCGACCTGATGTGGGATCCACCGTGCACCATGCCACTGACAATCGGCCGTCGCCGCAGCTCAGAGCCGCAACTCGGCGCTTTGGGAAGGGAGTCAGCCGGCGAGCGGGGAGACCGCGACACAGCCTCCGGTCATCGCCTCCTCGCCCTTCGCCTCCTTGAGGACCTTGCCCTCGTGGATGACCTTGCAGGTGATGTCGGCGGGGTTGAGCGAGACCGGCATGACGGCGGGCGGCATGATCCCCTTCAGCGTCACCGTCTTCTTCCACGGCGTGGCCGGCTTCTTCTCCGACTCCATCTTCGGTTCCATGGCCGTGCCGCCACCGGCGTGGTACTCGATCGACTCGACGCCCTTGCCGCTGACTTCGTAGGTGACCTCGTAGGTCTCGTTCACGGCCTTGTCGACCTGGTCGACGGCCGTGGAGCAGGCGCCGAGGCCGAATGCCAGGCCGGTGACGGCGAGGGCCGAGGCGGCGGTGCGGACGGTGCGAGCGGTGCGCTTCATGGCGGGGTCCCCCTGAACTGCCGCGAGTGCGGCGGATGGTGTGGTGAGCTCTCGCAGAAAATCGTAAAGAGAGAGTAAAGTCAAGCGGCGTTTCGGTCGGTCGTGGGGCGTGAAACAGCAGGCCGGGGGCGTTGTCAGTGGTGCCCCCTACCGTCGGGGGCATGGATACACAGGGGGTGCGCTGGACGGCGGATCAGGTGCTGGCTCTGGCTCCTGACGACGCCTCGCGCAGAGCGGGAAGCAAGCTGGGGACGGCCGGGCCGTGGTCCGGTGCGGGCAGCGGCGAGGGAGCCGTCTGGGGCCTGTGCCGGGGCAGCGGCAGCAAGCCGTACCGGACGGTGGTCGACACCACGGGCCCGGCGTACCAATGCAGTTGCCCGAGCCGGAAGTTCCCGTGCAAGCACGCGCTGGGGCTGCTGCTGCTCTGGGCCTCGGACGGCGCGGCCGTCGGCGGCGGCGAGGTCCCGGACTGGGCCGCGTCATGGCTGGAGACACGGCGGGAGCGCGCGGCCGCCGCTCGGACGGACGGCGGGGAAGGCGGGGCCACGGCCGCGCCCGCCGACCCCGAGGCCGCGCGCCGCCGGGCCGAGCGCCGGGCGGCCAGGATCACCGCGGGAGCCGAGGAGTTGGAGCAGCGGCTCACCGATCTGCTCCGCGGGGGCCTGGCGTCGGCCGAACAGTCCGGCTACGCCCTGTGGGAGGAGACGGCGGCCAGGATGGTCGACGCCCAGGCTCCGGGTCTCGCCGGGCGCGTCCGGGAGTTGGGGGCGATTCCGGGCTCGGGACCGGGCTGGCCGGTACGGCTCCTGGAGGAGTGCGCGCTCACCCATCTCCTCGACAGGGCCTGGCTCGGCGTCGACCGGCTCCCCGGTCCGCTCGCGACCACCGTCCGCACGCGCGTCGGCCTCACCGCGCCCGCGCAGGGCCCGACGGTACGGGACCACTGGCTGGTTCTCGCCCAGTACGACGCGGCCGACAGCAGACTGACGACCCGCCGCATCTGGCTCCGCGGCCGGGAGAGCGGACGCACGGCCCTGCTCCTCTCCTTCGGAGCGGCGGGACGAGCGCCTCGACTGACCCTCCCCGTCGGCTCCGTCCTCGACGCGGCGGTCACCCTCCACGCGGGCGCGGGCGCGCTGCGGGCCGATTGGGCCGAGCAGTTCTCCGCCCCCGCGCCACTCGACACCCCACCTCCGGGCGGCACGGTCACCGACGCCCTCACGGCCTATGGCAACGCCCTGCGGGAGGACCCGTGGTTGGACTCCTGGCCGGCGACCCTGACCGATGTCGTTCCGATCCCGACGGAGTACGGCTGGCAGCTGGCGGACGCGAGGCCGGCGGGCCGCGATGACCTCGCCGGCGCCTCCGGAGGGCCCCTCGGCGGCGAGGCGGTGCCGTTGAGCGCTCCGGCGCTCGCGCGGCCCGGCCTATGGCGGCTGGCGGCACTGTCCGGCGGCCGGCCGGTGACCGTCTTCGGCGAGTGCGGGCACCGCGGTTTCACCCCACTCGCCGCCTGGTCGCCGGAGGCTCCGGGCGAAACGGTCCCGCTCCACTGACCGCCCGACCTCCCATGACGGGGCCGCTTCGGTGCGGCCGGTGCGACTCCCTCGCCGGCCGACGCGCCGACGTCAGCCCCTCCGGACACCGACCCGAGGGGTGGCCGCCGCGTACGACCGACCCCGCGTCGGAGCCACCCGGCCACCCCAACCCGAGCACCCCCAGGGGGTGCCTCTGCCCGCGTCACGGCCGACGCCTGAGGCCGAACCACCTGGCACCACCCCACATCCGGCGGCGACCACCCGACCGACGACAGCCTGGAGGACTTTGATGGACGCCTGGGAAGAGCTCGTCACCTCGGCCCTGCTCGGCACCGATCGGCGACCGCCCACGTCGCGCGCGCCGTCCGGTACGGCGACGGCCGATGGCGACGCGCCCGTCGTCCTGCTCGACGCCGCGGCCCTGCACACCGTGCGCCGCAGGGCGGGGCTGCGCCCCGGCCCCGCCGCCCCGGCGCCCGAGCCCGCGCCCGACGATCACCGTCGGCCGCTGCCGGAGGCAGCCCGTCGCCGCCTCGGCCGGCTGCTCGCGGACCGGGCGGCACCGGCCCCGTCCGGCGGGCGACGAGGAGCCGCGCCCGACCTCGCCGAGCTGCTCCCGCAGTGGCTCGCCGCCGCCAACGAGCACGGCTACAAGGCCCCCGCGTCCTCGCTGCCCGCCCTCCTCGACGCCGCACGCGCCCGCACCGACCTGCGGCCCCAGGCGCTCGCCCTGGCCGGGCCGCGCGGACTGTGGCTCGCCGGGCTCAACCCGGAGTGGAGGTTCGCCCTGCGCGGAGCGTCCGGCAGCGCCGTGCTGCCCGACCCCCGGGACGACGAGGCGGTCCGGGCCCTGTGGGCGGAGGGCCTGTTCGCCGAACGCGTCGCGCTGCTCTCGTCCCTCCGGGCGGCGGACCCGGCGGCGGCGCTCTCCCTGCTCCGCTCCACCTGGGCGGCCGAGCGGGCCGAGGACCGGCTGATGTTCCTGGACTCCCTGCGGGGCGGACTCTCCGCCGCCGACGAGGAGTTCCTGGAGGCGGCCCTGTCCGACCGCAGCCGCAACGTCCGTTCCACGGCCGCCGAGCTGCTCTCCGCGCTGCCCGGATCGGCGCTCGCCGGCCGCATGGCGCGCCGGGCCGCGTCCTGCGTCAGCCTGGACCGTACGGAAGGGGCCGAGACGATCGTCGTCGAGGCACCGCACGAGTGCGACGCGGGCATGCAGCGGGACGGCCTGATACCCACCCCGCCGACCGGGCGGGGCGAGCGGTCCTGGTGGCTGGGGCAACTCGTCGAGTCCGCGCCGCTGTCGTGCTGGCCGGCCCGGTTCGGCGGGCGCGGCCCCGAGGAGATCGTGGCCCTGCCCGTCGCCGACGAGTGGCGGGCCGAACTGCACGCGGCCTGGTGCCGGGCCGCCGTACGGCAGGGCGACGCCGCCTGGTCGAGGGCCCTGCTCGGGCCCCCTTCGGCCCCGCCCGCGACGGGGCCGGGCACCGCGTCCCTCGCCGAACGCGCGAAGCTCCTCTCGACCCTCCAGGACGAGGAGCGCGCCCGCTGGGTCGCCTCCTTCATCGCGGCGCACGGCCTGTCGGAGGCGTTCCAGCTGCTCGGCGTCTGCGCGGTCCCCTGGGCGGAGCCCTTGGGCGGCGCGGTGATCGACGCCCTCGACATCGCACGGGAGGCGGGCAGTTACCCGTGGAGCTTCAGCGGGGTGATGGGCCTGGCCGAACGCTGCCTCTCCCCCGACGCGGCACCCCAGCTGGAGTCCCTGACGACCCTCCCGGCCGAACCGGAGGACGCCTCGCCCGGGGCGGGCGGTTACTGGTCGGAGGCGTTCCAGCGCCTGGTGTCGACACTGCGCCTGCGCGCGGAGATGCTCGCGGAGCTGACGGGGTGAGCCCCGCCCTGCACGAGCCTCGACCGGCCCCGGCGAGCCACAGGGCGTTGCGGCGTTGACCTGGCCATCACCGCGTACGTCACAGGAACACGCCCAACGCCGCCGAGGCCGAGAACGGGCCCGGCCCGAGGGCCCGTGCGGCTCCGAACGGCGGCCGGGGGCAGGCACAGCCAACGGGCCCACCTCGAACCGGGCGAGCCCGGGCCCGAGCGCGGGCTCGGACCATGGGCACGATGGACTCGCGGCAGCCCGGGAAACAGCACAGCCCGAGGCCCGGGTGCGGCTCCGGAGGAGCCCCGCAAGACAGGCACAACCCGCACGCCCGATACGGCGCCGGACCAGCCCTGGTCCCGTACGGCCCCCAAGGCCCGGTCCGGCCCGGCTGCCGGCCGTCGAGCCCGACCGCTCCACAGCCCGACAGCCCGTAAGCCCGGACGCCCCGGAGCGCGCGTCACGCCGAACGCCACGGCGGCCCGAGTGCGCCTCGGGCAACCGGCGCCGGGCCGTCCGTAGGCCCCCGGCGCCCGTGACCCGGCGCCCCGGGCGCACCCCGAGCCTCCGCCCCGGCCGCCCAGCGGCTACGCCGCGACGCGCACGTTCGCGTTGACCCAGTCCACGATCGACGCCGTCGTCGCGCCCGGGGTGAAGATCGCCGCGACGCCCTTCTCCTTCAGCGGCGCGATGTCCGCGTCGGGGATGATCCCGCCGCCGAAGACCTTGATGTCCTCCGCGTCGCGCTCCTTCAGGAGCTCCAGGACCTTCACGAAGAGCGTGTTGTGCGCGCCCGAGAGGATCGACAGGCCGATCGCGTCGGCGTCCTCCTGGATCGCCGTGTCCACGATCTGTTCGGGCGTCTGGTGCAGGCCGGTGTAGATGACCTCCATACCGGCGTCACGCAGCGCCCGCGCGATCACCTTGGCCCCGCGATCGTGGCCGTCGAGACCCGGCTTGGCCACCACCACGCGGATCGGACCGGTCACACCCATCACTGCCTCCACATGCGACCCCCGCGCCTGTTAGCCGGGGAGGTGAACGAACGTTATCGCCAGCATCCCGCAAGCAACCGTTTCGCGGTGGGCAGCGAGGGGGAAATCACACGGAGGGACATGTTCGCTCTGCGCCGCACCCTCCCCGGGCCCTCCTCCTGGGCCCTTCAGCCGCAAACCGGGTCGTGCGCAAGGGAGCCGCGACGGGGGTCGCAGGGCTCCGGGCCGTCAGCGGGACGGAACGGGCGCCCGGCAGGCCGACCGCCGTTCGGCGCCCGCGTGCCGTTCGGGAGGCCGCTCATGGTGCTCATCAGGCTCACCAAGGTCACGACCGCGCTGAAGGCCAACGCGCTGGAGCTGGCGATCCTCACCGGCCACATGCTTCTGTACCCCTCCGGAATCGTCCGTGAGCGCCCCGTCACCGTGTCCGCCTCGGGGCAGGGCTCCGGCCGTCCGGTCGTCCTCCTCCACGGCCTGGTCGACAACCGGTCCGTCTTCGTCCTGCTGCGGCGCGCGCTCGTCCGCAACGGCCGTGACTGTGTCGACTCGCTCAACTACTCTCCGCTCACGTGCGACCTGCGCGCCGCGGCCGACCTGCTCGGCCGCCGGATCGAGGAGCTCTGCTCCCGCACCGGCCACGAGCGGGTCGACCTCGTCGGACACAGCCTCGGCGGACTCATCGCCCGCTACTACGTACAGCGACTGGGTGGTGACGCACGGGTACGCACCCTGGTCATGCTCGGCACCCCGCACGCCGGGACCACCGCCGTCCCGTGGGCCGGCGCCCATCCCCTGGTCCGGCAGATGCGCCCCGGATCCGACGTGCTGCGGGAGCTGGCCGGGCCCGCGGCCGGCTGCCGGACCCGTTTCGTCAGCTTCTGGAGCGATCTGGACCAGGTGATGGTCCCGGTCGAGACGGCCCGCCTCGACCACCCCGATCTGCTGGTCCACAACGTGCGCGTCAGCGGGATCGGCCATCTCGCCCTGCCCGTGCATCCGACGGTCGCCGCCGGGATCCTGGAAGCCCTCGACGCCGAGGAGCGGGAGAGCGGCGCACCGGGGAACGAACCCGGAGCCGCCTCCGTCGCCTGACGGGCCGCCAGAAGAAGTCTGTTCTTCGAACGTTCCTCGAACACAGAGCCAAAGCTCTTCCCTCAGACCGCCGAAACACGGCCGATTGCCCGTTTCCTGCGGACCCAAAACCTTCCGAAGATTGTCGCTTGCGCATACCGCCGGGTACAGTCGCGCCACTGCTTACCCCCGGGACACCCCTCGTCGGGCCCGCCCCGGACTGGTCCTGCCGCCGAGGCGAGAGAGAAGTTGGTGAACGACCAGCACCCCCACGCCGGATACGTCGGAGACGACGCCCACACCACCGGCAGCTTCGCCACCGACCCGCTGTTCGGCGCCCTCCCGGGCGGTTACGACGCAGGTCACAGCGGTCAGTACGACACCACTCAGTGGAACGGCAGCCAGCAGTGGGACGCCGGCACGTACGACACCTACGTCGCGCAACAGCCGATTCCCCAGCAGTACGACGCCACCGGTCAGTGGGACGCCACCGCTTGGAGCGAGGCGCAGCAGACCGGTCAGTACGAGACGGCGCACTTCTCCTCGTACGACACCACCGGCCAGTGGACGACCCCCTCCTTCGAGACCGGTACGTACGACGCCACCGCCTGGAACTACGCCGCCGCGCCCGAGGACGAGCCGCAGCTCGCCGAGCCCGTGGTTCCGCAGCAGTACACCCCCGAGTACGAGTTCGTCGCCGAGCAGGGCGTCGAGCACACCGCACAGTTCGAGGCCGTCGCGACCGACGAGCAGGCGTACGACTACGGCTACGACTACGAGACCCCGGCGGAGGCCGAGGAACCGGCCGTCGAGATCCTCGCGGAGTCTCCGGCCACCGCCACCCCCGCCGCCCGCCCCGTACGCCGCTCCTCCGGCGGCAGCCGCGGCCGCCGCCGCACCCCCGCCAAGCGTTCGGCGCTCCTGACCGTCGCCGTCCCGTCGGCCTGTGTCATGGGCGTCGCCGGGATCGCCGCCGCTTCCGTCGGCGGGCTCGCCGAAGCGGGTGCCGAGGCCAAGGACGACACGACCGCCCTCGCCGCGGCCGATCCGTCGTCGGTGAAGCCGGTCGCCGCCAACAACGAGCTGGACACACAGCTCGCGGCGCTGAGCGCCGAGGCCCGCGACTTCGGTGACCGCGCCAGCCGCACCCAGGAGCGCATCGACCTCAAGCTGCGTCAGGAAGCGGAGCGGAAGAAGCGCGAGGAGGAGGCGGCCCGCAAGGAGGCGCTGCGTCCGAAGTTCGCCCTGCCCGTGAAGCTGCACCAGCTCAGCGCCCGTTACGGCCAGGCCGGCGTCAACTGGATGTCCGTGCACACCGGTATCGACTTCCCGGTCCAGTACGGCTCGAAGGTGATGGCCGCGACCGACGGCACCGTCCGTACGCAGTGGAACAGCGCCTACGGCAACATGGCGATCGTGACCGCCGAAGACGGCACCGAGACCTGGTACTGCCACCTGAGCAGCACCAAGATCCGCTCCGGCAAGGTCAAGGCCGGTGACGTCATCGCGTACTCCGGCAACTCCGGCAACTCCACCGGCCCGCACCTCCACTTCGAGGTCCGGCCGAACGGCGGGGCGGCGATCGACCCCGAGTCGTGGCTGCGCAGCCACGGCATCAGCCCGACCGGCTGACGTACACGAGCACAGAGCGAAGGGCCCCGGCCGAAGCCGGGGCCCTTCCTCGTATGCGTACGGTCTCGTATGCGTACGGTCAGCGGGGTCAGAGCTTCTCGACCGGCGCGTACCGCAGCAGCAGTCGCTTCGGCTTCTCGTCGCCGAAGTCGATCGTCGCCTGGGCGTCCGCGCCCACGCCCGTCACCTGCATGACCGTGCCGAGGCCGAACTGGTCGTGCGTGACCCGGTCCCCGACCTGGAGCGCGATCACCGGCTTCTCGCCGGCGCGGCGCGTCGCGAAGCCCGAGGGGCCGGTGCGCGAGCGCGAGGAGGAGAGCTGGGAGGTGATCCCCGAGGTCGGCCCGGCGGGCTTCACCATCGGACCGGTCCGCTTCCACTCCAGATACGTCGCCGGGATCTCCTCCAGGAAGCGCGAGGCCGGGTTGTACGAGGGCTGGCCCCAGGCGCTGCGCATGGAGGAGCGGGTCAGATAGAGCCGCTCGCGGGCGCGCGTGATGCCCACGTACGCCAGGCGCCGCTCCTCCTCCAGCTCCTTGGTCTGGCCGAGCGCGCGCATGTGCGGGAAGACCCCGTCCTCCATGCCGGTCAGGAAGACCACCGGGAACTCGAGGCCCTTGGCGGTGTGCAGGGTCATCAGCGTGATGACTCCGGACCCCTCCTCGTCCTCGTCGGGGATCTGGTCGGAGTCGGCGACGAGGGCGACCTGCTCCAGGAACTCGGCGAGGGTCCCACCCTCTTCGCCGCGCTCCTGCTCGAACTCCAGGGCCACGGCAGCCAGTTCCTGGAGGTTCTCGATCCGGGTCTCGTCCTGCGGGTCGGTGGAGGCCTGCAGCTCGGCGAGGTAGCCGGTCCGCTCCAGTACGGCTTCGAGGACGACGGCCGGGCCCGCGCCGGAGTCGACGACGGTGCGGAGCTCCTCCATGAGGGCGTTGAAGCGCTTGACGGCGTTGGCGGATCGGGCCGCCATGCCGTACGCCTCGTCGACCCGCTTCAGCGCCTGCGGGAAGGTGATCTTCTCCCGCAGCGAGAGGGCGTCGATCATCGCCTCGGCGCGCTCGCCGATGCCCCGCTTGGGGACGTTGAGGATGCGGCGCAGCGGGACGTTGTCCTCGGGGTTGGCGAGCACGCGCAAGTAGGCGAGGACGTCGCGGACCTCCTTGCGCTCGTAGAAGCGCACGCCGCCGACGACCTTGTACGGCAGGCCGACGCGGATGAAGATCTCTTCGAAGACTCGCGACTGGGCGTTCGTACGGTAGAAGACGGCGACGTCGCCGGCCTTCGCCTCGCCCGCGTCGGTCAGCCGGTCGATCTCGTCGGCGACGAACTGGGCCTCGTCGTGCTCGGTGTCGGCGACATAGCCGGTGATCTGCGCGCCCGCGCCCGCGTTGGTCCACAGGTTCTTGGGGCGGCGGCTCTCGTTGCGCTCGATGACGGCGTTGGCGGCGGAGAGGATGGTCTGCGTCGAGCGGTAGTTCTGCTCGAGCAGGATCGTCGTCGCGTCGGGGTAGTCCTCCTCGAACTGGAGGATGTTGCGGATGGTCGCGCCGCGGAAGGCGTAGATCGACTGGTCCGCGTCACCGACGACGCACAGCTCGGCGGGGCCCAGGTCTTCGTAGCCGGTGCCGACCAGCTCCCGTACGAGGGTGTACTGGGCGTGGTTGGTGTCCTGGTACTCGTCGACGAGGACGTGGCGGAAGCGGCGGCGGTAGTGCTCGGCGACGTCGGGGAACGCCTGGAGCAGATGGACCGTCGTCATGATGATGTCGTCGAAGTCCAGGGCGTTGGCCTCGCGCAGCCGCGCCTGGTACATCCGGTACGCCTCGGCGAGCGTCTTCTCGAACCCGTCGGCGGCCTGGTCGGCGAAGGTCTCCTCGTCGATCAGCTCGTTCTTCAGGTTCGAGATCTTGGCGCTGAACGACTTCGGCGGGAACTTCTTGGGGTCCAGGTCCAGGTCCCGGCAGACCAGCGCCATCAGGCGCTTGGAGTCGGCGGCGTCGTAGATCGAGAACGAGGACGTGAAACCGAGCCTCTTCGACTCGCGGCGCAGGATGCGGACGCACGCGCTGTGGAAGGTCATGACCCACATGGCGTTGGCGCGCGGGCCGACGAGCTGCTCGACACGCTCCTTCATCTCGCCGGCGGCCTTGTTGGTGAAGGTGATCGCCAGTATCTGGCCCGGGTGGACGTGCCGGGTGGCCAGGAGGTGGGCGATGCGGTGGGTGAGCACCCGGGTCTTGCCGGAGCCGGCTCCGGCGACGATGAGCAGCGGGGTGTCGGTGTGCGTGACGGCGGCGCGCTGCTGTTCGTTCAGCCCCTCCAGGAGCGCGGCGGCGTCCACGACGGGGCGCGGGGCTCCGTCGCGGTAGTGCGCGTCCCGGGCCGGGGGCACGTCGAACCGGCCTCCGAAGAGGTCGTGCGGGACCTCCGCCTCGGCCGGGGCGCCGTGCTCATGGTCCTCGGGCGGGGGCGGGGGCTCCTCCGAGGAGTGGTTCTGGAGGCTCGCCAGGAAGCTGTCGTCAAAGAGGCTGCTCATCGCCTAACGAGTCTAGGCCGCCGGACTGACAGCCCGCTCCCACCTCTCGAAGTGAGGCCGAAGTCACCGAGGGTGATCATCCGCTTCAGGTCACGAAAATGTATCGGGCATATCGAACATCGGTCTTCCCAGCTGCCGTACGGGTTGGCTAGCGTGCTCGGCCAAGCAGCCCGTCCCCCTCCGACGGCGAATCACGCCGAGCGGGCGGCCCACGCCGAGCCCGGCCCTGCCGCGAGGCAGTCGCGCCCGTCCGCACCGGCGTCCACGGAAGGAGATGCCGGTCTTGGCGTCCCATCGCAAGCCGCGCAGCACACGTCAGCACTCCCCCGCCGTCGGGGTCACGACGGCCGCCCTCGCCTCCGTCACGCTGCTGTCCGCGCAGAGCGCCGGGGCGGCCCCCGCCGCTCCGGCGAAGCCGACGGTGGAGGAGATCCAGAAGAAGGTCGACGACCTCTACCGGCAGGCCGGCACGGCGACGCAGGAGTACAACCGGGTCAAGGAGGCCACCGACCAGCAGCGGCGCAAGGTCGACCGGATCCTGGACGACGTGGCCCGGCGGACGGACGCGATCAACGAGTCGCGCCGCACCCTCGGCTCGTACGCGGCGGCGCAGTACCGGGCCGGGGCGGTGGGGCCGACGGCGGCGCTGATCTTCGCGGACAGTCCCCAGTCGTACTTCGACCAGACCCACCTCATGAGCCGGCTCTCCGAGCGGCAGCGCGGCGCGGTGGAGGACTACGAGACCAAGCGGGCCGCGGCGGCGAAGCAGCGCGCGGAGGCGACGCGGAGCCTGGAGAGCCTCACCGCGTCGCAGACGGCGCTGCGCACCAGCAAGCAGACGGTCCAGCGGAAGCTGGCCGAGGCTCGTACGCTCCTGGCCCGGCTCACGGCCGAGGAGAAGGCCCGGCTCGCGGAACTGGAGCGCAGGCGCGAGGCGGAGGCCCGCCGCAAGGCGGAGGAGCGGGCCGAGGCGGAGGCGGCGGAGGCGGCGGCCGAGGCCGAGCGGCGCCGGCAGGAGGAGGCCCGGCGGCAGCAGCGGCCCGGGGCGCCCGCGACCACCCCGCCGCGCACCGGCGGCGGCTCCACCTCTCCGTACGCGGCCGAGGCCGCGAAGGCGCTGGCGTTCGCCCGGGGCCAGATCGGCAAGCCGTACGTGTGGGGAGCGACGGGCCCGAGCTCGTACGACTGCTCCGGCCTCACCCAGGCCGCCTGGAAGGAGGCGGGCGTCGACCTGCCCCGTACCACCTGGGACCAGGTGGAGGCGGGGACGCGGGTCGCGACGGACGATCTGCTGCCGGGCGATCTGGTCTTCTTCTACGACGACATCAGCCACGTCGGCCTCTACATCGGCGGCGGGAAGATGATCCACGCGCCGAAGCCGGGGGCGAACGTGCGCGAGGAGTCGATCTACTCCATGCCGATCCACGGCAGCGTGCGGCCGGCCTGAGACCTCATCGGACGGTCACGTCCACAGGGTCGCGATGAAGACGTTGGCGACGGTCAGACCGCCGACCGCGCCGAAGAGTCCCTTGGCGACCCTCTCCTCGTCCCGCTTCACATAGACGAGGGCGAGGATGACGACGAGGACCGCCATCTTGACGCCGATCTTCACGTTGTCGACGGTCTGGTCGTCCGCCTGGTTCAGGCCGACCAGGGCGATGCCCGTGACCAGCATGGTCAGCGCGCCGTGCAGCATCGCGGGGATGAAGCGGGCCGTACCCGCGCCCATCGCCTTCATCTGCGTGAGGAACCCGCCGAGCAGGGACGCGATTCCGATGATGTGCAGGGCGACGAAGACATTGATGAGGACGTCCATGGAGCGGGAGCCTAACCGGGCCATAGCACCTCCCTCCGGTCGGGGGCGCCCTCTCCGGCACACCGGTCACGCCCGAGCCGGAAAGCGGCGCCCATTCGCCGCCGGGGCCGGACGCGATCGGTCCCAGAGCGTCAACTGGCGCCAATAACGGTCATCCCCCCGCCCGGCCGCGACGCCCAGGTTTAGCGTCCTGCCCCAGGTGGCCGGCTCCCCACCACCGCCGGTCCTCCCGGCGGCCGTCGGCCGCCCCCGCCGAGAAAACCCGGCGGCGGCCCGTCTCCCCTGTGCGGGCCGCCGTCGGGCCCGGTGGGCATCGACCCCCACAGGGAGAGGATGTGACCCGCCCTCGTGGCAGCGCACCGGAAGCCCAAGCAATCCCCCCTCGGCGGCCAGGCGGCACGGACCGCCGCCACGCTCGCTCTCGCCTCGGCGGCGACGGCGACGGTGTTCGAGGGCTCCGGGCACGCCGACCCCCGGCCGACCCCCGCCCAGGTGAGGGCGGAGGTGGACCGGCTGTACCAGGAGGCCGAGGTGGCCACCGAGAAGTACAACGCGGTGAAGGAGAGGGCCACCGAGGCGCGGGGCGCGCTGGACCGGCTGCGCGACGAGGCGGCCCGCAGGACCGAGCGGCTCAACACCCTCCGCGGCGGCCTCGGTGCGATCGCCACCGCGCAGTATCGTTCCGGCGGCCTGGACCCCACCATGCGACTGGCCCTCACCTCCGATCCGGACCAGTATCTGGCGCGGGCCGCGATCGCCGAGAGGGCCGGGGAGCGGCAGGCCGCCGCTCTCGGCTCCGTACGCCGAGAGCTCACCGGGATCGGGCAGTTGCGCGCCGAGTCGGCGCGGCGGCTGACGGAGCTGCGCGGTCACGAGGCCGATCTGCGCCGGCAGGAGGCGGCCGTACGGGCCAAGCTCGGCGAGGCGCGCGCACTGCTGGCCCGGCTGACCGCCGAGGAACGGGCACGGTACGAGGCGGCGACGACGGGATCGGGGCGGGGCGGAGCGGGTTCAAGCGGTGCGTCCGGGGGCCGGGCCGACCGGGACTCCCTGGCGCGCGGGCCGGTGACGGCGCCGAACGCCCGCGCCGCGCAGGCCATCTCCTTCGCCCGGGGCCAGCTGGGCAAGCCGTACGTGTGGGGGGCGACGGGACCCTCGGCGTACGACTGCTCGGGGCTGACGCAGGCGGCCTGGCGGGCCGCGGGCGTCGCGCTGCCCCGCACCACCTACACGCAGATCAACGCTGGGCAGCGGGTCTCACGCTCCGAACTGGCCCCGGGCGACCTGGTGTTCTTCTACTCGGGCATCAGTCATGTGGGCCTCTACATCGGCGGCGGGCAGATGATCCACGCGCCACGACCGGGCGCACCGGTGCGGGTCGCACCGATCGACGAGATGCCGTTCGCCGGCGCGACCCGGGTGGGGTGACGCCGGCCCCGGCCCCGGGGGCGCGCGCCGGAGGCGGCGGGTCAGACCAGGCGGCGGGCGGTCGCCCAGCGGGTCAGCTCGTGCCGGTTGGAGAGCTGCAGCTTGCGCAGTACGGCGGAGACGTGCGACTCGACCGTCTTCACCGAGATGTAGAGCTGCTTGGCGATCTCCTTGTACGCGTATCCACGCGCGATCAGCCGCAGCACCTCCCGCTCCCGCTGGGTGAGGCGGTCCAGATCCTCGTCCACCGGCGGGGCGTCCGTGGAGGCGAAGGCGTCCAGGACGAATCCGGCCAGGCGCGGGGAGAACACCGCGTCGCCGTCCTGGACCCGGAAGATCGAGTCGACGAGATCGGTGCCGGTGATCGTCTTGGTGACATAGCCCCGGGCACCGCCGCGGATGACGCCGATGACGTCCTCCGCGGCGTCGGAGACCGAGAGGGCCAGGAAGCGGACCGGGTTCTCGGGCGCGGCCATCAGGTTCGCGCAGCGGCGCAGCACCTCGACCCCGCCGCCGCCCGGGAGGTGCACGTCGAGCAGGACGACCTCGGGACGGGTGGCGGTGATCACCGTGACCGCCTGGTCGACGTCGGCCGCCTCGCCGACGACCTCGACACCGGTGACGTCGGTCCGGCCGATCTCGGCCTGCACGCCCGTGCGGAACATCCGGTGGTCGTCGACGAGGACGACCCGCACCCGGCGGTCCGTGGTCCGTTCCTCCGTCGTCCCGGTCCCGGTCTCGTCGCTCATCCGTCCGCCCTCTCCATCTCAAGCTCCACTTCGGTGCCTCCGCCCGGCACGGACCGCAGCCGGGCCGAACCGCCGTTGCGCTGCATCCGGCCGATGATCGATTCTCGTACGCCCATCCGGTCCTCGGGTACGGAGTCCAGATCGAAGCCCGGCCCCCGGTCGCGGACGGAGACGAAGACCGTACGGCCCTCGACCTCGGCGTAGACCTGCACCGCCCCTCCCTCGCCACCGTACTTGGCGGCGTTGACCATCGCCTCGCGCGCGGCCTGCATCTGCGCGGCCAGTTTCTCGTCGAGCGGGCAGTCGCCGACGACCACGACCTCCAGCGGGACACCGTGCTTGTCCTCGACCTCGGCGGCGGCCTTCTTCACCGCCTCGGCGAGGGTGTCGGGCTCCTCGTCCTCGTCCTTGCCCGTGCCCTCCGGTCTGTACAGCCAGTTCCGCAGCTCCCGCTCCTGTGCGCGGGCGAGGCGGCGCACCTCCCCGGGCTCGTCGGCGTTCCGTTGGATGAGGGTGAGGGTGTGAAGGACGGAGTCGTGGACGTGGGCCGCGACCTCCGCGCGCTCCTGGGCGCGGATGCGCATGGTCCGCTCCTCCGAGAGGTCCTGCGACATCCGGACCAGCCAGGGCCCGGCGAGCAGGGCGATGCCGGTGAGCACGGCTATGGCTGCGGTGAACGCCGTGCCGAGCTGGGCGGCGGAGCCCCGGACCACCATGAAGGCGGTCAGCCCGAGGCCGACCAGGGCGACGCCCGCGAAGCCGCGGGCGAGCTGGAGGGTGCGCCGGCGGCGGCCCGGCTCGGACCAGCTGGCCCGGCGGGCGTTGTCCGCCTGGCGCCAGACGAGCACGACGCCCACGCCGATCAGCAGCGTCGGCCAGACGTAGCGGTCGGCCTGGTTGCCGAAGTCGACGTTGCCGACGAAGACGGCGGCGCCGAGCGCCAGCGCGATCAGCGCGAAGACCTGGCCGCGGTCCGGCTTGCGCAGCCGCCGCCGACCGTCCGCGGTGGTATCGAACACGGGCCGGGGCGCGGCCCGTCCGCCGACGCCCAGCGGGACGACGATCCAGAAGACCGCGTACAGCAGGGCGCCGAGCCCGTCCGCGAGGAGCAGCGCCACGAACACGGCGCGGACCCAGACGACGGGCAGCCCGAGATGTCCCGCGAGGCCGCGTGCGACGCCACCGAGCCACCGTCCGTCGGCGCTCCGGTAGAGCTTGCGCACGGGCGGTTCGTCGGTCTCGGAGACGCGGGCGGCTGCTGGCATGCACCGATCGTCACACGCCCGCCCGGGCCCGGACATCAGGGTCGGCCCCTGAGATGGCCCCTAGGTGGGCGGCCCTAGGCTCTCGTCGGGGTGGGCGGGCACCGGAATATCAGGGTCGGGCCAGGGTCGCTCCCGGTGCCGCCGGGGGTCACGGGCCGTCACCATGGACGCATGACGAGTTCGACGCCTTCCTCGCACGAGGCCCCGCCGCCGGCGGAGGCTCACGCCGTCGCGCCGCTGCGCCGCTCGCGGGGGCACAAGGTCGTGGGCGGGGTGTGCGGCGGTCTGGGGCAGCACTTCGATCTCGACCCGGTGATCTTCCGGATCGCGATCGGTGTGCTGTCGGTGACCGGCGGCATAGGGCTGATCTTCTACGGTTTCGCGTGGCTGCTGATCCCGCTCGCGGGCGAGGAGGAGAACGAGGGCCGCAAGCTGCTCTCCGGCCGGGTCGAGGGCGCCTCGCTCGCCGCGCTGCTGATGGCCCTGGTCGGCTGCGGCGTGTTCCTGTCCATGCTGCACAACGGCGGCACGATCGCGTTCTCGATGATGCTGTCGACAGCGGTGTGCGGCGCTGCCGTCTGGTCGCAGCGGCGTCGGCAGGCCTTGGGCGGCGACACCGAGAGCCGGCTGGACGCGGCGACCGCCGCCGCGGTCGCCGAGGCGCCCCCGGAGGCCAAGGCGCCGCCGCTCGTGGAGTTCACGTCCTGGTGGAAGGACCCGATCGTCAAGGACGGCTCGACCGGCCCCATAGCCGTCGGCTACCTCTGGGGGCCGCACGGTGTGAACGCCGACGGGCTGACCGCGGACGGCGAACGGCCGGTCCCCGGCAGCCAGTGGGGCACATGGGTCCCGGAGCCCGGCCGGCCGGTCCCCGCCACGCCCGCGGCCCGGCGCGGTCCTCGCTCCATCGGCGGCCTGGTCTTCCTCCTGGCGCTGGTGGCGGGCGGACTGGGCACGTTCCTGGCCTGGGAGGGACATCCGCTGGGCACGAGCTTGCAGATCGGGCTCGTGGCCGCGCTGGTGGTCTTCGGCCTGGGACTGGTGCTCAGCAGCTTCCTCGGCCGGACCGGCTTCGGCACGATCTTCATGACCGTCGTCACGGCCGGCCTGCTCGCGGTGGCGGCGGCGCTGCCGAAGGAGATCTCCACGGACTGGGTCCGTACGGACTGGAAACCGACGTCGGTCACCGCCGTGCAGCCGCGCTACGAACTGGGCACGGGCGTCGGCACGCTCGATCTGTCCGGGGTCGCGGTCCCCGCGCGCACGACGGTCGGCACCACGGTGGAGGTGGGTGCCGGGAAGCTGGAGGTGGTCGTCCCGAAGAACGTCACGGTGAAGGTGCGGGCTCAGGTGGGTCTCGGTGATCTGCGGCTGCCGGAACAGCCCCCCGGCGACATCGACATCGCGCCGGACCGCGACGAGACCCGTACGCTCACCCCTCCGGAGGGCACCGTCCCGGCCGGAACGCTCGACCTCTCCCTGGAGGTCGGCCTCGGACAGGTGGAGGTCACCCGTGCTGCTTCATGAGTTCCGTCCGGGTCGGTTCGTCGCCGGCGCGACCGCCCTCGCCCTCGCGGTGCTCTTCGCGGGCGATGCCGCCGACGCGTGGGTCACGCCCTGGTACGACGTGGTCCCGGTGCTCTGCGGCGGCCTGGGAGCCGCCGCCCTGGTGACCTGGGTCGCCTACCGCATACGCCGCCGGTCGGCCCGGACCGCGTCGAGCGAGAACATCGAGGCCCCGGCGAGCACGAGCGGCAGCCAGGACATCAGATAGGCGAGGTCGTTCCCGTAGTAGTACGGGTCGCTCTGCCAGCTGACGGTCAGCCACAGGCTCAGCGAGATCAGCGCCCCGCCGAGTGCGGCCAGCCTGGCGAAGAACCCCACCAAAGTTCCGATGCCGACGGCCAGCTCGCCCAGCGCGATGGTGTACCCGAAGCCGACGGGGCTCTTGAGCGCCAAGTCGACGAGGGCGGGGACGGCGGAGCTGTCCCGGACGCCCCGCATCATCTCGCCGATCGATCCGTTGCCGGTCTCGGCCATGAAGGAGGAGTCGGTGAGCTTGTCGAGGCCGGCGTAGATGAAGGTGACGCCTAGGAAGACGCGCAGCGGCAGCAGCGCGTACCGCGAGGCGGTCTCCTTCCACCTGGCCGTGCCTCCGCCGCGACCGCCCGCGTGTCCGCCCCCGCCCGTGCCGTACGACCCGTTCGTCCGCCGCATCCGTGTCATCGCCGGCCCGCCTCTCCACGCCAGTGTCCGGGGAATCGATTGTCCTCGGACGCCCCGCATCTGGATACGTGGGAGACCTGCCGGTGGTTCAGGCGAGCAGGCGGTCGTGCCCGGACGGCTCAGTCGACGACGTCGATCGTGACCCGGTTGGACTCCGCGCCGGCGGCGGTCACCACCCAGACCTCCACGCGTCCCGGCTCGACGTCCGCCGGAAGCGGCACGGTGAGGGTCGCGTCGGTGGGGTTGGCGAAGCCGCCGGGGACGGGGACGAGCGGGACACGGGCGTGGACCGTGCCGATGCGCACGACCAGGCGGGTGAGCGGGTCGGGGCCGTGCGCGCCCGGCGGGACGAAGCCGACGCCCCGGATCTCGATGTCGTCGCCGGTACGGATCGGGGCGTCCAGGTCCCCCGCCTCGCGGGACCGGACGACGGAGAGGATCACGGGCCGGCCGCCCTCGACGCACTTCCCGGCGAGGTAGCCGGCCGCGGAGAGGGAGACGAGCAGCACCAGGGACCAGGGAGGCACCGGCAACCGGTCGGGTTCACGCACCAGCCGCACGGCGCACAGGAGGAGGGCGGCGGTGGAGACCAGGACGTACTGGAGGTCGGTGAGACAGGCGCGGCCGTCGTCGTCGGAGACGAGGTCGGCGGCCCGGGGGCGGTCGGCCCGGACTTTCTGCAGCCGCTGCCCCAGGATCCTTCCCCACACGATCCGGCGGACGGCGACGGCCACCGCCGACGTCACGGCGAAGGCCGTGAGCAGCCCGGCGGAGCGCGCGAGCCCGAGGCCGACCCGGTCGGCTCCCGTGACCAGGCGCAGCGCGAGGAAGAGCAGGGCGTAGAGGGCGAAGAGCAGCCAGCCGGCGGCGACCGCGCGGGATGTGGAGAGCCGGTTGTCCTCGCCGATCAGCGGCGCGAGGACTCCACCGTGTGCCCGGTGACCGTGGGCGGCGCCGGTGAGCAGGCCGGCCAGGGCGAGCGCGGCGCCCAGCGCCGCGGTGCGCGGGCCCGTCCATCCGGTGCCGATCGCGGTGAGCGCCTGCCCGAGGAGCAGCGCGACGACAGCGCCCCAGACGGCCCCGAAGGTGGCCGGACGCACGCGCCGGAGCCATGCCTCGCCCGCCTCGCGGCCGCGCGTGGCGACGGTACGGGCGGACTGACCGAGCTCGTCGGAGACCCACTGGCGGGAGGCGACCGGTGAGTGGGCGACGGCGGCGGGCACGCCGTGACCCGCGGCGAGTTCGTCGCGCAGGGCGAGGAAGGCGGCGACGGCACGACGGTGCCCCGCTCGCCCGCCCGGGGCGCATGGCCCGTCGTCACCGCACAGCGTCGACTTCTGGCACCGTCTCGCCTCTTGCACCGCCACGGCGCTCACTTCCCGATCCGTCAACCAGCCGTTGATATTTGGGAATTGTGCCGCACCCGAACGTCCCCCATCTGCTCCGAGCGCCCCGCGCGAGAGTGATTGAACAGTCATCACATTGACGTAAAGGCACGTTCTACGACAGGAGTTCGGGCTCCGCGCGACTGATCCCGCGCCACAGCGGCTGGTAGTTGATCCACGCGGCGAGATCGGTCCCGAGCTGCTCGCGGGTGGCCAGCGCCTCCCGGTGGGCGATCGGCACCGGCTTGCCCGCGGCCCGCGCGGTCAGCTGCACCTGGGCGCACCGCTCCATCGCGATGAACCACCAGGCGGCGGCGTCGACGGTGGTGCCGACCGTCAGCAGCCCGTGGTTGCGCAGCACGATCGCCTTGTACGGGCCGAGGGCGGCGGCGATCCGCCGTCCCTCCTCCGGGTCCACCGCGACGCCGGTGTAGGCGTCGAAGAGCGCGTGGTCCTGGTAGAAACCGCAGGCTTCCTGGGTGATCGGCTCGATCAGCTCGCCGAGGGCGGCGAGCGCGCGCCCGTAGGTGGAGTGGGTGTGCGCGACGGCGACGACCTCGGGCCGGGCCCGGTGCACCTGGGCGTGGACGGCGAAGGCCGCCTGGTTGACGTGATGACCACCGTGGACGACCTGCCCGTCGCCGTTGACCAGGATCAGCTCGCTCGCGGTCAGCTCGGCGAACGGCACCCCGAACGGGTTCACCCAGTAGCAGTCGGGGAACTCCGGGTCCCGGGCGGTGACGTGACCGGAGACGCCCTCCTCGTACCCCAGCCGCCCGAAGAGCCGGAGGGCGCCCGCGAGTCTCCCCTTGCGGTACGCCCGCTCCTCCTCCGCGGTCTCGTGGACGGGCGGCATGGCGAAGTGGAGCTGCTCGACCGGTACGGGCGCGGGTGTCTGGCTCATGGGCGGGAAGGTAGCTCCGGGCCGTGCAACTGACCAGAGAGATCACACGACGACCAGAGGGGCACACGACGAAACCGCCGCCCCGTGGAGACGGGACGGCGGTTTTCACACGCGTACGGGAGGGGTCACTCCCACTCGATGGTGCCCGGCGGCTTGCTGGTCACATCGAGCACGACGCGGTTGACGTCGGCGACCTCGTTGGTGATCCGGGTCGAGATCTTCGCGAGCACGTCGTACGGCATGCGCGTCCAGTCCGCCGTCATGGCGTCCTCGGAGGAGACGGGGCGCAGCACGATCGGGTGGCCGTAGGTCCGGCCGTCGCCCTGCACGCCCACGGAACGCACATCGGCGAGCAGCACGACGGGGCACTGCCAGATGTCGCGGTCGAGACCGGCGGCCGTCAGCTCCTCGCGGGCGATGGCGTCGGCCTCGCGCAGCAGGTCCAGGCGCTCCTTGGTGACCTCGCCGACGATCCGGATGCCGAGGCCGGGGCCCGGGAAGGGCTGGCGCTGGACGATCTCCTCCGGGAGGCCGAGCTCCTGGCCGACCATACGGACCTCGTCCTTGAACAGCTGGCGCAGCGGCTCGACGAGCTCGAACTCCAGGTCCTCGGGGAGGCCGCCCACGTTGTGGTGGGACTTGATGTTCGCCGTGCCGGTGCCGCCACCGGACTCGACGATGTCGGGGTAGAGCGTGCCCTGGACGAGGAAGGCGACGTCCTCGCCGGTGCCGGCCGACTCGGCGACGATCTCGGCCTGCGCCTGCTCGAAGACGCGGATGAACTCCCGGCCGATGATCTTCCGCTTCTCCTCGGGGTCGGAGACCCCGGCGAGCGCGGTGAGGAATCGCTCCTGCGCGTCGACAACCTTCAGCTGGACGCCGGTCGCGGCGACGAAGTCCTTCTCGACCTGCTCGGTCTCGTCCTTGCGCATCAGACCGTGGTCGACGTACACGCAGGTCAGCTGCGAGCCGATGGCCTTCTGCACGAGCGCCGCGGCCACCGCCGAGTCGACGCCGCCGGAGAGACCGCAGATGGCGCGCTTGGTGCCGACCTGCTCGCGGATGGCCGCGACCTGCTCCTCGATGACGTTGCCGGTGGTCCACGTCGGCTCGATGCCGGCGCCCCGGTAGAGGAAGTGCTCCAGGATCTGCTGGCCGTGCGTGGAGTGCATCACCTCGGGGTGGTACTGCACGCCGTACAGCTTCTTCTCGTCGTTCTCGAAGGCGGCGACCGGCACGACGTCCGTGGAGGCGGTGACGGTGAAGCCCTCGGGGGCGGCGGAGCAGGCGTCGCCGTGCGACATCCACACGGACTGCTCGGTCGGCGTGCCCTCGAAGAGGGTGGAGCCGGCCTTGGAGACGTGCAGCGGCGTACGGCCGTACTCGCGGGCTCCGGTGTTGTCGACGGTGCCGCCGAGGGTGGTCGCCATCAGCTGGAAGCCGTAGCACATGCCGAAGACGGGGACACCGGCCTCGAACAGTGCTCGGTCCAGGCGCGGGGCGCCCTCCGCGTACACGGACGACGGGCCGCCGGAGAGGATGATCGCCTTCGGGTTCTTGGCCAGCATCTCGGCCACCGGCATGGTGGACGGGACGATCTCGCTGTATACCCGGGCCTCACGGACTCGGCGGGCGATGAGCTGGGCGTACTGGGCGCCGAAGTCGACAACGAGGACTACGTCCGGGTTGGAGACGTCGGGCGCGGCAGCGGGAGTCGCTGATGACACTACGGCGGCCTTCCGGCGGTAGGAGAGGTTCCCCGAAAAGAGGGGGGCTATTTGTCGATTCTACCGGCGCGCCGGTGTCGCTTTTCGTCTCACCATCCGAACCCGGTTTGGCCGGGGGCGCGGGGCGGGGTCCATACTGTCCGCATGCGCAAGCTCACGACCTTCGTCTTTACCTATGGCACCGGCCCGTCCGGCTGCCATGGTCGTGCTGCTTGATCTGACAAGCGACTTCCCAGGCGCCCCGGGCCGACAAGGCCCGGGGCGTTCTGTCGTTTCCGGGCCGTGCCGCTCCGGGGCCTCCGACACCCGACACCACGAGGAGCCCCCGATGACCACCACGACCGCCGCCGCGAAGACCGTGACCGAGAAGACCCTGACCGCGAAGACCGTGGCCGAGAAGACCGGCGCCCGTACCGACGAGGCGGCCGCGCTCATCGGTGACGCCCGCGACCGGATCGACGCGCTCGACGACCGGATCATCGGCCTGATCCAGGAACGGATGGCCGTCTCGGCCGTGATCCAGGAGGCCCGGATCGGCTCGGGCGGCCGCCGCGTGAACCTCGCGCGCGAGATGGAGGTCCTCGGCCACTACAGGGACGCGCTGGGCAAGCCGGGCACCACCCTCGCCATGACCGTGCTCGAGCTGTGCCGGGGCCGGGTCTGACCCGCGGGGACGGGGGTACGGACCTGAGTTCGGACCCGCTCTCACCCGTACGGCGCGTGACCGGTTCCCGCACCCTTCGTTGGTCCCGATGTCCGTGCCAGCCAGGGGCGGGCCCGAAGAGACCACGCGTGGCTCCGCTGGGGCGTGTGGCGTACCACCGGTACGTCGTGGGACCTCGCCCCAGCGCGCGTGACCGGACGGCAGGGGACAGCAGCCCGGTCACCCATTAAGGGCGGTCGGCCCCGGGGACGCCCGGGGCCGACCGCAACCGGCCCGACGGATGCCCGGCCGCATCCGCCCAGCACGACGCGATCCACTCCCGCGTACCGTCCCGACCCCCGAGTCCCCCCACCCAGGCGGCGCCTCCTCCCCCCGGGCGCCGCCCTCCGCCGGCACCGCCCCTGCCCTGACACCGGTGCCGCCCCCAAGGGCCCCACGGCGCGACCGAAATCGCACCGTGGGGCCCTGTTCGTCACCCGTCACCTCGGACGGCTACCTGAGTCACCAGGTGCCGGGCTCCGCGTGCCAGAACGGTACGGGGCTGTCGAAATCACCGTCGCCTTTCCTGGTGAAGGTGTAGGCCCGACTGCCACCCTCCGAGCTCTCCCACCATTGCGGTGTCGTCGATGCCGTTGGCGTTGGTGTCACCGGCGACCGAGCGCATGATCCAGTCCCTGGTGTGGGACCGCGAGGGCCACCTCAAGAAGGTCACCGAGGGCTTCGGCGACACCGCCAAGACCACCGAGTACCTCTACGACGCCGACGGCAGCCGCCTCATCCGTCGCGATCCGACGGGCACCACGCTGTATCTGCCCGGCACCGAGGTCAAGCTGGACAAAGCCGGGAACGTGATCAAGGGCACGCGCTACCACGTGCACCCGGCCGGTCCCGTGATGGTGCGTACGGCGGAAGCGGGGAAGATCACCACGTCGTACCTGTTGAGTGACGCCAACGGCATCGCTACCACGTCGGTGGACTCACTCACTGGAGCGGCCACCCGCCGGAAGTTCACTCCCTTCGGGGAGAGTCGGGGCGCCAAACCGACGATGTGGCCCGGCGAAAAGGGCTTCGTCGGCGGAACGATGGACGAGTCGACGGGACTCACGCACCTGGGAGCCCGCGAGTACGTCCCTGCGCTTGGCCGGTTCGTCTCGGTCGACCCGACGCTCAACGTGGCCGACTCGAAGTCGATGAACCCGTACGTCTACGCGAACAACAACCCGGTCACGTTCAACGACGCGAGCGGCCTCTGCGTCGACATGGGCAACGGCAAGTGCGAGTCGGGCACGCGTCCCGGACAGACCGGGCACAAGCGGCCGACCGGCAGCTCGACACCTGGTGGCGGCCAGAGCGGCACTTCCTCGGTCGGCGGGCTTCCTCCGGCGCCGTCCAAGCCGACCCCGGTGTCACGATCGTCGATGCGTCGGTTCCGGGCGAATCGATACCGGCGTCAGCCTTCCGCAAGACCATGGACGGTATCGTTTCTGGAAGGGCAGCAAGGGGGAACGCAGGCGACGCCCTCAACCTCGTGCAGGTCGCACAGACAGGTGCAGACATCTACTTGACCAACGATGCGAACACACTGGGCCGGGTGTTCGGCCGCGCGGGAACCATCACCATCCCTGGCACTGGCGGTTTGAGCCTGAACTTTAAGGTCCTGCGATGAGTCGGAACATTACCTTCAGGGGTCAGAGGGCCGTCCCCCTTCCCGGGGACCGCGAGATGCACGGCGTCATGCACGATGACGAGCGCCTGCGGCTGTATGTAGCGGACAGCCTCGGCTCTGTTCTCTGGGAGGCGGATCTCGGCGACCTCGGGGAGGACCCGAGCTACCAGCACGCTGACTCGAGAACGAGCGACTACGGCTGCCTCTACTGGGAGACCCCAGACGTACTGGTGATTCTCGGTGACACAGCGGCGTTGGTTCTGAGCGCATCCACCGGAACGGTCGTGAAGTCCTACCCGCTGCTGCCGGTCGGCAAGTCGTCACTGGAGGTGTCCGGCATCACCCCGGTGCTCGACGGGCGAGGGCTGGCGATCACAAGCGCCAAGCGGATCTGGGTGATCGGCCCGGACTTGGAGACTGCTGCGAGATTCGACAGCGACTCCCTCTTCGCATCCGTTCCCTCAGTCGAGGGCGATGCTCTCGTCGTCGAGGAGTACGACTTCGAGAGCCCAGAGGGGGGCAAGCTCACACGCCGGCTGCCTTTCGGAAGGTTCTTGCCCGACCGCGGTTGAGCCGGAACAGCATGCATAGCTATCGGGTCCTTCGCCACATGCGAGGGGCCCGATAGTTCCTCCACGTCCACCACCCGACCATCACAGTGACGCGCGTCACACAACGATTCCGTGCATCCGCTACAACCAATCCCCCGGGCCACAGGTCATGCATGCAGCACCACCCAGAAGCTGGAGAGGCGCTGCACTCGGAGGGGGGTGCAGCGCCTCTTCCGTGTGTCAGGAGACTGAGGTGTCGGGGCTCGGCTGTGGCCGCTTCGGCGGGACCGCCGGGATGCCCAGGAACGGCAGGTTCAGCGCGCCGAAGGCGTCCGCCGGGACTGCCGGGGACTTCGGCGCGACCGGGGACAGTCGCACGTACCCCTCGCCCTGGCGCGGGCGCGGGTCCTCCTCGCCCTTGTTCGGCCAGAAGGACATCGCCCGCTCCGCCTGCGCCGTGATCGTCAGCGAGGGGTTGACGCCCAGGTTGGCGGAGATCGCCGCTCCGTCGACGACCGAGATGCCCGGGTGGCCGTAGAGACGGTGGTACGGGTCGATGACGCCGGACTCGGCGTCGGCGCCGATCGGGCAGCCGCCCAGGAAGTGTGCGGTCAGCGGGGTGCCCATCAGCTCACCGATGTTGGAGCCGGCGAAGCCGTTGATCTCCTCGGCCATCAGGGAGGCGGCGCGGGTGGCCGCCTCGATCTGGGTCGGGTTGGGGGCGCCGTGCCCCTGGCGGGCGGTGAGCAGGCCCTTTCCGAGGCCGCCGGGCTTGCGGTAGGTGGTGAGCGAGTTGTCCAGGGACTGCATCACCAGGCCGATGATGGTCCGCTCCGACCAGCGGCGGTTGGACAGCGAGCGCAGGGCGAGGGCGGGGTGCCTGACCATCTCCAGGAGCCACTTGCGGACCCGGTGGGCGCCGTAGGGCACCTGGAGGACGGTCAGACCGCCCATCGAGTTCGAGCCCTTGCCGTACCGCACCGGCTCGATGTGGGTGTTCTCGTCCGGGTGGATCGACGAGGTGATCGCGACGCCCCGGGTGAAGTCGACCCGGTCCTTGCCGTGCCGCTTGCGGTAGCGGCGGTCGGTGGTCTGCGAGCCCACCAGCGCCTCGGAGTTGGTACGCGTCAGCTCGCCGAGGCGGGCGGAGATCCGGGGCAGAAGACCGGAGTCCTTCATCCGGTGCAGCAGGGTCTGGGTGCCGTACGTGCCGGCCGCGATCACCACCTTGCGGGCGGTGAAGGTCCGCCCCGCGCCCTTCTTCCGGTTGTCGGTCGGCAGGGTCTTGACGGCATAGCCGCCCCGCGAGTCCTCGCTGAGCGCGACGACCGAGGTCATGGGGTGGACGACGGCGCCGGCCTTCTCCGCGAGGTGGAGGTAGTTCTCGTTGAGGGTGTTCTTGGCGCCGTGCCGGCAGCCGGTCATGCACTCACCGCACTCGGTGCACGCCTTGCGGGACGGGCCGGCGCCACCGAAGTACGGGTCGGCCACCTCGCCGCCCGGCTTCGCCTTGGCCGTGCCCTCGGCGTCCTTGCCGTCGCCGAAGAAGACGCCGACCGGCGCCATGTGGAAGGTGTCGCCGATCCCCATCGCCTGGGCGGTGGCCTTCAGGTGCACGTCGGAGGGGGTCATCGTCGGGTTGAGCCGCACGCCCAGCATCCGCTTGGCCTGGTCGTAGTACGGGGTGAGCTCGTCGCGCCAGTCGGTGATGTCACTCCACTGCGGGTCCTCGAAGAACGGCGCGAGCGGCTCGTAGAGGGTGTTGGCGTAGTTGAGCGAGCCGCCGCCGACCCCGGCGCCCGCGAGCACCATGACATTGCCCAGCAGATGGATGCGCTGGATGCCGTAGAGACCGAGGGCGGGGGCCCAGAGGAAGTTCTTCAGGTCCCAGGAGTTCTTCGGCAGGGTCGCGCGCGTGAAACGGCGGCCGGCCTCTAGGACGCCGACCCGGTAGCCCTTCTCGGTCAGGCGCAGGGCCGTGACCGAGCCGCCGAAGCCGGAGCCGACGACGATGACGTCGTAGTCGTACGCACCGTCGTCTTCCTGATTTTGGGCAGGGGGTACCGCGGTCATGGCTCTCCTCGTGCGGAAAAGTGCGGAACGTGCGGAAACGGACGGGGGTCAGCGCAGGCGCAGGGCCTTCATCGCCTTCAGGGACACGCTCATGAACGCGGCGTACTTCTCGTCGTCCATGCCGAAGGACGGCGCGAGCGGGATCAGCCGCTGCTGGGCGACGGTCTGGGCCTCGGTGAACTTCAGGATGCCCTCCGAGCCGTGGCGCCGGCCGAGCCCGGAGTCCTTCATGCCGCCCATCGGCGCCTGGACGCTTCCGTACGCCGGGGCGTACCCCTCGTTGATGTTGACCGTGCCGGTGCGCAGCCGGGCGGCGATGGCGTGGCCGCGGCGCGCGTCCTTCGTCCAGACGGAGGAGTTGAGGCCGTACGGCGTGCCGTTGGCCAGCTCGACGGCCTCGTCCTCGTCCTTGAACCGGTAGATCGAGACGACCGGGCCGAAGGTCTCCTCCGTGCAGACGGCCATCGGCGCCTCGACGCCGTCGAGGATGGTCGGCTCGTAGAAGAGCGGGCCGATGTCGGGGCGGGCGACGCCGCCCGCGACGACCTTGGCGCCCTTGGCGACGGCCTCCTCGACGTGCCGGGTGACGGTCTCCAGCTGCCGGTCGCTGACGAGGGAGCCCATGTCGGCTCCGTAGGCGAGGGAGTTGCCGAGCCGCATCGCCTTCGTACGGGCGGCGAACCGGGCGACGAAGTCGTCGGCGATCGACTCGTGCACGTACAGCCGCTCGATGGAGATGCAGAGCTGTCCGGCCGAGGAGAAGCAGGCGCGGACGGCGCCGGCGGCCGCCTTCTCGATGTCGGCGTCCTTCAGGACCAGCATGGCGTTCTTGCCGCCGAGTTCGAGCGTGACGCCGACGAGCCGGGCGGCGGCGCCCTGCGCGACCTCGCGGCCGGTGCGGGTGGAGCCGGTGAAGGAGACGTAGTCGGCGTGCTTGACGACCTCGGGGCCGACCACCGGTCCGTCGCCGAGGACGACCTGGAAGACCTCGGCCGGCAGCCCCGCCTCGATGAGCAGATCCCGGGCCCACAGCGCGGTGAGGGCGGTCTCGGTGTCCGGCTTCATCACCACGGCGTTGCCCGCGACGAAGGCGGGCAGCGCGTCGCCGACGGAGAGTTCCAGCGGGTAGTTCCAGGGGGCGATCTGTCCGACGACACCGCGCGGCTGGCGCAGCTCGGTGACCTTGGTGAGGGTCGGTACGACTCCGGTGTGGTGCTTGGGGCGCAGGTAGGAGGGGGCCTTGCGGCCGTAGTGGCGGGCGGCGACGGCCACCGCCTGGACCTCCTCGTGGGCGTGGAGCCGGGCCTTGCCGGTCTCCAGCTGGATGAGGTCGAGCACCTCGGCCTGGCGCTCCAGGACCAGGTCGTGGAAGCGGAGCAGGACGGCGGCGCGAGCCCGGACCGGGGTCGCGGCCCAGGCGCCCTGAGCGGCGCGGGCGCGGGCGAAGGCCTCGGCGACGTCCTCGGGGGTGGACTCGGGCAGCTCGGCGAGCCTCTCCCCGGTGAAGGGGGTGTGGTTCGCGGTACGGCCGGAGCCGACGACTCCACGGGTGAGCTGGGCGACCACCTCGGGCGTCACGACGTCGGCGGCGGTACGGGCACCGGCCGGCGAGGGCGCGAGGGGGTTCGTGCCGAGAGTGGCGGTGGCCGGGGTCGTGGGTGCCTGCGAGTCCGTCATGAGGGCGAGAGTAGGCCGCGAACCGGCCTTTGGGTACCCGTCGGTAATACGTTTTCACCACGTGCGCACAATCACGCCAGCGATCGCTGGCACATAAGCCCTGATCAGGGGCTCACGGTCGGGCGCGACTGCGACTTCCCGGATTTCGCGCCCGCTCAGTCCGCCTGCTCGCCCGGCGCCCGCCAGTGCCGCAGGACGATGTCGAACTGCTCCCGGGTGGTGGCCCAGCTCGACTCCGGCGAGGACATGTACAGGGCGTACTCGGTACCGTCGTCCGTGAAGTACAACTGGTCGATGGCGTGTCTCGGGCCCGGGAACTCCTGCTTCTCGTACCAGGTGAATTCCCACCGGGCGGAGCGGACCTGGTCGCGGTAGGTGTTCTGGTTGAGCTTGATCCGCTGGTACTTCATCCGGTTCTTGAGGGTCTTCTCCAGGTCCAGGACGTGCACGTACGGGTTCTCGAAGTCGGGCGTGGGGTCGATGCTGATCCGGATCCGGTGGCGGCCGTTGTCCGGGGTGTAGTCGATGTTGTCGCCGTCGGTCTGCCGCTTCCAGCCGTCGGGTACGAGCAGGCTGAAGCCCTCCGGGTCGTGGACCCGGTGCCAGCCGGCCGGGATCGCGGGCGGGGTCTGCCCCGTCACGGCGGGAGCCGTGCCGCCACGGCCGGAGTCCCCGCCCTCACCTCCGCCGGAGTAGTTCATGGCGGCGAAGACGGCTCCTCCGGCGACCAGACCGGCGAGGACGGCAGCCAGGACCGCCGTACGCCAGCGTCCACGGCCCTTGGGCCCGGGACCGGCGGGCCGGGGCGACACGGTGGCGGGGTGCGCGGACAGGGACGCGGGGGTGGCCGTGGACGCGGAGTCGCCCTGGGCCGGGAGCGGGGTGGTGGCGGAGGTCAGCTCCTCCCGTCCCACCCGCTGCGTCGGTACGTACGCCTGCGCGGCCTGGGGGGTGCGGCCCTCCATGGCGTCGAGCAGCATCCGCTCGGCCTCGTCCGCGAGCGGCCGGTGCGCCGGGTCCTTGCGGAGCAGCGCGACGATGACCGGCGCGAGCGGGCCGGCCTTCCCGGGATGCGACGGTTCCTCCGTCACCACCGCCTGCATGGTGCTGATGGGAGAGCTCCGCCGGAACGGCGAGCTGCCCTCCACCGCCGTGTACAGCGTCGCGCCCAGCGACCACAGGTCGGAGGCGGGACCGGGGTCCCCACCCCGTACCCGCTCGGGCGCCAGATAGTCGATCGAGCCCACGAGTTCACCGGTGCGCGTGATCGTCGAGTCGCCCTCGATAGCCGCGATCCCGAAGTCGGTGAGCAGGACCCGTCCGTCGCGGGCCAGCAGGACGTTGCCGGGCTTGACGTCCCGGTGCAGCACCCCGGCCGCGTGCGCGGCACGCAGGGCGCCGAGGACGTGCAGGCCGATCCGGGCCGCCTCCCGGGGCTCGATCGTGCCGGCCTCCTTCGCGGCGTCGGCGAGCGAGGGCCCGTCTACGTACTGCATCACGATCCACGGCCGGTCGTCGTGCTCCAGGACATCATGGACGGTGACCACACCGGGGTGGGTGATCCGGGCCGCGGCGCGGGCCTCCTTCTGCGTACGGGCGTGCAGCACGAGGCGATCGGCCTCGGCCACGAACCGACCGGCCGTCAACTCCTTGACGGCGACGATCCGGTGCAGCACCTCGTCATGGGCGCGCCACACTTTGCCCATGCCCCCGCGGCCGATCGTCTCGCCCAACCGGTAGCGCCCGGCCAGCAGGAGACCCTCTCCCGCGTCCGGCCCAACCCCGGTCCCCGCGCCTGCGCTCTGTGAATGTTCCACTTGCCCCCGCCCGTTCCTTCGGAGGCCAGATTACGGAGGCGGAACGGGCGGCGGAACCTCGGGGCGGGCAACGGAACAAGCCTGTGACCGCGCGGCGGACGGGTCGCCGGAGGGGCGAACGGCGGTCGACCGGTCGGCGGAGAGCCGGCCGGCCGCCTCAGCGTGTCGCGCGGTACGCCTTCACGGCCTGGTCGTAGATCTCGGACACCTTGTCGCGTTCGGTCTCCGGGCCGATGACCTGGACCACGTGGTAGCGGCCGCTCTCGATCAGGGCCAGGTTGCGGACGAACACCTCGCGGCCGGTGCTGTCCTGCCAGGTGAACTGCCCCACCGCCATGGACTGTCGGCCGACGTCGATGCGGCGCAGTCCGGAGGCGCTGGACCAGGAGGAGTCCCGCCAGGGCTGGAGTTCGCGCTCCTTGGTGCGCTGGTACGCCATCGGGTCCGCGCCGTTGGCCTGCACGGTGTCCCGTCCGGGCACCACGATGAGGGTGAATTCGCCGCCTGTGTAGCGGACTTGACCGGCGTCGTTGATGGGGCTGCGCCGCCAGCCCTCGGCGACGCCGACCTGGAAGCCTTCCGGGTCCTTGCGCAGCGAGTAGCCCGCCGCGAGGTCTGCGGTGGCGGCCGGCGGAGTGGTCCTGCTCGTGCTCGGTTTCGTGCTCGGGCTCGGTTTCGTGCTCGGCGTGGTGGTCTTCTCCGGGCCGGGGTCCGAGGGCGCGGCGGACTGCCCGCCCGGTTGCCCGGCGGCGCGTTGGCCCCCGGCGCCACCCTCCTTGGGCATGAACATCACGGCGTACGCGACGGCCCCGCCGAGCAGCAACAGGATCAGGAGCAGGAGCGTACGTCCGAGGGCACGCGGGGAGCGGGCGGCTCCGGGCGACCGCGAGGGCCGTGGGGAGCGTGGGGCCCGCTGCGGGAGTTCCTCGTGGAACTCCTCCTGCCGGAACTCCTGGCGGAACTCGTGGCGTAGGTCCTGGCGACGGGCCTGACGTGGCGCGGCGGGCTCATGAGGCTGATGGGTCTGATGGGGCTTGTAGGGCAGCTTGCCCTTCTTGTGCCGATGGCGGCCGCCGGCCGCTCCCCCACGACGCCTGCGCACCAGTTCGCCGCGGCGGCGCACGATGGGCAGCCGGGTGGCGTCGACGGACGGCAGCGGGACGACCCCCACGCCGGCGTCGGGCTCGGGCGCCGACCGGACGAGGGAGCGCAGCCAGCCCCGCAGCTCCTCGAAGTCAGGGCGCTCGGTGGGGTCCTGGCGCAGCAGGGACTCGACGACCGGGCGCAGCGGCCCGCACTCCTCGGCGAAGGCGGGGGGCTCGGCGCACACGAGCTGGACCAGCTCGGCGGCGTTGTCCTCCGGGTACGGGGCGTGGCCCTGGACCGCCCGGTAGAGCAGCGCGCCGAGCGCCCAGAGGTCGGTGGCGGGGCCGATGGGCGGAGCCAGCCGCCAGTTCTCGTGGACCGGTCCCGCCTGCTCGGGGGCCCAGCGCTCGGTGACGGCGCCGACGACGGCGATCCGCGTCTGCCGGGCCCGCTCGCCGGCGAGCCGGGTGGCGGGACCGCGGTACGGGCGCCCCGGGCCGTCCGCGTCCGGCGCGGGCTCGTCCCAGCGGCCGACGGCCGGCACGGGCACAGGGACCGGGGCGGTGGGTACAGGGACGGGCACCGGATTCGGAGCCTGCGCCGGGGTGTAGCCGGCGGGGAGAGCGGGACGGCCGGAGCCCGGGAGCACCTGGCCGCTTCCCCGGCCTCCGGCCGGGCCCGACCCGCCCGCCGGGATCGGCCCCGAGCCGTCGCGCGAGACGTGCGGTCCGTCGCTCCAGGAGCCGGCGAGCAGCGCGCGGGGCGGCCCGGCGCCCTCGTCCTCGTCGTCTTCGTCGTCCTCGGCATGGGACCACCACTGCGGCTCAGGACCGAGTCCCTGCGCGGGCACGGGCGCGGGTTCGCGTCCCGGGCCGTGGGCGGGCCCGGGGTCGCGTTCGAAACCCGGCTCGGGTTCCCGGCCGGCATCGGACGCGTCACCGGGATCCGGGTCCGGGTTCGGGTCCTGGTCCGGGTGGGGGGCCGGGTCCTGGTACGGGTCCGGGCGCCGCGCCGGCTCCGGTCCGGTGTCCCCGAGTCGCGCCGCGGCGCGGGCTCCCGCGCGGTACGCGGCGATGGCACCCGCGCGGGCCGCCCGTACGTCCGTGGTCGGGCTCGCCACCGGGGCGCCCGACTCGTCGGCCGGCCCCGGCCGTTCGGGTCGCGCCGCCTCGATCTCCGTACGCGAGCGTGCGCCGGGAACGGGAACGGCGGCCGTCCCCGCGTCCGGCCGCTCGGCGGCGACGGGAACGCGCGGCTCCACGGAGGCCCCGGAGTCCCCGACGGATGCGACGGCCTCTGAGACCCCGGCGGCCTCGGACAGTTCGGCCGCTCCGGTGGTGTACCGCCGGTCGTCCTCCTCGGGCTCCGGCACCGGCGCGTACCCGCACAGGGCCTCCTCCGCCGCGCCCGTCGCGAGCCCGGTGAGCACCACCCGTCCGTCGTCGCAGACGAGCACCGTCCGCGGGGTGATGTTCCGGTGGGTCCAGCCATGGGCGTGCAGTGCCCGCAGGGCGGTGAGGACGTCGGAGCCGATCTCCGCCGCCCGGTAGGGAGTGAGGGGACGCTCGGCGAGGAGCGCGGCCAGCGGCCTGGCCGCCACCAGTTCACTCACTATCCACAGCGAACCGGCTTCGGCGAACACGTCGAAGACCTGGTCGAGACGGGGATGGTCGGGGATCTGCGCGGCGGCCTGCGCCGCCTCGACGGCCCTCCGCACGGCGGGGTCGGCCGGGCGCCGGGTCGTCCGCCCCTGGGCCGGGTGAGCCACGGACCCGCCGCCGGTGTCACCGTCGAGGAACTCGGCGTCGACCACCTCGGGCAGCGGCACCTGGCGGACCAGGACCTCCTGCCCGCTGTATGTGTCGAAGGCGCGCGTCTCCACGAGGTCGTACGCGTCCGACGGCGGCAGCGGCAGGCGGTAGCGGTCGGCGAGCACCCTGCCCGCGTAGTCCTCCACGACGCCTCCCCACCGAGCGCGCTGTCCCCCTGTTCCCGCGATCCCGCGGATCCCGTACACCCCAGGGATCTCACAGATCGTACGGAACCGTCAATTATGGTCGGAACCCGTGCAGTTGTCGGCTCTGTCCAGCGGCGTACGGTCCCCGACCCTCACGATACGTGCCGTCGGTCAGTCCTTGGGGCTGAACGTGGCGAACGCCGTGTCCCGCAGCGTCTTGCATTCGGCGGCGTCCCACGCGTCCGCCTTGCAGCTGATCATGATGGAGTAACCGCGCTTGGCGTCCACCTTGAAGCCCCGGTTGAGGATCCGGACCCGGATGCCGCTCTGATTGCGCTCGAACTCCCAGTCGGCGACGGTCGGATATCCCTTGTACGAGACGGGCTTGATGCCGATGTGGCGGTAGCCGTTGCTGCTGGCGGACACCCCGGCCACGGCACCGGCCCACGCGCTGGCCGCGTCGTCCTTCGGGCTGTCGTTGAAGTCGACCTGGACGCGCGGGAAGCCGCCGTTCGCGTTGAATATCCCGCCGGAGTTCCGGCCCGCTATCGCGTTGAGCTTGAAGGACGCCGGCATCGCCATGCCGAAGTGGAAGCGGTCGTTGGCCACCATGACGTACCCGGCGGGCAGCGATGTGCCGCCCGCACCGGGGCCGCCGGTGCTGGGCTTCCCCGACGGCGTGCCGCTCTGCTCGCCCGTGCCGCCGGGCTGCTCGCCGGGGCCGCTGGGTGTCTGCCCCTGCCCCTGCGTCTTTCCCTGCTCCTGGGTGTCACCGTTTCCCGCCGTGGCACCGGCCGAGGTCACCTGGTCGCCGCCTCCCGTGCCGCCGCCCTTGTTGTCCGTGCCGCCGTCGCCTCCGCCCAGCGCGACGGCCAGGATGGTGCCGAGCAGGGCGAGGACCACGATCGCGGCGATGATCACCAGCGTGCGGCGCGGCACCACGTCCGTGAGCGACGCCCGGGCCTGAGCCGGCCTGTTGCCGCCCTGCGCCGGCTTCGGCGCGGCGGCGGCGTTGCGCACGGACTTCAGCGCGCCGAGCATCCGCTCGGCCGCCGCCTCGCCGCTCTTCTCCGTGGTGGCGGGTCCGAACGGCGGCTTCGAGGGCACCGGCGGCAGCGGAACGACCCGGGTGGCCTCAGGCGACGGCTCGGGCACGAAGGTGGGCGCGGGCGCGTCGAGCACGGCCCTGAGGAGCACGCGGGCGCCAGCGTCGTCGAGCCGCTGGGCGGGGTCCTTGGCGAGCAGGCCGTAGATGACCTTCTCGAGCAGCGGCCCCGCGTTCTTCGGCGGGTCGACGGGCTCGGTCATCACGGCGGTGAGCGTCGCGATCGCGGAGCCCTTGTCGTACGGCGGGCTGCCCTCGACGGCCGCGTACAGCAGTCCGCCGAGCGACCACATGTCGGCGGCCGGTCCGGGCTTGTGACCACGGGCCCGCTCCGGCGAGATGTACGAGGGGGCGCCGACGAGCATGCCGGTGGAGGTGATCGACGGGTCACCCTCGACCTGGGCGATGCCGAAGTCGGTGAGGACGACACGGCCGTCCTCGGCGATCAGCACGTTCGACGGCTTCACATCGCGGTGCAGGATGCCCTCACGGTGCGCGGAGCGCAGCACGTCGAGGATGGCGAGGCCGACCTCGGCGGCGCGGTGGGGCGTGAGCGTGCCGTCCTCCCGGACGGCGTCGGCGAGCGACTTGCCCTCGATCAGCTCCATGACGATCCAGGGACGGTCGTCCTCGTCGACGACGTCGTAGACGGTCACGGCGCCGTTGTTACGGATCCGGGCGATGGCCTTGGCCTCGCGCAGGGTCCGGGTGATGAGGCGTCGCTTCTCCTCCTCGTCGATGCTGTTGGGGAAGCGAAGCTCCTTGACGGCGACCGTCCGTCCGAGCGTCTCGTCCACGGCACGCCACACCGTGCCCATGCCTCCGCGCCCGAGCACCGCACCGAGCCGGTAACGGCCGGCCAGCAGGCTGCCCTCGGTCGTCGCCCCGGCCGCCGCCGCCTTCGCGGAGCGTCCGGGCGCACCGGCCTTCCTGGCCCCCGGGGCCCCTCCGGCGGCGACGCCCGTACCCTTCACGGCCGGCTTGGCGTCGACGGGCCGGTCTTCGGCACGCCCCACGCCCCCCGCCTTCACGTCGCCGGGCCGCGCATCGACAGGCGGCTTCGCATCGACCGGCTTCGCGTCATGCGGCTTCGCATCGACAGGCTTCGCATCGACCGGCCGGGCATCGACCGGCTTCGCGTCGTCCGGCTGAGCGGACGTGAGACCGGCCGGGCCCTCGCCCGCCGGGTCGGCCTTCTTCGGCGCGCTCTCGGTCGGCTTGCCGCCGGCCGGGACCGCGTCCACCGGCTCGCCGCCGGCCGGGGCCGCATCCGATCGAGCCCTGTCCACGGGCTTCGCGTCCGCCTCCGGGGGCACGGCGTCCGTGCCCGGCTTCGAGGCCGTCGCGTCCTCCCCGGCCGTCGCCGGTCCGGGTACCTTGCCCGCCCCGGCGTCCGAGGGCTCGACGGCGACTTCGGCGCTGCTCGCGCCGCTCGCCTTGCCCGTCTCCGCGCCGGAGTCCCCGTCCCGCTCCGCCTCACGCGCCGCTGGGACCACACCCCGGTCGCCGTCGGTTCCGGCACCCGCGCCGGCGTCCCGCCGAGGGTCCCGCGCCGTGCCCCGCGACTGCTCCGCCTCCGACATGCGTCCCCTCTGCGATCCCTGATCTTCGCCCGCGCCTGCCGCTTCCCGCGCGATGCGGTAACCCGCCCTGGAAGAGAGCCCATTGTCTCTCACTCCGGGACCCGCACTGCTCCCGGGTCCGCAGTCCGAGAAGACGGCCCCGGGGAACGACACTCCCACCATGCCACCCGACGCCCAGCCACCCCTCCGAGGTTCCCCGACCCCGTGAACAGGGCGACACGCGCAGCCGCCAACATGCCGAGCAGGCCGCCGAGTTGGCGTCCATTCTCCCCCCTGCTCCACGCTTTCCGTGCCGCCCCGATCCCGACAGGGCGTCAGATCGGCACGATGTCCGGCGCGCCGAGACGCGCCGCGTCCGCCGTCAGATCGTCCGGCTGCCGCTGCGACTCCCGCTCCGCCTCCACCCGCTTCTCGTAGTGCTCCACCTCCTTCTCGATCTGCTGCGTGTCCCAGCCCAGCACCGGCGCCATCAGTTCCGCGCACTCCCGCGCGCTGCGCGTCCCCCGGTCGAAGGTCTCGATCGAGATCCGGGTGCGCCGGGTCAGGACGTCGTCCAGGTGCCGGGCCCCCTCGTGGGAGGCGGCGTAGACGATCTCGGCCCGCAGATAGTCCTCGGCGCCCGTCAGCGGTTCGCCGAGACTCGGGTCGGTGGCGACCAGCTCCAGGATCTCCTCCGTCAGGGCGCCGTAGCGGTTGAGCAGATGCTCGACCCGTACGACGTGGAGCCCGGTCCGGGCCGCGATCCTGGCCCGCGCGTTCCACAGGGCCTTGTAGCCCTCGGCGCCGAGGAGCGGGATGTCCTCGGTGACGCAGGCGGCGACCCGCTGGTCGAGCGCGTGCACGGCCTCATCTACGGCGTCCTTGGCCATCACGCGGTAGGTGGTGTACTTGCCGCCGGCCACGACGACGAGACCGGGGACGGGGTGCGCGACGGTGTGTTCGCGCGAGAGCTTGCTGGTGGCGTCCGACTCTCCGGCGAGGAGGGGCCGCAGCCCGGCGTACACCCCCTGGACGTCGTCCCGGCCGAGCGGGACGGCCAGCACGCTGTTCACGTGCTCGAGGAGATAGTCGATGTCGGCGCTGGACGCGGCCGGATGCGCCTTGTCCAGGTCCCAGTCGGTGTCCGTGGTGCCGACGATCCAGTGCCGCCCCCATGGGATCACGAAAAGGACGGACTTCTCGGTGCGCAGGATCAGTCCGGTGTTCGAGTGAATCCGGTCCTTGGGCACCACCAGATGGATGCCCTTCGACGCCCGTACGTGGAACTGCCCCCTCTCCCCGATGAGCGCCTGGGTGTCGTCCGTCCACACCCCGGTGGCGTTCACGATCTGCTTGGCGCGGATCTCGTACTCACCGCCGCCTTCGACATCCTTCACCCGGGCGCCGACCACCCGTTCGCCCTCGCGCAGGAAGCCGATCACCCTCGCCCGGCTGGCGGCCTGCGCGCCGTAACTCGCCGCGGTCCGTACGAGTGTGGCCACGAAGCGGGCGTCGTCCATCTGGGCGTCGTAGTACTGCAGCGCCCCGACCAGCGTGTCCTTCTTCAGACAGGGCGCCACCCGCAGGGCGTGACGCCGTGACAGATGCCGGTGGACGGGGAGACCGCGACCGTGTCCCGACGACACCGACATCGCGTCGTACAGCGCGACGCCCGAGCCCGCGTAGAACCGCTCCCAGCCCTTGTGCCGCAAGGGGTAGAGGAAGGGCACGGGTTTCACCAGATGGGGCGCGAGCCGCTCCAGGAGCAGTCCGCGCTCCTTCAGCGCCTCCCGTACGAGCGCGAAGTCGAGCATCTCCAGATACCGCAGGCCGCCGTGGATCAGCTTGCTCGACCGGCTGGAGGTGCCGGACGCCCAGTCCCGGGCCTCCACCAGGCCGGTCGAGAGTCCTCTCGTGACCGCGTCGAGGGCGGTCCCGGCGCCGACGACACCGGCGCCCACGACCAGTACGTCCAGTTCACGCTCGGCCATCGTCGCGAGCGCTTCCGCGCGCTCGGCGGGTCCCAGTGCCGCTGTCCTCACCGCTGCCTCCCGTCGTCCCCCCGTGGTCGGGCTCACAGTCTCGATTCTGTCCCGGCCCTCCGACTTCAGCCACCGCCTGTGGATAACACTCGGCGACCTTCGACCTCGCAATCCCGCATATCGGTCATATTTACGCCTAGTCTGACATTGCGCTCGCCCCCGTTCTGTCCACAGGGCTTGCGCGTCTCGTCCCCTCCGGCTACTGGGAAGGACGTCCCACCTCCATGCCCGCTGATCTCGCCGTCATCGGCCTCGGCCACCACGGACTCCCCCTCGCCCAAGCCGCCGTCGCCGCCGGCATCGACACCATCGGCTACGACATCGACCCACGCCCCGTCGCCGAACTCGCCGCCGGCCGCCCGCCCGTCGACGGCTCGCTCAGCGCGTCGGAGATCCGCCGGATGCTCGCGGGCGGCTTCCGGCCCTCCACCGACCCGGCGGAGCTCGGCCGGGTCCGTACGGCCGTCATCTGCGCCCCCACCCCGCTCGGCCCCGACCGGGCTCTGGACCTCGCCGCCGTCGCCGACGCCGCCCGCGCCCTGGCCGCCCGGCTGCGCCCGCACACCACCGTTCTGCTGGAGTCGCCCGTCCACCCCGGCACCACCGAGGGCATGCTGCGCGACCTCCTCGAAGAGGGCTCGGGTCTGCGCGCCGGTCGCGACTTCCACCTCGCGTACTCTCCCGGCCGTCTCGACCCCGGCAGCCGCACCCACGGATTCGCCGGGACGCCCAAGGTCATCGGCGGCCTCACCCCCGCCTGCACGGAGTCCGCCGCCGCCTTCTACGGCCGTGTCACCGACAAGGTGGTACGCGCGCGTGGCCCCCGCGAAGCCGAGACGGTCAAGCTCCTGGAGACCAACTTCCGGCACGTCAACATCGCTCTGGTGAACGAGATGGCGGTGCTCTGCCACGAGCTCGGCGTCGACCTGTGGGACGTCATCCGCTGCGCCGAGACCAAGCCCTTCGGCTTCCAGGCCTTCCGCCCGGGCCCGGGCGTCGGCGGCCACGGCGTCCCCGTCGACACCATCGGGACCCACCGCCCGCTCCGTATGGTCGAACTGGCGAGCCAGGTCAACGAACGCATGCCGCAGTACGTCATCCAACGCTGCGCCACCCTGCTGAACGAGCACGGCAAGTCGGCCCGCGGCGCCCGGGTGCTTCTGCTCGGCGTCACCTACAAACCCGATCTCGCCGACCGCGAGGGCTCACCCGCCGACGAGATCGCCCGCCGCCTGATGGACCTGGGAGCCGTGGTCAGCTACCACGATCCGTACGTCCCGGACTGGCGCGTCCGCGACGTCCCGGTCCCCCGCGCGGACTCCCTCTACGAGGCCGCCGCCCACGCCGACCTCACGCTCCTGCTCCAGCACCACCGCACGTACGACCTCCAGGGCCTGTCGGTCAAGGCCCAGCTGCTCCTCGACACCCGCGGCGCCACCCCCGCGGGGGCCGCCCACCGCCTCTGACCCGCGGACACGGAGAGGGCCCCGCACCGGGTGGTGCGGGGCCCTCTCCGTACGTACGGGAAAGCGTCAGCGCTTGTGCTGCGCGTCCGCGACCGTGACCTCGACGCGCTGGAACTCCTTGAGCTCGCTGTAGCCCGTGGTGGCCATCGCGCGGCGCAGGGCGCCGAAGAAGTTCATCGAGCCGTCCGGGGAGTGCGACGGACCGGCCAGGATCTCCTCGGTCGTGCCGACGATGCCCAGGTCGACCAGCTTGCCGCGCGGCACGTCCTCGTGGACGGCCTCCATGCCCCAGTGGTGGCCCTTGCCCGGGGCGTCCGTGGCGCGGGCCAGCGGGGAACCGATCATGACCGAGTCCGCGCCGCAGGCGATCGCCTTCGGCAGGTCGCCCGACCAGCCCACGCCGCCGTCGGCGATGACGTGGACGTAGCGGCCGCCCGACTCGTCCATGTAGTCGCGGCGGGCAGCGGCCACGTCGGCGACCGCGGTCGCCATCGGGACCTGGATGCCGAGGACGTTGCGCGTGGTGTGCGCCGCGCCGCCGCCGAAGCCGACCAGGACACCGGCGGCGCCGGTGCGCATCAGGTGCAGGGCCGCGGTGTACGTGGCGCAGCCGCCGACGATGACCGGGACGTCGAGCTCGTAGATGAACTGCTTCAGGTTCAGCGGCTCGGCGGCCCCGGAGACGTGCTCGGCGGAGACCGTCGTGCCGCGGATGACGAAGATGTCCACCCCCGCGTCGACGACGGCCTTGGAGAACTGCGCGGTGCGCTGCGGGGAGAGCGCGGCGGCGGTGACCACACCCGAGTCGCGCACCTCCTTGATCCGCTGCCCGATCAGCTCCTCCTTGATCGGAGCGGCGTAGATCTCCTGCAGACGGCGGGTCGCGGTCGCCTCGTCCAGCTGCGCGATCTCGTCGAGCAGCGGCTGCGGGTCTTCGTACCGCGTCCACAGGCCCTCGAGGTTCAGCACGCCCAGGCCGCCCAGCTCGCCGATGCGGATGGCGGTCTGCGGCGAGACGACGGAGTCCATGGGGGCGGCCAGGAAGGGGAGCTCGAAGCGGTAGGCGTCGATCTGCCAGGCGATCGAGACCTCCTTCGGGTCCCGGGTGCGCCGGCTCGGTACGACGGCGATGTCGTCGAACGCGTACGCCCTGCGGCCGCGCTTGCCGCGCCCGATCTCGATCTCAGTCACGATGTGTGGCCTTTCCCTCTATGTCTGCGCCTACCAGTATCCCCGACACAAGCGTGAGGGGCGGTTCCGGCCACATTCCGGAACCGCCCCTCACGCGTCGCGCTCTGTTACTTCCTGCTGTAGTTCGGCGCCTCGACCGTCATCTGGATGTCGTGCGGGTGGCTCTCCTTGAGACCCGCCGAGGTGATCCGCACGAAGCGGCCCTTGGACTCCATCTCCGAGACGGTGGCGGCACCCACGTAGCCCATGGTCTGACGCAGGCCGCCGACGAGCTGATGCAGGACGTTGGACAGCGGGCCGCGGTAGGGCACCTGACCCTCGACGCCCTCGGGCACGAGCTTGTCGTCGGAGCTGACCTCGGCCTGGAAGTAGCGGTCCTTCGAGTACGACCTGCCCTGGCCGCGGGACTGCATGGCGCCGAGCGAGCCCATACCGCGGTACGACTTGAACTGCTTGCCGTTGATGAAGAGCAGCTCGCCGGGCGACTCCTCACAGCCCGCGAGGAGGCTGCCGAGCATGACGGTGTCGGCGCCGGCGGCGAGCGCCTTGCCGATGTCGCCGGAATACTGCAGACCGCCGTCGCCGATCAGCGGGACACCGGCGGCACGGGCCGCGAGAGAAGCCTCGTAGATGGCGGTGACCTGCGGGACGCCGATGCCCGCGACCACGCGGGTGGTGCAGATCGAGCCGGGGCCCACGCCGACCTTGATGCCGTCGACACCGGCGTCGATCAGCGCCTGCGCGCCGTCACGCGTGGCGACGTTGCCGCCGATCACGTCGACGTTCACGCTCGACTTGATCTTCGCCATCCAGCTCAGGGCGTTGCTGTTGTGGCCGTGCGAGGTGTCGACGACCAGGAAGTCCGCCCCGGCGGCGGCGAGCGCCTGGGCCCGCTCCAGCGCCTCGGGGCTCGCGCCCACGGCGGCACCGACGAGCAGGCGGCCCTCGGCGTCCTTGGCGGCGTTCGGGTACTTCTCCGCCTTGACGAAGTCCTTGACGGTGATCAGGCCCTTGAGCACGCCCTCGTCGTCGACCAGCGGCAGCTTCTCGATCTTGTGGCGGCGCAGCAGCTCCATGGCGTCGACGCCGGAGATGCCGACCTTGCCGGTGACCAGCGGCATCGGCGTCATGACCTCACGGACCTGGCGGCTGCGGTCGCTCTCGAAGGCCATGTCGCGGTTGGTCACGATGCCCAGCAGCTTGCCGTCCGGGTTGGTGACGGGGACACCGCTGATGCGGAACTTGGCGCACAGGGCGTCCGCCTCGGCGAGCGTCGCCTCCGGGTGCACCGTGATGGGGTCGGTGACCATGCCGGACTCGGAGCGCTTGACCAGATCGACCTGGTTGGCCTGGTCCTCGATGGAGAGGTTGCGGTGCAGCACGCCGACGCCGCCCAGACGGGCCATCGCGATCGCCATGCGGGACTCGGTCACCTTGTCCATCGCCGCCGAGAGCAGCGGGATCTGGACCCGGACGTTGCGGGAGATACGGGACGAGGTGTCGACCGCGTTGGGGAGCACCTCCGACGCGCCCGGCAGCAGCAGCACGTCGTCGTAGGTCAGCCCGAGTGTCGCGAATTTCTCGGGCACTCCGTCGACGTAGACAGTCATGACACCTTCCCCAATGGCCTTGATCGGTGCGGATGTCCATGCTAACGGGCCTCGACGGTGTCTCATTCCACGATCAAGATCAGAGAGCAGCTTTGGACGTTCGCACGTGTACGTGAGGGCCATCCGGCCCCTTCGACCCTTACTGTTCGGCCAGCGCCCGCAGCCGGCTCAGGGCGCGGTGCTGCGCGACCCGGACCGCCCCGGGCGACATGCCCAGCATCTGCCCGGTCTCCTCGGCCGTCAGCCCGACGGCCACCCGGAGCACCAACAGCTCCCGCTGGTTCTCCGGCAGATTGGCGAGCAGCTTCTTGGCCCATTCGGCATCGTCGCTGAGCAGCGCACGCTCCTCGGGGCCCAGCGAGTCGTCGGGCCGCTCCGGCATCTCGTCGGAGGGCACCGCCGTCGACCCGGGGTGGCGCATCGCGGCCCGCTGCAGATCGGCGACCTTGTGCCCGGCGATGGCGAAGACGAAGGCCTCGAAGGGCCTGCCCGTGTCCTTGTAGCGCGGCAGAGCCATCAGGACCGCGACGCAGACCTCCTGCGCCAGGTCCTCGACGAAGTGGCGAGCGTCACCGGGCAGCCGGCTCAGCCGGGTGCGGCAGTAGCGCAGGGCGAGCGGGTGCACGCGCGCCAGAAGGTCGTGCGTCGCCTGTTCGTCGCCGTCGACGGCACGGTGAACGAGTGCACCGATCTCCCCCGGCCCTACGGGCATGGGTGACCCCACGGTCTCGTCGTCGCGCATCGCTCCATGGTGCCTTGGCGCCCGAGGATCCGCGGCACCGCGTCCGTAGTTGTGCACCGAAGCGTTATGAGTAGGTGCGCCGGAACTCATCTCCTGCGCCCTCCCCTTCCGCTCGATCGACTCGTCCCCGAGGAACTCCACACCCTCAAGGATGCGGCATCGGGAGAGTTACTGACACAAGCCGCTGCCTCGGTGGGGACAGAAGCCGCCCCGCCCGCCGATGGCGGACGGGGATGCGACGGGCCACGGGCGCCTGGAGAGTGTCCGGTGGATCAGGGCCGACCGCCCCGAGTCACCGGGCGACCGACCTAGCGCACCAGGCCCCAGCGGAAGCCGAGCGCGACCGCGTGCGCGCGGTCCGACGCGCCCAGCTTCTTGAACAGGCGGCGCGCGTGCGTCTTGACGGTGTCCTCGGAGAGGAAGAGCTCGCGTCCGATCTCCGCGTTGGACCGGCCGTGACTCATCCCTTCGAGGACCTGGATCTCACGGGCGGTGAGCGTCGGGGCCGCGCCCATCTCGGCCGAACGCAGCCGGCGCGGGGCGAGCCGCCAGGTCGGGTCCGCGAGGGCCTGGGTGACCGTGGCCCGCAGTTCGGCGCGCGAGGCGTCCTTGTGCAGGTAGCCACGGGCACCGGCGGCGACCGCGAGCGCGACGCCGTCCAGGTCCTCGGCGACGGTGAGCATGATGATGCGGGCGCCGGGGTCCGCGGACAGCAGTCGGCGGACGGTCTCCACGCCGCCCAGACCGGGCATGCGTACGTCCATCAGAATCAGGTCCGAGCGGTCCGCGCCCCAGCGGCGGAGGACTTCCTCGCCGTTGGCCGCGGTGGTCACGCGCTCCACGCCGGGCACGGTCGCGACCGCGCGGCGAAGCGCCTCTCGGGCAAGCGGGGAGTCGTCGCAGACGAGGACGGATGTCATGGCCGCCCTCCGCAGCTGATGCGCGTCACCTTGAGCCTCCAGGGCTGGTACGTATCGTCACCTGTGCGGTTGACGCTCTCGGACGCCTGCCCGAGCGCTTCTTCCTTCAACCGCCTCCGCACTCTCAACGACGGTCACTCGAAAGAGTTACGGGTCGGACGGACGCCTTCGGCACTCTACGTGAGGGAGCGAACGCGGAGGAGAGCGCCGCAGGTCATCCGCCCTTCATTGGAAGCTATGCCCCATTTAGCGGGTTTTCTTCCCTTTTTGCAGTGTCTGTGGCTAGATTCGCAATGAGTCATATTTACATCTACTTAGACAGTAGTTGTAACGTCGGGTCGAACCCGCGAGAGCGGGTACGCGAGACCCATGGGGGGCGAAGGGCCCCCGTACATCAGCCATCCACCCGCCCACCAATCCGTTCGACACGGTTTCAAGGGGACAAGCGCAATGGCAGATTTCTCCCGCCTTCCCGGACCCAACGCCGATCTTTGGGACTGGCAACTCCTCGCGGCCTGCCGCGGAGTCGACAGCTCCCTGTTCTTCCACCCCGAGGGAGAGCGCGGCGCGGCACGGAGTGCGCGTGAGAACTCGGCGAAAGAGGTCTGCATGCGGTGCCCGGTACGCGCGGAGTGCGCGGCACACGCACTCGCCGTACGGGAGCCCTACGGCGTCTGGGGCGGCCTCACCGAGGACGAACGCGAAGAGCTCATGGGACGAGCCCGCAATCGCCTGATCACGGCACCGGCTTCGGCATCGGCATCGAGTTCGGCAGGCGTGGGGCGCGCCTGAAGTAACGTTTCTGCAGGTCACTGACGGGTTCAGTGAGGGGCCGGGCCCGCATCCCACCCGGCCTCGGTGCACGCACTACGCGCGCGTGGCCGCGCGGCTCAGTTCGTCCAGGGTCGCCGCGACGGCGGGCACCTGCGCCAGGTCGGGCAGCGTCAGGGCCACGATCTCCCGCTCCACGGCCGGCTCGACGGCCACGGTACGCGCGCCCTTGGGCCGTACCGATTCGAGGGCGAGCCGCGGCAGGACCGCCACGCCCAGGCCCGCGCCCACGAGGCCCACGACGGCCGGGTAGTCGTCGGTCGCGAAATCGATGCGCGGGGTGAAGCCGGCCTCCTCGCAGACCTCCACCAACTGGCGGCGGCAGCGCGGGCAGCCCGCGATCCACGGCTCGTCGGCCAGTTCGGCGATGCCCACCGACTCCGCGTCGGCCAGCCGGTGCGAGTCCGGGACCAGGCCGACCAGGCGGTCGGCGAGCAGCGGGCGGACGACCAGGTCGTCCCACTCGGCGGGGCCCGCCCCATACCGGAAGGCCAGGGCCACGTCGCAGTCCCCGTCGCGCAGCATCTCCACCGAGCGCGGCGGCTCGGCCTCCACCAGGGAGACCCGGGTGCCGGGGTGGGCCGCGCGCAGGGCGGCGAGGGCGGTGGGGACGAGGGTGGAGCTACCGCTGGGGAACGAGACCAGGCGGACGCGGCCGGCCCGCAGTCCGGCGATGGCGGCCACCTCCTCCTCCGCGGCGGTGAGCCCGGCGAGGATGCCCGAGGCGTGCCGGACCAGCGCCTCGCCGGCCTGGGTGAGGCGCATCTCGCGGCCGGTGCGGATGAGCAGCGGAGTGCCCGCGGAGGACTCGAGCGCCTTCATCTGCTGGCTCACCGCGGGCTGAGTGCAGCCCAGTTCCCGCGCGGCGGCCGAGAAGGAGCCGGTGGCGGCGACGGCGCGCAGAACGCGGAGATGACGGGCCTCGATCATCCTTCGAGCATAAGCGAGTCTTGGACCCCGAGGCGAATATCCCTTCCTCGCTTTGGGCCGGTTCGCCTAGGGTGCCCCTCATGAAGGTGCTGACTGTGAACATCGGCCGGGCCAAGGCCGTGGAGTACACCGACGCCCCCTCGGGGACGACGGGCGTCGACAAGCATCCGGTGGAGGGTCCGGTACGGGTCGAGGCGCCGGGGCCGCGCGGGGTGGGGGCGAGCGGGGTCGCCGGGGACGACGTGTGCGATCTGCGCTTCCACGGCGGTGACGACCGGGCCGTGTACGCCTTCGCGCGGGAGGACATGGACCTCTGGGAGCGCGAGCTCGGCCGGCCGCTGCCGAACGGTTGCTTCGGAGAGAACCTCACCACGCTCGGGCTCGATGTGAACGGGGCGCTGGTCGGGGAGCGTTGGCGGGTCGGCGACGTGGTCCTGGAGGTGACCGGTGGCCGTATCCCCTGCCGTACCTTCGCGGGTTTTCTGGGGGAGAAGGGCTGGGTACGGCGCTTCACGCAGTCGACGGCGGGGCCGGGGGCGCTGCTGCGGGTGATCGAGCCCGGCGAACTCATGGCGGGCGCCCCGGTGTCGGTCGTGCACCGGCCGGACCACGCCGTCACGGTCTCGCTCCTGTACCGGGCCGCGACGACGGAGCGCGCGCTGCTGCCGAGCACGCTGGTCGCCGCCGAGTGGATGGAGTCCGGCCTGCTGGACCTCGCCCGCACGTACACGGAGAAGTACGGCACCGGCGCCTGACCCGTCCGAAAAGCCAAGGCGGGGCCTCCCCGGCGGTGGGACCGGAGGGCGGGGTGGGGCGGCGTGGGCGGCTAACGTGCCGCGTATGACGACTGCACTGATTACGGGCGCGACGGCGGGGATCGGGGCCGCCTTCGCGCGGAAGCTGGCGGCGGACGGGCACGACGTGGTGCTCGTGGCCCGCGATGTGACGAGACTGCGGGAGCAGGCGACCGAACTGCACGACCGGCACGGGGTGGAGGCCGAGGTCCTCGCGGCGGACCTGGCCGAGGAGAAGGGGATCGCGGCCGTGGAGGCCCGGCTCTCGGATCCGAGACAGCCGGTCGACCTGCTGGTGAACAACGCCGGGTTCGGCAACAAGGGCCGGTTCCTGGACGTGTCCATGGCCGACGAGTTGAAGATGCTGACGGTGCACTGCGAGGCGGTGCTGCGGCTGACGTCGGCGGCGGCCCGGTCCATGCGGACCCGGGGCCGGGGCGGGGTGGTGAACGTGGCCTCGGTGGCCGCGTTCGTCCCCCGCGGCACCTACGGGGCGTCGAAGGCGTGGGTCGTTCAGTTCACCCAGGGCGCGGCGCGGGACCTGGCGGGCAGCGGGGTGCGGCTGATGGCGCTCTGCCCGGGGTTCGTGCGGACGGAGTTCCACGCGCGGGCCGGGATGGGGACGGACAACATCCCGGGCTGGATGTGGCTCGACGCCGACAAGCTGGTCACCGCGGCGCTGGCCGATCTGGCGCGGGGAAAGACGCTGTCCGTCCCGGACCCCCGTTACAAGGCGCTGATGGGTGTGGTGAAGCTGGCGCCTCGCGGCCTGCTCGGCGGGGTGTCCGCCAAGGCGGGCCGCAAGTACGGCCCGAAGTGACCCCGGTGCGGTGCGGCCGCACGCGGAGCAGCGCGTGATCAGGCCTCGAAGTCGAGGGCGAGTCGGGCCGTGGTTCCGTTCCGCCAGGTCACGGCGATCGTGCGGCCGTCGACCTGGACCGTGGCGAGGGTGCCGACGGGGGCGGGTTCGGGTTCGGCGGTGAGGGAGGCCAGGGCGACGAAGAGGGTCTCGGTGCCGCTGGTGGTGCCGTGCAGGGCGGGCGTGCGGCTGTCCGTGCCCTGGAGGGTGGCGCCGGTGGCGAGTTCGACGGTCTCGGCGGCCGGGGGGTAGCCGTGGACCGGGTGGAGCTGGGACACGGGTCCGCCCGGGGTGGTGGCCCAGCCGGTCTGGCGTACGGGAGTGCCTTCGGGGGCTCCGATGACGAGATGGGCGCGGACCTCGGCGCGGCCGTGGGCGAGGGTGGCGGAGAGGATCCGGATGCCGGGTCGGGGGGTGTGCAGGGAGGCGGCCCAGCCGGGGCCGGTGCCCCGGGGGCTCGCGGGGCCACGCCGGGTGAGGCGGCCGTCGACGACGAGGGCGAAGTGGTTGTCGGCGGGGGCGGGAGGGGCGGTGGCGCCGGTGCGGGTGGAGTAGGCGAAGCGGGCGTAGCCGGAGTCGTCCTCTCCCGCGGGGTCGCCGGCGACGTGGTTGCTGCCGTGGTTGTGGAGGCGTACGAGTCCGTCGGCGGCGGTGGAGTGGATGAGCAGGCCGGCCGGGGCGACCGGACGTACGGTGTCGGCCCGTTCGGCGGGCAGGGGCTCTTCGGCGTCGGTCCAGGCGGGGTGTTCGGCGGGGAGGAGCAGCCCCAGGAAGCCCTTGGAGGCCCAGTAGGGCGAGCCGGGCCCGGAGTAGCTCTGGACGATCGGCGGGTGGGGGCCGTGCCAGCCGAGGGTGAGCAGTCCGTGCTCGTCGCGGGCGCCCCGGTCGAGGAAGTACCGCAAGGTGCCGGAGGCGAGCCGGCGGGTGGCTCCCGGGGTGAGGGGGGTGTGGCCGGTGAGGGCTCCGAGCCAGGGTGCGGCGGCCGCGGCGAAGCGGTAGACGAGGGAGCGGCCGTACGGGAGGGGGGCGCCGTGGGTGTCGAAGAGGTGGACGTAGTCGCCGAGGTGAGCGCGGAGCCGGGGGCCGTAGCGGTCGAGGAGGTCCTGGTCGCCGGAGAGGTGGGCGTGCAGGACGGGGTAGAAGTGCAGGGCCCAGGCGTTGTAGTGGTCGAAGGCGCGGTTGTCGCCGTCGCTGTACCAGCCGGCGCCGAGGTACCACTCCTCGATCCGGGCGAGGGAGCGGTCGATGGTCGCGACGGCCCGGTCGGTCTCGATGCCGGCGTCCTGGAGGAAGCCGGCGACGGTGAGGCCGAAGAGCCACCAGTTGTTGTCGACGGGGGACGGGGCGAGGGCGGGCAGCAGCCAGTCGACGGTGCGTTGGCGGGTGCGGTCGTCGAGGGTGTCCCAGAGCCAGGGCCGGGTCAGGCGCAGTGCGAGGGCGATCGAGGCGGATTCGACGATCGCCTGGCGGACGTCGGTGAGGAGCGGCCAGGATTCGGGGGCGGCGGTGCCGGTGGTGCCGGTGCCGGTGGTGCCGACGGCAAGGGGCGAGCCGGCGGGGCCGATGCCGACGGTGGCTGGTCGACCGGTGCCGGGCTCCGCCGTTCCCGCCGCGAGGCCTTCGGCATAGCGCGCGAGATGACCGTGCGGGTCGTCACCGTGGGCGCCCGCGACGCGAAATGCGGCGAGGAGGAACGTACGCGCGTACCCTTCGAGACCGTCGGAGCGGGCGCCGGACCAACTGGGCCGGGGCCCGGGGAGGTCGACGAGTCCGTGCCGGGCGGTCGCGTACGGGCGGACGGCGAGGAGCAGTCGGTCGGCGTGGTCCTCCCAGTGGGCGCGGGTCCAGCCGGTGAACGGGCTGAGCTCACGGTTCTCGGGCGGCGTGGGCATGATGCTCCCCCTGGCGCGGACATCGGCGTCGCCGGGAATCATGAACGGGGTTCGATCGAACGTCAATGGATCGGACCGAATGATCGAAACTCCCTACAGTTCGATCATCTTGCATTACAGTCGGGGCCCGGGGACGGCGTCCCGCCGGACCACCACACCGCGAGGGGAACACGCCGTGCGCGAGAGTGCCGCTGAACGTCACGACCGACTGCTGACCCTGGTGCGCGAGCGCGGCACCGCACGCGTCGCCGACCTGGCCACCCTGCTGGGGGTCTCCCCCGTCACCGCCCGCCGGGACGTGGAGGCGCTGGCCACCCGGGGGCTGCTCGACCGCGTGCACGGCCAGGTGTCCTGGCCGGGACGCCAGGGCGAACCGGGGGCCGGGCGTTCCGGCGAGGGCCTGGTCCTCGGCCTGCTCGCCCCCTCCGCCACGTACTACTTCGCCGAGGTCATCCGGGGCGCACACGAAGCGGCGGCGCGGGCTGGCGCCCGGCTCATCCTGCGGATCTCGGACTACCGGCCCGAGGAGGACCGGGCGCGCGCCGAGAGCCTGCTGGCGGCGGGTGCCGAGGGCGTGCTCGTGGCGCCCGGCTGGCGCGGGCCCGAGGACCGGCTCGCGTACGGCGACTGGCCGGCCGAACTGCCCGTGCCGGCCGTGCTCCTGGAGCGCCGCGCCGATCCCGGCACCCCGCTCGACGGCCTGGACCGGGTGGTCTCCGACCACGGTCACGGCGTCCTGCTCGCCCTGCGCCATCTGCTGGACCTGGGTCACGGCACCCCGCTGCTGGTGGCTCGTGCCGACAGCCCGACCGCGCTCGCGGTGCGCACCGGATACACCGAGGCGCTGGCGGCGCTGGGCGTCGAGGCCCCCGGCCCGGTGATCGCCTCCGTACCGGCCGACCAGGATCCGGAGGGGTTCGGGCGCGCGGTACGGGCGTTGCACGAGGCGGTCGCGTCCGGCCGCGCGAGCGCGGCCCTGGTCCACAACGACGTGGACGCGATCGAGATCGTGCGGCGGCTGGCCGACCTGGGCGTCAAGGTGCCCGAGGACCTGGCCCTGATCGCGTACGACGACGAGGTCGCCGCCCTCGCCGACACCCCGCTGACGGCGGTCGCGCCGCCCAAGCGTCAGGTGGGCCGCCACGCCACGGAGTTGCTGGTGGAGCGGCTGACGCAGCCTCAGGTACCGGACGAGGAGCCCGCGCGGCGCCACCTGAGTCTGCTGCCACGGCTTCGGGTGCGGGCCTCCTGCGGGGCTTCCGGAGGGGTCCGCTCCACCTGATCGATTCGATCTTTTTTCGATCAATCAATCTTTCGCTCTTGACTTCGGTCATGGGCGGTCGCAGGATCACGGCCACACACCCCGTGCCGTCGTCCCAGGAGCCGTGCCGTGAGCCGTACTTGGAACAGAACGTCCCGTGCCATAGCCGGCACCGTCACCGCCCTCGCCGTCCTCACGGCGTGCGGCGGTGGCGGTGACGACTCGTCCGCCGCCGGATCCAAGGGAACCGACGGCAAGCCCGTGACCATCACCTTCTGGGGCTGGGCCAAGGGCTCCAAGGACGTGGTGGACGCGTTCAACGCCTCCCACAAGAACATCCAGGTGAAGTTCGAGGAGATCCCCTCCGGCACCGCCGGCGGCTACGCCAAGATCTCCAACGCGGTGAAGGCGGGCAACGCACCGGACCTGGTCTCCATCGAGTACTCCTCGCTCCCCGAGTTCGTCAGCTCCGGCGCTCTGCAGGACATCGGCGGCGAGTTCACCGAGGCCGACCGGAGCAAGCTGCTGCCGCAGGCGGTGGAGCTCACCACGCTCGGCGGCAAGACCTGGGCCGTCCCCTTCGACGCGTCCCCGCAGGCCTTCTTCTACCGCAAGGACCTCTTCGCGAAGTACCAGGTCGAGGTGCCCACCACCTGGGACGCGTTCAAGGCCGCGGCCGAGAAGGTGAAGAAGGCCGACGCCAAGGCCCGTATCGCCACCTTCTTCCCCGACGACCCGACGACCTTCGAGGCGATGGCCTGGCAGGCCGGCGCCCAGTGGTTCAAGGCCGAGAACGACACCTGGAAGATCGACACCACGGACCCGGCCACCACCAAGGTCGCCGACTACTGGCAGGGCCTGATCGACGCCGACCTCGTCCACAAGAACGCCTCGTTCAGCCCCGAGTGGACCGGCTCGCTCAAGAACGGCACCACCATCGGCTACCTCGGCGCCTCCTGGGGCGCGGGCGTCCTCAAGGGCACCCTGCCCGAGCAGAGCGGGAAGTGGGCCGTGGCGCCCATGCCGAGCTGGGACGGCAAGCTCGCCAGCGGCATGCTCGGCGGCACCTCCTTCGCCGTGACGAAGGACAGTGGGAAGAAGGCGGCGGCCGTCGAGTTCGCCGAGTGGATGTCCACCACCGAGGCGGGCGTCAAGGCGCGCATCTCCTCCGGCACGTCCAGCGCCTTCCCCGCCGCGACCGCGCTGCGCCCGGTCGCCAAGCAGGTCTTCGACGCCGGCTATTACGGCGGCCAGGACATCTACGCCCTCTTCGAGGAGTCCGGCGCCGCCATCGGCGGGAACTGGGCCTGGGGTCCGACCACCGGCACCACCAACACCGCCATCAAGGACCAGTTCGGCAAGATCACCAAGGGTGGCCCCACGATCGCCGACGCCATCAGGACCGGCCACGAGGCGACCGTCGCCGAGCTGAAGAAGCGCGGACTGAAGGTCGAGGGCTGACCGATGAAGGCCCGCACCCGTGCCGCAGCGTTCCTGCTGACCCCCTTCTTCCTCCTGTTCACCGCGGTGATGGTGGTGCCGATCGGATACGCGGTCTGGCTCAGCCTGTTCACCGAGAAGCAGTCGGGGCTGGGCTTCGGCGGCACCGAGACCGTCTTCACCGGCCTCGACAACTACACCGCGGCGCTGGGTGACCAGGCCTTCCGCGAGGGCTTCGGCGTCCTGCTCGGATACTGCCTGTTCTACATTCCGCTGCTGCTCGCCGGGGCCCTCGGTCTCGCCCTGCTGCTCGACTCGGCACTCGCCCGCGCCCGCCGCTTCTTCCAGCTCGCGCTCTTCCTGCCGCACGCCGTCCCCGGCATCATCGCGGCGCTGATCTGGGTCTACCTCTACACGCCGCAGCTCAGCCCCGTGGTTCAGGCGATGGAGGCCGGCGGCATCGGCTTCGACTTCTTCTCCCCCGAGGGCGCGCTCCCCTCCGTGGTCAACATCGCGCTCTGGGAGTGGCTCGGCTACAACATGGTGATCTTCTACGCCGCGCTGCAGGCCATCGACCGCTCCGTCCTGGAGGCGGCCACCGTCGACGGGGCGGGCGCCTGGCGCATCGCGTTCAGCATCAAGGTCCCGCTGATCCGCGCCTCGCTCGCGATGGTCGGCCTCTTCACCGTCATCGGCTCGCTGCAGCTGTTCACCGAACCGCTGATCCTCAACAAGGGCACGGGCTCCGCCGTCACCTCGACCTGGACGCCGAACATGTACGCGTACACCGCGGCCTTCGACCGCAACGACTACGGACTGGCCGCGGCCGCGTCCGTCCTGCTGGCCCTGACGGCCGCACTGCTGTCCTTCGGCGTCACACGCCTCACCGGACGCCGGAAGGAGAAGGCGGCATGACCAAGCCCCGGCACCAGAGCGCCTGGCTGTCCAGGACCGCCGTCAACGGCGCGCTCGTCCTCGCCGTCGTCTACATGCTCTTCCCCCTCGTCTGGCTGCTGACCGCCGCCACCAAGGACGCGGGCGGCCTGCTCGCCGGAAACGCCTTCTCCTTCGAGGGCTTCGACCTGGGCGGCAACCTCACCCGGCTCGCCGAGTACAACGACGGCATCTACTTCCACTGGTACGTCAACAGCCTCCTCTACGCCGGCGTGGGCGCCCTCGCCTGCTCGCTGATCAGCGTCGCCGCCGGGTACGCCTTCGACAAGTACGACTTCCGGGGCAAGGAGAAGCTCTTCGGCGTCGTCCTCCTCGGCGTGCTGGTGCCCACCACCGCGCTCGCCCTGCCGATGTACCTCCTCGCCAGCGAGGTGGGCGTCGTCAACACCTACTGGGCCGTGCTGATCCCCGTCCTGGTCAACCCCTTCGGGGTGTACCTCTCCCGGGTCTTCAGCGCCGGCTACATCCCCGACGAGGCCCTCGAAGCCGCCCGTATCGACGGAGCCGGCGAACTGCGCACCTTCTGGTCGATCGGTCTGCGCATGGTCATGCCCGGCTTCGTGACCGTCTTCCTCTTCCAGTTCACCGCGATCTGGAACAACTTCTTCCTCCCCCTGGTGATGCTCTCGGACCAGAAGCTCTACCCGCTGAGCCTCGGCCTGTACGCGTGGAACAGCAACGCCCACGCGGAACCCGACTTCTACCCCCTCGTCGTCACCGGATCCCTGCTGGCCGTCGTCCCCCTCGTCGTCGCCTTCGTCTCCCTCCAGCGCCACTGGAAGGCCGGTCTGACCGCCGGCAGCGTCAAGTGAGGAGCCCGGGTCCCACGATGCACCCCGCCACTGACAATCGCCCCGCCCTCCTGCTCTCCATGGGCCCGGGCATCGCCGAGCGGCTGCTGACCGACTCCCACCGCGAGCGTCTCACCGCCCTGACCCGCACCGACCCGCACCTCGTCGCCCACGATCTGACCGCGCCCACCCCCCGTGTCGCCGAAGCCCTCGCCGAGGCCGAGATCCTCCTCACCTGCTGGGGCGCCCCGCCGCTGACCGCCGCCGTCCTGGACCGCGCCCCGCGCCTGAAGGCCGTCGTCCACGCGGCCGGTTCGGTCAAGCACCATGTCACCGACGCCTGCTGGGACCGGGGCCTCGCCGTCACCTCGGCCGCGGCGGCCAACGCGCTGCCCGTCGCCGAGTACACGCTCGCCGCGATCCTCTTCGCCGGGAAGCGGATCCTCCACTCGGCCCGGCGGTACGAGGAGGTCCGCGCCGACCACGCCTGGCTCGCCGAGTCGGCGGCCTGGGGCAACTACCGCCGGACGGTGGGACTGGTCGGCGCCTCCCGGATCGGCCGCCGCGTGATCGAGCTGTTGCGCCCCTTCGACTTCGAGGTGCTGCTCCACGACCCGTACGTGGAGCCTGCCCAGGCCCGCGCACTGGGCGTGGAACTCGTCGGCCTCGACGCCCTGTGCGCCCGCGGCTCGATCGTCTCCGTCCACGCGCCTCAACTTCCGGCCACGCGCCGGATGATCGGTGCGCCACAGCTGGCCCTGATGCCCGACGGCGCCACCCTCGTCAACACCTCACGCGGCTCCCTGATCGACGAGACCGCGCTCCTCCCCCATCTGGCATCGGGCCGCCTCCACGCGGTCCTCGACGTCACGGACCCGGACGTCCCGGCGCCGGACTCCCCGCTCTGGACGCTCCCGAACGTGCTTCTCACCCCGCACGTGGCCGGCTCGCTGGGCAACGAACTGCACCGGATGGCGGACCAGGCGCTGGAGGAGGTGGCGCGGTACGGGCGGGGGGAGCCGTTCACGGAGGAGGTGCGGGCCTCAGACCTGACGCGGTCGGCGTAGGGCGTCGACGACCACCGGGACGGTGCGGGGTTCGAGGCGCAGGAAGGCGTGGAGCGCGTCCATGAGGTTCATGTCCCGGAGCTGCCGGGCGAGCGGCACCCGGCCACGCTCCGACTCGATCGCCAGGGCGAGGGCGGGCCAGACGGAGAGGGGGCCCCGGCCGTCGTCGGTGCCCCGGTCCCGCGCGAGCCGCGCCTCGTCCGCCGCCCGGCCCTCCTCCCCGGCTTCGACGAGGTCCTCGATGAACCCGCATCTGAGAGAGCCGGAAGCCTTGCCCCGGTCGTCCAGACCGGCCACCAAACTCCGTGCGCGGTCGTACTCGCCCGCCTCCACGAGGGCGCTCACGACCCCGCCGAAGAACCACGGGACCGCGTGCTCGACCAGTTCGGCGATCGCGGTGTCGCCCTCCTCGTACCGACCCAGCAGGAAGAGGGCGCGGACCACGTCGGTGAAGTCCAGGGAGGTGCCCTCGTCGCGCACGTCCCGCACCAGGGCTTTCGCGAGCGCCGTGTCCGCTTCCGCGTGATGGCCCGCCCTGGCCCGCTCCGCGGCGATCCGGGCCCATCCCATGAGCCGCATGCCGGGCAGGCTGAGCTGCCCGGTGTACGACTCGGCGGCCTCCCAGTCGCCGGCGGCGGCCGCCGCCTTGGCCATGGCGAGGCGGAGCTGGTCCCGCACCCCCGGACGCGTCTCCTCTTCGACCAGGGCGAGGGCGGGAGCGAACCGTCCGGCGTGAGAGAGCCGTTCGACGAGGACGAGGCGGGCCATCGACGACGAGGGGTCGGCCGTGATCCGCCGCGCCAGAGCCGTGGCGCGGTCGAACTCGCCCGCCCAGGCGAGGGCTTCGACCGCGAACCCCGCCCGGACCTGCCATCCGATGGACTCGTACGACTCCGGTGCGGACCCATCCGTGGGCAGGACCTTCGACTCGATGCCGTCGAGCAGGGTCCGCGCCTGGTCGAGGTATCCCGCCTCGACGAGGACCTTCGGGGTGTGGACGGGATCGAGCGTGCCGCCTCCGCTCCGCGCCCGGATCCGGCTCTCCACCTCCTCGACCACCTCGGCGGCGCGTGCCCGCATCTCGACGTCGGCCGCCCCGGCGTTCACCGCCGCGGTCACCGCTCCTCTGACCAGGGCGAATGCGCCGTCGTCGTGGGCGATGGCCGCCGCGAGAGAGCGGGCCCGCGCGAAGTGCCCGGCCGCCGCCAGCGCCTCGACGACGAAGACCATCGGGTCGTCGGCGTCGGTCTCGTGCGCGCAGTCGCGTGCCAGCCTCTCCGCCCGCTCCGTCTCCCCGGCTCCGGCGAGAGCCGCGACCACGCGGTTGAGCGCCCGCTCCCGGCACCTCTGGTCGTCGATCGTGCGGGCGAGCTCCTCCGCCCGTTCGTACGCGCCGCTGCCGGCCGCTCCCGCCGCCACGCCGAGCCGCGCCGACGCCTGGGCGGGTGCGTGCTCGATCCGGCCCGCCAGTTCCCACGCACGGTCGATCTCCCCGGCGGCCGCGAGGGCGATGACCGGCACGCGCTGGGCCCATCCTCGCTCCTCGGGGTCCGGGTGCAGCAGGGCGGCGGCGGCGGCCCGGTCGTACTCACCCGCGTCCGCCAGCGCACCGACCACATCGGTCAGGACCGGCGAGACGCACAGGACGGCGTCCAGCCGCGCCAGGGCCTCGTCCGCGGCCGCCCGGTCACCGGCCCGCCGCAGCTCCCCCGAGACGACCGCCAGCGCCAGGCTTTCGGATCCGGCGTCCTCGGTCACCGCCGACCGCACCGCCCGCGCCGCGTCCCCCGCCGTGGCGCGGGCACGCGCCACGGCGGCGAGGCCCAGGGCGCGTACCCGATCGTCCGCCTCGGACAGACACAGTGCCCTGGCCCGGGCTTCCTCCCCCTGCCGCGCCCGGGCATGCGCCAGTTCGGGCAGCAGCCGCGCCCGTACGTACGGATCGTCCACCGCCCGGGCCACGTCCTCCGCGCGGTCGAGGAGCCCCGCGCCCACCCAGGCCCGGCTCACCTCCGCCAAGGTGGTGTCCCGCTCGTCGCCGAAGGCGTCGGTGTACCGGCGGGCCGCCGCCTCGGCGTCCTCCAGGACCCGCCGAGCATCCTCCGCGCCACCCCGGGCGGCCAGCTCCGCCGCGACGTCGACGAGTGCGAGAGCCCGCCAGTCCAGGCTCGGGATGCTCCGGGCGAGGGCCTCGGCACGGCCGGTCCTGCCGAGCGCCGCCCAGGCCCAGGGCAGCGTCCTCGGGATGCGGTCGTTGCGCTCCACCAGCTCCTCCCGCCGGATCACCAGGCGCACCAGGTCCACGAGATCCGGCACACCCGCCCCGACGAACGCCTCCTCCGCCAGCCGCACCTCGTCCAGCGCCACGATGTCGCCGCCCGTCGCCTCCAGCAGCCGGTCATGGCGTACGGAATCCAGCGCGCACCCCACCATCCGCTCCACGTCCCCCGCCGCACGCAGCATCGAGAAGTACCCGCGCAGCAGGTAGTCGGGGGTTTCCGCGGGCCAGTCGCGGGCTTGCCACTCCTCCGCCCAGGCATGGAGCACCCGCCGGTAACGGTCGAGTTCGCGACGGCCCAGCATCTCCACCGCCTGGGCCTGGAGCTCCTCGTGGGCAAGGAGGTACGCGTCCGAGCGCGCAGCGAACGTCCGGCCCGGTCCCGTGCGCAGGACGTCCCGTACGCGGTAGGGCACCGCGCCCGTCAGCTCCGCCAGGTCGTCGGCCGTCAGACCGCCGCCGGCCGCGGTGAGCAGGGCGAGGAGGTCGTGCTCGAGGCCGCCCGCCTCCAGGAGGCGTTTCAGTTCGCGCTCCGCCTCGGCGCGGATCGCGCGGGCGGACGGGGAGGGCTCCAGGGTCCGTACGACCGCGGGGTCACGCAGCGGGTGGCCGGCGGGGACGTCGACCGGTACGGGCGGGTTGAGGCGGCCGGAGACGATCGTCGGCAGCGATATGGGGAGCAGGCTCGCGATCGAGTGCGCGTCCGGGCCCGTGGTGACGCCCCGGTCCTCGTCCAGGCCGTCGACCAGCAGGACCAGGCGTTCACCGCGCTCGGCGCAGGCGCGGGCCGCCTCCCCTTGAAGACGCAGCAGATGGGCCTCGCGGGTCGAGGCCGTCAGGTGGGCCGGGATGCCCTCGCCCGCCAGCTCGGCGAGTTGTTCCAGGACGACGTCGACGTACGCGACCACGTCGTTCTGCGCGCCCCAGCGCGCCGTGATGAAGAAGGGAACGATCCGCACCCCCGGCGGCGGGTTGAGCGCGAACCACGCCATCAGGGCCGTCTTGCCCGCCCATGCCTCCGCCCGCCACCAGACGTACGACGGGCCGGAGTCGGCCAGGCAGAAGGCGGCGAGCGACGCCAGCTCCCGCTCCCGGTCGACCAGTTCCACCGGAGCGATCCGGCGCACCTGCTCCCAGTACGCCGACCGCACCGGCGGCACGGCGGTCACGAGCTGGTTGTGGTCACCGGTGACGACGATTCCCGCGTCACCTCCGACCACGACCGACCGCTTCCCCCGCGCCTGCTGCATGGTGGCCATGCTGCCAGACGGGTCCGACGGCCCTCCGCGCCTAAAATGGAGGTGTCCCACCCGGTCCGGGAGGCGTCATGACATTCGTACAGATCATCGATTGCAAGACCAGCCGGTTCGACGACATGAACCGGCTCATGGACAAGTGGGTCGAACAGACCCGGGGCAAGCGCACCGCCACCCACAACATCATCGGCAAGGACCGCTCCGACGCCTCCCACTTCGTGGAGATCGTGGAGTTCCCCTCGTACGACGTGGCGATGACGAACTCGCAGCTCCCCGAGACCGACCGGATCTTCCGGGAGATGGTCGCGCTCTGCGACGAGATGCCGACGTTCACCGATCTGGACGTCGTCCGGGACGAGCAGCTGTACAAGGCGACGGCCCGGCGTTTCTTCGAGCTGGCCTCGACCGGGGGCGAGCTGCCACCGCTCGACGAGATCTTCGACGAGGACTTCCACGACCACGATCCCGCCAACGCGCAGGACGTCATCGGCATGGACGCGGTCCGGCGGGAGCTGGACGAGTGGCGGGGCGGCTTCCGGTTCCAGTTCACCGTCGACGACCAGATCGCGGAGGGCGACCGGGTCTGCACCCGCTGGACCTGGAACGCCACGCACACCGGTGACTTCATGGGGATCGAGGCGACCGGCAAGGAGGTCTCGATGTCCGGGACGGTGATCCACCGGTTCCGCGAGGACGGCAAGATCGTCGAGGGATGGTGGCAGTACGACCTGCTCGGGCTGATGGGGCAGCTCGGCGCCGTGGAGGTCTGAACGACGGGAACGACCAGAAAGGCCGGAAAGGCCGGAAAGGCCGGGAAAGACGAGAAGGACGAGAAAGGCCGAGGCCCGGCGCCCCCGTCAGGGGGCACCGGGCCTCAGTGATCAGCTGTGCGAGCGACCGGGTGACGGGGCTCAGTGCGAGTGGCCGTGACCGTGGCCGTGGCCCGCGTCCGCCGACTCCTCTTCCTTCTTCTCCACCACGAGGGTCTCGGTGGTGAGGAGGAGGGAGGCGATCGAGGCGGCGTTCTCCAGCGCGGAGCGCGTGACCTTCACCGGGTCGATGACGCCGGCCTTGACCAGGTCGCCGTACTCGCCGGTCGCGGCGTTGAAGCCGTTGCCCTTCTCCAGCTCCGCCACCTTGGAGGTGATGACGTAGCCCTCGAGGCCGGCGTTCTCGGCGATCCAGCGCAGCGGCTCGACGGCGGCGCGGCGGACGACGGCGACACCGGTGGCCTCGTCGCCCTCCTTGCCGAGGTTGCCCTCGAGGACCTTGACGGCGTGGACCAGAGCGGAGCCACCACCGGAGACGATGCCCTCCTCGACCGCGGCGCGGGTCGCGGAGATGGCGTCCTCCAGACGGTGCTTCTTCTCCTTCAGCTCCACCTCGGTGGCGGCGCCGACCTTGATCACGCACACGCCGCCGGCCAGCTTCGCGAGGCGCTCCTGGAGCTTCTCGCGGTCCCAGTCGGAGTCGGTGGTCTCGATCTCGGCCTTGATCTGGTTGACGCGGCCCTGCACGTCCTCGGAGTTGCCGCCACCGTCGACGATGGTGGTGTCGTCCTTGGTGACGGTGACGCGGCGGGCGGTGCCCAGCACGTCCAGACCGGCCTGGTCGAGCTTGAGGCCGACCTCCTCGGCGATGACGGTGGCACCGGTGAGGGTGGCCATGTCGCCGAGCATCGCCTTGCGGCGGTCACCGAAGCCGGGGGCCTTGACGGCCACGGCGTTGAAGGTGCCACGGATCTTGTTCACGACCAGGGTCGACAGGGCCTCGCCCTCGACGTCCTCGGCGATGATCAGCAGCGGCTTGCTGGCGCCGGCCTGGATGACCTTCTCGAGGAGCGGCAGCATGTCCTGGATCGAGGAGATCTTGCCCTGGTGGATCAGGATGTACGGGTCGTCGAGGACGGCCTCCATACGCTCCTGGTCGGTGACCATGTACGGGGACAGGTAGCCCTTGTCGAAGGCCATGCCCTCGGTGAAGTCGAGCTCCAGGCCGAAGGTGTTGGACTCCTCGACGGTGATGACACCGTCCTTGCCGACCTTGTCCATCGCCTCGGCGATGAGCTCGCCGACCTGCTGGTCCTGCGCGGAGAGGGCGGCCACGGCGGCGATGTCCGACTTGTCGTCGATCGGGCGCGCGGTGGCGAGCAGCTCCTCGGAGACGGCCTTGACGGCGGCGTCGATGCCCTTCTTCAGGGCGGCCGGGGAGGCACCGGCGGCGACGTTGCGCAGACCCTCGCGGACCAGGGCCTGGGCGAGCACGGTGGCGGTGGTGGTGCCGTCACCCGCGATGTCGTTGGTCTTGGTCGCCACCTCCTTCACCAGCTGGGCGCCGAGGTTCTCGTACGGGTCGTCGAGCTCGACCTCGCGGGCGATCGTGACACCGTCGTTGGTGATGGTGGGGGCGCCGAACTTCTTGTCGATGACGACGTTGCGGCCCTTGGGGCCGATCGTCACCTTCACCGTGTCGGCAAGCTTGTTGACGCCGCGCTCAAGGGCGCGACGGGCGTCCTCGTCGAACTTCAGGATCTTCGCCATGGGAGCGGTTCAGCCCTCTCGGATTTCGTGTGTAACGAACCGCGCCCCCGGACGCCCAGTGCGGGGTCAAGGGGCGCAGCTCAAAGCATCTGCTTCGGATACTTCGGTGAATTACTTCTCGATGATCGCGAGCACGTCGCGAGCCGAGAGGACGAGGAACTCCTCGCCGTTGTACTTCACCTCGGTGCCGCCGTACTTGCTGTACAGCACGACATCGCCGACCTTCACGTCGAGCGGCAGGCGCTCGCCGTTCTCGAAGCGGCCCGGACCGACGGCGAGGACGGCGCCCTCCTGGGGCTTCTCCTTCGCGGTGTCCGGGATGACCAGGCCAGAGGCGGTGGTCTGCTCGGCGTCGAGCGGCTGGACCACAATGCGGTCCTCGAGCGGCTTGATGGCAACCTTGGAGCTGGTGGTCGTCACGATCCGACCTCCCCCTTCGGAGATCTCACGGGGTTAACTGTCTGAGGTGGCGACCAGGTGGATCCGTCGTCGCGGGTGCCGGACCTGCCCGTCGCTGTGTTGGCACTCTCCGGTGGGGAGTGCCAGACCTGAGACTATGACTGCGATTAGCACTCGGTCAAGCGGAGTGCCAATTCAGTGCCGTGTGGCGGTTTCGGGAACGGTCCGGCCACGGTCCCCCGGGGCGCCCGCGACCCCCGCCTCGCCCGAGGCGCCCGCCGTGTCCGACGGGCGCGGGGTCATGTGACGCGCCGCCTTGCGGCCCAGGCGTTCGAACGGGTCGACCGACGGGGCGCAGGCCGTCGCGCCCAGCAGCGCGCCGGCCAGGACCAGTCCGGCTGTCAGCCGGCGCGCGGGGGTCACACGTAGTCCTCGAGCCTCGCGACCGCGTAACCCTTGGCCGTGATCGTGCTCATCACTCGGCGGATCATGTCCGGCATCGAGCCCTTCCAGTCCTCCTTGCCCCGGAAGTGGGTGAGCACGATGTCGCCGGGGTGCAGGTCCCGGTCCCATTCACGCCACTCCATCCGGTCCGGGAACGCCTCCGAGGCCCACAGCGGAACCGCCTTCACCCCGCACGCCTTGGCCGCGCGCAAGGTGTTCTCGTTGTAGTTCCCGTACGGCGGCCGGAAGAGCGACGGCCGCTTCCCGTACCGCTTCTGGATGGTGTCCTGCATCCCGCAGATCTCCCGCTTCTGCGCCGTGTACGAAAGCCCGGGCATGTAACGGTGGTTGAGGGTGTGGTTGTGCAGGGAGACACCGGCGTCCTGCATCTTCTTGAAGTAGCCGTAGTCCTCCTTGACCAGGTAGTCGCTGAGGAAGGCGCTGTACGGGATCCGCAGCTCGCTCATCATCCGCAGCAGCTCGGGGTCCTTCTCCGCGCCGTCGTCGATCGTCAGGAAGACGACCTTCTCCTTGGTCGGCACGGTGGTGAAAACGGGCGGCAGGCCCTCGCCGTCGGTCTCGAACCCCTTGCGGGTGGTGATCTTCGGCTTGACGGCGGGCGGCGCCGGAGCCTCCAGCGGGGGCCGGTCGAGCCCCCACTTCTTGGCCGCGAGCACCCGGGCGGCCCGCTGCTTGCGGATCTTCTCGACGTACGCGTTGAGGGCGCCGGACGCGCCCTGCGGCTGCCCCTGGGGCTGACCGGGGGCGGGCCTCCCCTGCGCGCCCGGGCCGCCGCCGGAGCCGTCGGAGGGCGCCGCGCAGGCCGAGGCGACGGCGGCGACGAGCAGCGCCGTGGCCACCGCCCTCCGCGGGTGACGCACGCCCCGGGGCTTTTCATACCGGAGACCCATTTGCTCTGTTTGTCGTACTAGCTGCATGGCGCCGCATCCTGTCAGCGCCGAGCTTCTCCGCCCCGGCGACACCGCCGCGCCACGCGCACCATCCCCCGGCCGGCCCACAGGCGGCCAGGCACCACAATGGGGCGGGTGACCGACCTCGCCGCCTTCACCGCCCTGCTCACCCCCGAGGGCCAGACCCTGCTCGCCGCCCTGCGCGACCACGACCCCGCCCAGGAACTTGCGGTCGTCTCCCGGCTGCGCCGGGACCATCCGGCCGAGCTGGTCACGGCGGCCGTCGGGCAGGCCAGGCTCCGGCAGCGCGCGGTGGCGAAGTTCGGCGCGGACGACGCGTACCGGATGTACTTCACGCCCCACGGCGTGGAGCAGTCCACCCGGGCGACCGTCGGGGCCTACCGGGCCCGCCGGTTCAGGGAGCTCGGCGTCCGCTCCGTCGCCGACCTGTGCGGCGGCATCGGCGGGGACGCCATCGCCTTCGCCCGTGCCGGGATCTCGGTCCTCGCCGTGGACCGCGACCCGCTGACCGCCGCGGCCGCCCGTGCGAACGCCGCCGCGCTCGGGCTCGACGAGCTGATCGAGGTCCGCTGCGCGGACGTCACGGAGATCGACACGACCCCTTACGACGCGGTCTTCGTCGACCCGGCGCGGCGCGGCGGGCGGGGCAGGATCTTCGACCCGGAGGCATACTCGCCGCCGCTCTCCTGGGCGATCGAGGCCGCACGCCGGGCCCCGCACGCGGCACTGAAGATCGCCCCCGGTGTGCCGCACGAGGCCGTCCCGGAGGACGCGGAGGCGGAGTGGATCTCGGACGGCGGCGACGTGAAGGAGGCGGTGCTGTGGTTCGGCACGTCTCCCGGCGCCGTCCGCGCCACCCTCCTGCCCTCCGGCGCCGGCCTGACCGGCCGCGGCCTGCCCGACCCCGCCGTCCGCCCGGTCGGCCGCTACCTCTACGAGCCGGACGGCGCCGTCATCCGCGCCCACCTGGTCGCCGAGGTCGCCGAGACGCTGGACGGCGGCCTGATCGACGAGACGATCGCCTACGTCACGGCGGACGCGCTCGTCCCGACCCCCTACGCCACCGCGTACGAGATCACCGACCGGCTGCCCTTCAACCTCAAGAAGCTGAAGGCTCTGCTGCGTGAGCGCGAGGTGGGCACCCTGACGGTGAAGAAGCGCGGCTCGGCCGTCGAGCCCGAGGAGCTGCGCCGCAAGATCAAGCCGAAGGGTCCGCACTCCGCCACGGTCTTCCTCACCCGTGTCGCGGGCGCCCCGACGATGCTGATCGGCCGGCCGGCGCGTTGACCGGCGCGCCCCTCCACGACGAGCCCTTTCCCGAACTGCTCGGGAATCCGACCCAGGTGGCCGTCAGCGCCGACGAGCGGTGGATCGCGGTCAGCTCGGTGGCGCACCTCCGGAGCCGGGTGGCCGTCTACCGGGCCGCCGACCTCTCCTGCGCGCACCTGCTGACGTTCACGATGGACGCGGCCCCCGAGACGGTGCTCTTCACCGTCGACGCGCCCCTCGGCCGGGCGGTGTACGTCGCCGACGCCGCGGGCCCCGCGCTGCTGCACGGAGAGACGGAGCTGGTCCGCCGGGCCTTCCCCGCCGGGGACGTCCTCTGGAGCCGGCCCCTGCACACCGAGGTCCTCGACCTCGACGCGCACGCCGGTGTCGTGCACGCCCTGTGCGCCGACGACACCCTCGTCTCGGTCGACACCACCGACGGGACCGTCCTCGGCCGGCGCCCCCTGCCCCCGTACGGACCGCTCTCGCTGCACGCGGCCCCCGACGGCACGGTCATCGTCGGCACCTCGGCCGGGCAGATCCTGCGCTACTGAACCCCTGTTCCCCGGGCGCGACCGAGGAGGAGTTCGCGCTCCCGCTCGTTGCGGGTGAGCGCGGCCGCCCGCTCGAACTCCGCACGGGCCTCCTCGGACCGCCCGAGGCGCGCCAGCAGGTCTCCTCGCACGCTCGGCAGCAAGTGGTAGCCCGCCAGCGCGGGTCCGTCGCTCAGCGCGTCGACGAGCGCGAGCCCGGCCTCCGGGCCCTCGGCCATCGAGACGGCGACCGCCCTGTTCAACTCGACCACCGGGGAAGGCGCGACGGCCGCCAGCCGGCCGTACAGGGCGGCGATGGTCCGCCAGTCCGTCTCCTCGTACGTCAGCGCCTTCGCGTGGCAGGCGGCGATGGCCGCCTGCAGGGCGTACGGCCCGTACGTGCCGCCCTCCGCGGCCCGCTCCAGCGAGGCGAACCCCCGCAGGATCATCAGCCGGTTCCAGCGGCTCCGGTTCTGGTCGGCGAGGAGGACCGGCTCCCCGTCCGGCCCCGTCCGCGCCGCCGTGCGGGACGCCTGGATCTCCAACAGGGCGGCCAGCCCGTGGACTTCGCCCTCCTTGGGCATCAGCCCGGCGAGCACCCGGGCCAGCCGCAGCGCGTCCTCGCAGAGCGCCGGCCGCAGCAGGTCGTCGCCCGCCGTGGCCGCGTAACCCTCGTTGAAGATCAGGTAGATGACGTCGAGGACGGAGCCGAGCCGGGCCGCCCGCTCCTCCCCGTACGGCACTTCGAACTCGACGCCCGCCTTCGCCAGGGTCCGCTTGGCCCGCACGATCCGCTGGGCGACCGTCGGCTCCGGTACGAGGAAGGCGCGGGCGATCTCGTCCGTGCGCAGTCCGCCGACCAGCCGCAGGGTCAGTGCGGTGCGCGCCTCGGCGGAGAGCACGGGGTGGCAGGCGGTGAAGATCAGCCGCAGCAGATCGTCGTCGATGTCCCCGGGGCCGGAGGGCTCGGGGTCGTACGACTCCTCCGCCAGCTCGCGGCCCGCCTCCGCGAGCTTGCGGGCGTACGTCTCCCGGCGCCGCACGAGGTCGACCGCGCGGTTCTTGGCGGCGGCCGTCAGCCAGGCGCCCGGCCGGTCCGGGACCCCCGTCGCCGGCCACTGCTCCAGCGCGGCGACGAGCGTGTCCTGGGCGATCTCCTCGGCGATACCGACGTCACGGACGATCCTCGCCGCGGCGGCGATGATCCGTGGCGACTCCATCCGGAAGACGGTGTCGAGTGTGCTGTGCACTGTCACGGTTCACATGACAGCACAGCCTCCCGCCGTCAGCCCTCGTCGAGCTGGCGCACCTCGCAGGTGACGGTCCACTGCTCCGGGTGGATCTCCAGGAAGCGCTTGGCCCACTCCAGCGCCTCGGCCTTGTCCTTGCACTGCATCATGGCGTAACCACCGACGACCTCCTTCGTCTCGGTGAAGGGTCCGTCGGTGTAGCTGAGCCTGCCGCCGGACCAGGTCACCCTGGTGCCTTCGGAGGTCGGCTTGAGTCCGGCCGTGTCCAGCATGACGCCGGCCTTGGTGATCTCCTCGAAGAGCGCTTCCATCCGCTCGCCGAAATCGGCCGGGGCCTCCTCCATGGCGAAGGCGTTCTCCTCGATGCGGATCAGCGACATGAAGCGGGGCATGGTGACTCCTCGGTGTGCGACGACGGGGCCGTTCCCCGCCTCTCACTCTTACGTCGAACGGGCGCCGCCCGCATCGACACGGCGAGGAGAGAATTTTCAGACGTAGTCCTCCAGGCGGGCCACGGTGAAGCCCTGGTCCTGGATGTGCCGGAGCATGTTGGCCGTCATCTCGGTCATCGTCGTGCCCTTGAGCTCGGCCGGGCCGCGGAAGTGGGCCAGGATGATGTCGCCGGGGCGCAGCTTCCCGTCCCCGCGCTGGTACTGCATGTTCGTGATCTGCATCGATTCGCGCCACAGCACGATCGCGTCCACCCCGCAGGTGCCGGCGGCGGCGCGGGTGTCCTCGTTCCAGTTGCCGTAGGGCGGGCGGAAGAGCCGCGGGGCCGTCCCGTACTCCTTCGCCAGCTTCGTCTGCTGTCCGCATATCTCCCGCTGCTGGGCGGCCCGGCCGAGGGTGCGCAGGTTGGGGTGGGTGAGGGTGTGGTTGGCGACGCCGTTGCCGAGGGCGGCGAGCGGCTCGAAGTACGCGTAGTCGGTGCGGATCGCCGAGTCGGTGAGGAACATCGTCACCGGGACCTTGAGATCCTTCATCATCTCCACGAACCGAGGGTCCTTCTCGGCACCGTCGTCGACGGTGATGAAGACGATCTTCTCGGTCGTCGGTATCTCGCTGATGACCGGCACGGGGCTGCCCGGGGGCCGCTCGACCGGCTTGACGGCGGGCGGCTCCGGCGGGGCGGCGAAGGGCTTGAGCCCCCACTTCCGGTACGCGGCGGCCGCTTCGGCCGCCTGGTCGGGGGCCGCGCCCGGGCCCCCGGGCGCCTTGTTCCCGGCCGAGGGCGTCGCCGAGGGGGCCGTACGCGGGGCGGCGTCGGCGCCCGACGTGCACCCCGTCACGAGCAGGGCGGCGACGGTCAGCACCGCCCACGCCACGATCTTCTTGTCCACGCCGTGTTTGATGCGGGTTCCGGCTAGGAGGTTGCTCCCGTGTCCACGGAGACCGATTCGAAGCGCCAGCGGTGCACCGGGCGGGTGACCAGGTCCCCGGTCGGCTCGGGCAGTTCGGGCGGATCCGCGCCGACGGCTGCGTCCCACCAGGTCAGCACGAGGACGCGGTCCTGCTCGGCGCGGAAGGTCTCACGGCGCAGCGGCGCGTACGGCAGGGTCTGCGCCCGTGCCCACTCCAGGAGTTCGGCGCCACGGCCCTCGACCGCCCGCGCCTCCCACATGAGCGTCACGGTCGTCACGGGTACAGGTTCTCCTTGCTGACCTCGTGCACATGGTCGTGGCCGTGGTCGCCTGGCACGTGCGGGTCCGTCACCGGGAGGGACGAGTCCGCGGACAGCTCCAGGTCGGAGGCCGGCCGGTTGCGCGCCACCATCTCGGCGCCGAGCGCCGCGACCATCGCGCCGTTGTCCGTGCACAGCCCCGGCCTCGGCACCCGCAGCCGGATGCCCGCCCGCTCGCATCGCTCCTCGGCCAGCGCCCGCAGCCGCGAGTTGGCCGCCACGCCGCCGCCGATCATCAGGTGGTCGACGCCCTCGTCCTTGCAAGCGCGGACGGCCTTGCGGGTCAGCACGTCGACGACCGCCTCCTGGAAGGACGCCGCCACGTCCCGTACCGGCACCTCCTCGCCCGCCGCCCGCTTCGCCTCGATCCAGCGGGCCACGGCCGTCTTCAGCCCGGAGAAGGAGAAGTCGTACGCGGGGTCCTTGGCGCCGCTCAGGCCGCGCGGGAAGGCGATCGCGTTCGGATCTCCCTCCCGGGCCAGCCGGTCGATGACCGGGCCGCCGGGGAAGCCGAGGTCGAGCACGCGCGCGATCTTGTCGAAGGCCTCGCCGGCCGCGTCGTCGATCGTGGCGCCCATCGGCCGCACGTCGGCGGTGATGTCGGGCGCGAGCAGCAGCGAGGAGTGGCCGCCGGAGACGAGGAGCGCCATCGTCGGCTCGGGCAGCGGGCCGTGCTCCAGCTGGTCGACGCAGATGTGCGAGGCGAGGTGGTTCACGCCGTAGAGCGGCTTGTTCAGGGCGTACGCGTAGGCCTTGGCGGCCGACACACCGACGAGCAGGGCACCGGCCAGGCCGGGGCCGGCCGTGACCGCGATGCCGTCGAGGTCCTTCGCGGAGACCCCGGCCTCCTTCAGGGCGCGCTCGATGGTCGGGACCATCGCCTCCAGGTGGGCGCGGGAGGCGATCTCCGGCACCACTCCGCCGTAGCGCGCGTGGGTGTCCACGCTGGACGCGACGGCGTCGGCGAGCAGGGTCGTGCCCCGCACGATGCCGACGCCGGTCTCGTCGCAGGAGGTCTCGATGCCGAGTACGAGCGGTTCGTCAGCAGCCATCAGTCAGTCGTCTCTGTTCCTTGAACGGTCAATCGCATGACAAGCGCGTCCACGTTGCCGGGCTGGTAGTAGCCGCGCCGGAAGCCGATGGGCTCGAAGCCGAAACGCTCGTACAGCTTCTGGGCCCGGGTGTTGTCCACCCGTACCTCCAGCAGCACCTCGTCGCACTCGAAGGCGGTGGCGTGCTGGAGCAGATCGGTGAGCAGCCGGGCGCCGAGCCCGGTTCCCCACTGGTCGCGGGCGACGGCGATCGTCTGGACGTCGCCGAGGCCGCCGGCCGCGGCGAGCCCCGCGTAGCCGACGAGCCGGCCGCCGGCCTCCGCGACGACGTAGCGGCGGGTGGCGCGCGGGCCGCGCGCGTGCGCGAGCTCCGACCAGAACATCCCCTCGGACCAGGCGTCCTCGGGGAAGAGCTCGTGTTCGAGTGCGAGCACGGGCTCGATGTCCCACCAGCGCATCTCCCGCAGCACGGCGGCGGTCACGGCGGTCACTTCGGGGTGACCACCTTGTAGTTCTTGGGCACCTGGGCGTCGGGGCGGCGCAGGTACATGGGCAGCGGGTCGAGGAAGTCCGTGCTCCCGGCCGCCAGCTTCTCGGCCGCGAGGGCGGCGAGCGCCGCGGCGGACTGGTGCTCGGGGTCGCGGGCGTCGGTGAACACCTCGGGGTAGAGGCGGGCTCCGGCGCCGACCGCCGGCAGGCCGGCGACGTCCCGGGCGATGTCGGCGGGCCGGTCGACGGCCGCGTCGGTCACCCGCGTACGGCGGTCGTCGTACCGGGCCCAGTAGACCTCCTTGCGGCGGGCGTCCGTCGCGACGACGAACGGCTCGTCGATCCCGGAGGCGTAGGCGAGCCCGTCCAGCGTGCACAGACCGTGCACCGGGACGCCGAGCGCGGAGGAGAAAGTGGCGGCGGTGACCAGACCGACCCGCAGTCCGGTGTACGGCCCCGGGCCGACCCCGACGACGACACCGGTGACGGCGTCGAGCTTCAGCCCGGCCTCCTTCATGACCCGGTCGACGGCGGGGAGCAGCAGCTCCCCGTGGCGACGGGCGTCGACCTGGCGCGACTCGGCGACGACGGAGTCGCCGTCGTGGAGGGCGACGGTGACGGCGGGCGTGGCGGTATCCATGGCGAGCAAGAGCACGCGAACAGCCTACGGCTCCCGGCCACCGGGCACGGCGCCCCGTACCGCCGGTCCGCTGCTGCTACCGTCGCCTCGAACAGGACATGGGGGAACCACCCGGGCCGAAGGCTCCGGGAGAGAAAGGTGGCACGGGTGGGTAGGAGCAGCTCGGGATTCGTGGCCGGGCTCACCGCGGCGGCCGTCGCCGCGGTCGCCTTCCTCGCCTATCAGGCGTCGGCGAACGCCCCGGCCGATGTGTCGGCGAAGCCGCGGACGCCGAGCGCGGCACCGTCGGCGGCGACGACCGGCGGCCCCGCGAAGCCGGTCAGGGACCCGCTGGCCGTCCCGGGGAACTCGGGCACGGGCGCGCGCGTCGTGTACGCGCTGTCCGAGCGGCGGGTCTGGCTGGTGGACGAGAAGAACCAGGCCACGCACACCTTCTCGGTGATGCCGAGCACGGTCCATCCGGTCCCCGGGGCGTACCGCGTGACCTCGCGCTCGGCCAGTGTGAAGGGCTCGGACGGGGTGCGGATCGAGCACGTGGTGCGGTTCACGACCGTCGAGGACGTCACGATCGGTTTCAGCGCGGCGGTCGACGGCTCGCTGCCGACGCCGGATCCCGTACGGAAGACCGGCGGCATTCGGATGAAGCGGGCGGACGGCGACGCGCTGTGGGCCTTCGCCACCATCGGCGCGAAGGTCGTCGTCGTCGCGTAGCCGCTCGCGTTCGCCGTCGCACGCCGGGCCTCGCGCTTGCCGCGCGGCGGCTCGCGCCTGCCGTCGCGCGAACGGCCGCGCGCGGCGGAATCGCCCGTACGGGTTACGCGGCCTCGGGCCGGACCGCGCGCTCCTGTTCGATCTCACCGACCTCGTCGATCTCCGGCTCGGCCTGTGGCTCCGCCTGCCGCTCGCGCGGCGGAGTCGACACCGCGTCGGCGGCGGCGCAGGACGCCAGCAGATCGCTCATCGAGATCCGGTCCGCTGCGCGTGCCCGCTCTGGCGTCGCCATGGTTGCCTCCCGTAGGTTAGGTACACCTAACCAGCTCGTGCCTCCATGTCACCACGGCTCGTAGGACCGATGCAACATCTTCCCGACACCTTGTCGGAACCTACGGACGTTCCCCGCCCGTTCCTCCGCTCCGCCCGCCGAGCCGCCGTCACCCGAGTCCGAGGTCAGCCGAGTCCGAGGTCCTCGCCTGCCCAGCGGTCGCCGATCCCGCGCAGCACGACCGTGCGCCGGTCGTCGTCCGTGTCCCCGACGACGCGGTGGATCAGCACGTGCAACCGGTCGTCCGTCAGGTCCTCTACCTTGCCGTCGCCCCACTCCACGACGACCACCGACTCGGGCAGCGAGACATCGAGGTCGAGGTCCTCCATCTCGTCCAGGCCGCCGCCGAGGCGGTACGCGTCGACGTGGACCAGGGCCGGGCCGCCGACCAGGGACGGGTGGACGCGCGCGATGACGAAGGTCGGCGAGGTGACGGCGCCGCGCACCCCGAGGCCCTCGCCCAGGCCGCGGGTGAGTGTCGTCTTTCCGGCGCCGAGCTCGCCGGTGAGCATCACGAGGTCACCGGGGCGGAGGAGTTTCGCGAGGCGGCGGCCGATCTCCTGCATGCGTTCGGGGGAGTCGACGTCGAGCGTGGCTGCGTTGTGCGGTGCTTCCATACGGGCCAACTTAGCCGTTGCCCGAGCCCGCCTTCGCGCCCGTCGCCGCCGGGACCGCGCCGACCCGGGCGAGGAGGTCCGCCAGCCGGTCGGTGACCGCCTCGGGGTGCTCCAGCATGACCAGATGGCCGCCGTCGGGGACGATGACCAGCTCGCTGTCCGGCAGCAGATCGGCGATGGCCTCGGTGTGCGAGCTGGGCGTGACGAGGTCGCGGTCACCGGCCAGTGCGAGCACGGGGACCTCGCGGAAGACCGGGAGCACGTGCGCCCTGTCGTGCTCGGCGAAGGCCGGATAGAACTCGGCGACCACGTCGATCGGGGTCGCCTCGATCATCCGCTCCGCGAACCGGGCGACCGCCGGATCCACGTCCTTCGAGGAGAACGAGTACTTCTTGATGAGCCCGGCGAACAGGTCTGCGGTGGCCCTGCGGCCCCGCTCCACCAGCTCCGCCCGCGAGCCGAGGGCCTTCAGCACGCCGGGCAGCACGCGCCGCACGGCGTTGACCCCCGCTATCGGCAGGCCGTAGTTCACCTCGCCGAGCTTGCCGCAGGAGGTCCCGACGAAGGCGACGCCGACGACCCGTTCGCGGATCAGCTCGGGGTACCGCTCGGCGAGCGCCATGATCGTCATGCCGCCCATCGAGTGCCCGACCAGGACCAGCGGCCCCTCGGGCGCGGCCGCGTCGATGACGGCCTTCAGATCACGGCCCAGCTGGTCGATGGAGACGGGTACGCCGTCGGGCCCGGACTGGGCGGCCCCGCGGCCCGAGCGCCCATGACTGCGCTGGTCCCAGTGGACGGTGCGGACCAGTCCGCGCAGGGCCGCCCGCTGGAAGTGCCAGGAGTCCTGGCCGAGGCAGTACCCGTGGCTGAACACGACCGTGACGGGGGCGGGCGCCTTGCGGCCGAAGAGGCGCCGTTTGCGCGGGGCGCCGGCCTCCGGGTCCACCTCGTCGATCTCGTAGTACAGCTCGGTGGTGTCGTCGGCGATCGCCTTGCCGGGGGTGCCGCGCAGGGAGCCGTAGGGGCCGGAGGCGTCGAGCGCGAGCCGCGCCTTCTGCCGCATGCCGCGCCCGACCGTGAGCCGCTCGATCGCGACGCCCGCGGCCGCGCCGGCCGCGAGGACGCCCAGCGCGGCACCGGCGACCCCGGCACGGCGCCAGGTGTCGTTACTGGACTCGCTCACTCCCGCTCCCTGATGACTCGTACCGCTCGTTGCCGGTCGTCCCACCCGTTCAGGTAGACGCGCGGGGCACGCCTACCCGTTCAGGTAGACGCGCGGGACGCGCGCGCCGATGCGTGTGACGATCTCGTACGCGATGGTGTCGGCGGCCACGGCCCAGTCCTCGGCGGTCGGCTCCCCCCGGTCGCCGGGGCCGAAGAGCACCGCCTCCGCGCCGGGCTCGACGGTGTCACGGCCCAGGTCGACCACGAACTGGTCCATGGCGACCCGGCCGGCCACCCGGCGGACCCGGTCGCCGACGAGCACGGGCCCGCGCCCGGAGGCGTGGCGCGGGACCCCGTCGGCGTAGCCGAGGGGCACGAGCCCGAGGTGGGTCTCGTCCTCGGTGACGTAGTGGTGTCCATAACTGACGCCGTGCCCGGCCGGGACCTGCTTGACCAGGGCGATGCTCGCCTTGAGCGACATCACGGGCCGCAGGCCGAAGTCGGCGGGGGTGCCGAGCTCGGGGCTGGGCGAGACGCCGTACATGGCGATGCCGGGCCGGACGAGGTCGAAGTGGGCCTCCGGGAGGGTGAGGGTGGCCGGCGAGTTGGCGATGTGCCGGACCTCGGGCTCGACGCCGGCCTTCTCGGCGTACTCCAGCATCGTGTGGAAGACGTCGAGCTGGGAGGCGATGGAGGGGTGGCCGGGCTCGTCGGCGCAGGCGAAGTGCGACCAGAGGCCGGTGATCCGGACCAGGCCCTGGCCCTCGGCCTTCAGGGCCTCGCCGACGAGCTGGGGCCAGTCGGCTGGCTGGCAGCCGTTACGGCCGAGTCCGGTGTCGGCCTTGAGCTGGACGCGCGCCCGCTTCCCGGTGGCGCGCGCCGCTTCGACGACCTCCCGCAGGGCCCACAGGCCGCTGACGGACATGTCGAGACCGGCCTCGATGCCGTCGGCCCACGGGTCGCCGGGGGTCCACAGCCAGCACATCACCCGGGCGTCCGCCTCCGTGATGCCGGCCGCGCGCAGGGCGAGCGCCTCGTGCGGGGTGGCGGTGCCGAGCCAGGTGGCGCCCGCTTCGAGGGCGGCGCGGGCGCAGCGTACGGCGCCGTGTCCGTACGCGTCCGCCTTGACCACGGCCATGACCTGGGCGTGGGGCGCGACGCGGGCGCGCAGCGTGCGGACGTTCGCACGCAGCGCACCGAGGTCGATCTCGGCGCGGGCTCGGCGGGGCGGCGGTGTCTCAGTCATCGCGCCCAGTCTCTCAGGTGTCGGCCCCCGGGCCGATTTCCCCGGATGTAGACCCGGTCACCCTGGGCGCGGGAAGTCCCCGAGCTTCGTGGGCGGGGCCGAGAGGGACGCGGCGGCGGCCACCGGTGGGCGTGCCGGCCCGCCCGCCCAACCCCACGCGCGTGCTTACGCCTTGGGCCGCCCCACGCGCGTGCTTACGCCTTGGGCCGACCGGAGTCACCCCGGCCGAGCCGCGACGGCTGGGCGCCGAGCGCGCTACGACGTCACGTCACGCCACGCGTCGGGCAGGGCCGTCGCCACCTGCGCCGCCGTGATCGGCCCGCCGCCGGACGCGCGGCGGGCCGCGAGCCCGTGCAGGTACGCGGCCGCAGACCCCGCGTCCAGAGCCGACAGCCCCGCCGCGAGCAGCGACCCGGCGAGGCCCGACAGCACATCACCGCTGCCCGCCGTCGCCAGCCAGGACGTGCCCGTGGGGTTGACCCGTACCGCCGCGTCCGGCCCGGCCACCAGCGTCGTCGAGCCCTTGAGCAGCACCGTCGCGTCGAAGCGCGCCGCCAGGTCCCGTACCGCCGCGAGCCGCCCCGCCTCCACCGCCTCCCGGGAGACGCCGAGCAGCGCCGCCGCCTCCCCCGCGTGCGGGGTGAGCAGCGTCGGAGCCGTACGCCCGCGCACCACGGACACCGGCAGGTCCCGCAGTCCGTCCGCGTCCACCAGGACCGGTACGTCCGAGGCGAGGACGTCCGCGACCCCGGGCCCGTCCCCGAGCCCCGGGCCCACCACCCACGCCTGGACCCGGCCCGCCTTCTCCGGCGGCCCGGCGTGCACCAGGGTCTCGGGGAAGCGGGCGATCACCGCGTCCCCGGCCGGGCCCACGTACCGCACCGCGCCCGCACCGCCCCGCAGCGCTCCCGCCACCGCGAGGACGGCCGCGCCCGGGTAGCGCGCGGACCCGGCGACCACGCCCACCACACCCCGCCGGTATTTGTCGCTCTCCGCGCCCGGCACGGGCAGCAGCCGCGCCACGTCCTCGTGCTGGAGCGCCTCCAGGTCGGGCACCGAGGGCAACAGGTCCGCGAGTCCGATGTCGACGAGCCGCAGCGCCCCCGCGTACTCCCGCGCCGGGTCGATCAGCAGCCCCGGCTTGTACGCCCCGAACGTCACGGTCGCGTCCGCCCGCAGCGCCTCCCCCGTCACCTGGCCCGTGTCCGCGTCGACGCCGCTGGGCAGGTCGACGGCGACCACGACCGCGTCCGAGCCACGCGCCGCCCGCGCGACCGGGACCGCGTCCGGGCGCAGTCCGCCGCGCCCGCCGATGCCGGTGATCCCGTCCAGGACGAGATCGGCGGCGGCGAGCGGCTCGAACGGGTCCTCCGCGACCCGCCCGCCGGCCGCCCGCAGCGCGCCGAGACCGCCCTCGTGCGCCCGCGAGCCGAGCAGGACGGCCGTCACGCCGGCCCCGCGCCGGGCGAGCCGCGCACCCGCGTACAGCGCGTCGCCGCCGTTGTCCCCGCTGCCGACGAGCAGCACGACTCTCGCCCCGTACACCCGGCCCCGCCCGAGGAGCGAGACACAGGCGGCGGCGAGCCCCGCCGCCGCCCGGTGCATCAGCGCGCCCTCCGGCAGACGGCTCATCAGCTCGGCCTCTGCGGCCCGTACGGACTCCACGCGGTAAGCGGTACGCATGTTCCGCAGTCTGCCGCACCTGCCAAGCCCCCGCCCGCAGAAGAGGGTTGTCACCCCTCGGCGATCACCACCGCCGACGCCACGCCCGCGTCGTGACTGAGGGACACATGCCAGTGCCTCACCCCGAGTTCGGCCGCCCGCGCCGCCACCGTCCCGCGCACCCGCAGCCGGGGCTGCCCGCTGTCCTCGACGTACACCTCCGCGTCCGTCCAGTGCAGGCCGGCGGGCGCGCCGAGCGCCTTGGCCACCGCCTCCTTCGCGGCGAAGCGGACCGCGAGCGAGGCGGGTCCGCGCCGCTCGCCGCTCGGCAGCAGCAGCTCGCGCTCGACGAAGAGCCGCGCGAGCAGCCCGGGGGTCCGCTCAAGGGAGGCCGCGAAGCGGTCCACCTCGGCCACGTCGATCCCCACCCCGATGATCATTCGCTCATCACTCCACGGTCACAGATTTCGCCAGGTTCCGCGGCTGGTCCACCTCGTTGCCGCGCGCCGTCGCCAGCTCGCAGGCGAAGACCTGCAGCGGCACGGTGGAGACCAGCGGCTGGAGCAGCGTAGGCGTTGCCGGGATACGGATGAGATGGTCGGCGTACGGGACGACGGCCTCGTCGCCCTCCTCCGCGATCACGATGGTCCGCGCCCCGCGCGCCCGGATCTCCTGGATGTTGGAGACGATCTTGTCGTGGAGGACGGACCGGCCCTTGGGGGACGGCACGACCACGACGACCGGCAGATCCTCCTCGATGAGTGCGATCGGCCCGTGCTTGAGCTCACCGGCGGCGAAGCCTTCGGCGTGCATGTACGCGAGTTCCTTCAGCTTCAGCGCGCCTTCCAGGGCCACGGGGTAGCCGACGTGCCGGCCGAGGAAGAGGACCGTGTTCTTGTGGGCGAGCGAGCGCGCCAGCTCGCGCACCGGCTGCATGGTCTCCAGGACCCGCTCGACCTCGTCGGCGATCCGCGCGAGCTCCCGGATCACGGCGTGGATCTCGTCGCCCCACTTCGTCCCGCGCACCTGCCCCAGATACAGCGCGACGAGGTAGCAGGCCACGAGCTGCGTCAGGAAGGCCTTCGTCGACGCCACGGCGACCTCGGGCCCCGCGTGCGTGTAGAGGACGGCGTCGGACTCGCGCGGAATGGTCGAACCGTTCGTGTTGCAGATGGCCAGCACCTTCGCGCCCTGCTCGCGCGCGTGTCGCAGCGCCATCAGGGTGTCCATGGTCTCGCCGGACTGGGAGATGGCGATGACCAGGGTGCGCTGGCCGAGGATCGGGTCGCGGTAGCGGAACTCGCTGGCCAGCTCCACCTCGCAGGGGATCCGGGTCCAGTGCTCGATGGCGTACTTCGCGATGAGGCCGGAGTGGAAGGCGGTGCCGCAGGCGATGATGACGACCTTGTCGGCCTCCCGCAGCACGGCGGCGGGGATGCGCACCTCGTCGAGCGTGAGGTGTCCCTCCGCGTCGATCCGCCCCAGCAGGGTGTCGGCGACGGCCTTCGGCTGCTCGGCGATCTCCTTGAGCATGAAGTAGTCGTAGCCGGCCTTCTCGGCGGCCGAGGCGTCCCAGTCCACGTGGTACGCCCGTACGTCGGCGGGCGCGCCCTCGAAGTCGGTGACGGTCACCCCGTCCCGGCGCAGCTCGACGACCTGGTCCTGTCCGAGCTCGATCGCGGACCTGGTGTGCGCGATGAACGCCGCGACGTCCGAGGCGAGGAAGAACTCGCCCTCGCCGACGCCGACCACGAGGGGTGAGTTGCGGCGCGCGCCGACGACCACGTCGGGGTCGTCCGCGTGCACCGCGACCAGGGTGAACGCCCCGTCGAGGCGCCGGCACACCAGCCGCATCGCCTCGGCCAGGTCCCCGCAGGAGGAGAACTGCTCGGCGAGGAGATGGGCCACGACCTCGGTGTCCGTCTCGGACGCGAGGTCGTGGCCGCGCTCCTCCAACTCGGCGCGCAGGGCGGCGAAGTTCTCGATGATGCCGTTGTGGACGACGGCCACGCGCCCCGCGTTGTCGAGATGCGGGTGCGCGTTGGCGTCGGTGGGCCCGCCGTGCGTGGCCCAGCGGGTGTGCCCGATGCCGGTGGAGCCGCTCGGCAACGGCCGGTCCACCAGCTCCTTCTCCAGATTGACGAGCTTGCCCGCCTTCTTCGCCGCGGCCATGCCTCCGTCGGAGAGCACCGCGACCCCGGCCGAGTCGTAGCCCCGGTACTCGAGCCGCTTGAGGCCCGCGATCACCACATCAAGCGCCGACTGCCCGCCGACGTAACCCACGATTCCGCACATGGCGGCAGCCTACGACCGAAGACGGCCGTGGGCCCGGACTCAGCGCAGCTTGGCGGCCTGCGCGTCGATGACGACCTTGGGCAGCGCCTTGACCTCGCCACCGAGGCTCATGGTGGCGAAGGAGGCCACCGCGTTGCCCTTGCGGAACACCGCCAGCTTGGTGACGAACTTCTGCCCCTCCATGTCACTGGTGACCGTCCAGGCGAGCGCCTCGTCACCGGCGGTCAGGGTCTCCGGGGCGATCTTGGTGACCTTGGTCTTGGCGCCGCTCGCCATGACGGTGAACCCGCCCGTGCACTCGGTCCCGGCGGTCTTCAGGGTGGCGAAGGCCTTCTCGGCGCCCTGGCCGCTGTACGAACCGAGGGTCACGGTGGTCATGGGGGCGGTGAGGGCGCCCTTGATGTCCTCCGGCGACGCCGCGGTGCCCTTGCTCACCTCGACCGCCTTGCGCTGCGTGCTGGCGCCCGCGTCGCCGGGGGCGACGGACGACAGGGCCTCGGCGAGCGGCTCGCAGGCGGGCTTGTCGGCGCCGACGTCCCCGGCGTTCAGGATGTCGGCGGCCTTGGCCTTCTGTACCTGGTAGCCCTTGAGGTCGGCCTGCTCGACGATGAGCTTCTCCAGCTCGGCGGCGGAGAGCGCCTTCACGTCCGGCTTCGCGGCGGCGGACGCGGAGGCGTCGTTCTCGCCCTTCGGCTTGCCGTCGTTCGCGTCCCCGCCGCACGCGGTGAGCAGCATCGCCAGGGACGTAGCGGCGGCGGCGACGGCCGCGGTGCGGCGGAGGGTGGTGGCTCTCATGGTTCAACTCTCTACTCGGGCAGGCGAATCTGTGAGCAGCCTATGCAAGCGATCACCGCGATGATCACCGCGTTATCAACCGGTATGCGATCGCAATCATCCCGCGAGCCCCTCCGTGTGTGCGAGCACCTCGGAACGGATCCGCCACGTGACCCAGCCCACCACCCACGACGGCCCCGCACCCCCGACAATGGCCCTGTGATCACTTCGCCGCCACGAAGCGCCCCGGGCAACGGCAACGACCCCGGCTCCGGCACAGGCACCGGCTCCGTTCCCAGCCACGGCAAGGGGAACGGCAACGGCCAGCGCCGGGCCGAGGCGTCGCCGTACGTCGACCTCACCAGGGCCGAGTGGAGTGCGCTGCGTGACAAGACGCCGCTGCCGCTCTCCGCCGACGAGGTCGAGCGGCTGCGCGGCCTCGGGGACGTCATCGACCTCGACGAGGTGCGGGACATCTATCTGCCGCTGTCCCGGCTGCTCAATCTGTACGTCCAGGCCACCAGCGGTCTGCGGGGCGCGCTGAACACCTTCCTCGGCGAGAACGCCGAGCAGCGCGGCACGCCGTTCGTCATAGGAGTCGCCGGCTCGGTCGCCGTCGGCAAGTCGACGGTCGCCCGGCTCCTCCAGGCGCTGCTCGCCCGCTGGCCCGAGCACCCGCGTGTGGAACTGGTGACCACCGACGGCTTCCTGCTGCCGATGGAGGAGCTGAAGGCGCGCGGGCTGCTGTCCCGGAAGGGTTTCCCGGAGTCGTACGACCGCCGTGCGCTGACCCGGTTCGTCGCCGACATCAAGGCCGGGAAGGACGAGGTCACCGCCCCCGTCTACTCCCACCTCATCTACGACATCGTGCCCGGCGAGCGGCTCGTCGTCCGCCGCCCCGACATCCTGATCGTCGAGGGGCTCAACGTCCTCCAGCCGGCGCTGCCCGGCAAGGACGGCCGCACCCGGGTGGGCCTCGCCGACTACTTCGACTTCTCGGTGTACGTCGACGCCCGCCCCGAGGACATCGAGAGCTGGTACCTCAACCGCTTCCGCAAGCTGCGCGAGACCGCGTTCCAGAACCCGTTCTCGTACTTCCAGCGCTACACCCAGGTCTCCGAGGAGGAGGCACTGGACTACGCCCGCACGATGTGGCGGACCATCAACAAGGTGAACCTCCTCGAGAACGTGGCCCCGACGCGCGGCCGTGCCACGCTCGTCGTCCGCAAGGGGCCCGACCACAAGGTCCAGCGCCTCTCCCTGCGCAAACTCTGATCCCCCGTTAGGGTGCGGCCATGCTGCATCTGCGGATGATCACCCCGGCCGACCGCACGGACGCCGTCCTCGAACTGATCGGCAAGACGGTGGGCACCACCCACCTGGCGGTGTTCACCGGTGCCGCCCGCGATCCGGCCGGCGACATCGTCCTGTGCGACGTGGCCCGCGAGGCCGGTGACGAACTCCTCAACGGGCTCCGCGACCTGGGCCTCGACAAGGACGGGTCGATCGCGGTCGACCACATCGACCTGTCCCTCTCCGAGCGCGCCGACCACGCCGAGAAGGAGGCCCCCGGCGAAGGGGCGGACGCGGTGGTGTGGGAGCAGCTGACCGAGGCGACCCACGAGGAGTCCACCCTCAGCATCACCTATCTGCTGTTCCTCACCCTCGCGACGATGATCGCGGCCTGCGGTGTGGTCCTCGACAACGCGATCCTGATCGTGGGCGCGATGGCCGTCGGCCCGGAGTTCGGTCCGCTCGCCGGAATCTGTACGGGTCTGGTGCGGCGCGCTCCCCGGCTGACCTGGCGCTGTCTGGTCGCCCTCCTGGCCGGTTTCGCGGTCGCGATCGCGGCCACCACCGTCTTCAGTCTGGTGATGGACGCCTGGGGCCAGTTCGACGAGGGCATGCTCGACAACCCGCGCCCGAACACCAGCTTCATCTGGCAGCCGGACCCGTTCTCCTTCATCGTGGCCCTGCTCGCGGGCGCGGCCGGCGTCCTCTCGCTCACCTCGGCGAAGTCCGGCGCGCTGGTGGGCGTGGCGATCTCGGTGACGACGGTCCCGGCCGCCGCGAACGCCGCGGTGGCCCTCAGCTACGGCGACGTGGGCCAGATGTGGGGCTCCGCCGAGCAGTTGCTGCTGAACCTGCTCGGCATCATCCTCGCCGGTGTCCTCACCCTCGTGGGCTGGAAACTGCTGTGGCGTACCCAGCGGGGACGGATGACCCGCCCGCCGGGTACGCCACGAGGCAGGTAGCCCGGGCCGGAGGTCAGCCGAGCGCCGACTTCACCACGTCCGCCAGGCGGCCCGCCACCGCGCGGGCCTGCTCGATGTCGGCGGCCTCCACCATCACGCGTACCAGCGGCTCCGTGCCGGAGGAACGCAGCAGTACGCGGCCGGTGTCGCCCAGCTCCCGCTCGGCCTCGGTGACCGCGCCGGCCAGCTCCGCCGAGGTCGTCACCCGCGACTTGTCGACGTCGGGCACGTTGATGAGGACCTGCGGCAGCCGCTCCATCACGGAGGCCAGCTCCGCCAGCGACTTGCCCGTGGCCGCGACCCGGGCAGCCAGCATCAGGCCGGTCAGCGTGCCGTCGCCGGTGGTCGCGTGGTCGAGCACGATCACATGGCCGGACTGCTCGCCGCCGAGCGCGTACCCGTGCTCCTTCATGGCCTCGAGGACGTACCGGTCGCCTACCGCCGTCTGGACCACGCGCAGCCCCTCCCGCTCCATGGCGAGCTTGAAGCCGAGGTTGGACATCACGGTCCCGACGACGGTGTCGCCGCGCAGGGTGCCCGCCTCACGCATGGCGAGCGCGAGCACCGCGAGGATCTGGTCGCCGTCGACCTCGTCGCCGGCCGCGTCGACCGCGAGGCAGCGGTCCGCGTCGCCGTCGTGGGCGATGCCGAAGTCCGCGCCGTGCTCGACGACGGCGGCCTTGAGCAGCTCCAGGTGGGTCGAGCCGCAGCCGTCGTTGATGTTCAGGCCGTCCGGGGCGGCGCCGATCGTGACGACCTGGGCACCGGCCCGCGAGAACGCCTCGGGCGACACGCGCGCCGCGGCGCCGTGCGCCTCGTCGAGGACGACCTTCAGTCCGTCGAGCCGGTTCGGCAGGACGGCGATGAGGTGGGCGACGTACTTGTCGAAGCCCTCGTCGTAGTCACGGACCCGTCCGACACCCGCGCCGGTCGGCCGCTCCCACGGGGCACCGGTGCGGTGCTCCTCGTAGACGGACTCGATCCGGTCCTCCAGCTCGTCCGCGAGCTTGTGGCCGCCGCGGGCGAAGAACTTGATGCCGTTGTCGGGCATGGCGTTGTGGCTCGCGGAGAGCATCACGCCGAGGTCGGCGCCGAGCGCTCCGGTGAGATAGGCCACGGCGGGGGTGGGCAGCACGCCGACGCGCAGCACGTCCACACCCGCGCTCGCGAGGCCCGCCACGACGGCGGCCTCCAGGAACTCTCCCGACGCACGCGGGTCCCGCCCGACCACCGCGGTCGGCCGATGACCTTCAAAGGTTCCCGCCTCGGCGAGCACATGCGCCGCGGCGACCGACAGGCCGAGCGCGAGCTCCGCCGTCAGATCCGCGTTGGCCACACCGCGCACGCCGTCCGTGCCGAAGAGTCGTCCCACAACTGTCCTCCGAAACTGCTCCGAAAATGCGATCCCGTGCAGATCCTCTGACCGGCTGATGCCCGTTTCCATACCGACGCCGCCCAGAAGTGCCCAAGGTGATGAAAAAACGTACGCCCCGGCAGCACGGACAGTGCCGCCGGGGCGTACGTACAAAGCAGACCGAGCAGGCGATTAGCGCTTGCTGTACTGCGGGGCCTTGCGGGCCTTCTTGAGACCGGCCTTCTTGCGCTCGACCGCACGGTCGTCGCGGGAGAGGAAGCCGGCCTTCTTCAGCGGGCCGCGGTTGTTCTCCACGTCCGCCTCGTTCAGCGCGCGGGCCACGCCGAGACGCAGGGCGCCGGCCTGGCCGGAGACGCCGCCACCCGCGATGCGGGCGATGACGTCGTAGCGGTTGTCGAGCTCGAGCACCTTGAAGGGCTCGTTGACTTCCTGCTGGTGCACCTTGTTCGGGAAGTAGTCCTCGAGGGTGCGACCGTTGATCTTCCACTTGCCGGTGCCCGGAACGATCCGGACGCGGGCGATGGCGTTCTTGCGACGGCCCAGGCCGGCGGCCGGCTGCGGGTCGCCGAAGCGGGACGCCAGGGACTCGGAGGTGTACTCACCCTCGACGGGGACCTCGGACTCGAAGGTGGTGACCTCGGCGTAGGTCTCCTCGCCCTCGATGGGGTTCTCAACAGTGGTCTCGGCCACGATGCTCCTCAGATTTCTTTTCGTCTTAGGGGGTGGCCGGAACTACTGCGCGACCTGGGTGATCTCGAACGGGACCGGCTGCTGAGCAGCGTGCGGGTGGTTCTCGCCCGCGTAGACCTTCAGCTTCGAGAGCATCTGACGGCCGAGGGTGTTCTTGGGGATCATGCCCTTGATGGCCTTCTCGACGGCCTTCTCGGGGTTCTTCTCCAGCAGCTCGTCGTAACGGACGGAGCGCAGACCACCCGGGAAACCGGAGTGGCGGTACGCCAGCTTCTGGGTCTTCTTGTTGCCGGACAGGTGGACCTTGTCAGCGTTGATGATGATGACGAAGTCGCCCATGTCCATGTGGGGCGCGTAGACGGGCTTGTGCTTACCCCGGAGGAGGTTCGCAGCCGTCGTCGCCAGACGGCCCAGGACAACGTCCTGCGCGTCGATGATGTGCCACTGGCGAGTGACATCGCCGGGCTTGGGGCTGTACGTACGCACTTCGTAGCCTTCGCTTCTTCAGTGGATGGAGTCCAGACACACCTGAAGCGATCATGCAGCTGGGGCCTGCACTGCCGGGACACTGCCCGTATGCGAGCCACTGGTAACTGCTCCAGGGAACCTGCGTAAGGGCCCTTCGCGTGAGAACGACGAAGCCGATACGCATAACAAACCGCAACAGTACCCGCGCCACCTCGGACGGGTCAAAACGCGCCGCCCCTACCGCGCCCGCTCCACCCGCCGCTCGTCCCACACCGGCTCCGGCGTCTCCCGTACGACCCCGTCCGAGCCGAAGACCAGGTACCGGTCGAAGGTCTTCGCGAACCAGCGGTCGTGCGTGACCGCCAGGACCGTGCCGTCGTACGCCTCCAGGCCGTCCTGGAGGGCCTCCGCCGACTCCAGGTCCAGGTTGTCCGTCGGCTCGTCGAGCAGCAGGGCCGTCGTCCCCGACAGCTCCAGGAGCAGGATCTGGAAGCGGGCCTGCTGGCCACCGGAGAGCTTCTCGAAGGGCTGGTCGCCCTGGCCCTCCAGTTCGTAGCGGCGCAGGACCGACATCGCGCCGCCCCGGTCCTTGGCGTGCTCCGACCAGAGGATGTCCACCAGGGACCTCCCCTGCAGCTCCGGGTGCGCGTGGGTCTGGGCGAAGTGGCCCGGCACGACCCGCGCGCCCAGCTTCCACGTCCCCGTGTGCGCCACCGACGGGTCACCGGCGAGCAGACGCAGGAAGTGTGACTTGCCCGACCCGTTCGAGCCGAGGACGGCGACCCGCTCGCCGTAGAAGATCTCCAGCGAGAACGGCTTCATCAGACCGGTCAGCTCAAGGTTTTCGCAGGTCACCGCCCGCACACCGGTACGGCCGCCGCGCAGCCGCATCCGGATGTCCTGCTCGCGCGGCGGCTCCGGCGGCGGGCCGGCCTCCTCGAACTTCCGCAGCCGCGTCTGCGCGGCCGCGTAGCGCGACGCCATCTCGTGGCTGACCGCCGCCGCCTGCCGCAGATTGATCACCAGCTTCTTCAGCTGCGCGTGCTTCTCCTCCCAGCGCCGCTTCAGCTCCTCGAAGCGGGCGAACCGCTCCCGCCGCGCCTCGTGGAAGGTCTCGAAGCCACCGCCGTGCACCCAGACGTCCGACCCGGCCGGGCCCGGCTCGACAGCGACGATCTTCTGGGCGGCGCGGGCGAGGAGTTCCCGGTCGTGGGAGATGAAGAGCACGGTCTTACGGGTCTCCCGCAGCCGCTCCTCCAGCCACCGCTTGCCGGGGACGTCGAGGTAGTTGTCCGGCTCGTCGAGCAGCAGCACCTCGTCGGTGCCCCGCAGCAGGGACTCCAGGACCAGCCGCTTCTGCTCACCGCCGCTGAGCGTGCGCACCTCGCGGAACTGCGCCTTCTCGTACGGGACGCCCAGGGCCGCCATCGTGCACATGTCCCAGAGGGTCTCGGCCTCGTACCCCTGGACCTCGGCCCAGTCGCTGAGCGCCTGCGCGTACGCCATCTGCGCGGCCTCGTCGTCCACGGTCATGATCAGGTGCTCGGCCTCGTCGACCGCCTTCGCCGCCTCGCGGATACGGGGCTGGGCGACGGAGACCAGCAGGTCACGGACCGTACGGTCATCCCGCACCGAGCCGACGAACTGCGGCATCACCCCGAGTCCGCCGCTGACGGTGACCGTGCCGCCGTGCGGCTGCAGCTCACCGGCGATCATCCGGAGCAGCGTCGTCTTCCCGGCGCCGTTGGCCCCGACCAGGGCGACCACGGCGCCCTCCCCCACCCGGAAGGAGGCGTCGGCGAGGAGCACCCTCCCGTCCGGAAGGTAGTACTCCAGATGCGCGGCCTCGACATGTCCCATGGAGTGCATTGTCGCCGCCGACGCCCCTGTCTCCCAACCGGATTAGGATGCGCGGCATGAGCTTTGGGGGACCGCAGTGGCCGCAGGAGCCGCAGCAGCACGGCGGGCAGCCGTACGGACAGCAGCAGCCCAACCCGTTTCCCGGCGCGCACGCGCCGGACACACCGGACTGGAGCGCGCTCGCGGAAGCCTCGGCGGCCCGTAGCCGCCGCAAGCGCCGGATGATCTTCGGCGGCGGCGCGCTCGCGGTCCTCGTGGTCGGCGCGATCGTCGCCACCGCGATCGTGAGCGGCGGCAGGAGCGACGACACGGCCAAGAACGGCTCGGTCACCCCGACCGACTCCGCCGGCCCCGATGACTCCCTCACGCCCACCCCGACGTTCTCCTCCGTGGCGCCGCCGCCCCCGCCCGACCCCAAGGACTTCATCTCGAACGAGACGAAGGACAAGGCACCGCTCAGCGCCGAGGGCCTCTTCCCGGGCAAGAAGCTCACCATGAGCGGCCGCGCCTACAAGAAGGGCGCGACCTCCTCCACGACGGACTGCGCGAGCGTCACACAGGCACCGCTCGGCTCCATCCTGCGGAAGAACGGCTGCGACCGGGTACTGCGCGCCACGTACGTGAAGGACGGGGTCGCCATCACCGTCGGCGTGGCCGTCTTCTCCACCGAGGCCGAGGCCCTGAAGGCGAAGCAGCAGGCCGACGGCGGCATCGCCCCGCTCGCCGGCTCGGGCGTGGCCGACTTCTGCCGCGCGACCGTCTGTCTGCGCCGCTCGAACTCGATCGGCCGGTACGCCTACTTCACCCAGGCCGGCTTCACCGACGGCACGAAGGTCACCACGGCGGACAAGGCCGTCTACCAGGTCAGCGACGACCTCGGCACCTTCGCGTTCAACCAGATCTACGCCCGCGGCCGCACCCAGGCCTCAGCAGCAGCCGGCGCTCCCGGGGAGTGACCGCTTGTTCCTGGCCTCCAGATTGCGGGCGGCCAGGAGCTCGTCGGCCGGGTAGCCGACCTCTTCGAGGGTGAGGCCGTGCGGGCGGACGACGTGCACGGCCGAGTCCCGTACGCCCGCCGCCAGGACCTTCGCCGGCCAGTCCACCGGCCGGTGTCCGTCACCGACGAACAGCAGCGCGCCGACCAGCGAGCGGACCATGTTGTGGCAGAAGGCGTCCGCCTTGACGGTCGCCTCCAGGATGCCGCCGGGCCGCCGCTCCCAGCGCAGCTCCTGGAGCGTACGGATGGTGGTGGCGCCGTCGCGCTTCTTGCAGTAGGCCGCGAAGTCGTGCTCGCCGACGAGACGCTCGGCCGCGGCGTTCATGGCGTCCATGTCGAGGGTCCAGTCGTGCCACAGGACATGGCCGCGCAGGAGCGGGTCGACGCCGCCGGGGTTGTCGGTGACGCGGTAGGCGTAGCGGCGCCAGACGGCGGAGAAGCGCGCGTTGAAGCCGCTGGGGGCCTCGGTCAGCCGCCAGACCCGTACGTCGTGCGAGAGGCGCCCGGCGAGCCGCCGCAGCAGCTTGTCCCGGTGCTCGGCCCACAGCTCGACGGGCAGATCGACGTGGGCGACCTGGCCGCGGGCGTGCACCCCCGCGTCGGTGCGGCCGGCGACGGTCAGCTCGTACGTCTCCTTGGACCGGGTGACGGTCTTCAGGGCGTCCTCGATGTCACCCTGGACGGTCCGCTGCCCGCGGGCCTGCTTGGCCCAGCCGGAGAAGTCCTTGCCGTCGTAGGACAGGTCGAGCCGGATGCGTACGAATCCGTCCTGCACGTCGTCGCTCACGCGGGGTCATCCTCTCAAGAACACGGGAACGGGCCCGCACCCCGAGGGGTACGGGCCCGCACACGAGACAGTCAGAACGCTCAGGCGTCCTTCGACTCCTCGGCCGGAGCCTCGGCGGCGTCCTCGGCCTTGGTCTCCTCGACCTTGGCCTCGTCCTCCTTGACCGCACGCTTGGTGGCGGCCTCGGCCTCGGCGACGGTCGCCTTCTTGGCGATCTCGCCCTCGACCAGCTCGATCACGGCCATCGGGGCGTTGTCGCCACGACGGTTGCCGATCTTGGTGATACGGGTGTAGCCACCCGGGCGCTCGGAGTAGCGCGGCGCGATCTCGGTGAAGAGGGTGTGGACGACGCCCTTGTCGGTGATCGTCTGCAGCACCAGGCGACGGTTGTGGATGTCGCCCTTCTTCGCCTTGGTGATCAGGCGCTCGGCGACCGGACGCAGGCGGCGGGCCTTGGCCTCGGTCGTCGTGATGCGGCCGTGCTCGAAGAGGGACTTCGCCAGGTTGGCGAGCAGCAGACGCTCGTGAGCGGCGCTGCCACCGAGACGGGCACCCTTGGCGGGACGCGGCATGGTGTTTCTCCTTGTGATCTGCACCGGCCGTATGAGGTACCGATGTCAGTGTCCGCACGGGCGGGTCTGCCCGACGGAGATCCGGGCAAGCCCGGAATACCCGGGCCGCGAGGCCCGGAAGTCGTGCGGCGCGCGGCCGACAGGCCGCTGCGCGGTCCCCCGGCCGAAAGCCCGGGGTCCCGGGGGCGGAGCCCCCGGGGGTCGTCCACCGCGGCGGGGCCGGAGCCCCGGAGGGGTCCGGTCCCGCCGGCGGAGGGACTAGTACTGCTCGGTCTCGACGAAGCCCGCGTCCGCGTCGTCGTCGGCGCCGAAGGCGTCGGCGGCGGCGGTCGGGTCGAATCCGGGCGGGCTGTCCTTCAGGGCCAGGCCCATGCCGGCCAGCTTCGCCTTGACCTCGTCGATCGACTTCGCACCGAAGTTGCGGATGTCGAGCAGGTCGGCCTCGGAGCGCGCCACGAGCTCACCCACGGAGTGGATGCCCTCACGCTTGAGGCAGTTGTACGAACGAACGGTGAGCTCGAGCTCCTCGATCGGCAGCGCCAGGTCGGCGGCGAGGGCGGCGTCCGTCGGGGACGGGCCCATGTCGATGCCCTCGGCGTCGATGTTGAGCTCGCGCGCCAGACCGAACAGCTCGACCAGGGTCTTGCCGGCGGACGCCATGGCGTCACGCGGGCGCATGGCCTGCTTGGTCTCGACGTCGACGATCAGCTTGTCGAAGTCGGTGCGCTGCTCGACACGGGTCGCCTCGACCTTGTACGTGACCTTGAGCACCGGCGAGTAGATGGAGTCGACCGGGATACGGCCGATCTCCTGGCCCACCTGCTTGTTCTGCACGGCGGAGACGTAGCCGCGACCGCGCTCGACGGTCAGCTCCATCTCCAGCTTGCCCTTGCCGTTGAGCGTGGCGAGCACCAGGTCGGGGTTGTGCACCTCGACACCGGCCGGCGGGGCGATGTCGGCAGCGGTGACCAGGCCGGGGCCCTGCTTGCGCAGGTACATCACGACCGGCTCGTCGTGCTCCGAGGAGACGACCAGCTGCTTGATGTTCAGGATGAGGTCGGTGACGTCCTCCTTGACGCCCGGCACGGTGGTGAACTCGTGCAGGACACCGTCGATACGGATGGACGTGACGGCCGCACCCGGGATCGAGGAGAGGAGCGTACGACGGAGGCTGTTGCCGAGCGTGTAGCCGAAGCCCGGCTCCAGGGGCTCGATGACGAACCGCGAGCGGTACTCGTCGACGACCTCTTCGGTCAGCGAGGGACGCTGAGCGATCAGCATGATGTGAATCCTTCAGTCATGGACACCCACTATTTGATGTCCCGAGGTACTGCAAGGGTACGGGCGGCACGCCTCCGAAGAGCCGTACCGCCCAGTACCTCAGACCGTTGCCGGTCGTGCGTCAGACGCGACGACGCTTCGGCGGACGGCAGCCGTTGTGCGGCGTGGGGGTGACGTCCTGGATCGAACCGACCTCGAGGCCCGTGGCCTGGAGGGAGCGGATCGCGGTCTCGCGGCCGGAGCCCGGACCCTTGACGAAGACGTCGACCTTGCGCATGCCGTGCTCCTGCGCGCGGCGAGCGGCCGACTCGGCGGCCATCTGCGCGGCGAACGGGGTCGACTTGCGCGAGCCCTTGAAGCCGACGTGGCCGGCGGAGGCCCAGGAGATCACGTTGCCCGAGGGGTCCGTGATCGAGACGATCGTGTTGTTGAACGTGCTCTTGATGTGCGCGTGGCCGTGAGCGACGTTCTTCTTTTCCTTGCGGCGCACCTTCTTGGCAGCGCCCTGACGACCCTTGGGGGGCATCTATATCTCCTACGGGAGGTGGTCGGTCCTACAGCGAAGACCGTGTGGTCAAGCGTCCGCTGAGGACTACTTCTTGCCCGGCTTCTTCTTGCCGGCGATGGCGCGACGCGGGCCCTTGCGGGTACGGGCGTTCGTGCTGGTGCGCTGGCCGTGGACCGGAAGGCCACGACGGTGACGCAGACCCTGGTAGCAGCCGATCTCGACCTTGCGGCGGATGTCGGCCTGGATCTCGCGGCGGAGGTCACCCTCGGTCCGGAGGTTGGCGTCCACGTACTCGCGGATCTTGACCAGGTCCTCTTCGGCCAGGTCACGAACGCGGGTGTTCGGGTTCACGCCGGTGGAGTCGAGGATCTCCTTGGACCGGGTGCGCCCGATACCGAAGACGTAGGTGAGTGCGATCTCCACACGCTTTTCGCGCGGGATGTCAACACCGGAAACGCGTGCCATTCAATGGCTCCTGTGTGTTCGGGGGTCTTCCGCAAAGCCGCTCCCGCCACGCCGTATGAGGTACGGAACGGGTCCCCGGCCCCCGCCGGAGGTGCCGTCAGCCGTGGAACACGGCCCGACGGGCTCTGCGTATGTACGTTTGCTTGCGTCGCGCGAAGAACTGCGGAGGTGCAGGTCGGTCGGCGTGCGTCAGCCCTGGCGCTGCTTGTGGCGCAGGTTGTCGCAGATGACCATGACCCGGCCGTGACGGCGGATCACCTTGCACTTGTCGCAGATCTTCTTGACGCTCGGCTTGACCTTCATGGGATGTGAGGTTCTCCGGGTCAGTGCCACCACCCGCGCACGGAAGATGCGGGGTGCGGGCAAGATCTACTTGTACCGGTAGACGATCCGGCCACGCGTCAGGTCGTACGGAGAGAGCTCCACGACGACCCGGTCGTCCGGAAGGATTCGGATGTAGTGCATCCGCATCTTGCCGGAGATGTGCGCGAGGACCTTGTGACCGTTCTGGAGCTCCACCTTGAACATGGCGTTCGGGAGGGACTCGATCACGGTGCCCTCGATTTCGATGGCACCTTGCTTCTTGGCCACGCTTCGCCTTTCGAATCGGCTACCTTGATCGACTCTCGCCCCCGTATGCGGACACACGGGTACACGAGAGCCGACGCATCAGTCTACGTCAGGCCCTTGGAAAAGACGAATCCAGGAAGTGTGCCCACCCGGGAAGATCCCTACGCAAGGAGCCACGCGGCGGTTCGGGCCGCTACGCCAGCGGATCGGGCGCCGCGGTGACGCCCAGCTCCGCCAGCTTCGCCTTACCGCCGTCAGGGGCCGTCAGGACCAGCGGTCCGTCCTCCGTGAGGGCCACGGAGTGCTCCCAGTGCGAGGACCAGGTGCCGTCGGTCGTGATGACCGTCCAGTCGTCCGCCAGGACCTCCGTGCGCGGCGTGCCCAGCGACACCATCGGCTCGATCGCCAGACAGAAGCCCGGGACCAGCTTCGGACCCTTGCCGCGCTTGCGGGAGACGTAGTTCAGCAGGTGCGGGTCCATGTGCATCTCGGTGCCGATGCCGTGGCCGCCGTAGTCCTCGACGATGCCGTACTTGCCGCCGCCCGGCTTCGGCTGACGGCGGATGTACGTCTCGATCGCGCGGGAGATGTCCACCAGCCGGTTGCCGTTCTTCATCGCGGCGATGCCGGCCCACATCGACTCCTCGGTCACCCGCGAGAGCTCGATCAGCTCCGGGGCGTGCCCCGTGCCCACGAACGCCGTGTACGCCGCGTCCCCGTGCCAGCCGTCGATGATCGCGCCGCAGTCGATCGAGATGATGTCCCCGTCCTTGAGGACCGTCTTCTCGTCCGGGATGCCGTGGACGACGACCTCGTTCACCGAGGTGCAGATCGTCGCGGGGAAGCCGCCGTACCCCAGGAAGTTCGACTTCGCCCCGTGGTCCGCGATCACCTTCCGCGCGACCTCGTCCAGGTCCTTCGTCGTGGCGCCCGGCACGGCCGCCTCACGGGTCGCCGCATGGATGGCGGCGACGACCAGGCCCGCCTCGCGCATCTTCGCGATCTGCTCGGGGGTCTTGATCTGCACCATCGTGGCCGGGGCCTTTCCATCGAGTACGGGAGACAGAACAACGATACGGCCGCGGCGCCCCTGAGGGGCACCGCGGCCGTATCGCACGAACCGTGGGGGTCAGCTCTTCTTCAGCGCCGCCATCGCGCGTCCGGTGACCTCGTCCACCTTGCCGAGCGCCGAGATCGTCACGACCAGGTTCTGCGCCCGGTAGTAGTCGATGATCGGCTCGGTCTGGGTGTGGTAGACCTCCAGGCGCCGGCGGACGGTCTCCTCGGAGTCGTCGTCGCGCTGGTAGAGCTCGCCGCCGCACACGTCACACACGCCCTCGGCCTTCGGCGGGGTGTACGTCACGTGGAAGACGTGCGCGCTGTCGTTGCGGCAGATGCGGCGGCCCGCGATCCGCTTCACGACCTCGTCCTCGGGGACCTCCAGGTCCAGGACCGCGTCCAGCTGCATGTCCTCGGCCTTGAGGACCACGTCCAGCGCCTCGGCCTGGGCCACGTTGCGCGGGAAGCCGTCGAGCAGGAAGCCGTTCGCGGCGTCCGACTGCTCCATGCGGTCCTTGGCCATGCCGATGGTCACCTCGTCGGGTACCAGGTCACCGGCGTCCATGAACGCCTTGGCCTTCAGACCCAGCTCCGTGCCCTGACTGATGTTGGCGCGGAACAGGTCACCCGTGGAGATGTGCGGGATGTCCAGGTTCTTGGCAAGGAACGCGGCCTGCGTACCCTTGCCGGCCCCGGGCGGTCCGACGAGGACGATTCGCATCAGCGGAGGAACCCTTCGTAATTGCGCTGCTGGAGCTGGCTCTCGATCTGCTTCACGGTCTCCAGCCCCACACCCACGATGATGAGGATGCTCGTCCCGCCGAAGGGGAAGTTGGCATTGGCACCGCCGAAGCCTGCCAACGCCATCGTCGGCACAAGAGCGATCAGACCCAGATACAGCGAGCCCGGCCAAGTGATCCGGTTGAGCACGAAGCTCAGATACTCGGCAGTAGGTCGACCAGCCCGGATACCCGGGATGAAGCCACCATACTTCTTCATGTTGTCCGCGACTTCCTCGGGGTTGAACGAGATCGCCACGTAGAAGAAGGCGAAGAACACGATCAGGAGGAAGTACGTAGCGATGTAGTAGGGGTGGTCACCCTTGACGAAGTGGGCTTCGATCCAGGTCTTCCAGCCCGCGGTGGAGCTGGAGAACTGAGCGATCAAGGCCGGGATGTAGAGCAGCGACGAGGCGAAGATGACGGGAATCACACCCGCCTGGTTCACCTTGAGCGGGATATAAGTGGACGTTCCGCCGTAGGACCTGCGGCCGATCATCCGCTTCGCGTACTGCACCGGGATCCGGCGCTGGGCCTGCTCGACGAAGACGACGAGGGCCACCATCACGAATCCGATCAGGATGACGGTGCCGAACTCGATCCAGCCCTTGGCGAGCTTGCCGCTCTCCTTGATGGCCCACAGGGCGCCCGGGAAGCCGGCGGCGATCGAGATGAACATCAGGATCGACATGCCGTTGCCGATGCCGCGGTCGGTGATGAGCTCACCGAGCCACATGACGACGGCGGTACCGGCGGTCATCGTGATGACCATGGTCACGGTCACGAAGATGGACTGGTCGGGAACGACCTGGTTGGCCACCGTGCAGCCGCTGAAGAGCGCACCCGTGCGGGCGGTCGCCACGAGTCCGGTGCCCTGGAGGATGGCGAGCGCGATCGTCAGGTAGCGCGTGTACTGAGTGATCTTCGCCGTGCCGGACTGCCCCTCCTTCTTCAGGGCTTCCAGACGCGGGATCACGACGGTCAGCAGCTGCAGGATGATGCTCGCCGTGATGTACGGCATGATGCCGAGCGCGAAGATGGTGATCTGCAGCAGCGCCCCGCCGCTGAACATGTTCACCAGGCCGAACAGGGAGTTGTTCCCCTGGCTCGCCTGGTCGACACACTGCTGGACGGCCTCGTAGCTGACGCCGGGCACGGGGATGTGTGCCCCGAGCCGGTACAGCACGATGATGCCGAGCGTGAAGAGCAGCTTCTTGCGCAGGTCGGGCGTCTTGAACGCCCGGGCGAACGCGGTGAGCACGGTGCCTCCTGCGACCCCCGCGCCATGCGCATGAGGTGACGGTCTTGAGGTTCGACGAATAGGTAACGGTCACGAAAACCGTGCGGGCATACCGCACGGAGCCTAGACAGTGCACGCCACCTTACCGGCGAGTGTGCCCCCCTAGGAACGACCAACCGGGGATGCCCCTTTTGAGAGGCATCCCCGGTCGGATGTTCAAGCCATCGAGTCGTCTCAGACGAGCTCGGTGACGGTGCCGCCGGCAGCGGCGATCTTCTCCTTGGCGGAGCCGGAGACGGCGTCGACCGTCACCTGCAGCGCCACGGAGACCTCGCCGGTGCCGAGCACCTTGACGAGCTGGTTCTTACGAACCGCACCCTTGGCGACCAGATCGGCCACCGTGACCTCGCCACCCTGCGGGTAGAGCGCGGCCAGCTTGTCCAGGTTCACGACCTGGTACTCGGTGCGGAACGGGTTCTTGAAGCCCTTGAGCTTCGGGAGACGCATGTGGAGGGGCATCTGCCCACCCTCGAAGCGCTCCGGAACCTGGTAACGGGCCTTGGTGCCCTTCGTACCACGACCGGCCGTCTTACCCTTCGACGCCTCACCACGACCCACACGGGTCTTGGCGGTCTTGGCGCCCGGGGCGGGACGGAGGTTGTGGACCTTCAGCGGGTTGTTCTCCGCCATGTCAGTCGACCTCCTCGACCGTCACGAGGTGGCGGACGGTGTGCACCATTCCGCGGAACTCGGGGCGGTCCTCCTTGACGACCACGTCGTTCAGGCGCTTGAGCCCGAGCGAACGCAGCGTGTCGCGGTGGTTCTGCTTGCTGCCGATGTACGACTTCGTCTGCGTGATCTTGAGGCGAGCCATTACGCACCCGCTCCCGCACGCGCACGGAGCAGAGCCGCGGGGGCGACGTCCTCGAGGGGCAGACCACGGCGAGCCGCGATCTCCTCGGGACGCTGCAGGCCCTTCAGGGCCTCCACGGTCGCGTGCACGATGTTGATCGCGTTGTCGGAGCCGAGCGACTTCGACAGGATGTCGTGAACGCCGGCGCACTCGAGCACGGCACGCACCGGGCCACCGGCGATAACACCGGTACCGGGGGAAGCCGGCTTGAGCAGGACGACGCCCGCGGCCTTCTCGCCCTGGATCGGGTGAGGGATGGTGCCCTGGATGCGCGGAACCTTGAAGAAGTTCTTCTTGGCTTCCTCGACACCCTTGGCGATGGCCGCGGGAACTTCCTTGGCCTTGCCGTAACCGACACCTACGGTGCCGTCACCGTCGCCCACCACGACCAGCGCGGTGAAGCTGAAGCGACGACCACCCTTGACAACCTTGGCGACGCGGTTGATCGCGACAACGCGCTCAACGTACGCGGTCTTCTCGGCGGCAGCGCCACCGTCGCGGCCCTTCCGGTCCCGCCGCTCGCCGCCACCGGCACCGCTTCCGCGGCGCTGGGGTCCAGCCATTGGATTACCTCTCTCTGTTACGTCCGTTAGTCCCGGAACCGGGGCTTAGAACTTCAGCCCGGCTTCGCGGGCGGCGTCAGCCAGAGCGGCAATGCGCCCGGCGTACCTGTTGCCACCACGGTCGAACACGACAGTCTCGACACCCGCGGCCTTGGCGCGCTCGGCGACGAGAGCGCCGACCTGCTTGGCCTGCGCCGACTTGTCACCCTCGCCACCGCGGATCGACGCGTCCAGGTTCGACGCGGACGCAAGGGTGTGACCCTTGAGGTCGTCGATGACCTGAGCGGTGATACCGCGGTTGGAACGCGTCACGACGAGGCGCGGACGCTCCGCCGTACCCGACACGTTCTTGCGGATGCGAATGTGACGGCGGGCCTTGGCCGCACGCTTGTAAGCGTCGCCCTTGGCGATCTTCACACCGTATGCCATGGCTTACTTACCAGCCTTTCCGACCTTGCGGCGGATGACCTCGCCGGCGTACTTGACGCCCTTGGCCTTGTACGGGTCGGGCTTCCGCAGCTTGCGGATGTTCGCCGCGACCTCGCCGACCTTCTGCTTGTCGATGCCCTCGACCGAGAACTTGGTCGGCGACTCGACCTTGAACGAGATGCCCTCGGGCGCCTCGATCAGGATCGGGTGGCTGTAGCCGAGCTGGAACTCCAGGTTGGAGCCCTTCGCGGCCACGCGGTAACCGACACCGCTGATCTCGAGCGCCTTCACGTAACCCTGGGTCACACCGGTGATCATGTTGGCCACCAGCGTGCGGGACAGGCCGTGAAGGGCCTTGTTCTGACGCTCGTCGTTCGGACGGGTGACGTTGAGAACGCCGTCCTCGCCCTTAACGATCTCGATCGGCGCGGCGACGGTGTGGCTCAGGGTGCCCTTGGAACCCTTCACCGTGACCGTGCGGCCATCGATGGTGACGTCCACGCCGGCGGGAACCTGGATAGGCAGCTTGCCAATACGCGACATTAGCTATTCCTCCGTTCCCGACTACCAGACGTAGGCGAGGACTTCCCCACCTACGCCCTTCTTGCCTGCCTGCTGGCCGGTCAGGAGACCGTGGGACGTGGAGATGATCGCCACGCCCAGGCCGCCGAGGACCTTCGGCAGGTTGGTGGACTTCGCGTAAACCCGGAGGCCCGGCTTCGAGATCCGCTTGATGCCCGCGATGGAGCGCTCACGGTTCGGACCGAACTTGAGCTCGAGGACGAGGTTCTTGCCGACCTCGGCGTCCTCGACCTTCCAGCCCGTGATGAAGCCCTCCTGCTGGAGGATTTCCGCGATGTGAGACTTGATCTTGCTGTGCGGCATCGTCACGGTGTCGTGGTATGCCGAGTTCGCGTTACGCAGACGAGTCAGCATGTCCGCGATCGGATCAGTCATGGTCATGAATTGGCCTTCGGCCTCTCTCGCCGGGGTTTCCAGTGCGCCATCCCTCTCCCCACACAGGGGCGGGACGGGTGCGGCGCGGGGACCTACGGCGTAGTAAGTCGTACGGGCGGCGGACGCCCAACCCTCCCAGCCTAAGCCATGGAGGGGTGGGCCTCCGCCAACCCTCTGCTTACCGAGAGACTCCGGTTATCCCTGAATTACGGGGATTACCAGGAGCTCTTGGTCACGCCCGGCAGCTCGCCACGGTGAGCCATCTCACGAAGGCACACGCGGCACAGGCCGAACTTGCGGTACACGGAGTGGGGACGACCACAGCGCTGGCAGCGCGTGTAGCCGCGCACGCCGAACTTGGGCTTGCGGGCAGCCTTCGCGATGAGAGCCTTCTTCGCCATCTCGCTTACGCCTCCTTGAACGGGAAGCCGAGGTGACGGAGAAGGGCACGGCCCTCAGCGTCGTTGGTCGCCGTGGTCACCACGGTGATGTCCATACCCCGGACACGGTCGATCTTGTCCTGGTCGATCTCGTGGAACATGACCTGCTCCGTGAGACCGAAGGTGTAGTTGCCACGCCCGTCGAACTGCTTGGGGGACAGACCACGGAAGTCGCGGATGCGCGGAAGCGCGAGCGACAGGGTGCGGTCCAGGAACTCCCACATGCGGTCGCCACGGAGGGTGACGTGCGCACCGATCGGCTGGCCCTCGCGCAGCTTGAACTGCGCGATGGACTTGCGAGCCTTGGTGACGGCCGGCTTCTGACCGGTGATCGTGGTGAGGTCGCGGATGGCGCCCTCGATCAGCTTGGAGTCGCGGGCGGCGTCGCCCACACCCATGTTGACCACGACCTTGACGAGACCGGGGATCTGCATGACGTTCTCGTACGAGAACTCCTCACGCAGCTTGCCCGCGATCTCCTCGCGGTACTTCGTCTTGAGACGCGGAGTGGTGGTGGTAGCCATCAGATGTCCTCACCCGTCCGCTTGGCAACGCGGATCTTGTTGCCCTCGTCGTCGAAGCGGTAACCGACGCGCGTGACGACCTTCTTGCCGTCCTTCTCAACGACCAGCTGGACGTTGGAGACGTGGACCGGCGCCTCGGTCGTGACGATGCCACCGGCCTGCGACGGGCCGGCCTTGGTGTGCTTCTTGACCCGGTTGACACCCTCGACCAGGACGCGGTTCTCGCGGGGGAAGGCCGTGATGACCTTGCCCTGCTTGCCCTTGTCCTTACCGGTGATGACCTGGACCAGGTCGCCCTTCTTGATCTTCATGCTTACAGCACCTCCGGCGCGAGCGAGATGATCTTCATGAACTTCTTCTCGCGCAGCTCACGGCCCACGGGGCCGAAGATACGGGTGCCGCGAGGGTCGCCGTCGTTCTTGAGAATGACAGCGGCGTTCTCGTCGAAGCGGATGTACGAGCCGTCCTGGCGGCGGCGCTCCTTGACGGTGCGAACGATGACCGCCTTGACGACGTCACCCTTCTTCACGTTGCCACCGGGGATCGCGTCCTTGACGGTGGCGACGATGACGTCACCGATGCCCGCGTAGCGGCGACCGGAGCCACCGAGAACACGGATGCAAAGGATCTCCTTGGCACCAGTGTTGTCGGCGACACGCAGTCGCGACTCCTGCTGGATCACGTCTATCTCCTGATTGTCTGCCGGTTCCCGGCAGGGGTTGATCGCTCAACCCCTGCCGAGCCTGGCGGAACGAACTCGAAGGGTTACCCCTTCAAGTGATTACTTGGCCTTCTCGAGGATCTCGACGACGCGCCAGTGCTTCGAGGCCGACAGCTTCCGGGTCTCCATCAGGAGGACGCGGTCGCCGACGCCGGCAGCGTTCTGCTCGTCGTGAGCCTTGAGCTTGTTCGTACGGCGGATGACCTTGCCGTACAGCGCGTGCTTGACGCGGTCCTCGACGGCGACGACGACGGTCTTGTCCATCTTGTCGCTGACGACCAGGCCCTCACGGACCTTGCGGGCGTTGCGCTCGGTCTTCTGCTCAGTCACATTGTTCTCGCTCATCAGGCGTTCTCCACCGTCTCGATGCCCAGCTCGCGCTCACGCATCAGGGTGTAGATCCGGGCGATGTCCTTACGGACGGACTTGAGCCGACCGTGGTTCTCGAGCTGGCCCGTCGCCGCCTGGAAGCGGAGGTTGAACAGCTCTTCCTTGGCCTCGCGAAGCTTGTTGAGAAGCTCCTCGTTGCCCAGCTCGCGCAGCTCGGACGCCTTGGTACCGGCCGACATCACAGCTCACCTGCCTCGCGCTTGACGATCTTGCACTTCATCGGCAGCTTGTGGGCGGCACGAGTCAGGGCCTCACGCGCGATCTTCTCGTTCGGGTAGGACAGCTCGAACATCACCCGACCGGGCTTGACGTTCGCGATCCACCACTCCGGCGAACCCTTACCGGAACCCATGCGGGTCTCGGCAGGCTTCTTGGTCAGCGGGCGGTCCGGGTAGATGTTGATCCAGACCTTGCCGCCACGCTTGATGTGGCGGGTCATCGCGATACGGGCCGCCTCGATCTGGCGGTTGGTCACGTACGCCGGAGTGAGGGCCTGAATGCCGTACTCGCCGAACGCAACCTGCGTACCACCCTTGGACATACCGCTGCGCTTCGGGTGGTGCTGCTTGCGGTGCTTGACCCTACGGGGGATCAGCATTTCGGTCAGGCCTCCGTTCCGGTGCTCTCAGCCGGAGCAGCGGCGGCAGCCTCGGCCTTGGGGGCCTCGGCGGCAGGAGCCGACTGCTGCGGCTTGCGACCGCGACCGCCACGCTCGCCACCGCGGCCACCACGGCCGGCGGGGCGCTCAGCGCCACCGCGGGCCGGACGGTTGCCGGCGCGGGCAGCGGCGTTCTCGGCGCGGACCTCGGCGATGTTCTTGACGTCGCCCTTGTAGATCCAGACCTTCACGCCGATGCGGCCGAAGGTCGTCTTGGCCTCGAAGAAGCCGTAGTCGACGTTCGCGCGGAGCGTGTGCAGGGGCACGCGGCCCTCGCGGTAGAACTCCGAGCGGGACATCTCGGCGCCGCCGAGGCGACCGCCGCACTGGATCTTGATGCCCTTGGCGCCGGCCTTCATCGTGCCCTGCATGCTCTTACGCATGGCGCGACGGAAGGAGACGCGGGAGGAGAGCTGCTCGGCAACGGCCTGCGCAACCAGCTGAGCGTCCATCTCGGGGTTCTTGACCTCGAGGATGTTCAGCTGGACCTGCTTGCCCGTGAGCTTCTCGAGGTCGCCGCGGATGCGGTCGGCCTCGGCGCCACGGCGGCCGATGACGATGCCCGGACGAGCGGTGTGGATGTCCACCCGCACGCGGTCACGGGTGCGCTCGATCTCAACCTTCGAGATACCGGCGCGCTCCATGCCGGACGTCATCATCCGGCGGATGGCGACGTCTTCCTTGACGTAGTCCTTGTACAGCTTGTCGGCGTACCAGCGGGACTTGAAGTCCGTGGTGATGCCGAGCCGGAACCCATGCGGGTTAACCTTCTGGCCCATTACCGGGTTCCTTCCTTGCTGCTGACGACCACAGTGATGTGGCTGGTCCGCTTACGGATCCGGTAGGCACGGCCCTGAGCACGCGGACGGAACCGCTTCAGGGTCGGGCCCTCATCCACGTACGCCTCGCTGATGTACAGCGAAGAGGCGTCACTGTGGTCGTAGTTGTGCGCGGCGTTGGCAATGGCGCTGTCAAGCACCTTGCCGACCGGCACGCTCGCGGCCTGCGGGGCGAAACGCAGGACCGCCTGAGCCTCCGTGGCGTCCATGCCACGGATAAGGTCCACCACGCGGCGGGCCTTCATGGGCGTGACGCGGATGTACCGCGCCTGGGCCCTGGCTTCCATGGTTGTCCTTCCAGTGTCTGTCATGGTCATTCCACCCCGCTACTAGCGGCGCTTCGACTTCCGGTCGTCCTTCACGTGACCCCGGAAGGTGCGCGTCGGCGAGAACTCGCCGAGCTTGTGGCCGACCATCGACTCGGTGACAAACACCGGAATGTGGGTCTTGCCGTTGTGCACCGCGATCGTGTGGCCGAGCATGGCCGGGATGATCATCGAGCGACGGGACCAGGTCTTGATGACGTTCTTGGTACCGGCTTCGTTCTGAGCGTCCACCTTCTTCACGAGGTGGCCGTCAACGAAGGGTCCCTTCTTGAGACTGCGCGGCATCTAAACCCGCTCCTAGCGCTTCTTGTTCGTCTTGCGGCGGCGGACGATGTACTTGCTCGAAGCCTTCTTCGGCGAGCGAGTACGACCCTCCTTCTGACCCCACGGGGAGACCGGGTGGCGACCACCGGAGGTCTTGCCCTCACCACCACCGTGCGGGTGGTCAACCGGGTTCATCGCCACACCGCGAACGGTCGGGCGAACGCCCAGCCAGCGCTTGCGGCCGGCCTTGCCCCAGTTGATGTTCGACTGCTCGGCGTTGCCGACCTCACCGATGGTGGCGCGGCAGCGGGCGTCGACGAGACGGATCTCACCGGACGGCATACGAAGGTGGGCCATCGTGCCCTCCTTCGCCAGCAGCTGCACGGAGGCACCCGCGGAACGGGCGAACTTGGCGCCACCGCCGGGACGGAGCTCGATCGCGTGGATCGTGGTACCGACCGGGATGTTGCGGAGGGCCAGGTTGTTGCCGGGCTTGATGTCGGCGCCGGGGCCGTTCTCGACCCGGTCGCCCTGCGAAAGGCCACGCGGGGCGATGATGTAGCGCTTCTCGCCGTCCGCGTAGTGGAGCAGCGCGATGCGCGCGGTGCGGTTCGGGTCGTACTCGATGTGAGCGACCTTGGCCGGCACGCCGTCCTTGTCGTGACGACGGAAGTCGATCACGCGGTAGGCACGCTTGTGGCCACCGCCCTGGTGACGGACGGTCACACGACCGGTGTTGTTACGGCCGCCCTTGCTGTGCAGGGGGCGGACCAGCGACTTCTCCGGCGTGGACCGCGTGATCTCGACGAAGTCGGCTACGGAGGAGCCACGGCGGCCCGGCGTAGTCGGCTTGTACTTGCGGATTCCCATTTCTCAGTCCTCGTCCGATTCCGGACGACTCGACCGCCGTCAGGCGGTCGGGCCGCCGAAGATGTCGATACGGTCGCCCTCAGCAAGGGTCACGATGGCGCGCTTGGTGTTGGCGCGCTTGCCGAAACCGGTGCGGGTGCGCTTGCGCTTGCCCTGGCGGTTGATCGTGTTGACCCCGGTGACCTTGACCGAGAAGACCGCCTCGACGGCCTGCTTGATCTGGGTCTTGTTGGAGCCGGGCGCGACGATGAACGTGTACTTGTTCTCGTCCAGCAGGGCGTAGCTCTTCTCGGAGACAACCGGCTTGACGAGAACGTCGCGCGGGTCCGTGAAGGTCTTGCTGGTGATCGTGGCCTCGGACATCAGGCCTCGCTCCCTTCGGTCTCAGCAGCCGACGACTTCGCAGCGCCAGACACGAAGGACTCGAGAGCGGCCTGGGTGAAGACCACGTCGTCGGATCGCATCACGTCGTACGTGTTCAGCTGGCCCGGCTCCAGGATGTGCACCTGGGGCAGGTTGCGGGCGGAGAGCCACGCAGTCTCGTCCGAGCGCTCGGCGACCAGGAGCAGGTTCTTGCGCTCCGAGATCTTGCCGAACAGCGTCTTGGCGGCCTTGGTGGAGATGTCACCCTCGACCACGCCGGTGACGACGTGGATACGGGAGTGGTTCGCCCGGTCGGAGAGGGCACCGCGCAGGGCGGCGGCCTTCATCTTCTTCGGGGTGCGCTGGGAGTAGTCACGCGGCACGGGGCCGTGGACGACGCCACCGCCGGCGAACTGCGGCGCACGGGTCGAACCCTGACGCGCGCGGCCGGTGCCCTTCTGGCGGTAAGGCTTGCGGCCACCGCCACGGACTTCGCCACGGCTCTTGGTCTTGTGCGTGCCCTGGCGGGCAGCGGCCAGCTGCGCGACGACGACCTGGTGGATCAGCGGGATGCTGATCTTGGCGCCGAAGATCTCCGTGGGGAGCTCGACGGTCCCGGCCTTGTCGCCTGCCGGCGAAAGGATGTCAATGGTGCTCATCGGTTCCTCAAACCCCCTTGGCCGCGGTGCGGACCAGGACGAGGCCACCGTTCGGGCCGGGGACGGCGCCCTTGATGAGCAGCAGACCCTTCTCGGCGTCAACGGCGTGGACGGTCAGGTTCTGGGTGGTGACCCGCTCGTTGCCCATGCGACCCGCCATGCGCATGCCCTTGAAGACACGGCCGGGGGTGGCACAACCACCGATGGAACCAGGCTTGCGGTGCACGCGGTGGGCACCGTGCGAAGCCTTGCCACCACGGAAGTTATGACGCTTCATGACACCGGCGAAGCCCTTGCCCTTGCTCTTGCCGGTGACGTCGACCTTCACGCCGGCCTCGAAGACCTCGGCGGTGATCTCCTGGCCGAGCGTGTACTCGGAGGCGTCAGCGGTGCGGAGCTCCACCAGGTGGCGGCGCGGGGTGACGTCGGCCTTGGCGAAGTGACCCTTGAGGGGCTTGTTCACCTTGCGAGGGTCGATCTCGCCGAAGGCGATCTGGACCGACTCGTAGCCGTCGATGTCGTTCGTACGCACCTGGGTCACGACATTCGGACCGGCCTTGACGACGGTCACCGGGACGACCCGGTTGTTCTCGTCCCAGACCTGCGTCATGCCGAGCTTCTCGCCCAGGATGCCCTTGATGTTCTTAGCCATCTCGCGCGTCACCTCAGAGCTTGATCTCGATGTCGACGCCGGCCGGCAGGTCGAGGCGCATGAGCGAGTCAACCGTCTTCGGCGTGGGGTCGAGGATGTCGATGAGGCGCTTGTGCGTGCGCATCTCGAAGTGCTCGCGCGAGTCCTTGTACTTGTGCGGCGACTTGATGACGCAGTACACGTTCTTCTCAGTGGGCAGCGGCACCGGGCCCGCGACCGACGCACCAGTGCGCGTCACCGTCTCGACGATCTTCTTCGCCGAGGAGTCGATGACCTCGTGGTCGTAGGCCTTGAGCCGGATGCGGATCTTCTGTCCCGCCATGGCTACTCAGTAGTCCTTTGTCTTGGTTAACGCTCTGGACTCGGGGGTTCTCGTAACTCTGCCTCCGACCCACGCGGTCGGGCGTGTCGCACTCCCTCTACGCAGAAATCCCTAAGGATCTCCCAACCAAGGGGGTGCGGTCCCAGAACCGCGAGCCGGGGGCAGAACACCCACCGAGTGCCTGGTCGGCACCCCGCTGACGCTTCCCGGAAGATTCCCGTACGTCCGCTCCTGAGAAGGAGCGACGAGTACTGTGGGACTCGCTTCCGGTCCTCCCGACGGGAGGCGCGCAGCATCGGCACTCAACCGAGCAACCCCGACAGTCTGCCATACGGGACGCGGTGGTGGCCAATCGGGCCGAAGAGAGTACCCCGGACGTGACGGAGATCAAACCTGGGGTGCGACACGCCCCCACCCCGCCGCCGGACAGCCGGGCATGGACCTCCCCGGCCGCTCCACCGGCCTCCCACGCGGCGCACGCACCGTCCTCGTGCGCGCCCGCACGACATGCCGGGAGCAAAGGGGACAGTTCCGCTTCATCAAGCGGACGGCCCCTCCGCACACCTCGGACCACGGTCCCGTGACTCAGACGGGGGGGACCTCCGGAATACGCTGCGCAAAGCAGCGAACCCGTCCGCGGCGACGCCGTGCGGGTCACCGATGACACCCCGATGACGCTGGCCGTCGGGGAAGCCCTGGCGGACATCACCACGAGTCCCCGGGAGACAGAAGGGGCCTGGGGAGCAGCACAGTCCGTCACCCCTGCCCAGGTCGAGCCTGCCCTGCGCCGGCACCTCGTCGCCTGGCTGCGCTCCCCGGACAACAACCGCGCACCTGGTCAGACCTGCCTGAACGCCTGCGCCGCCCTGGAACGTGGCCTCCCCTGGCAGGACGCCACGGTCATGTGCTCCAAGGGCTGTGGCGCGAACATGCGCGTGGCCCCGGTCGCCCTCGTACCCGGCCTGACAGCCGAGCAGCGCTCGGGCGTCGCACAGCTCCAGGCAGCCATGACGCACGGCCACCCGACCGCGCTCGCCGCGAGTGATCTGACAGCCCATGCCGTCTGGCTCATCCTCCACGGCGCCATGGACGATCTCCTTCCCCAACTGCGCGCGTACGCCCAGGAGTCGCGGCGCAACTATCACTCCGACTGGCTCGGAGACCTGTGGCGCAAGGCAGGGTCTCCGGACCCCGCGTCGTACATCGCGTTCGGGTGGGACGAATGCCTGCGCGCCCTGGACAAGGTGACCGAGGCCCTGCGCGAGCCGACCGTGGACAGGGACCCCAGCGAGGCCGTCGGACCCGGCTGGGTCGCCGAGGAAGCCCTGGCAGCGGCCCTGTACTGCTTCCTCCTCGTCAACGGCGATGCCCGCGGATCGATCATGCGAGGAGCGCACTCGTCAGGGGATTCCGACTCCATCGCCGCCCTCGCCGGCGCGTTCGCCGGGGCCGAACACGGCACCCGCTACTGGCTGCACGAGTGGACCGAGGTACTGGAATACCGCGACCGCATCCGCACCCTGAGCCAAGCCTGGGACTGCGTACCGAGGTGAAACGCATGGAGACCGAGGCGCACCCGGCCCAGGCCGGGGCGCCGCACCCCACCCACCAGGCGACCGCCTGGCTCCGCGCGGTCTACGGCGGGCTCGTCGAGCTCGCCGTGCCGCGCCCGGTGTACGAGACCGACACGGCCTGACTTGCTGTCCTGCCGGGCCCTCCCGCAGCCGGGTGGGTACGCCGTGAGGCCGACGGTCAGGAGGCGACCGGAAACCTCGTCTACGCCCACAACAACAACGGTCAGGTCGTCCTCCTGGACGGCGTCACCGCCTCCCTGGCCGAGCTGGACACCTCGCACCTCCGCGAGCTGACCCTCCTCCGGGCACTGCCGACGAGACCCTGACGGCGAACCCCTGACCACGACCCCGTCCGGTCCTGGGGACTGGGGCGCCGTGCTTCGGGCAGTCGCACGGCGTGCACACGAGTGACGAGATCTACCACCGGGTGCTGTGGGATCCCCGCCTCGATCCGGAGCGCTTCGTGATGGGGATCGCCGAGCGCGGGGCGGCGCCGAAGCGGATGGCGTTGCCCGACTTCGTACCGGGTGGGGAGATCCCCTGGCACCGGGTGGTGTTCTTCGAGGTCGACGGTGAGGTCGTCTGGGACCGGGCGACAGGGGTGGACCGGCTCGGTGAGGCGGTGGCCGCGGGGCGGGAGTGGGTGCACCGGCTCGGTGAGGCGGTGGCCGACGAGCGGGAGGGGGCGGGCGTCGGACGGGAGGGGGTGGCCGACCCCACGGAGATCCTGGCCGTCGCGCCGACGAACCGTACGGCCGTGGCCTGGATCCCGCCGTCCGAGCTGTGGCCCCCGATCCAGCACATCCGCCGCGAGCACGACCGCCAGATCCACCGCTGGCCGCCGCACGTCAACGTGCTCTTCGGGTTCGTCCCGGAGCCCGAGTTCCGGAGGGCGGCCCCGCTGGTGGCCGTGGCCGCGGCCGGGTCGCCGCCGTTCAGGGCCCGGCTGGAGGGCGTGCACTGGTTCGGCCATCGCGAGGACGCCACGGTCTGGCTCGATCCCGCGGCGGCCGGAGAGGAGCCCTGGGTCCGGCTGCGGGACGCCCTGGAGAGCCGCTTCCCCCTCTGCGGAGGCCACCGGGGCGGAGGCTTCACCCCGCACCTCTCCCTCGGCCGCACGCGGGACCCGCACCGCCTCGCGTCGAAGGCCGACGCGCTGCTCGGGGCGGTGACGGCGCGGGTCACCGAGCTGGTCCTGCTCTCGCGCCGGGGCGACGGGCCGATGCGCGTGCGGGCGAGGGTGCGGCTCGGGACGGGCGAGGTGCGGTGGTCCGCACCCGACCCTGAATGAATCCGTCGGACGTGCGACTTCCCGCACAACCTCCGGTACCGGAAATCCGTCTACCAAGGCGCTCAGGGACCGGTACGCAGCGCGGGAGAACCACCAGCAGTGGACGACAGATCCGTTTCCGTGACCTTCCGGCCCCGGCGGCGCGGCATGCTCGCGGCCGCCGTCGCGGTGGCCGCCCTCGCCGGGTGTTCCGTCCCAGCGCCCCGCCGCACCGGCCCGACCGCCGATCCCGCGCCGGGCAAGGCGATCGCCGATTCGGCGCGCGCGCAGCTCGTGCAGTTCGCCGCGCATCCGGACGACGACCTGTACTTCATGAACCCGGACACCCAGCGCATGCTCGACGCCGGTGTCCCCCTCGCCTCCGTGTACGTCACCGCGGGCGAGCACACCGGCAGGAACTGGATCAAGGGGATGCCGGAGACGGCGCCGGACAAGGCCGCCTACTCCGCCGCCCGTCACCAGGGCCTGCGGCAGGCGTACGCCGAGGCCGTCGGGCTCGACCGGTTCACGCCCTGGCAGAAGGACGTCATCACCCTGCGCGGTGGACGACGGGCCGAGATCAACACGCTCACCCACGGCGGCCGCCGGGTCGAGCTGATCTTCCTCAACCTGCCCATGCACAGCTCCCGGCGGTACATGGCCCTGCCCGCGCTGTGGCACGACCGGGCCCTCGAACTGCGGACCCACGTCTCCGCCGGCTCCCCCGTCGGCCGCTCGGACACCTACGACCACGACCAGCTGATCGACGTCCTCGTCGGCCTCCTGGAGCGGTACCGGCCGACGGTCGTCCAGACCCTCGACCCGGACCCGGACATCCAGCTCAGCGACGAGGCGACCCGCAAGCGGGACAGCGAGCAGCCCGGCTACTCCGACCACGGCGACCACACCGCCGTCGCCTGCTTCTCCTGGGCCGCGCTGATCCGCTGGGTCGCGGAGTCCACGCGGGACGGCGCGGCCGTACCGGCGTTCACGGCGAACGCCTTCCGCGGCTACTACAACCGCCACTGGCCCAAGAACCTCCCCCCGCAGGTCCTCCAGGAGAAGGCCGCGCACCTCGTCCCGTACGGCGGCGATCCCTCCTGGCAGTGCGGCGACCCCTCAGGATGCGGCGACTACGGCGTCGGCGGCGACCGCCCCCTCACCAACAAGAAGGGCTGGGTGCGGTCCACGCACTACCGCTGGCCCGGCGCCGGCCCCGCCGTCGTCGCGGAGCCCGACGGGCGGCTCGTCGCCCATGGAGTGCTCGGGCTGCGCGCGGTCCGCTGGCGGGAGACGGAGAAGGGCTCCGGCCTCTGGGGCGATCCGGAGGACCTCGGCGGCGGCCCGCTCGTGCCGGAGCTGGGCTCAGCGGTGCTCCCCGACGGCCGTGTGCTGCTCCTCGGGGTGCGCTTCGCCTCGCTCGGCGGTCACGGCGGCCCGAACAGGCGCGAGGTCGTGCTCCTGGAGCAGCGCTCCCCCGGCGGCCCCTTCCTCGCCTGGCGCGGCCTGGGCAATCCGGAGCGCGGCGACGACCGGGGGCGCCGCATCGGTGTGCCGGTGGCCGTGACCGCTCCCGACGGCCGGGTCCATCTCTTCGTACGCGACGCCGACAAGGGTGTGGCGACGCGGGTACGGGACACCGCCGGCTCCTGGAGCCCCTGGCAGTCCCTCGAAGGAGAGGTGGAGGTGCAGGACGGGCTGACCGCCCTCGTCGACGGCGCCGGGCGCGTCCACCTCCTGGCGGCGGGCCGGAAGTCCGTCCAGCACTGGATCGACGGCGCGCTCACCGACCCGCTGCCCCTCGCCGGAGATCCCGTCGCCGCCGTCCCCGGCAGCGGCGGCGTCGACGTGTACTACCGCGAACCGGCCGCCGCCGCCCTGCTGAGGGCCGGGCAGGACGTCTCCTTCGACGGGTACGGCGCCGTCGCAGCGCGGCTCGTCGACGGCGAGACGGTGTTCCTGGGCCGGGACCTGCGCGGGCGCTTCCAGCTGCGCCGCGGCGGGCGCACGCACACCCGTACGCAGGGGGTCGCCGCCGTCGGGAACGCCGCGCTCCACGGCGCGGCCGCTGTCGGTCTCGGCGCCGACGGCCGTCCGTGGCTGTGGCGGCCGACGGAAAGGGCCCGCCTCCCTCGATGAGGGAGACGGGCCCGGACCCGGCGCCGAGGCGCTCAGGTCACCGCTGTCACTCGCTTCACTTGGTGAAGTAGCCGGTGATGTCGGCGAGCAGATCCACCGAACCCGACCTGTTGTAGAAGCTGACCTTGCCGTTCACGACCGGGACGACGACCAGGTTCGGGATCGTCTGGCCCGCCACGAAGTTCAGGTTCGACGCGCTCGTACGGGTCGTGCCGTCCGGGTAGACGGACACGAAGCTCGACGCCGTCGGGTTCGTGGCCGTCACGTTCAGGACCACGGCGGTCACGCCCGTGGCCGGAACACCCTGGACGCCCGCGACCGACAGCGTCACGACACTGTCGCCGCCGACCGGGGCCTTGGCGACACCGAGGCCGGAGCGGGTGTCCATCAGCCGCTTCGGACCGAGGTTGATGTGGGACGCGCCCTCGCCACCGGAGGTGAAGTAGCCGGTGATGTCGGCGATGAGGTCGACCGTGCCCGCGTGGTTGTAGAAGCTGACCTTGCCGTCGACGACCGGGACGATCACGAGGTTCGGGATCGTCTGGCCGGCGGTGAAGTTCAGGTTCGACGCGCTCGTACGGGTCGTGCCGTTCGGGTAGACCGACACGAAGCTCGACGCCGTCGGGGCGGTCGCGGTCACGTTCAGGACCACGGCGGTCACGCCGGTCTCCGGGACGCCCTGGACTCCGCTCACCGGCAGGGTCACGACGCCGGCCGGGCCGACCTTGGCCTTGGGCACGCCCAGGCCGGAGCGCGTGTCCATGAGGCGCAACGGACCGTGGTTGACGTGGGTGGAGCCGGCGGTGTCGGTCGTGTAGTAGCCGGTGATGTCGGCGATGAGGTCGACCGTGCCCGCGTGGTTGTAGAAGCTGACCTTGCCGTTCACGACGGGGACGGTGACCAGGTTCGGAATCGTCTTGCCGGCGGTGAAGTTCAGGTTCGACGCGCTCGTACGGGTCGTGCCGTTCGGGTAGACCGACACGAAGCTCGTCGCGGTCGGGGCGGTCGCGGTCACGTTCAGGACGACGGCGCCGACACCCGTGGCCGGGATGCCGTTGGCGCCGGTGACCTGAAGGGTCACCACACCGGTCGGACCGAGCTTGGCCTTGGGCACGCCCAGACCCGCGCGCGTGTCCATCAGTCGCTTGGGCGTGACGGGCGTGAAGGTCTTCGGTCCGGGCACGGTCACCTTGACCGCGGGGGTCGTGGTGGTCCTGCCGGACGTGTGCGTGGCGCGGACGGCGACCTGGTGGTCGCCGTAGCCGGAGAGCGTCGTGGACGCGGACCGGATGTGACCCCAGCCCCACGTGGCCACCTGGCCGTCGACCAGCAGCTCGAACTTGTGGAGGAGGTTGTTCGGCGTGCTGGTGGACCAGTTGACCGTCAGCGGTCCGGGCGTCTCGTAGCCGGTGCCGGCCTGGGTCGCGCCGCCGCCCATCGAGTCGATCTTCAGGTTGGCGGCGGTGCCGGTGGCGTAGCTGCGGATGGTGGGCAGCTGCGGGTAGAGCATGTTGCCCGGGCACTGGGTGTTGAAGCCGTTGCGGTGCCCGGAGATCGCGTCGAACGTGTACGTCTGGCCCTGCGTGAACGAGGTGCCGAAGTAGTTCTTCTGCGTGGCGCCCGCCGTCAGCGTGGCCTTGCCGCCCGGGTCGACGCCGTACTGGCCGAGCTTGTACGCGGCCACGCGCGAGGCCGACGCCAGCGCGGCGCTCGACGCGGCCTGCTCGGTGTAGTCACCGATGATCGACACGCTGGTCGACTCGGAGTTCCAGCCGTAGGTGTGCGCGCCCTGCACCGGCTGGTCGATGCCGCCCTGCCGGCCTTCGAAGATCTTGCCGCACTTGTCGACGAGGAAGTTGTAGCCGAGGTCGCGCCAGCCGTTCGACTTCACGTGGTAGACGTGAATGGCCCGGACGACGGCCGCGGACTGCGCGCAGTCGTAGTCGGCGTCCGTGGTGTGGTGCACGAAGATGGCCTTGATCTTGCCGCCGGGCAGATAGACCGGCCCCTCGTTGTTCAGGCTCTCGTCCGCGCCCCACGCGGCGCGGCTGACGACCGTCGGCTGGGGCGCCGTCGAAGCGGGGCCCGGCGTCGTCGGAGGCACGTCGGTCGAGAACGCGACCGGTTCGGCGGCGAGGTCGCCGCTCTCCTGCGTGGAGCCCGGGTCGACCAGGTCCAGGCGGAGGCCGGCCGGGAGCGTGCCGTTGGCCGCCCCGTCGCTCACCCGCACCTCGGCGCCGTCGGAGGCGCCCACCCAGATGGGTTCGGTGGAGCCACGGGCTCCCGCGCGCTTGCCGTCGAGCAGCGCGGGGTACGGCTCCAGGTCCAGCCACTCGGTCCACTCGCCGGTCTCGGCGCTGCGGGTCCGGGCCTGGATCGTGCCCTTGATCTTCGCCTCGGGGTCCGCCCAGGACACGCCCAGGAGGCCGAACCGCTCGGTGTCGCGCTGCGAAAGAACGGCCTCGCCGTGGCCCTTGTCGGTCAGCGCGAGCTTGTGCACCTCGCTCTTGACCGGGCCGTCCTGCTTCCCGGCGTCGCTGTACGCCGCTGCCCCGTTGTTCTCCTCGGTCCCGAATACCGCCCCGTTCGCGGCCGCCTGGAAACCCAGTACCGCGAGGACACCTACGGCCGTCCCTATAGCCGTGCGACGCACGCGCGCCGCCGCCGTACGTCGTGCTCGACGTCCCGATCTCAAGTTGTCTCCACCCCTTGATGGACATGACACAGCCAACCGGCCGAATGCTACTGGCCGCCGCGGACATGCCCGTCACTGGGGTACGGGAATGACGAAGACCCCCGTCCCGCCGAGAACGGCGGGACGGGGGCCTCGTTTGACGCTCCGTCAGGAGCGGCTCAGGTCAAACCAACAATTACTTGTTGATCTTGGTGACCTGGCCGGCGCCCACGGTCCGGCCACCCTCACGGATGGCGAACTTCAGGCCCTCCTCCATGGCGACGGGCTGGATCAGCTCGACGGTCATGGAGGTGTTGTCGCCCGGCATGACCATCTCGGTGCCCTCGGGGAGGGTCACGACGCCGGTCACGTCCGTGGTACGGAAGTAGAACTGCGGGCGGTAGTTGTTGAAGAACGGGGTGTGACGGCCACCCTCGTCCTTCGACAGGATGTAGGCCTGGGCCTCGAACTCGGTGTGCGGCGTGACCGAACCGGGCTTGATGATGACCTGGCCGCGCTCGACGTCCTCGCGCTTGATGCCACGGAGGAGCAGACCGACGTTCTCACCGGCCTGGCCCTCGTCGAGCAGCTTGCGGAACATCTCGATGCCGGTGACCGTGGTGGTGGTCTTCTCCTGCTTGATACCGACGATGTCGACGGTCTCGTTGACCTTGAGGACACCACGCTCGATACGGCCGGTGACGACGGTGCCACGACCGGTGATCGTGAAGACGTCCTCGATCGGCATCAGGAACGGCTTGTCGACGTCACGCTCGGGCTGCGGGATCGCCTCGTCGACGGCGGCCATCAGGTTCAGGACCGACTGGCCCCACTCCTTGTCGCCCTCGAGCGCCTTGAGCGCCGAGACCTTGACGACCGGCAGGTCGTCGCCCGGGAACTCGTACTCGGAGAGGAGCTCACGCACCTCGAGCTCGACGAGCTCCAGGATCTCCTCGTCGTCCACCATGTCGGCCTTGTTCAGGGCGACGACGATGTACGGAACGCCGACCTGGCGGGCCAGGAGCACGTGCTCCTTGGTCTGCGGCATCGGGCCGTCGGTGGCGGCGACCACGAGGATGGCGCCGTCCATCTGCGCCGCACCCGTGATCATGTTCTTGATGTAGTCCGCGTGACCGGGGCAGTCGACGTGGGCGTAGTGACGCGACTCGGTCTGGTACTCGACGTGCGCGATGGAGATGGTGATACCGCGCTGGCGCTCCTCAGGAGCCTTGTCGATCTGGTCGAAGGCCGAGGCCTCGTTCAGGTCCGGGTACGCGTCGTGCAGCACCTTGGTAATGGCGGCCGTGAGGGTCGTCTTACCGTGGTCGATGTGACCGATGGTGCCGATGTTGACGTGCGGCTTAGTCCGCTCGAACTTCGCCTTCGCCACGGGGGTCCTCCTGGAGTGGTTCTGAACGCCTTGCTTCATCGGCGCCAGGTGATCTTTGCTGGGATGCCAGGCGCCGGGGCCCGATTCCTCGGGTTACGGGGATGAGCCCCGGCGACTGGGTCAAGCCTAAAGCGTGAACTTGGGAGAGTTACTCGCCCTTGGCCTTCGCGATGATCTCCTCGGCGACGTTCCGCGGAACCTCGGCGTAGGAGTCGAACTGCATCGAGTAGCTTGCGCGACCCGAGGTCTTGCTGCGGAGGTCTCCGACGTAGCCGAACATCTCCGAAAGCGGCACGAGGCCCTTCACGACGCGAGCGCCGCTGCGCTCCTCCATGGCCTGGATCTGACCACGGCGGGAGTTGATGTCACCGATGACCTCACCCATGTAGTCCTCGGGCGTGACGACCTCAACGGCCATCATCGGCTCAAGGATGACGGGGGAAGCCTTGCGCGCGGCCTCCTTGAAGGCCTGCGAACCGGCGATCTTGAAGGCGAGCTCGGAGGAGTCGACCTCGTGGTAGGCACCGTCGAGAAGGATGACGCGGACGCCAGTCATCTCGTAGCCGGCCAGGATGCCGAACTGCATGGCCTCCTGCGCACCGGCGTCGACCGAAGGGATGTACTCCTTCGGGATGCGGCCACCGGTGACCTTGTTCACGAACTCGTACGAGGCGTCGCCGCCCTCGATGGGCTCGATCGCGATCTGCACCTTGGCGAACTGACCGGTACCACCGGTCTGCTTCTTGTGGGTGAAGTCCACGCGCTCGACGGCCTTGCGGATCGTCTCGCGGTACGCGACCTGCGGCTTGCCGACGTTCGCCTCGACCTTGAACTCGCGACGCATACGGTCGACGAGGATGTCGAGGTGAAGCTCGCCCATACCACCGATGATGGTCTGGCCGGTCTCCTCGTCCGAGTGGACCTGGAAGGAGGGGTCCTCCTCCGCGAGACGCTGGATGGCGACACCCAGCTTCTCCTGGTCACCCTTGGACTTGGGCTCGATGGCGACCTGAATGACCGGCGCCGGGAAGTCCATGGACTCCAGGATGACCGGGTTCTTCTCGTCGCACAGCGTCTCACCGGTGGTGGTCTGCTTGAGGCCCATGACGGCGACGATGTCGCCGGCGCCCACCGAGTCGATCTCCTCACGCTTGTTCGCGTGCATGCGGTAGATCTTGCCGATGCGCTCCTTCTTGCCCTTGACGGAGTTCAGCACCGAGGTGCCGGCCTCCAGGCGACCGGAGTAGATCCGGACGAAGGTGAGCTTGCCGAGGTGCGGGTCGCTCGCGATCTTGAAGGCGAGCGCCGAAAGGGGCTCCTCCTCCGACGGCTTGCGCTTGACGACAACCTCGGCGTCCTTGACGTCGTGGCCCTCGATGGCCTCGACGTCCAGGGGGGAGGGGAGGTAGCGCACGACCGCGTCGAGCAGGGGCTGAACACCCTTGTTCTTGAACGCGGTGCCACAGAAGACGGGGGTGATCGTCTTCTCGCCGCCACCCTTGCCGGAGGCGATGGTGATACGACGGATCGCGGCGTACAGCTGCTCCTCGGTGGGCTCCTGGCCCTCGAGGAAGAGCTCCATGATCTCTTCGTCGTTCTCCGCGACGGTCTCGACCAGCTTGCCGCGCCACTCTTCAGCGGCCTCGGTGTGCGAGGCGGGGATGTCGACGACGTCGTACATCTCGCCCTTGGTCGCTTCCGCGGACCAGACCAGGGCCTTCATGCGGACGAGGTCCACGACACCCTGGAAGTCCATCTCGGCACCGATGGGGAGCTGCATGACGATCGGGACGGCGCCGAGGCGGTCCACGATCATGTCGACGCAGCGGTGGAACTCGGCGCCCGTACGGTCGAGCTTGTTGACGAAGCAGATACGCGGAACGCCGTAGCGGTCCGCCTGACGCCAGACAGTCTCGGACTGGGGCTCAACACCGGCGACGCCGTCGAACACCGTCACCGCACCGTCGAGCACGCGCAGCGAACGCTCCACCTCGACGGTGAAGTCGACGTGGCCCGGGGTGTCGATGATGTTGATGGTGTGGTCGACGTCCTCGAGCGGCCAGTGGCAGGTCGTCGCGGCGGACGTGATCGTGATGCCGCGCTCCTGCTCCTGCTCCATCCAGTCCATCGTGGCAGCGCCGTCGTGGACTTCACCGATCTTGTACGAGACACCGGTGTAGAACAGGATTCGCTCGGTGGTGGTCGTCTTGCCCGCGTCGATGTGGGCCATGATGCCGATGTTGCGCACCTTGGCCAGGTCAAGCGAAGTGGTAGCCATATCGGCTCAGTCTTCTCTCGGTCTCGATGTGGGTTGCGACTACCAGCGGTAGTGCGCGAAGGCCTTGTTGGACTCGGCCATCTTGTGCGTGTCCTCACGCTTCTTGACCGAAGCACCGAGGCCGTTGGAGGCGTCGAGAAGCTCGTTCATGAGGCGCTCGGTCATGGTCTTCTCGCGACGGGCGCGGGAGTAACCCACGAGCCAGCGGAGCGCGAGGGTGGAGGCGCGACCGGGCTTGACCTCGATCGGCACCTGGTAGGTGGCGCCACCGACACGGCGGGACTTGACCTCGAGGGACGGCTTCACGTTCTCGAGGGCACGCTTCAGCGTGATGACCGGGTCGTTGCCGGTCTTCTCGCGGAGGCCTTCCATGGCGCCGTAGACGATGCGCTCGGCGGTGGAGCGCTTGCCGTCCAGCAGGATCTTGTTGATCAGCGAGGTGACAAGAGGAGAGCTGTAGACCGGGTCGATGATGACCGGGCGCTTCGGGGCGGGGCCCTTACGAGGCATTCTTACTTCTCCTTCTTGGCGCCGTAGCGGCTGCGAGCCTGCTTACGGTTCTTGACGCCCTGCGTGTCGAGGGAACCGCGGATGATCTTGTAACGAACACCCGGCAGGTCCTTCACACGGCCACCGCGCACGAGCACGATGGAGTGCTCCTGCAGGTTGTGACCCTCACCCGGGATGTAGGCCGTGACCTCGATGCCGGAGGTCAGACGCACACGCGCGACCTTACGGAGGGCCGAGTTCGGCTTCTTCGGGGTGGTCGTGAACACACGCGTGCAGACGCCGCGGCGCTGAGGGGAACCCTCGAGTGCGGGCGTCTTGTTCTTCTCGACCTTGTCCTGCCGGCCCTTCCGGACCAGCTGCTGGATCGTAGGCACTACTTCTCCGGTTTCTGTGTGCCGTCGTAAAACTAACCTGGAACACTGCGCCGACCCACGCGGTCGGGTGTGTCGAATACTGCGGACCTCCGCCGAGGGCGAAAAAGCGCAGATTGCGGTGGCCGTACTCGAACTCGCGGTGCGGTTGAGGACACGCACACGAGCCCAGGCACACCCCAGGCACAAGGTCTGAGCGTACCTATCGCATGGACTCCGGTCAAAACAAATGCCCGCGCGCACCGGGGCCCGGCCGAAGCCCGGGCCGACCTCGGAGAACGCGGGCGTCCGACACACAGGGGAGCCGGGGCGTCATCACCCCGGCTCCCCCTGGCACTTCCCGGCGGCGGCCCGCTCGGCGGGCCACCGCTCACTCCCTCGCGGCACGCCCGGGATCGGTCTGTTCGTCGCCGTCCGCGTCCGCGCCGTCGGTCTCGAGGAACTCGTTCACCACCTTGGTGAAGACGCCGAGCCGCTCGTCGGGGACCCCGAGCCAGCGCGCGAAGTCCTCCATCGACGGCTGCCAGTCGTTCGGCGGGAGAAGATCCTCCGCCAGCGGCAGCTCCTCCGGGGTCACGCGCCCCGACCGGATGAGCATGTCGCGGACGGACACCCCGAGCAGCGGGGCGATCCTGCGCATGGTCTCCAGGTCGGGCATGCTCTGCCGCTGCAGCAGTCGGGTCACGGCCGCGCGATGCACGCCGGCCTCGTCCGCGATCCGGGACTTCCCGCCGCCGCGCGGGCTGTCGATGTCGTACCCGCGTTCGCGCATCAGCCGCTCGACCCAGCCCGCGAATTCGTCCAGCCCATGAGTGGTCATGTAACGCTCCTCACTCCACTCCTCCAGGCGGCCAACTCTAGCGTGCTTGCGCGCAAGGAATTACGTAGTTTCGGCAGCGCAACCGTGTCAAACCGGTGAAGGTGCTTCACGAAGGTTGTTGCGCGCTCGCACGCAACATGCGACTCTAGCTCGCCGCCGCACTCGTCGGCCTCCTGAGTCCCATGGGCCCCATCAGCCCCATGGGACGCCCTGGGTGGCCCCGGACCGTGGAGAACCACCTTGCTCCTCACCGACTCCTCCCCCTGGCAGGCCGCCGCCGCGTGCGCCGGCCTGCCCCCGTCCGTCGTCTTCGCCCGCCGCGCCCAGCACGCGGCCCCGGCGCTGCGCGCCTGCGCCGTCTGCCCCGTCCGCCGCGAGTGCGAGGCGGCGGTGGCGCCCGCCGAGAGCTATTTCGACGGCGTCTGCGCGGGCCGGCTGTGGCGCAACGGCCGCCCGGCGGACGCCGCGCGCGTGACCAGGGCGGTCGCCGCGACGCCGACGGCGACGCGGACCGTGCCGCGCGCCGTCGCGTCGGGCGGGGCACGGGTTGCCGCGGCTGCCGTCACACAGGGCGCCGCCTCCGGCATGACGCGGGCCGCCGCGCCGACCGTGCCCCGGATCGCCACGCCGACCGCCGCGCAGGCCGTGCCCCGGATCGCCACGCCGACCGCCGCGCCGACCGTGCCCCGGATCGCCCCTCCGATCGTCGCGCAGGCCGTGCCCCGCATCGCCACGCCGACCGCCGCGCAGGCCGCCTCGTCGGGCGTCACCCCGGACGCCGTGCCTGCCGTGCCTCCTGTGCCTGCCGTGCCCGCCGTGCCCGCCGTGCCCGCCGTGACGCCGATCGTCGCTTCGGCCGGGAGCGGTCGCCGTGGCTGACCGCACCGTCGAGCTCGTCCTCCGCGACATCACGCTGTGGACCGCCTCCCTCGCACGACAGCTCCCCGAGCTCACCGAGGAACTGGCGCCCGGTCGCCGCGGCCCGGCCGGGTCCGCGCCCACCGCGCCCCACTCCGGCCGCGACGAGCTGATCCGCGAGGAGCGCCGCGAGGCGCTGCTCCTCCAGCAGCGGCACGGTCTCGCCGTCCCCGGTCACGGTGCCGCGCCGATCCGCCTGCACGTGTCCGACGCCATCCGCGACATCACCGACGGCGTGGTGGAGCTGGAGGAGGCGGTACGCGCCCGGCTCGGCCTGCCCCGCCCCGGCCGGGCCCCGGTCGTCGAACGGCTGCGGCGGACGTTCGCGCTCCTCGACGACGTCGCGGCCCACCCCGACCTGGCCCGTCACATGCGCGACGAGCTGCGCCGGATGGCCCGCCGGTGCGCCCGCACGCTCGGCGACGCGGAGACGGTCGTACGGGTGTCGGGGCGCTGCCCCTGGTGCGACTCGGTGTCGCTGCGGGCCTTCCCGGACCGGCGGGCGGTGCTGTGCGTGAACCCGGCGTGCACCTGTACCGACGAGGAGTGCGGCTGCCAGGACGACCCTTCGTACCGCCACCTGTGGCCGCAGGAGCGGTGGGACGAGCTGGCGGACGCTTCGGGCGCCCTGACCGAGGAGATCGCCGCGGCGATGGAGGAGAGCCCGTGCTGACGTCCCTGCCGCCGCCCGTCCTGATCCCGGGCCCGCTCGCCGCCGAGGAGGCGGGGGTCGCTCCGGCCACGATTCGCAAGTGGGTCCAGCTGGGCCATCTGAAGGCCGTCGGCAAGGCGGGGAGGGCGCAGCTCTTCCGCCTGGAGGACGTCTTCGCCGCCGAACGCCTGGCCCGCCGCCGCCCGCGTACCGCCTGACCTTCCCGCTCGACCCTCAGCGCCCCGCGTCCGATCCGGACGCGGGGCGCTTCGTCATGTTGCGAGGAAGGGGTGGAGGGGAGCGGATCGGTCCCGTGTCGAACGGCCGGGCGGACCACTCCGCGCATCCGCCCCCCGAACTAGTTGCGTGCGCGCACGCTCTCTGTCACAGTTGGTGCAGCGGCGGAGCTGTGCCCGAACAACGGGACACGGCTTCGCCGTTCGTCGTCCGGGTGCGCTCCGCGCCCCCTCCCCCCTTCCCCGCGTCGAGCGCCCCGGACGGCACCCTGTCCCGCACCCCCTCCGAGGAGAACCGTCATGACCACTCCCCCGAGTGCTTTCCCAGACGTCGAGAAGCTGGTCGTCGACGTCCTCAAGGCCGACCCGGCCCTGGCCGGCGCCATCGTCGCCGTCAATCCGCCGAGCGGCTTCGACGGCACCCAGAGCGCGGTCCTCGTGAACCGGCGCGGCGGTGCCTGGATCGGCGATCTGCACGTCGACATGCCGCTGATCGAGTTCGAGGTGTACGGGCCGAGCAAGACCGCCGCCCACACCCTCGCCAACGCGGCCCGGCGCGCACTGCTCGCCACCATCGGCAAGCAGATCGGCAGCAACCTCGTCCAGGACGCGGAGGAGCAGGACGGGCCGCGCTGGCTGCCCGACTACCTCTACCGGGGCGCCAACCGCTACCTGTGCGTGATCCGCCTCTCCCTGACCGTCTTCTGAGCCCACTTCGGAGTCTCTGACGGACGCTCACCCCACAGACCAGGCCTCGCCGTTCGGCGGGGCCTTTGCCGTACCCGGGCCCGACGCCCGGGGCGGCGCCCTCACCCCATCACAAGGAGAAACCCACCATGGCAGGAAACAACTCCGCCGAGATCCGCGTCGCCGGCGTAGGCAAGCTCTACGTCGCCAAGGCCGACACCAACGTCCCGGCCTTCGGTGCCGACGCCACCACCGACTGGAAGGACTGGACCGACCTCGGCTACACCACCGGTGACGGCGTCACCTTCTCCAAGAAGGACAAGCTGGAGGCCATCGACTCGTGGCAGTCGGTCTCCCCGGTCCACTACATCTACTCGGCCCGTGACCTCTCGCTGAAGTTCTCCATGCTGCAGTTCAACGAGGACACGCTGCCGTTCTTCATGGGCGGCGGCAAGGTCGAGGCCGATCCGGCCACGTCGACGGAGATCTTCAAGTACGAGATCGCCGAGCGTCCGTACGCGGACGTGCGCGCCCTCGGCCTGGAGTTCACCGACGCCAAGGCCGGTGGCACCGCGGTCACGTACCGCTTCGTCATCCCGCGCGGCCAGGTCACCGCCTCCGACGACATCAAGCTGGCCCGTAAGGCGGCGTCCACGCTGGGCATCACCTTCTCCGCCATGTCGAACGGCGCCGGCAAGCCGCTGGCCACCTTCCTCATGAAGGACAACCAGTACGGCACGGGTGCCTGATCCACCCCCGCCCGGGGCGGGACGGCCGACGCCGTCCCGCCCCGGCCCCTCTCCTCTTCTCTCACTCGAACAAGGAGTACGCATCACCATGGCCCGTTTCGACGTCAACGCCGCCCGCGCCCAGCGACAGGAGGCCCACGGCCGCAAGTGGTCCTTCGAGCTGGACGGCGAGACCTACACCCTTCCGACCGAGCTCAGCCGCGCCACCGCCAAGGGGCTGCGCAAGCTCGACGACAACGACGTGGACGGCCTGCTCGCACTCCTGATGGGTGAGGAGCAGTTCGCCCGCTTCGAGCAGCACGAGATCACCATGCAGGACATCGCCGCCATCCTGGAGGCCTACGGCAAGGAGACCGGGCTCGGCCTGGGGGAAGACTGAGCCTCGTCGAGTTCGTCGATGAACACGCCGAGGCCCTTGAGGCGGACTTCCTCCGCTACTACGGCACCGATCTCCTCGACTGGCACCGCGGCGAGCTCTCCAGCCGGCGGGTCATGCTGCTGATCAAACATCTGCCGCGGGACAGCGCGGTCCAGCGCGAGCTCCACGGCGAGGCCGCCGAGTGGTCGGTCAACGACCATCTGCTGGCGGCCGCGGTGGACCATCTGGCCGTCGCCAACTGGATGTTCGCCTGTGTCAACACGGGCGAGGACGACGACCCGCCGGAAGCGCCGAAACCCGTGCCGCGGCCGGGTGGCGCCGACGAGGAGGGGGAGGAGGAGCGGGGCGAGGACTCCGGGGAGGAGGCCGTCGACGAGACGGTTTCCCCCCATGCGCTCGCCCGGTTCTTCGGCTGATGCCACTTCCCCCATGGCCCCCGGAGCCCGTTCCCGTCAGGGAGCGGGCTCCGGGGGCGGTTCCTGTGCTCCCCGTTCGACCATCTCCTCCTCCAGAGCCCTGGCCCGCTCCGACAGGCGTCGCCCCCCGCGCCCGCGCGTCTCCCGTTCGCCGGGTTCGGGGGTACGGCGCTCGGAAGCGGGCCCGGCCTGTCCGGGAACCCCGGCGAGCGGGGGCACGACGGGGCGTCCGCCCTTGCCGCGTACCACCTTCCGTACCGGCTGGGCGCTCCTGCGGTTCCGCAACTCCTGGGCGGTCAGGAGGACGTCCGGTTCGAGTTCGGACTCCTCGGCGCGCGGGCGGGGCGGCTCCTCGTCGCCCCCCGGCGCGGTGGCGTGTTCGAGCCCGGGGTCGCGCTCGGCGTCGGCATCGATGTCCGAGTCCGGCTCGCTCGTCTCCTCCGGCGACGGAGGCTGTGCGGGGCGCCGTTCGAACAGTTCGCGTTCCCGTCGGAGGCGCTCCTCGGCCTGGATCACGGCGGCGGGGGGTTCGAGAAGCCGGGCGAAGGGGAGCGGGATGACCCGGGCACCGTCCTCGCCCTCGCCGGCGCGGCGCTGCGGACGGCGGACTCCACGCGCGTCACGCTGGCCCTGCGCGTAGGCGTCGGCGACGCGCCTCTCGTACTCGCGGCGTATCCGGGGGAGTTCCTCCGACATGGCCTCGGCCCAGCCCCCGGTGAAGGCGGCCGTCTCACGCCGGTCGAGCTCGGCACGGGCGATCACGACGAGGTCCTCGGGTGCGTACCCGTGGACGTGGACCAGTTCGGAGATCCATGCGAACAGATGGGGCAGGTCGGGGTTCGTCTCGAACCAGTCGACAACCCGTCCGCGGCGGCCACCGCCCCGCTCGCTGTCCATACGTTCGTATGCCTTCCGCCCCCTGGGGTCCCCTCGCGCCGCTCGCGCCCCTGGCGCCCCGGGGTGGTCCGGCCCTCGAAGCGCGTATCCAGCGTACCCGGTCGTTCTCCGCGAAAGTTGCGTCATCAACCGGCCATGTTTCGCCGCAAGCAGACATGCCGTCAGGAGTTTCTCGCTCGACAAACACCGAACAGGTGTTCCACACTCTTTTCGCACAGCAGTTCGAACGTGTGGTGCCCCCGCTTCACTCCGCGGCGCCGCCACGCACGCAAGGGCAAGCAACCGGAAGGCAGGCGTCCATGACCCAGCAGGCCGAGGCATCGCGACCGCAGATCCCTCTCCAGGACCGCCTCCGCCAGCTCCTCGACGGACCCGTCGCCCTCGACAGGAGAGCGCTGCTCGGGACGCTGTACGCCGAGGTCACCCGCTGCGAGTCCCTCGCGTACGCGGCGGGCTGGAACGACGCCCTCGACTCGGTGCGGCGCGCACCTCGCCGGGACGGCGCCTAGGGCGTGTCTTCGGATCAGGCCGGATCAGCGAGCCCGGCAAGATCCGAAAGACACGCCCTAGCCGCCCGACCGCCCTCCACGCACGAGCCCCTGCCGAAGTTCCTCGCGGCAGGGGCTTTTCGGCGCTTGGCCACTACTGGCCGGAAGCGGAGCAATCCATGGCAGAAGAACCAACGCACCTGGAGATATTCACGCAGGTCGCGGACATCAAGATGAGGCTCGCCCAGGAAACGATCCGGAGCATCTCCGCCGAGAACCTCATCAGAGGTGACATTTTCGGTGTCAGCCAGCAGCTCGTCGCCATGCAGAAGGACATCAAGGACATCCACGAGGAGGTGACGAAGGCGGTCTCGACCGAGTTCCTCGAGGGCATGGGGCTCGACGGTTTCGCCGCCGCGCTCGAGAAGTTCTGGGAGGGGAAGAACATCGTTCCCTATCTCGCGTCGGCACTCCTGGGCCTTTTCGTGCCCGCGATGATGTTCTACCTGAACAACAAGTTCAACAACCTCTCCCGGACGGTCCGGGAGGCGGTGAGCAGGGACGGCACGTTCCGGGCCTACGACGAGAACGGCGACCTCACACGCCAGACCCGCCAACAGATCGAGGGGCGGGAGCGGCGGGTCGCCAACGGCGGCACCAGCGTCGCCGACCTCGACAGGAACACGGACTTCGATCCGCTGCGCCTGCAGCTCGAGCGGCTGAACCCGGCGCTGGAGAAGTTCAACGAACACGCCGGCCCGTTCACGAGGGCCTTCGGCCGGCTGCCGAAGGTCGCCGCCATGACCACGGCGGCCGAGGCCATCGACAAGGTGGGCAAGGCCGTGTCGGAGACCGACGTCCAGGAGCTCAGGTCCACCGCCGGGGCGATCAAGAGGCTCGTCAACGCCACGCAGAACTTCAACCCGCGGAAGATCCCCAAGGCCAACAGCCTGTCGTCCGCGGCCGACGCCGCCAAGAGGCTCGCCGACAACACCAACGACGCGGGGCGGGCGTTCGACTTCCTCAAGGAGAAGGCCCTGGCCGCCGCCGCGGCCATCTGACCCACCCCTCACGAAAGGAGGTAACCCATGTCTCTCACCAGCTCCACCAAGAAGGCGTCCGACGCCCTGCGCGCCATGAGGACCCAGGCGTCCGGCGCCGGCACCTCGGTCAAGAAGGTCGGCGACGCCGGCAACTCGGCCAACAGCCAGCTCAAGAACCTCAAGACCAACGCGCAGGGCTCCAGCACCCAGCTCAAGAACCTCAAGACCGCCTCGGACCAGGCCGAGCGGTCCATGAAGAAGGCCGGTCAGACCGCCGAGTCCGCCGGCAAGAAGCTGGGCAAGTACGAGTCCGGCGCCGGCAAGGCCGCCAAGGGCCAGGACAAGCTCAACAAGTCCATGAAGGGCAACATCCTCGCCCGTCTGATCGAGCTGTTCATGCCGCTCATCGAGAAGATCGTCGAGATGGCCGCCCGCTCGAAGACGATGCAGACGATCATGAAGAAGGCGTTCAACGCCATCAAGACCGTCATCAGCTCGGTCATGAAGGCCATCGGCCCGATCATGAAGAAGGCCGGCCAGCTGATCAAGACGGTCTGGAACGGCATCAAGAAGGCCATCTCCACCGTCGTCAAGGCCGTCGCGACCGTCATCAAGACCTACGTGAAGATCTGGAAGACGGTCATCACCACGGTCATGAAGGCGATCAAGACGGTCATCAGCGCCGTCTGGAAGGGCATCAAGGCCGTCATCACCCCGGTGGTGAACTGGATCAAGTCCGCGATCCCGAGCGCCTTCCGGGCCGTCAAGGACAAGATGTCGAGCATCTGGAACGGCCTCAAGGACATCGCGTCCCGGGCGTTCAACGGCATCAAGAACGGCGTCAAGGGCCCGATCAACTCCGTCATCGGCCTCATCAACCGGATGATCGGCAGCCTGAACCGGGTCAAGGTCAGCGTGCCCGGCTGGGTGCCGCTCGTCGGCGGCAAGACCTTCGGCGTCAACATCCCGACCATCCCCATGCTCGCCACCGGTGGTGTCGTCATGCCCCGCGCCGGCGGTGTCCCGGCGATCATCGCCGAGGCCGGCGAGGCCGAGGCCGTCCTCCCGCTCTCCAAGCTGGACCGGCTGCTCGCCCTCACCGCCCGCCGCGCCCGTATGTCGGCGCACAACGGCCTGAGCGGCGCCGCCGGCGCCGGGCTGCACATCGAGCACTACCACGCGGCCCGTAACAGCGACCCGCAGTCCACGGCGAACGCGCTGATGTACCTGGCGAAGGCACGCGGATGAGTGCCGTCGCAGCCATGCCGAACCCGTTCAAGGGCGCCGCTCCGGTGATGACCTCCCTGCGGCAGGGTCTCGGTCAGGCGGGCGACTCGCTGAACCGGCTCAAGCAGGGTGCCCAGCAGGCGGTGAGCGGCGTCGACAAGTTCGCCGCCGGCATCCGTAGCGCCGGCACCTCCGTACGCACCCTCGGCAGCGACGCGTCCGGCGCGTCGACGTCCATCGGCCGGATACGGCGGTCCACGGCGCCCGCCGGCGTACGGCGGATCGGCACCGCCGCCGGCAGGGCGCGGACCGCCGCCGGCCGGATCGGCACCGGCATCGGCGGCCTGGTCGCGATCCTCGCGCCCCTGCTGCCCGTCACCGATGTCATCACCAAGCTGATGGACACCTACGGCACGATCATGACCGTCGCCTCCGTCGCCATGACCGGCATCAACCTCGCCATGCGCGCCAACCCGATCGGCTTCCTCGTCGGCATCCTCGTGCCAGTCGCCGCGTACCTCATCGAGCTCGCGGTGAACTCGGAGACCGGCCAGAAGATCATCAGGCAGGTCTTCCAGCAGGCCCTGAAGGGCTTCCAGGCGGTCTGGAAGTTCATCCAGCCGATCATGAAGGTGCTCGGTCAGGCCGTCGGGACCTACTTCAAGGCGTATCTGACCCTGTTCAAGACCGCCCTGAAGCTCGTCGGCTCCGCGATCAGCGGCATCTCCAAGGTCCGCGGCGCCGTCACCTCCGCCTCCAACTCGCTGCGCGGCATCGCCTCGCGCACCATCGGCGGGATCAAGAACGCCGTCAAGCCGGTCCTGTCCTTCGTCAAGGACAAGATCCCCGGGTTCTTCCGCACCGCCAAGGACGCGGTGAGCAAGGCCCTGCGCGGTATCGGCGACCTCGTCAAGGGCGCTCTGAGCGCCGTCGTCGGCGTCGTCAAGGGGCCGGTCAACGGCCTGATCGCCTTCGCCAACTGGATCATCGACGGCCTCGACAAGCTCAGCGTCTCCATCCCCCTCACGGACAAGAAGTTCGGCGTCGACATCGACAAGATCCCGATGCTCGCCGAGGGCGGTGTCGTCTTCCCGGGCGCCGCCGACGCGCCGCGCATCGACCCGCTCACCGTGCTGGAGAACCGTCGCGTGCCGACCCTCACCGAGGCTCCCCGACCGCCGCACCGCGTACGGGAGTTCCACGAGCGGCCAGGCGCCGGCCCCCGGTCCACCGCCGAGGACCTGCTCTTCCTCGCGGCCGCGCACCGCTGACATCGCACCGCCGACCGCCCACCCCACCCGCCCCTCAGAAGTGAGGTGACGGCCCCATGGCCGAGACCACAACCACATACGCCGGAAGCGACTTCACCGCCGACCTCGCGCCCGGCTCGCTCATCACCCAGGACGGGCAGATGCAGTGGGCCGGGCTTCTCATCGGCACCGGTACGCCGTTCGCCGTCGACCGCTCCGGACTCCAGGGCTGGGAGGACCTGCCGGAGTACGACTCCTCCGACGCCGACCGGCCGACCTCGCACGGTGCCTGGCCGGGCTCGCGCTACGCCAAGCCGCGCAAGATCAGCGGCACGATCGTGCTGATGCCGGAGTGGAACCACGCCACCGAGGCCATCCGCGCCCTGCGGCAGTCGCTCGCCCTGCTCGACCGGGAGCGCTGGCTCACCGTCCGGCTGCACGGCGAACTGCTCGCCGTACGCGCCCGGATCGCCCAGCGGGTGATCCCCGCCGACCAGGGCTTCGCCACCCAGGGCAGCTCGAAGATGTCCATCCAGTGGCTGGCCTCCGACCCGCGCCGCTACGCCGTCAACGAGCAGACCGCCACCACCACCGCACCGCAACCCGAGAGCGGGCTCACCTGGCCGCTGGTCTGGCCGCTCGACTGGGGCCGGGCCCAGTCCACCGGCGACGCCGTCGCCGAGAACACCGGCTCCGCCCCGACCCACCCGGTGATCAGCTTCCGCGGCCCGTGCTCCATGCCGACCGTCACCGAGCGGAACAGCCGGCGCCGGCTGCGGTACGCGATCGACCTGGCCGTCGGCGACGAGCTGACCGTGGACACCGCCAACGGCACGGTGACGCTCAACAACACCGCCTCCCGCCGGCACACCGCGATGGCCGACTCCAGCCCGGAGGAGCTGTTCCTGCTCGAACCGGGCCGCACGGAGCTGTCCTTCCGGCCCGACGCGTCCACCCCGGAGGCCCTGATGACGGTCCGCTGGCGCAGCGCCGAGTGGTGACCGAAGCCCGCTGTTCCGTGCTCCAAGAGAGGTGAACCATGACCGTACGGGCCGCCTGGCTCCAGCCCACTGGCCAGACCCGCGAGGACACCCGTCTCACCCTGGCCGCCCTGCTCACTCCCAGCGGTCAGACCCCGGAGGAGACCCCGCTGCGCTCCCGGCCGGGCGTCGTGCCGGGCGGCTTCGTCCTGACCGGAAACGCCCCGATGCAGTGCACGATCGGCACCGGCCGCGCCGTCATCCAGGGGAAGGACACCCGCCAGGGCGCCTACCTGGTCAGCGCCGTCTCGCCGCAGATGATCACCGTCGAGGACGGTGACCCGCAGTACGACCGGATCGATCTCGTCGAACTGGCCGTCCTGGACGACGGCTACGACAGGACCGGCACCACCGACGCCGTCATACGCCTGGTCAAGGGCGCGCCGGCGGCCAACCCGGTCGTCCCGGCAAGCGGCCCCGGCAGCACCATGCCGCTCTACACGGTCCGCGTCCCGAAGACCGCCTCGGCCGGCACCGGCGGCATCGCCTGGACCGGTGGCGCGGTCACCACCCAGCACTGGCCGGTGGTGGCGCTCGGCGGCATCATGCCCACGAGCGGCTTCAAGGGCGCGTACGTCGGCCAGTACCGCGACGCGGGCGGCATGCTCCAGCGCTGGGACGGCACGACCTGGGTCTCGTACCCGAAGGCGATCGGCGGCATCGCCCCCGGCTCCTCGGTGTCGACCGGCGGCTACACCGGCCAGTACCGGGACAACGCCGGGATCCTGCAGCGCTGGGACGGCTCCAACTGGCAGTACGCCGAGGGCGCGACGAAGATCCTGCTCGCCGTCACGCAGTGGACGACCGCCCAGTCCCAGAGCGTCCAGCCCAACACCTGGACGACGCTCAACCTGCCGACCGTCGAGGGCGACGACGCCAAGGGCTGGAACGGGACCAACACCTACACCGTCCCGCGCGCCGGCTGGTGGCGGATCTCCGCGCACGTCACCTGGGCCAATGACGCCCAGACCGGCATGCGGGGCGCCCGCGTCCTGACCGGCGGCGCCGGGCAGTCCCGGATGACCTGGCTCACCCCCGCCGGCAACGGTGCCGTCTCCGTCGGCGGCCAGGGCCTGATTCATCTCACCGCCGGCACCACCGTCCAACTCGCCGGCTTCCACAACCACACCGCGGCGATCAAGACCCTCGGCGGCTCCGGCTACGCCTGCGCCCTCACCGCCGAGTGGCTCAAGTCCTGACCTCTCCCGTTCCTCCCCGATTGGAGAAACCCATGAACCTGCGCAGCAGCTGGGTCGCCGAGACCGGCCAGACCCGAGAGGACACGCGCCTCAACCAGATCGGCGCGACCACCATGGTCAACCCCGTCCAGGTCCGCTCCGGCATCCTGCCGGGCTCCTACGACGGCAAGTACCGGCTGTCCGGCTTCTGGATGACGAACGCGTCCGCCATGGCGGCGATCGTCTCCGAGGGCCGGGCCGTCATCCAGGGCGACGTCTCCCAGGGCGTCTACCCGGTGGCCCTGCCCGCCTCCGAGCAGGTCACCTTCGCAGCGGGCGACGCCCAGTACGGCCGGATCGACCTGGTCGTCCTGCGGGTCTACGACAACCTCTACGACGGCAGCAACCGCAACGAGGCGAAGGTCGAGATCATCCAGGGCGTGCCCGACCCGGCCCCCAAGGCCCCGGCCGCCCCGCCGCGCAGCCTCCCGCTGTACGAGGTGACGGTCCCGGCCGGCGTCAGCGCGGGCAACGGCGGCATCCCGTGGGAGACCTCCCTGAAGGACCTGCGCACCCCGGTCGTCTCCGTCGGCGGCATCCTCCCGGTCGAGGGCCCGGTCCTGCCGGGCGCCCACCCGGGCCAGTACCAGGACACCGCGGACGGGCAGTTCCAGCGCTGGGACGGCGGCAAGTGGGTGGCGTACCCGGCGGCGGTCGGCGGCATCATCCCGGCCTCGGTCTCCACCCAGGCCAGCTACACCGGCCAGTACCGGGCCACCGCGGGCGGCCAGCTCCAGCGCTGGAGCGGCTCGGCGTGGGCGCCGGCCTTCCCGGGGCCGTACTTCAACGACTCGCTGGACGCGGGCTACACCACCTCGACGACCTATGTGACCACGCTGGTCGAGCGGGAGAAGAACCCGCTGACGGTGAGCTTCGTCGCCCCGGAGACCCGTCAGGCCATCCTCACCTTCGGCTCGCGGATGGAGCTGGCCCTGGCCACCGGTACCACGGGGATCGCCAGCTCGGCCTTCATGGGCGTGCGCGTCACCCAGGGCAGCACGGTCCACCGCGAGGTGGAGGACGAACTGGCCGCGATCGCCTCCAAGTCCGCCGATCCGACGGACGCCTTCTCCGCCTCGACCACCCAGCGTCTGCACAGCCTGACGCCGGGCCTGACCTACACGGTCACCGCGTGCTACCGGACCTCCAACACCAACGTGCGGGCCTGGTTCGACAACACCTTCATCCAGGTCACCCCGCAGTACTGAGCCGCACGCCGTCCCGCCGCCGCCCTCTCGCAAGGAGACCCCATGCCCGTACGCACCGGCTGGCTGATGCCCACCGGGCAGACCCGCCAGAACACCCGTATCACCAACATCGGCGCCACCACCCCCGTCAACCCGCTCGGCTCCCGCTCCGGCATCCTGCCCGGCACGTACGACGGCAAGTTCCGGGTCGGCGGCCTGTGGATGAGCGGCACCGGCCCCATGACGGCCACCGTCTACCAAGGCAAGGCCGTCGTCCAGGGAGGCACCACGGACGGCGCCTACCCGGTCGCCCTCGACCAGGACCTCACCCTCACCTTCGCCGACGGCGACCCGCTCAACCCGCGCCTCGACCTCGTCGTGCTGCGCGTGTACGACAACGACGCCGACAACCCGGGGAAGTACGAGGCGGCCATCGAGATCGTCCGGGGCGAGCCGAGCGCCAACCCGGTCGCGCCGACCGCGCCCCCGCGCTCGCTCCCGCTGTTCTCGGTCCGGGTGAAGGCCGGGGCCTCCGCGGGGACGGGCGGCGTCGGCTGGGCCGACGGCATCCTCACCGACCTGCGCACCACGGTCGTGAGCACGGGCGGCATCCTGCCCACGTACAACAACGCGGGTGTCGCCGGGGCGTACCCGGGCCAGTACCAGGACAACGACGACTCCCACCTCCTCCAGCGCTGGGACGGCACCGCGTGGGTCGCCTACCCGAAGGAGATCGGCGGCATCGCGCCCACCGGGGCGCTGTCGACCGGCAGTTACGCCGGACAGTTCCGTGAGAACAACGGCGTCCTCCAGCGCTGGAACGGCACGGCATGGGTCACCTACCAGCCACCGGTCGAGATCCAGACCGCCACGTCCGGGGCGACGGCGCTCACCGGCTGGAGCGTGGTGTCGTTCTCGGCCCGCCGCACCCGCGGCATCGCCACCCTCACGGTCACCGTCACCCGCACCGGCGCGGACGTCATCGCCGCCAACGACGGCCAGATCCCCGACGAGCCCCTGTGCACCCTGCCCGTCGGCTGGCGTCCCGCGTTCGGACTCGAATCCCTGGCCTCGGACGGCTACGCCAACGGCGCCGCCGACATCAACGCGGGCGGGGTCGTCACCCTGCGGACCTGGTCCCCCAACGGCCAGCTGAAGGCCGGTCGGAACATCCGCGTCTCCGCCACCTACGTCCTGTAAGGAGGCCGCCGTCATGGCGATCGACACGCCCTACCGGGCGATCTTCTGCGACCTGATCAGCGATCAGACCCTCGACATCCTCCCCCTGCGGGACGTCTCCTTCGACGACTTCATCGGCAAGGCGGGCTCCCTCTCCGGCACCATCCCCATCCCGAACAAGGAGATCGCCGACCGCGTCAAACAGGTCCGGGAAGGCCGCACCGCGGTCTATCTGGAGCGCGGCGGCGACCTGTGGTGGGGCGGCATCGTGTGGACCACCACCCTGCAGTCCAGTGGTCGCGGGGTGCTGACCCTCGGCATCCAGGCCGCGACCTTCGACTCGTACACGAGCCGCCGCCGCATCCGGACCGACATCTCCTTCAACACCCCGACCGACCAGATGGACATCGCGCGCCGGCTCTGGGAGGAACTCGACCTCCAGGAGGACCCCAGCGTCCCGCCGGCGGATGGCGCGGAGCCGCGCCGCCTCGGGATCAGCTTCGGCACGGAGAAGTCCGAGGTCCAGCGGACCGCCTCCTGGCGCAAGGGCGACGAGACCGTCTACCAGGAGGCGCTCGACCAGCTCGCCGCCCTGGAGAACGGCTTCGAGTACCAGATCCTGGTCTACCGGGACCCGACCGACGGCAAGCGGGTCCGGCAGCTCCGGCTCGGCTGGCCCAAGATCGTCAACGGTGCGACCGACCTGGTATTCGACCGGCCCGGCACCATCCTGTCGTACTCCTTCCCGTACGACGCGACCCGCGGCGGCACCACCGCCGTGGCCCGCGGCGCCTCCACCAACGCCAACGCCGCCGCCGAGTCCCGGCCGATCTCCTCCAGCCAGCAGATCGCGAGCGACCTGCTCGCGGACGGCTGGCCGCTGATCGACCTGTCCTCGGACCACAACGAGGTCACCGACACGCTCACGCTCGACTCGCTGGCCAAGAGGTCGCTCGACGAGGCCCGCGGCGCGGTCGTGATCCCCGCGATCAGCATCCACCTCGACGGGATCGTCCCGCCGGCGCTCCTCGGCCGCGTGGCCCGCATCCGGATCACCGACGAGTGGTACTCCAAGGGCCTCGACGCCCGCTACCGCGTCATCGGTGCCAAGGTCACTCCCCCGGAGCGCGGCCGTCCCGACACCGCCGAGCTCTACCTTGAGGAGGCCTGATGCCCAAGCTGCCCGAGGACATCATCGACCGGCTCAACCAGATGGAACGCCGGATCAAGGCCCTGTCCACGGCCGTGAACACCCGCCCCGCGGTCAACGAGGTCCGCCCCGCCCCGCAGTCCGGCAGCGTCACCGTCAACCGCCCGCTGTTCCGGATCTTCGACGGCTACAACCACGAGATCTTCGCGGACGACATCCTGACCGGCGGCCTCGCGCGGCCCTGGCTTCAGCTGATGCCGCCGCTGCCGAGCGACGTGGCCAAGTGGCCCTCGACCACCAGTGCCTCCTTCACCACCATCGCCCGCTGCTCCAACCCCATCTGGCAGCCCAAGATGCGCCTGGCCGTCACCACGGCGGTGTCCTCGGGCGCCACCGGCCAGGTGCGGGTCCTCGTCGACAACGTCCAGTTCGGGCCCACGGTCACCGCGGGCAGCACGTACGACCACCTCGGGCTGCTGCCCGGCGACATGAAGACGCGGTTCGGCCAGACGATGAACATCGAGATCCAGGCGCTGGCGAGCGGCGGCACGGTCTACGCCCAGACCGTGCTCATCCACGGCGCCCAGACCTGACCGGCACCCCGACGAGCACGAGGAGCACCCCATGAACACCGACCCCACCCAGCCCTGGGGCGCGGCCATCGACTACGCGGGCCGCGCCACCGTCACCGAGAGCGGCCACACTCTCTCCATCCGCGTCTACGACAACACCCTCGGCTACGCCCTGGAGCGCGACCCGGTCACGGGCCAGTACCCGTCGGTGTACGTCACCGCCGATTTCGCCGAGAAGGGCGAGGGCGACTCCGTCCTGCGCGGCTCCGGCCAGGTCGTCGTCCACTCGCGGAACGGCGAGCCGGCCGCACCCGATCCGACCGCCGTCGAGCGGGCCGTCGAGGCCGCGCTCGCCGACTTCGAGACCCGCCGGGTCGCCTATGCCGCGCTCTGCGCCGCCTGGGCCCCGGCTCCCGCCCCGGAGCCGGCACCCGAGCCCGCCGCATAGCGGCGAACCCCGCGCCCCCACCCCGCCCGTACGCCCGCCCCGTGCCGATCCGGCCGGGGCTTCTCGCTTGCCCGGAGGACACCAGATGGCCACTCCCCTGTCCGCGGACCGGCTCGTCGCCGCGCTCCGCGCCGAAGGCGTCAAGGTCGTCGAGCACGACGGCTGGCGCACCCACCACCGCAACCGGGCCGGCGCCTGGGGCCCCGTGAGCGGTGTGATGATCCACCACACCGTCTCCAGCGGCACCGCCTCGTCCGTCGAGCTCTGCTACAACGGCTACGCCGGCCTGCAGGGCCCTCTCTGCCACGGCGTCATCGCCAAGGACGGCACGGTCCACCTGGTCGGCAACGGCCGCGCCAACCACGCCGGAGGCGGTGACCCCTCGGTCCTCCAAGCCGTGATCACCGAGACCTACGGCGACCGGCCGCCCGCCCCGCGCGAGCACCAGGGAAGCGCGGGCGCCGTCGACGGCAACTCCCGCTTCTACGGCTTCGAGTGCGTCAACCTCGGCAACGGCTCCGACCCCTGGCCGGCCGCCCAGCTCGACGCCATCGAGCGGGCCTCCGCGGCACTGTGCCGGGCGCACGGCTGGGGCGCCAAGTCCGTGATCGGGCACCTGGAGTGGTCGGACTGGAAGAGCGACCCGCGCGGCTTCGGCATGCCCGGCATGCGCGAGCGGGTCCAGAAGCGGCTCGCCTCGCCGCCCGCCACGCAGCCCCCGGCCGCCCAGAAGCCGGCCGCCCCGCGCCACCAGCCGTTCCCCGGCACCTCGTTCTTCAAGACCGACCCCAGCTCGCCGATCATCACCGCGATGGGCCGCCGCCTGATGGCCGAGGGCTGCGGCCGCTACCAGGTCGGGCCCGGCCCGCGCTGGTCCGAGGCCGACCGCCGGTCGTACGCCGCGTGGCAGCGCAAGCTCGGCTTCCGCGGCGCCGACGCCGACGGCTGGCCGGGCGCCGCCTCCTGGAACGCGCTCAAGGTCCCGTACACGAAGTAGCGCCCGCGTACCCGTACGCGACCCCTTATCCGTACCCGAGACAAGGAGTTCCACCGATGTCCGATGCCGCCAAGCGCACGGCCCGTACCGTCCTCCAGTCCGCCGTCGGCATCGCCGTCGTGCTCCCCGCGATCGTCGACGCCTCCGGCCTGCCCGAGACCCTCCCCTGGGTCGCCGGCGCCCTGGCCGTCGCGGGCGCCCTGGCCCGGATCATGGCCGTTCCGGGCGTCCAGAACCTGCTGCCGACCTGGCTGCGCAGTTCCGCGGGAGGCGCCGATGACCGAGTCTGACCAGCACGATCCGGTCACCGTGGCCGTCGAGCTGGAACGGCTCCGCGGCACCCTGGAGGCCGGCTTCGCCCGCGTCGACGGCTCGCTGGCGCTGCTCGTCCAGCGCAGCGACCAGACCGACAAGCAGCTCGCCGACATGGAGACCCGGCTCGACGCCCTGGAGCGCGCCCGCTGGCCGCTGGCCAGCATCGCCGCCCTGACGGCGAGCGCGGGACTGATGCTCGCCGTCTGGGAGCTGGCGGGACGGTGAAACGCCGCAGGGCGGCCACCCCGTACGAAACGGGGTGACCGCCCTGCGGTCCTTCAAGCGACTCGCTTACTGGTTGTACGGACCGTAGTCGTAGTCCTCCAGCGGAACGGCCTGGCCGGAGCCGGTGCCGAACGGCGAGTAGTCGATGTCGTCGTAGCCGACGGCCGAGTACATCGCGGCCTTGGCCTCCTCGGTCGGCTCGACCCGGATGTTGCGGTAGCGGGACAGACCCGTACCGGCCGGGATGAGCTTACCGATGATGACGTTCTCCTTGAGGCCGATCAGGGAGTCCGACTTGGCGTTGATCGCCGCGTCGGTCAGAACCCGGGTCGTCTCCTGGAAGGACGCCGCCGACAGCCACGACTCGGTGGCGAGCGAGGCCTTGGTGATACCCATCAGCTGCGGACGGCCGGAGGCGGGGTGACCGCCCTCGGTGACCACACGACGGTTCTCGGTCTCGAACTTCGACCGTTCGACGAGCTCGCCCGGCAGCAGCTCCGCGTCGCCGGACTCGATGATCGTCACGCGGCGCAGCATCTGCCGGATGATGATCTCGATGTGCTTGTCGTGGATCGACACGCCCTGCGAGTTGTAGACCTTCTGGACTTCGCCGACCAGGTGGACCTGGACCGCGCGCTGACCGAGGATCCGCAGCACGTCGTGCGGGTTGGTGGCACCCACGGTGAGCTTCTGGCCCACCTCGACGTGGTCGCCCTCGCCCACCAGCAGACGGGCACGCTTCGAGATCGGGTACGCCGTCTCGTCGCTGCCGTCGTCCGGGGTGACGACGATCTTCTTGGTCTTCTCGGTCTCCTCGATACGGACGCGGCCGGCCGCCTCCGAGATCGGGGCGACACCCTTGGGCTGCCGCGCCTCGAAGAGCTCGACGACACGGGGCAGACCCTGGGTGATGTCGTCACCGGCCACACCACCGGTGTGGAAGGTACGCATCGTCAGCTGGGTACCGGGCTCACCGATGGACTGGGCGGCGATGATGCCGACGGCCTCACCGATGTCGACCAGCTTGCCGGTGGCCAGCGAACGGCCGTAGCAGAAGGCACAGGTGCCGACCGCGGACTCACAGGTCAGGACCGAACGGGTCTTGACCTCCTCGACGCCCGCGTTGACCAGGGCGTCGATGAGCACGTCACCCAGGTCGACGTTGGCCGGCGCGATGACCTTGCCGTCCACGACGACGTCCTCGGCGAGCATCCGCGCGTACACGGAGGTCTCGACGTCGTCCGTCTTCCGCAGGATGCCGTCGGCACCCTTCTCGGCGATCCGCAGCTTCAGACCGCGCTCGGTGCCACAGTCCTCCTCGCGGATGATCACGTCCTGCGAGACGTCCACCAGACGACGGGTCAGGTAACCCGAGTCGGCGGTACGCAGGGCGGTGTCGGCCAGACCCTTACGGGCACCGTGCGTCGAGATGAAGTACTCGAGGACGGAGAGACCCTCACGGAAGGACGCCTTGATGGGACGCGGGATCGTCTCGTTCTTGGCGTTCGACACCAGACCACGCATACCGGCGATCTGCCGCATCTGCATCATGTTTCCTCGGGCACCCGAGTCAACCATCATGAAGATGGGGTTCGTCTTGGGGAAGTTCTCGTTCATGGCCTCGGCGACCTCGTTGGTCGCCTTGGTCCAGATCGCGATGAGCTCCTGAGTGCGCTCTTCCTTGGTGATGAGACCGCGCTCGTACTGCTTCTGGACCTTCTCGTCCTGCGCCTCGTAGCCCTTGACGATCTCCTTCTTCGCCTCGGGAACGACGACGTCGGAGATGGCCACGGTGACACCGGAACGGGTCGCCCAGTAGAAGCCCGCCGCCTTCAGGTTGTCGAGCGTCGCCGCCACGATGACCTTGGGGTAGCGCTCGGCGAGGTCGTTGACGATCTCGGAGAGCTGCTTCTTGCCGACGGAGTAGTCGACGAACGGGTAGTCCTCGGGCAGCAGCTCGTTGAAGAGCGCGCGGCCCAGCGACGTCCGCAGACGGAACGAGTCACCCTGCTGCCACTGCGGCTCGCCCTCCTCGGCGACCGGGGGAACCCAGCCGCGCGGGGGAACGGTGCCGATCGGGAAGCGGATGTCGATCTGCGACTGCAGCGCCAGCTCGCCGGCGTCGAACGCCATGATCGCCTCGGCCGTGGAGCCGAACGCGCGGCCCTCGCCCTTGGTGTCACGGAGCTCACCGTCGGTGGTCAGGAAGAACAGACCGAGGACCATGTCCTGGGTCGGCATCGTGACCGGACGGCCGTCGGCCGGCTTGAGGATGTTGTTCGAGGACAGCATCAGGATGCGGGCCTCGGCCTGCGCCTCCGCGGAGAGCGGCAGGTGCACGGCCATCTGGTCACCGTCGAAGTCCGCGTTGAACGCGGTGCAGACGAGCGGGTGGATCTGGATGGCCTTGCCCTCGACCAGCTGCGGCTCGAAGGCCTGGATGCCGAGGCGGTGCAGCGTGGGCGCACGGTTCAGCAGAACCGGGTGCTCGGCGATGACCTCTTCGAGGACGTCGTACACGACCGTGCGGCCGCGCTCGACCATCCGCTTGGCGCTCTTGATGTTCTGCGCGTGGTTCAGGTCGACCAGGCGCTTCATCACGAACGGCTTGAAGAGCTCCAGCGCCATGGCCTTGGGCAGACCGCACTGGTGCAGCTTCAGCTGCGGACCGACGACGATGACGGAACGCGCGGAGTAGTCCACACGCTTACCGAGCAGGTTCTGACGGAATCGACCCTGCTTACCCTTCAGCATGTCGCTGAGGGACTTCAGCGGACGGTTGCCGGGGCCCGTGACCGGGCGACCACGACGGCCGTTGTCGAAGAGGGCGTCGACCGCCTCCTGGAGCATCCGCTTCTCGTTGTTCACGATGATCTCGGGGGCACCGAGGTCGAGCAGACGCTTCAGACGGTTGTTGCGGTTGATCACACGGCGGTACAGGTCGTTCAGGTCGGAGGTCGCGAAGCGGCCACCGTCCAGCTGCACCATCGGACGCAGGTCCGGCGGGATCACCGGCACGCAGTCGAGAACCATGCCCTTGGGGCTGTTCGCGGTCTGCAGGAACGCGGAGACGACCTTGAGGCGCTTGAGCGCACGGGTCTTCTTCTGGCCCTTGCCGGTACGGATGATCTCGCGGAGGCGCTCGGCCTCCTCCTCCAGGTCGAAGGACTCCAGGCGCTTCTGCAGCGCCGCGGCACCCATCGAACCGTCGAAGTACGTGCCGAAGCGGTCACGCAGCTCGCGGTAGAGGAGCTCGTCGCCCTCCAGGTCCTGGACCTTGAGGTTCTTGAAGCGGTTCCAGACCTCGTCGAGACGGTCGATCTCGCGCTGCGCACGGTCGCGCAGCTGCTTCATCTCACGCTCGGCGCCCTCGCGCACCTTGCGGCGCACATCGGCCTTGGCACCCTCGGCCTCGAGCTCGGCCAGGTCGGTCTCGAGCTTCTTGGCGCGGGCCTCCAGGTCGGAGTCGCGACGGTTCTCGATCTGCTGACGCTCGACGGAGACGTGCGCCTCCAGCGACGGGAGGTCGCGGGTGCGACGCTCGTCGTCGACGAACGTGATCATGTACGCGGCGAAGTAGATGACCTTCTCGAGGTCCTTCGGCGCGAGGTCGAGCAGGTAGCCAAGGCGCGACGGGACGCCCTTGAAGTACCAGATGTGGGTGACGGGAGCGGCGAGCTCGATGTGGCCCATCCGCTCGCGGCGCACCTTGGCACGGGTGACCTCGACGCCACACCGCTCACAGATGATGCCCTTGAAGCGGACACGCTTGTACTTGCCGCAGTAGCACTCCCAGTCCCGGGTCGGACCGAAGATCTTCTCGCAGAAGAGTCCGTCCTTCTCGGGCTTGAGCGTGCGGTAGTTGATGGTCTCCGGCTTCTTGACCTCGCCGTGGCTCCACTGACGGATGTCGTCAGCGGTGGCCAGACCGATCCGGAGCTCGTCGAAGAAGTTGACGTCGAGCACTATGCGTCAATCCCTCTCAGGGTTGTAAGTCTTGGGGTCTGATACGGGGGTCCTGGGGCCGGCCGGGGACTCAGCGATGTTTCACCGAGTCCCCGTACCGGACTCCCGTCAGACCTCTTCGACGCTGCTCGGCTCGCGCCGGGACAGGTCGATACCGAGCTCCTCCGCAGCGCGGAAGACGTCCTCGTCGGTGTCGCGCATCTCGATGGACATGCCGTCCGAGGACAGCACCTCCACGTTGAGGCACAGGGACTGCATCTCCTTGATGAGCACCTTGAAGGACTCGGGGATGCCGGGCTCAGGGATGTTCTCGCCCTTGACGATGGCCTCGTAGACCTTCACGCGGCCGGTGACGTCGTCGGACTTGATCGTCAGCAGCTCCTGGAGGGCGTACGCGGCGCCATAAGCCTCAAGCGCCCACACCTCCATCTCACCGAAGCGCTGGCCACCGAACTGGGCCTTACCACCCAGCGGCTGCTGGGTGATCATCGAGTACGGACCGGTCGACCGGGCGTGCAGCTTGTCGTCGACCAGGTGGTGCAGCTTGAGGATGTACATGTACCCGACCGAGATCGGGTCCGGGAACGGCTCGCCGGAGCGGCCGTCGAACAGACGCGCCTTGCCGGAGGGGAGCACCATGCGCTCGCCGTCGCGGTTCGGGATGGTGTGCTGCAGCAGACCCGCGAGCTCGTCCTCACGCGCACCGTCGAAGACGGGGGTGGCGACGTTGGTGCCCGGGGCGACCTGGTCGGCGCCGATGGCCTGCAGGCGCTGCGCCCACTCGTCCGCGAGGCCGGAGACGTCCCAGCCGCGGCTGGCGAGCCAGCCGAGGTGGATCTCCAGGACCTGTCCCGGGTTCATTCGGGACGGGACACCCAGCGGGTTGAGGATGATGTCGACCGGGGTGCCGTCCTCGAGGAACGGCATGTCCTCGATCGGAAGGATCTTGGAGATGACACCCTTGTTGCCGTGACGGCCGGCGAGCTTGTCACCGTCGGTGATCTTGCGCTTCTGGGCGACGTAGACGCGGACCAGCTGGTTCACGCCCGGGGGAAGCTCGTCGCCCTCCTCACGGTCGAAGACGCGAACGCCGATGACCTTGCCGGTCTCGCCGTGCGGCACCTTCAGCGAGGTGTCACGGACCTCACGCGCCTTCTCACCGAAGATCGCGCGGAGCAGGCGCTCCTCCGGGGTCAGCTCGGTCTCACCCTTGGGCGTGACCTTGCCGACGAGGATGTCGCCGGCGACGACCTCGGCACCGATACGGATGATGCCGCGCTCGTCGAGGTCGGCGAGGACCTCCTCGGAGACGTTCGGGATGTCCCGGGTGATCTCCTCCGGGCCGAGCTTGGTGTCACGGGCGTCGACCTCGTGCTCCTCGATGTGGATCGAGGAGAGGACGTCGTCCTGCACGAGGCGCTGCGACAGGATGATCGCGTCCTCGTAGTTGTGACCCTCCCACGGCATGAACGCCACGAGCAGGTTCTTGCCGAGCGCCATCTCACCGTTCTCGGTGGCCGGACCGTCGGCGAGGACCTGGCCCTCGACGACCCGGGCGCCCTCGTCCACGACAACCTTCTGGTTGACCGAGGTGCCCTGGTTCGAGCGGGAGAACTTGTGCAGGCGGTACGTGGTGTACGTGCCGTCGTCGTTGGCGGTGGTGATGTAGTCCGCGGAGACCTCCTGGACCACACCGTCCTTCTCGGCCTTCAGCACGTCGCCGGCGTCGGTGGCACAGCGGTACTCCATGCCGGTACCGACGAGCGGGGCCTCGGACTTAATCAGCGGCACCGCCTGACGCATCATGTTCGCGCCCATGAGGGCACGGTTGGCGTCGTCGTGCTCGAGGAACGGGATCATGGCGGTCGCGACCGACACCATCTGGCGCGGCGAGACGTCCATGTAGTCGACGTCGGTCGGCGGGACGTAGTCGACCTCGCCACCACGGCGGCGGACCAGAACGCGGGGCTCGGTGAACTGGAGCTCGTCGTTCAGGGTCGCGTTCGCCTGGGCGATGACGAAGCGGTCCTCCTCGTCGGCGGTCAGGTAGTCGACCTCGTCGGTGACCTGGCCTTCGGTGACCTTGCGGTACGGCGTCTCGACGAAGCCGAACGCGTTGACGCGGCCGTACGAGGCGAGCGAACCGATCAGACCGATGTTCGGGCCTTCGGGGGTCTCGATCGGGCACATGCGTCCGTAGTGGGACGGGTGCACGTCTCGGACCTCGAAGCCGGCCCGCTCACGGGACAGACCACCCGGGCCGAGCGCGGACAGACGACGCTTGTGCGTCAGCCCGGACAGCGGGTTGTTCTGGTCCATGAACTGCGACAGCTGGCTGGTGCCGAAGAACTCCTTGATGGAGGCGACGACCGGCCGGATGTTGATCAGGGTCTGCGGCGTGATCGCCTCGACGTCCTGGGTGGTCATGCGCTCACGCACGACGCGCTCCATACGAGCCAGACCCGTACGGACCTGGTTCTGGATGAGCTCGCCGACGTTACGCAGACGACGGTTGCCGAAGTGGTCGATGTCGTCGGTCTCGACGACGATCTCCGAGCCGTTCTCGCCGACCGTCTCGGTCTCGCCCGCGTGGAGCTTCACCAGGTACTTGATGGTCGCGATGATGTCGTCGGTGGTGAGGACACCCGCGTCCAGCGGCTCATCGGCGCCGAGCTTCTTGTTCACCTTGTAGCGGCCGACCTTCGCGAGGTCGTAGCGCTTGGGGTTGAAGTAGAGGTTCTCGAGCAGCGTCTGAGCGGCCTCGCGCGTCGGCGGCTCGCCCGGACGGAGCTTGCGGTAGATGTCGAGCAGCGCGTCGTCCTGGCCCTGGGTGTGGTCCTTCTCCAGAGTGGCGCGCATGGACTCGTACTCGCCGAACTCCTGCAGGATCTGCTCGGTGGTCCAGCCGAGCGCCTTGAGGAGGACGGTGACGGACTGCTTGCGCTTGCGGTCGATGCGGACACCGACCATGTCGCGCTTGTCGATCTCCATCTCCAGCCAGGCACCCCGGGACGGGATGATCTTGGCGGAGAAGATGTCCTTGTCGGACGTCTTGTCGATGGAGGAGTCGAAGTAGACACCGGGCGAACGGACGAGCTGCGACACGACGACACGCTCGGTGCCGTTGATGACGAAGGTGCCCTTGTTCGTCATGAGCGGGAAATCGCCCATGAAGACCGTCTGGGACTTGATCTCGCCGGTCTCGTTGTTGGTGAACTCGGCGGTGACGAAGAGCGGGGCGCCGTACGTGAAGTCACGGTCCTTGCACTCGTCGATCGAGTTCTTCGGCGGCTCGAAACGGTGGTCGCGGAAGGTCAGCGACATCGACCCGGAGAAGTCCTCGATCGGGGAGATCTCCTCGAAGATCTCCTCCAGACCCGACTTCCTGGGGACGTCCTGTCCCGACTCGAGAGCTGCCTCGACGCGAGCCTTCCAGGCGGCGTTGCCGAGCAGCCAGTCAAAGCTCTCGGTCTGCAGCGCGAGGAGGTTCGGAACCTCGAGGGGCTCCTTGATCTTTGCAAAGGAGATGCGCAGCGGGGCGGTGCTGGCGCCGTTGTTCGTATTGGTCGAGGCGTTGCGCGAGGCGGCCAAGAGGGGGTCCTTCCGAGGGCTCGGACTCACTACGCGCGTACCGGTCCCAAGCGGTGCACAGAGACGGACGTTCCAGACATAGGCCGAAAGGCCAGGTCAGGGCGGTCGTGTCCACGATGCTTTTGCGAGGGGATGCCCCTGGTGACGGGCAGGGGGCAGCTAACAGGCAGCGCAAAGGGTCAGTGTAGCCACTCGGCTCACTGATGTCCAGGGCGTGCTTTTCTCGACCCTCGTTGTTCTCAACTCCGCGGTACCACGCGCCATGCGGCGCACCTCGATACTGCCCGTTCCGTCGTCGATCCATGCCTCGGATACGGATCGTTGTGACGACGCGTCCTGAGAATTGCGCGCTGCGTGCGGTTCGTCAAGGCCCCCCGATGAGCGGGGGCGCACGGCGAAGATCACCATACTCCGCCACGGACGGGCTCCACGACCCCCGACGCGCCCGGTTCGGGGAACGCCGAAGGGCGACCACCCGGATGGGTGATCGCCCTCTGGAGGCGCCTGAGCGGCGCCTGAGCGAGTCGGGAGACTCGCGAGGTGTTACTTGACCTCGACGGAGGCGCCGGCGCCCTTGAGGGACTCGGCGGCCTTCTCCGCGGCGTCCTTGGCGACCTTCTCGAGGACGGGCTTCGGGGCACCGTCGACGAGGTCCTTGGCCTCCTTCAGGCCGAGGGAGGTCAGCTCACGCACGACCTTGATGACCTGGATCTTCTTGTCACCGGCGGCGGTGAGGATGACGTCGAACTCGTCCTTCTCCTCGACGGCCTCGGCAACGGCGCCCGGGCCCGCGGGGCCGGCGACGGCGACGGCCGCGGCGGCGGTGACGTCGAACTTCTCCTCGAAGGCCTTCACGAACTCGGAGAGCTCGATGAGGGTCATCTCCTCGAACTGCGCGAGCAGGTCGTCCTGGGACAGCTTCGCCATGATGGCGTCCTTCCACTAATTCGGCAGGTGCCGGATGTACATGTAGGCGGGCGTACGTTCGGCCCGCTGCGACCGTCGCCCTGGTGGGCGGCGATCATTGCGCGAGCCGAATTACTCGGCACCGCCCTGCTCGGCCTGCTTGGCGCGAAGAGCGTCCACGGTGCGGACGAGCTTCGACGGCAGCGCCTGGAAGAGCGAGGCAGTCTGGGACTGCTTGCCCTTGAAGGCACCGGCCAGCTTGCTGAGCAGAACCTCGCGGGACTCGAGGTCCGCAAGCTTCTTGATCTCGTCGGCGGACAGCGCCTTGCCGTCAAGGACACCGCCCTTGATGACGAGGTTCGGGTTGTCCTTGGCGAAGTCACGAAGACCCTTGGCCGACTCCACCGGGTCACCGGTGATGAAGGCAGCGCCCGTCGGACCGGTGAACTGGTCGTCGAGCGAGGTGATCCCGGCCTCGTTGGCCGCAATCTTGGTCAGCGTGTTCTTCACCACGGCGTACTGGGCGTTCTCACCGAGCGAACGACGCAGCGTCTTGAGCTGCGCCACGGTGAGACCCCGGTACTCGGTCAGCACGACGGCGCTCGAGCTCTGGAACTTGTCCTTGAGCTCGGCTACCGCGGCAGCCTTGTCGGGCCTTGCCATAGAGCGTCGGCCTCCTTCCGGGTGATGAGGACCGCTCAGAAGGGGCTGACAAAACAAAACGCCCCGGCGCAGGCGCACGGGGCAGAGTTCGACCGAATCGTACGATCCGGGAACTTTCCACGATCACCTGCGCGGGTCGTCCGCATATCTCAGCGAATCCTTCGGCCGCCGCACTTCTTGCGAGAGCACGGCAACGACCAGCGGTCTTTGGCTTCTGGAAGACCATACGTGAATACGTACGTGTCAAGCAAATCGGGCCCCGCGCCTCCGAAGAGGTGCGGGGCCCGAGGCGCTTCAGAGCCGGCCCAGAGGGCCTTTCACAGGGCTCTGCCCGGTCAGACAGCTGCCGGGTCCTCCTCGACGAGGAGGTTGCGGGTGCGGTTGGAGTCCAGCGGGATGCCGGGGCCCATCGTCGTCGTCAGGGTCGCCTTCTTGATGTAGCGGCCCTTGGCGGCGGACGGCTTCAGACGGAGGATCTCCTCCAGAGCCGCGGCGTAGTTCTCGACCAGCTTCGTCTCGTCGAAGGAGACCTTGCCGATGATGAAGTGCAGGTTCGAGTGCTTGTCGACGCGGAACTCGATCTTGCCGCCCTTGATGTCGTTGACAGCCTTGGCGACATCGGGGGTGACGGTGCCGGTCTTCGGGTTCGGCATGAGACCACGCGGGCCGAGGACACGGCCCAGGCGGCCGACCTTGCCCATGAGGTCCGGGGTGGCCACAACGGCGTCGAACTCGTTCAGGCGGTTGCCCTTGGAGATCTCGTCGATGAGCTCGTCGGAGCCGACGATGTCGGCGCCCGCGGCGATCGCGGCCTCGGCACGGTCACCGGTCGCGAAGACCAGGACCCGGGCGGTCTTACCGGTGCCGTGCGGAAGGTTCACGGTGCCACGGACCATCTGGTCGGCCTTGCGCGGGTCGACACCCAGGCGGAAGGCGACCTCGACGGTTCCGTCGAACTTGGTGGCGGCGGTGTCCTTGGCGAGACGGACGGCCTCGAGGGGGGCGTAGTTCCGCTCCCGGTCGATCTTGGCGTCCGCGGCGCGGAGTGCCTTGCTGCGCTTCACTGCTTCTCCTGTGAAGTAAAACCATGCGGCTGACGCCGCGTGGCAGGTGTGGGAGTCGTGGTGCGGACCAGCGCTGGTCCTACCACAGAGGTCACGAGGGGCTGATCAGCCCTCGACCGTGATGCCCATGGAGCGGGCGGTGCCGGCGATGATCTTCGACGCGGCGTCCAGGTCGTTGGCGTTCAGGTCGGGCAGCTTGACCGTGGCGATCTCGCGGACCTGGGCGGCCGTGAGCTTGGCGACCTTGGTCTTGTGCGGCTCGCCGGAGCCCTTGTCCACACCTGCGGCCTTGAGGATCAGCTTGGCGGCCGGCGGAGTCTTGGTGATGAAGGTGAAGGAACGGTCCTCGTAGACCGTGATCTCCACCGGCACGACCATGCCACGCTGCGACTCGGTCGCGGCGTTGTAGGCCTTGCAGAACTCCATGATGTTGACGCCGTGCTGACCGAGCGCGGGGCCGACCGGCGGGGCCGGGTTGGCCGCACCGGCGTTGATCTGGAGCTTGATAAGCCCCGTGACCTTCTTCTTCTTGGGAGGCATTGCTCTCTCCGGGTCCTAGTGAGAGTGTTCAGCCCGCCATCCGGTCATCCGGATGGAGGCATACCGCACCACGATAACGGGTATAGACGTGCGGCTAAAAACCGAGCAGGTCAGAGCGGCTGCGAGAGCCACTCCGACCTGGTCGGAAAACCGTGAACCTGTGAGGTCAGTTCTTCTGGATCTGGTCGAAGCTCAGCTCGACCGGGGTCTCGCGGCCGAAGATCTCGACGAGGCCCTTGACCTTCTTCGAGTCGGCGTTGATCTCGTTGATCGTGGCCTGGAGGGTGGCGAAGGGACCGTCGGTGACGGTGACCGAGTCGCCGACCTCGAAGTCCAGGACCTGGACCTCGACCTTGCGGGCCGGAGCCGGCTTGCCCTCGGCCTCGGCGGCCTCGCGGGCGGCCTTCTCCTCGGCCTCCGGGGCGAGCATCTTGACGATCTCGTCCAGGGTGAGCGGGTACGGGTCGTAGGCGTTGCCCACGAAGCCGGTGACGCCGGGGGTGTTGCGGACGACGCCCCAGGACTCGTTCGTCAGATCCATGCGGACGAGAACGTAACCGGGCAGCTTGTTCTGCCGGACGTTCTTGCGCTCGCCGTTCTTGATCTGGACGATCTCTTCCTCGGGCACCTCGGCCTGGTAGATGAACTCCTCGACGTTCAGCGAGACGGCACGCTGCTCGAGGTTGGCCTTCACGCGCTTCTCGTAGCCCGCGTAGGTGTGGATCACGTACCACTCGCCGGGCAGGCCGCGGAGCTCGTCACGCAGGGCCTGGATCGGGTCGACGGGAGCGGCGGGCTCCTCCTCGGCCTCCTCGACCTCTTCGGCCTGGGCCTCGGCGTCCTCGTCGGAGTCGCCCTCGGCGTCCGAAGCCTCGTCCTCGACGTCCTCTTCGGAGGTGTCCTCGTCGGACTCCTCGGACTCGTCGTCGATGGTCAGAGCGGCCTCTTCGGCCGCCTCGCCCGCAGCGGCGTCAGCAGCCTCAGCCTGGTCCTCGTCGGCCGCCTCGACGATGTCGAGCTCGTCCTCAACGGACTCGACAGAATCGACGGCGTCGTTCAGGTTCGGGTCAGACACGGTGGCTGCTTCTTCCTGGATACAGATGGGGTGGAACAAGAAGTCAGCCGAAGACGTACTTGACTGCTTCCTGGAAGCCATAGTCAATCACGGTCACCAGACCGATCATGATGACAACGAAGACAATCACTACCGTGGTGTACGTCGTCAGCTGGCTACGAGTGGGCCAGACGACCTTGCGGAGCTCGGCGACGATCTGGCGGTAGAAGAGCGCGAGGCGGCCCAGGGGGCCCTTCTTCCCGCGCTTGCCGCCCTTACGGGCCTTCTTCTTCGACTCCAGCGCCTCGTCCTCGGCATCAGGCATGTCGATGGAGCCCACGGCGTCCGTCACGCTTCTCACCTGATCCCGGGTCATGGCAGAGCCGTGCCGGGTGGATCCGCACGGCGGTGCATTGAAGTACGTACATGCGCACACATCCTGGCGGTGTGTGTAGCAGGGCCGGAGGGACTTGAACCCCCAACCGCTGGTTTTGGAGACCAGTGCTCTACCAATTGAGCTACGACCCTTTGTGGCTCCCCCAACCTACCGCATCCTGGGATGTGGTCGGTGAGGGCCAACGAGCAGTGAGTGTACGTGTTCAAGAGCGCTGCGTCGAACAGAAAGCACGTCGGAGGCCCGGAGGCGCTGTGAGAGGTCTCCGGCGAGGTCCTCCGGAGGCCCCGCCGGGCCCCCGTACGACCGGGAATGACCGTTCCTGTCCGCTCCTCGAAACCTGTGTGCCGGGTCGAGAGACGGTCTGGGACGATGGGCCGCATGAGCGCTGCTACCCCTCCGACCGAGCGCCGGGTCTCCGCCCGCATCGGTGCGATCTCCGAGTCCGCGACCCTCGCCGTCGACGCCAAGGCCAAGGCCCTCAAGGCCGCCGGGCGGCCGGTGATCGGTTTCGGCGCGGGTGAGCCCGACTTCCCGACGCCCGACTACATCGTCGACGCCGCCGTCGAGGCGTGCAAGAACCCGAAGTACCACCGCTACACCCCGGCCGGCGGCCTGCCCGAGCTGAAGGCCGCGATCGCCGCCAAGACGCTGCGGGACTCCGGCTACGAGGTCGACGCCTCCCAGGTCCTGGTCACCAACGGCGGCAAGCAGGCGATCTATGAAGCCTTCGCCGCGATCCTCGACCCGGGCGACGAGGTCATCGTCCCGGCCCCGTACTGGACGACGTACCCCGAGTCGATCCGTCTCGCGGGCGGTGTCCCGGTCGAGGTCGTCGCCGACGAGACGACCGGCTACCGCGTCTCGGTCGAGCAGCTGGAGGCGGCCCGCACGGAGAAGACCAAGGTCGTCCTCTTCGTCTCCCCGTCGAACCCGACCGGCGCCGTCTACAGCGAGACCGAGACCGAGGCCATCGGCCGCTGGGCCGTCGAGCACGGTCTGTGGGTGCTGACGGACGAGATCTACGAGCACCTCGTGTACGGCAACGCCGCCGCGGTCTCCCTGCCGTCGGTCATGCCGGAGCTGCGCGACAAGTGCATCGTGGTCAACGGCGTCGCCAAGACGTACGCGATGACCGGCTGGCGCGTGGGGTGGATCATCGGCCCGAAGGACGTGGTGAAGGCCGCGACCAACCTGCAGTCGCACGCCACGTCGAACGTGAGCAACGTGGCACAGGTCGCCGCGCTGGCCGCCGTCTCGGGGAACCTGGACGCGGTCGCGGAGATGGGTCGCGCCTTCGACCGGCGCCGCCAGACGATCGTGCGGATGCTCAACGAGATCGAGGGCGTCCTGTGCCCCACCCCGGAGGGCGCGTTCTACGTGTACCCGTCGGTGAAGGGGCTGCTCGGCAAGGAGATCCGCGGCAAGCGCCCGAAGACCTCGGTCGAGCTGGCCGCGCTGATCCTGGACGAGGCCGAGGTCGCGGTCGTCCCGGGCGAGGCCTTCGGCACGCCGGGCTACCTGCGTCTCTCGTACGCGCTGGGTGACGAGGACCTGGTCGAGGGCGTGTCCCGGATGCAGAAGCTGCTCACGGAAGCGCGCCCGTAGCTCTCCGGTCGTGACGGGCCCCCGGCGTCGCGCCGGGGGCCCGTTCTTGCGTTCTAGCAAGGTCCCGATCGGGGAAAGGGGCTGTCTTCGTCCATTCGGGTGCGGCAAGATCCTTCAATGGAGCACGTTTCCGAGCACGTTTCCGGGTCTGCTGTCCGCGACATCAGTCTGCTGCCCAAGGCGCATCTGCATCTGCACTTCACCGGTTCGATGCGTCCCACGACGCTCATCGAGCTGGCCGACAAGTACGGCGTCCATCTCCCGGAGGCGCTGAGCAGCGGCACTCCGCCCCAGTTGCGGGCGACGGACGAGCGCGGCTGGTTCCGCTTCCAGCGCCTGTACGACATCGCGCGGTCCTGTCTGCGGGAGCCCGAGGACATCCGGCGGCTGGTCCGCGAGGCGGCCGAGGAGGACGTGCGGGACGGCTCGGGGTGGCTGGAGATCCAGGTCGACCCGACCTCGTACGCCCCGCTGCTCGGCGGTCTGACCCCGGCCATGGAGATCATTCTGGACGCCGTGGACACGGCCGCGCGGGAGACGGGGCTCGGGATGCGGGTCCTGGTCGCCGCGAACCGGATGAAGCACCCCCTGGAGGCCCGCACGCTGGCGCGGCTCGCGGTGCGGTACGCGGACCGGGGCGTGGTCGGCTTCGGGCTGTCCAACGACGAGCGCCGGGGCATGGCCCGTGATTTCGACCGCGCCTTCGCGATCGCCCGCGACGGCGGTCTGCTCGCGGCGCCGCACGGCGGTGAGCTGACGGGTCCCGCGTCGGTACGGGACTGCCTTGACGACCTCCGGGCGACCCGGGTGGGCCACGGGGTGCGCGCGGCGGAGGACCCGCGGGTGCTGCGCAAGCTCGCGGAGAGGGGCGTGACCTGCGAGGTCTGTCCGTCCTCGAACGTGGCCCTCGGGGTGTACGAGAAGCCGGAGGACGTTCCGCTGCGGACGCTGTTCGAGGCGGGGGTCCCGCTGGCCCTGGGCGCGGACGACCCGCTGCTCTTCGGTTCCCGGCTGGCCGCTCAGTACGAGATCGCCCGCAGGCACCACGCCTTCACGGACGCGGAACTGGCCGAACTGGCCCGCCAGTCGGTACGGGGTTCGGCGGCGCCGGAGGACGTCAGGCGGAAGCTGCTGTCGGGGATCGACGACTGGCTGACGAGCCCTGCGGCCTGAAGCGGCGCAGAGGCGGGTGGCCCGGAGCCATGCCGATCTCGGTCCGCTCGCCGCTGCCCGTCGGGCGCCGCGAACGTCATGTCCGTACGGCGATCCCGGCCAGCAGGGTGCGGGCGAGTGAGGTGGCGAAGGTGTCCAGGTCCTGGGGTGGCTCCTTGCCGACCTTCGCGTCGTAGGCGAAGGCTCGCTGGGCGCAGGCGCCGAGCAGGAGGGACGCCGCCGCGAAGGTGTCGGCGCCGGGCTGGACGCGGCCGGCCGTCTGTTCGGCGCGCAGGTAGCCGTCGAGGCTCTCCAGCGGGCGGTGCGGGCCGGCGTCGAGTCGGCGCATCGCCGCGTCGTGGCGTGCCTTGAGCCGGGTCTCGGCGTAGAGCGAGGCGGCGATCGGAAAGCTCTCGGCGTAGAAGAGGGCGGCCCGGCGGGCGATCTCGGTGAGGTTCTCCTCCACCGTCCGCTCCCCCGGGTCGGCGGTCAGCCGGTCGAGCAGCGGTGCCAGCTTCGGGAGGCGTTCGCTCAGGACGGCGACGAAGAGCTCCTCCTTGCCCGCGAAGTACTTGTAGAGCGCCGCCTCCGAGCAGCCGGCGCCCCGGGCGATCTCCTTGGTGGTGGTGCGGGCGAGGCCCACCGTGGTCCACAGCTCGTGCGCCGCGTCGAGGATCCGTTCCCGGGTGGGCCTCTTCTCCATGCCTGCTCCAACACCACTTGACGACGGGGTGAGTACACACTCACTGTAGGGGTGAGTGAACACTTACCCACCCCGGAGGGTGCGATATGAAGCTCACCGTCTTCGGCGCGACCGGCGGCATCGGTCGGGAGATCGTCGAGCAGGCGCTGCGCGCAGGCCACGAGGTGACGGCGGTCGTCCGTGATCCGGCGCGTCTCGCGGTCACCGGCGAACGCCTGGAGGTCTTCCGGGCCGACCTCACCGATCCGGCCGCCCTGCGCGGAGCGGTCGCCGGCCGGGACGCGGTGCTCTCCGGGCTCGGCGCCCGCTCCCGCGCTGACGCCGGTGTGGCCGCGCGGCTGACCCGCTCCGTCCTCGCCGCCATGGAGGCGGAGGCCACCCCGCGCCTCCTGGTGGTGAGCGCCGCCCCGCTCGGCCCGGTCCCGGACGGGCACACCGTCGTCGACAAGGCCGTCCTCGCGCTCATCAACACTGTCCTCAAGGACATCTACGACGACCTGCGGGAGATGGAGGAGCAGCTGGCCGCGAGCGCCACGGACTGGACCTCCGTACGGCCGCCGAAGCTCACGGACAAGCCGCTCACCGGCCGCTATCGCTCGGTCGTCGGCGGCAACCCGGGCCGGGGCCGCTCCCTCGCCCGCGCCGATGTGGCGCACGCGATGCTGGCGATGATCGACGACCCGGCGACGGTGCGGCAGGGCGTGGGGGTCGCCTACTGACAGCGAGGCAGGCCCCGGAGGGCGGGCGCCGGGTGGCGCCGGGCCGGGGTCAGAGGCTGACGCCGACCGTCACGGGCTCGTTCACGAGGGTGATCCCGAAGGCGTCCCGCACCCCGGCGACGACCTCGCGGGCGAGCGCGAGCAGGTCCTCGGTGGTGGCCTCGCCCCGGTTGGTGAGGGCGAGGGTGTGCTTGGTGGAGATCCGCGCGGGGCCGGAGCCGTACCCCTTGGTGAAGCCGGCCTTGTCGATCAGCCAGGCGGCCGAGGTCTTGGTGAAACCGTCGCCGACGGGGAAGGCGGGGGCCTTCACGTCGGGACCGAGGCGCTCGGCCACGCGGGCGTGGAAGGCGGAGAACTCCTCGTTCGTGAGGATCGGGTTGGTGAAGAACGACCCGGCCGACCAGGTGTCGTGGTCCTCCGGGTCGAGCACCATGCCCTTGCCCGCGCGCAGCTTCAGGACGGTCTCGCGGAGGGTGGCCAGCGGCACTCGGTCGCCGACCTCCACCCCGAGGGCCCGGGCGGTCTCGGCGTACGCGATGGGCGCGCTCAGGCCCCCGGCGTCCTCAAGTTGGAAGCGGACGCGCAGCACCACATAGGAGTCCGGCAGCTTCTTGAAGAGGCTGTGCCGGTACGAGAAGTCGCACTGTTCGTTCGTCAGCGTGACCACCCGGTGGTCGATCGTGTCGTACGCGATCACCTCGGTGATCGTGGACGAGACGTCCTGGCCGTACGCGCCCACGTTCTGGATCGGCGTCGCGCCCGCGCACCCGGGGATCCCCGCCAGGCACTCGATGCCCGCGAGACCCGCCTCGACGGTGCGCTCCACGGCGTCGGTCCAGACCTCGCCGGCCGCCAGTTCCAGCTTCGTGCCGTCGAGCTCGAAGCCCTTGGTGGCGATGCGCAGGGCGGTGCCCGGGAAGCCCTTGTCGCTGATGACCAGGTTGCTGCCGCCGCCGATGATCAGCAGCGGGGTGGCCGTCACATCGGCGTCGCGAATCGCCTGGATCACCTCGGCGTCGGTCGTCGCGGTGACCAGCCGGGCGGCGGGGCCGCCGAGCCGGAAGGTGGTCAGGGGGGCGAGGGGGGCGTCGTGGAGTTCCTGCACGGGCTCAAGAGTACGGGGGCGGCCCCACCGGTCCGGTCGGGGCCGCGCGCACGAAGCGGTCGGGGGCGACCACCGGGGCGCGTCCCGCGGCCGCCCCCGCTCTGTCACGAGCTACGCGAGCCGGACCACGGCCCGGGACATGCCCAGGACCTTCTGGCCCGCCGACATCGCCGTCAGGTCCACCCGGACCCGCCCGTCGTCCAGCTTCGCCGCGACCTTGCCGCTGACCTCGATCAGCGCGCCCTTGTCGTCGTTCGGCACGACGACCGGCTTGGTGAAGCGCACGCCGTACTCGACGACGGCCGCCGGGTCGCCGACCCAGTCCGTCACGACACGGATCGCCTCGGCCATGGTGAACATGCCGTGCGCGATGACGTCGGGGAGACCGACCTCACGCGCGAACTTCTCGTTCCAGTGGATCGGGTTGAAGTCCCCGGAGGCACCGGCGTACCGCACCAGCGTGGCGCGTGTCACGGGGAAGGACCGGGCCGGCAGCTCGGTGCCGACCTCGACCTCGTCGTAAGCGATCTTCGCAGCCATGGGTTCAGGCCTCCTCGGGCGCTCGGGACACGATCTTGGTCCACCCGGTCACGACGTGCTCGCCGGTCTCGTCGTGCACCTCGCCGCGGATGTCCAGGATGTCGTTGCCCGCCAGGGACTTGACCGCCTCGATGGTGGAGGTGACCGAGAGCCGGTCCCCGGCCCGCACCGGCCGGCTGTAGGCGAACTTCTGGTCGCCGTGCACCACGCGGCTGTAGTCCAGACCCAGCTGCGGATCCTCGATGACCTGCCCGGCCGCCGCGAAAGTGATCGCGAACACAAAAGTCGGCGGAGCGATCACATCGGGGTGACCGAGCGCCTTCGCCGCTTCCTGATCGATGTAGGCGGGATTCGCGTCACCCACCGCTTCCGCGAACTCGCGGATCTTTTCGCGGCCGACCTCGTAGGGCGCGGTGGGCGGATAGGTCCGACCCACGAAGGACTGGTCGAGCGCCATGGACTCGATACCTCCTGGATTTATTGCCGATGTTGCCGATGGTGCCGACAAACGACACGAGGCCGCCCCCTGGTGGGGACGGCCTCGTGTACGAGCCTGATTAGCGAGTCTCGCGGTGCGCAGTGTGCGAGTTGCAGCGAGGGCAGTGCTTCTTCATCTCAAGACGGTCCGGGTTGTTACGCCGGTTCTTCTTGGTGATGTAGTTCCGCTCCTTGCACTCCACGCAGGCCAGCGTGATCTTCGGGCGGACGTCGGTGGCAGCCACGTGAGTGCTCCTTGGACGGACGGATGGACGGATGAACGCATAGAAGAGTAGCCGATCGAAGGACCGACCCCACAATCGGCTACCGTGTGTAGCGGTGACCGGACTTGAACCGGTGACACAGCGATTATGAGCCGCTTGCTCTACCGACTGAGCTACACCGCTTTGATGATCTGGTTCCCGCCCGAAGGCGGGTTCCTTCTCACCAGAGCCCCAATACGGAATCGAACCGTAGACCTTCTCCTTACCATGGAGACGCTCTACCGACTGAGCTATTGGGGCGAGCGATGAAGACATTACACGGTCCTCCGCCGATCGCCCAAATCCGTTTCCGCGGCCGTCTCCGCGCGGGCGTTCGCGCCCGCGGCTCCCCGCGCGCACGAGCGCCCCGTCCGCCCCGTACGCCACTCGTGGCCTCATCAGTACGACTATTGCGCTCCTCCGCGAAGGGCGGCCGGGCCGCCCCTAGGCTCGGCTCCACGCTGCGTGATCTTGATCTTGAGGAGCCTTGAGGAGCCCGATGTCAGCCGACAGCAAGCAGCCCCAGCCGCCCGACGACTGGGCCGCCGACACCGCCGACTCCACCTCGCTCCTGCTCTCCAACGCCCGCCTCACCGACGGGCGGACGGTGGACGTACGCCTCGTCGGCGGCCGGATCGAGGCCGTCGGCACGGCCGGCAGCCTGACCGCCCTCGGCGCCCGCGTCGACCTCACCGGGTACCTCCTGCTGCCCGCGCCCGCCGAGCCCCACGCCCACGCCGACACCGCGCTCAGCGCCGACACCCCCGGCCCCGTCTCGTACGCGCCCGAGGAGGTGCAGCGGCGCGCCACCGAGGCTGCGCTGCTCCAGCTCGGTCACGGCGCCACCGCCCTGCGCGCCCACGTCCGGATCGGGGACGTCCAGGGGCTCGGCCCCCTCGAAGCCGTCCTCCAGGCCCGGCGCTCGCTGCGCGGCCTCACGGATCTGACGGCGGTCGCGGTCCCGCGTCTGCTGACCGGCGCGGCGGGCGGCGACGGGCTCGCGATGCTGCGGGACGCGGTGAAGATGGGCGCCGGGGTGGTGGGGGGCTGTCCGGACCTCGACCCCGATCCGGCCGGGTACGTGGAGGCCGTCCTGGAGACCGCGGCGGAGCACGGCTGCCCGGTCGACCTCCACACCGACGGCGACGACCCGGCACGCCTGGCCCGGCTCGCCGCGATGGCGGGCGGACTGCGACCCGGAGTGACCATCGGGCCCTGCGCCGGGCTCGCCCGGCTGCCCTCCGACGTGGCGCGGCGCGCGGCCGACCAGCTGGCGGCGGCCGGGGTGACCGTCGTCTGCCTGCCCCAGGGCGGCTGCGGGGCGACCGAGCTGCGCGGCGCGGCGCCGGTGCGGCTGCTGCGCGCGGCGGGCGTACGGCTGGCCGCGGGCGGCGGGGCCCTGCGGGACGTCTCCAACCCGGTGGGGCGCGGGGACCCGTTGGAGGCGGCCTATCTGCTGGCCTCCCTGGGGGGCCTCACGGCCCAGGACGCGTACGACACCGTGAGCGCGGCGGCGAGGACCGCGATGGGGCTGCCGGAGGTGCGGGTGGAGGCCGGGTTCCCCGCCGAGCTGCTCGCGGTGCGCGGCGAACGGCTCACGGGCGTGCTGTCCCTCGCGTACAGCCGGATCGTGGTGCATCGCGGGCGGGTGGTGGCGCGGACGAGCGCGGTGCGGGAGTACTGCGACTCCGCGGCGGCGCTCGACCTTCCCCGCCAGTCCCGGCCGGAGTCGGGAAGCCCTCCGGGCGGCCCCGTCGTACGGTCGTGAGTATGCGCATTGTCATCGCTGGAGGACACGGACAGATCGCCCTGCGTCTGGAGCGGCTGCTCTCGGCGGGCGGGCACGAGGCGGTCGGGATCATCCGCAGACCGGAACACGCCGAGGACCTGCGCGCGGCCGGCGCGGAACCGGTCGTCCTGGACCTGGAGTCGGCCTCGGTGGACGAGGTCGCCGAGGCCCTGCGCGGCGCCGACGCGGCGGTCTTCGCGGCGGGCGCCGGGCCGGGCAGCTCGGTGGAGCGCAAGGACACCGTGGACCGCGCGGCCGCGGTGCTCTTCGCGGACGCGGCCGAACGGGCGGGCGTACGGCGCTATGTCGTCGTCTCCTCCATGGGAGCCGACGCGGGCCACCCGGGCGGCGAGGTCTTCGACGCCTACCTCCGCGCCAAGGGCGAGGCGGACGACGCCGTGCGCTCCCGCGAGGCCCTGGACTGGACGATCCTGCGTCCCGGCATGCTCACCGACGACGCCGGCAAGGGCCTGGTCCGCCTGGAGGCCCGGACGGGCCGCGGCCCGATCCCCCGCGACGACGTGGCGGCGGTCCTCGCGGAACTCGTCGAAACCCCGGCCACGGCCGGCCTGACCCTGGAGCTGATCAGCGGCTCGACCCCGGTCTCGGTCGCGGTGAAGGCCGTGGCGGGCGAGTAGCCGGGCACCACCGGCCAAGGCGGCCCGGCCGCACATGCAGAACGGCCCCTGATCCGCGTTTCCGCAGATCAGGGGCCGTTCTTATCGCGTGGCGGCGCCAGGATTCGAACCTGGGTAGGCTAAGCCGACGGATTTACAGTCCGCTCCCATTGGCCACTCGGGCACACCGCCATGGAATGTCGCTGCCGGGAGCCGCTTTTCGGCGGTGCTCCGTGGCAACGACGTAAACGATACCTGATGCGTGGGGGTGGTTCGCCACCGGATTGATCAGCGGTTCGGGCGGGTGCGGGTGACTAGGCTTGCGTCGTAACGCCAACGCAACCCAACGCATTCGACGCAAGGAGCCACACGTCATGGCCGACTCCAGTTTCGACATCGTCTCCAAGGTCGAGCGGCAGGAGGTCGACAACGCCCTCAACCAGGCCGCGAAGGAGATCTCGCAGCGCTACGACTTCAAGGGCACCGACGCCTCGATCTCCTGGCAGGGCGAGAAGATCCTGATGCAGGCCAACGGCGAGGAGCGGGTGAAGGCGATCCTCGACATCTTCGAGACCAAGCTGATCAAGCGCGGGATCTCGCTGAAGTCGCTGGACGCGGGCGAGCCGCAGCTGTCCGGCAAGGAGTACAAGATCTTCGCCACGATCGAGGAGGGCATCTCCCAGGAGAACGCCAAGAAGGTCTCCAAGGTCATCCGCGACGAGGGCCCCAAGGGCGTCAAGGCGCAGGTCCAGGGTGACGAGCTGCGGGTCAGCTCCAAGAGCCGGGACGACCTGCAGGCCGTACAGGCGCTGCTCAAGGGCAAGGACTTCGACTTCGCCATCCAGTTCGTGAACTACCGGTAGGTCCACGACCTGCGTGTCCGAAAACCGCCAGCTTCCCCTGGCGGCCCCTCGCACACTGGACAACGGATCGAGCGTGCGAGGAGAGGAACCAGCCATGACGCCGCAGACCGTGTACGCCCACATCGACAGCCCCCTCGGGGAGATGCTGCTGGCCGGTCGCGTCACCGAGGACGGTTCCACGGAGCTGGCGTCGCTCTCGCTGCCCGGCCAGAAGGGTGCCGTCACCGTCCAGGACGGCTGGCGGCACGCGCCCGAGCTGTTCACGGGGGTCGCCGGGCAGCTGGGCGAGTACTTCGCCGGGCGGCGGGACCGTTTCGACCTCGTGTACGCCGCGAGCGGTACGGACTTCCAGCGGCGCGTCTGGCGGGCCCTCGAGGACATTCCGTACGGCTCCACGGTCTCGTACGCGGACATCGCCCGCCGGGTCGGGGCGTCCGGGGCCGGGGTACGGGCCGTCGGCACCGCGATCGGGCGCAATCCGCTGCTCGTGGTGCGGCCCTGCCACCGGGTGATCGGCGCGGACGGGAGCCTGCGCGGGTACGCGGCCGGGCTGGAGCGCAAGGAGCGGCTGCTCGGGCTCGAAGGCGCCCTGGTGGGATGAGCGGGGAAGGGCTCTTTCCCCGCGAGCGGGCGGTCGTCGCGCCGGGCGCGGTGCATGTGCCCGGGTGGCTGCCGCCCGCGCGGCAGCGGGAGTTGGTCGTCGCCTGCCGGGAGTGGGGCCGTGGACCCGTTCCGTACCGGCACACCGTGCTGCCGGGCGGCGGGGTGATGTCCGTGCGGTCGCTGTGCCTGGGCCGGCGGTGGGAGCCGTACCGCTATCTGCCTGGGGTCGGCGTCGAAATGCCCGACTGGCTCGCGGAGTTGGGGCGTGAGGCGCTGGTCGAGGCGTACGGGGAGCACGGGGGTTTCGCGCCCGACACGGCGTTGGTGAACTTCTACGACGCCGGGGCGAGGATGGGCATGCACCAGGACAAGGAGGAGCGGTCCGGTGCGCCGGTGGTGTCGTTGAGTCTCGGCGACACCTGCGTGTTCCGGTTCGGGAACACCGAGAGCCGCGGACGGCCCTATACGGACGTGGAGTTGACCTCGGGTGATCTCTTCGTCTTCGGCGGGCCGTCGCGTCTCGCGTACCACGGGGTGCCCAAGGTGCTGCCCGGCACGGCCGATCCGGAGCTCGGACTGACCGGCCGGCTGAACATCACCCTGCGCCAGACGGGGCTCTAGCGCGAGCGCGAGTGGCCGAAGAGGATCCGGTACGCGATCAGGAGCACGAGCGCGCCGCCGATGGCCGAGAGCCAGGTGGCGCCGTCGTAGAACTGCGTGGTGATCGGGCGGTCCAGGAAGCGCGCGGAGATCCAGCCGCCGACGAACGCTCCGGCGACGCCGATGAGGGTGGTGCCGATGAGGCCGCCCGGATCCCGGCCGGGCAGCAGGATCTTGGCGATGACGCCGGCGAGCAGTCCGAGAACGACCCAGCTGATGATGGTCATGCCGTGAAGGACGACCGTGCGGCGCTGTCCGGTTGCGGGACTGGCTAGGGTGCGGCGCATGACACAGGGACTGCGCCGTTCGCTCGGGGTGTTCGACGCCGTCGTCATCGGGCTGGGCTCGATGGTGGGGGCCGGGATCTTCGTGGCGCTCGCGCCGGCGGCGGGCGCGGCCGGTTCGGGGCTGCTTCCGGCGCTCGGCGTCGCCGCGCTCGTGGCGTACTGCAACGCCATGGCGTCGGCCCGGCTCGCGGCCCGCTATCCGGCCTCCGGCGGCACCTATGTGTACGGTCGCGAACGCCTCGGCCCCTTCTGGGGGTACCTGGCGGGCTGGGCGTTCGTCGTCGGCAAGACGGCCTCGTGCGCGGCGATGGCGCTGACGGTCGGGGCGTATCTGTGGCCGGAGCAGGCGCACGCGGTGGCGGTGGCGGCCGTGGTGGCGCTGACGGCCGTGAACTACGGCGGTGTGCGGAAGTCGGCGCTGCTGACCCGGGTGATCGTGGCGCTCGTGCTCGCCGTCCTGGCCGCGGTGGTGGTGGCGTCGTTCGCGTCCGGGTCCGGGGAGTTCGAGCGGCTCGGGCTGGGCGCGGACGTGTCGGCGAGCGGGGTTCTGCAGGCGGCGGGACTCCTGTTCTTCGCGTTCGCGGGCTACGCGCGGATCGCCACGCTCGGCGAGGAGGTGCGTGATCCGGCCCGGACGATCCCGCGGGCGGTCCCGCTGGCGCTCGGGATCGCGCTGGGCGTCTACGCGGCGGTCTCGGTGTGTGTCCTCGCCGTTCTGGGGCCGCAGGCCCTGGCCGCCTCGCCCGCGCCGCTCGCGGACGCGGCCCGTGCGGCAGACGCGGGCTGGCTGGTCCCGGTGGTGCGGGTGGGAGCGGTCGTCGCGGCCCTGGGGTCGCTGCTGTCGCTGATCCTGGGGGTGTCCCGTACGACGCTGGCGATGGCGCGGGACGGTCATCTGCCGGCCGGACTCGCCGCCGTGCATCCCCGTTTCCAGGTGCCGCACCGGGCCGAGCTGGCGGTGGGTGCCGTGGTGGCCGTGGTGGCGGCGACGGCCGACGTGCGGGGCGCGATCGGCTTCTCCTCGTTCGGCGTGCTGGTCTACTACGGCATCGCCAACGCCTCCGCCTGGACGCTGGGCCGTTCGCGCCGGCTGCTCGCGGCCGTGGGTCTGGCCGGCTGCGCGGTCCTGGCGTTCGCGCTGCCGCTGACCTCCGTGCTCGCGGGGGTGGGGGTGCTCGCGGCGGGGGTGGTGGCGTACGCGGTCACGCGAGGACGGCCCGTACGCCCGCGTCCGTGAGGGGCGCTCGCGCGGGTCTGAAGGTCCGGCGGGACTGGCGCTCGCGCAGGACTGAAGCTCCGGCGGGACTGGCGCTCTAGCGGGCCGCGTACCCGTACGGGTACGGCTGGTCCGTGGGGACGATCTCCTTGCCGAGGGGCAGCAGGGAGACCGGGACCAGTTTGAAGTTCGCGAGGCCCAGGGGGATGCCGATGATCGTGACGCAGAGCGCGATGCCGGTGACGATGTGGCCGAGCGCCAGCCACCAGCCGGCGAGGACCAGCCAGAGCACGTTACCGACGCAGGAGGGCGCGCCCGCGTCACGCTGGTCCACGACCGTGTAGCCGAAGGGCCACAGGGCGTAGACGCCGATGCGGAAAGCGGCGACCCCGAAGGGGATGCCGATGATCGTGACGCACAGCAGGACGCCGGCCAGGAGGTAGCCGAGGAACATCCACAGGCCGCACAGGATCAGCCATATGACGTTGAGGATTGTCTTCATGGGCGACGACCTGCCATCTGCTCGAGTCGGGAGATGCGCTCCGCCATCGGCGGGTGCGTCGAGAACATCCTGGACAGCCCCTGACCAGGCCGGAACGGGTTCGCGATCATCATGTGGCTCGCGGTCTCGATCTTCGGCTCGGGCGGCAGCGGGAGCTGCTTCGTGCCGGCTTCGAGCTTGCGCAGGGCGCTGGCCAGGGCCAGCGGGTCGCCGGTGAGCTGGGCGCCGGAGGCGTCGGCCTCGTACTCCCGCGAACGGCTGATGGCGAGCTGGATGACGGAGGCGGCGACGGGGCCGAGGATCATGATCAGCAGCATGCCGAGGAGGCCGGGGCCGTCGTCGTCGCTGGAGCGGCCGACGGGGATCAGCCAGGCGAAGTTGACCAGGAACATGATCACGGACGCGAGGGCGCCGGCGACCGAGGAGATCAGGATGTCCCGGTTGTAGACGTGGCTCAGCTCGTGGCCGATGACTCCGCGCAGCTCGCGCTCGTCGAGGAGCCGCAGGATGCCCTCCGTGCAGCAGACGGCGGCGTTGCGCGGGTTACGGCCGGTGGCGAAGGCGTTGGGGGCCTGGGTGGGCGAGATGTAGAGCCGGGGCATCGGCTGACGGGCCTGGGTGGAGAGTTCGCGCACCATCCGGTAGAGGGCGGGGGCCTCGAACTCGCTGACCGGGCGGGCCCGCATGGCCCGCAGCGCCAGCTTGTCGCTGTTCCAGTAGGCGTACGCGTTGGTGCCGAGCGCCACGAGGAGCGCGACGATCAGCCCCGTACGTCCGAAGAAGCTGCCGATGACGATGATGAGGGCCGAGAGCCCTCCGAGGAGTACGGCGGTCCTCAGCCCGTTGTGCCGGCGGTGCACGGTACGCCCTCCAAGTCGTGCGGCAGGGGAACCCTTGCTCGGTGCTGGTCCACTGGTCCAGTGGACCCTCCCGTACTGGTCAACGCCAGGCGGGAGGCGCGGGTTCCCCTGGGGGCACAGGGGGCGACGCTGGGCGGTGTGGGCCGTCCGGGTGACGGGGGCGGGGGATCAGCGCGCGGCGGGGACGGCGGCCTTCTCCAGGGAGCTCTCCAGGGAGTTCTCCAGCGCCGCGGCCACCGGCTCGACGTGGCTGGTGCAGTGCGCGCAGCGGGTGGCGACGGCCGGGATCTCGCTGAAGCAGTCGGGGCAGTCGCGCTTCTCGGACTTGATGTCGGTCTCCTGGCGGGCGAACCTCTCCTGGATCTTCGTCATGGGGACGACGACGAAGAAGTAGAGCACCGCGGCGGTGATGACGAAGGCGATCGTGGCGGCGATGAGCAGGCCGTACGGGAAGACGGCGCCACGGATGGTGAAGCTGGCCTCGCTGAAGTCGCCGACGGAGCCGGTGGCGAGGCCGATGAGCGGGGTGATGAACGCCTTGCTGAAGCCGGTGACGACTGCCGTGAACGCCGAACCCACGGCGAGACCGATGGCCAGGGAAATGACGTTTCCGCGGAGGATGAAGTCCTTGAAGCCGTTCAGCACGGGTGATGCTCCTTGGTGCGTTCCTGTCGGGTGGCGACAGGGTCAGAAGAGGCTGTTTGCCGCGAAACGGAGGGCGAACTGCGGGTAGCCCGACAGTACGACGCCCGCGACGGCGGTCAGCGCGATCACCGCGGTCAGCGGGGCGGGGACGCGGTGGCTGACCGGCTCGCCCTTCGGGGCGCGGAAGAGCAGCGCTGTCCACCGAAGGTAGTAGTAGAGGGCGATCACGACGTTGACGCCCATGATCACGGCCAGCCAGCCGAGGCCGGCGTCGACCGCCGCCGAGAAGACGGTGACCTTGGCGAAGAGGCCGATGATGCCGGGCGGCAGACCGGCCAGGTTGAGCAGGAAGAAGCCCATGGTGAGGGCGGTGAGCGGCCGGGCGGCGTACAGGCCGCGGTAGTCGGCGATGCGGTTCTCGGGCCGGCTTCGGGCGACCAGCGCGGCCACCGCGAAGGCGCCGAGGTTCACGACGGCGTACATCAGGGCGTACGCGACGGTGGCGCCGATCTGGTCGTCGCTGGAGTACGCGGCGGCGGCGATCGGCACCAGGAGGTAGCCGGCCTGGGCGACGGAGGACCAGGCGAGCAGCCGGACCGCGCTCCACGCGCGCGTGGAGACCTGCCGCAGGGCGGCCACGTTGCCGACGGTCATGGTGAGCGCGGCCAGGACGGCGAGCGCCGGGCCCCAGACGTGCGCGTACGAGGGGAAGGCGACGACGGTCACGAGGATGAGGCCGGTGAAGCCGACGGCCTTGCCGACCACGGAGAGGTAGCCGGCGACGGGCAGCGGGGCGCCGACGTAGGTGTCGGGTACCCAGAAGTGGAAGGGGACGGCGGCCGTCTTGAAGGCGAAGCCGATCAGGGTGAGGACCACGCCCGCCTCGGCGAGGGTCTGCAGCTGGGCGGGGACGTCGTCGAGGCGCTGGGCGATCTCGGAGAGATGGAGGGTGCCGGTGGCGGCGTACACGAAGCTGACGCCGAGCAGGGTGACGGCGGTCGCGGCGACCGAGGAGAGGAAGAACTTCAGCGCGGCCTCGCTGGACATCCGGTCGCCGCGGCGCAGGCCCACGAGGGCGAAGGCGGGCAGCGAGGCCACTTCGAGGGCGACGACGAGGGTGGCGAGGTCACGCGAGGCGGGCAGCAGCGCGGCGCCGGCGGCCGAGGAGAGCAGCAGGAACCAGTACTCCCCCGCCGGCAGCTTCTCCTTGGTGTCGGAGAGCGAGAGCAGGGCGGTGAGGAGCGCCCCGCCGAGCACCAGGAACTGGATGACCAGCGTGAAGTGGTCGGCGGTGTAGCTGCAGCCGGCGGTGCCGGAGGCGTCCTGCGCCATCGAGGCGGCCTCGGCCGCCTCGGGGGTGAGGCAGAAGGTCGAGCGGTCGCCGGCGCGCAGCGGGATCAGCAGGACGATCGCGGCGACGAGCCCGGCGATCGCGGTCCAGCCGAGGAGCTGCTTGCGATGGGCGGGGACGAAGAGGTCGGCGACGAGTACGGCGAGCGCCACCACCGCGGTGAGGGTGGGCGGCGCGATCGTGAGCCAGTCGACGGACTGGACGAGGCTCGCGGCTGTAGGGGTCACTGCTTGCCTCCGGCGAGGAGCTGCTGCACGGCCGGGTCGGTGAGGCCGAGGAGGACCGCGGGCCACAGGCCGGCGAGGACGGTGAGGGCGACGAGCGGGGTCCAGGCGGCGAACTCGTAGCCCTGGACGTCGGCGATGGCCGTCTCGCCGCCGGGGCGGGGGCCGCCCATGCAGACGCGTCGGACCACGACGAGGAGATAGGCGGCGGTGAGCAGGGTGCCGAAGGCGCCGACCGCCATGAAGGTGAGGAAGGCGGGGCGGCTGAGGCCGTCCGCCGGGTCGAAGGCGCCGAACAGGGCCAGCATCTCGCCCCAGAACCCGGCGAGTCCGGGCAGTCCGAGGGAGGCGACGGCGGCGAACGCGAGCAGTCCGCCCAGGCGGGGGGCGCGGCCGTAGAGGGCGGCGCCGGTGGCGCCGGCGAGGGTGTCGAGGTCGGCGGTGCCGTACCGGTCCTTGAGGGCTCCGACGAGGAAGAACAGCAGGCCGGTGATGAGGCCGTGGGCGATGTTGGCGAAGAGCGCGCCGTTGACTCCGGTGGGCGTCATGGTCGCGATGCCGAGGAGGACGAAGCCCATGTGACCGACGGAGGAGTAGGCGATCAGACGCTTGAGGTCGCCCTTGTTGCCGGGCCTCGCGAGGGCGAGGCAGGCGAGGGATCCGTAGATGACGCCGGCGACGGCGAAGGCGGCGAGGTAGGGGGCGAAGACCCGCATGCCGTCGGGGGCGATCGGCAGGACGATCCGTACGAAGCCGTACGTGCCCATCTTCAGCAGGACGCCGGCGAGGAGGACGGAGCCGACGGTCGGGGCGGCGGTGTGGGCGTCCGGGAGCCAGCTGTGCAGGGGCCACATCGGGGTCTTCACGGCGAGCCCGATCCCGATCGCGAGAACGGCGATGACCTGCACGGATGTGGTCAGTCCACGGCCGTTGTCAGTGGCCAGTGCCACCATGTCGAACGTGCCCGCCTTCAGGCCGATGAGGAGCAGGCCGAGCAACATGACGACGGAGCCGAGGAGGGTGAAGAGGATGAACTTCCAGGCGGCGGCCTGCCTGCCCTCACCGCCCCAGCGGGCGATGAGGAAGTACATCGGGATGAGGACCATCTCGAAGGCGAGGAAGAACAGCACGAGGTCGAGGACGGCGAAGGTGGCCAGGGTGCCGGACTCGAGGACGAGCAGCAGGGCGACGAAGGCCTTGGGGGAAGGCCCGCTCGGCATCTTGGAGTAGCTGTACAGCGCGCAGAGGAAGGTCAGCAGCGCGGTCATCACCAGGAGGGGGAGGGAAATGCCGTCGACACCGAGGTGGATGCGTACGTCTAGTGCGGGGATCCACGTGATGTCCGTGCTCGCCTGCATCTTCGACGGCTGGTCGTGGTCGAAGCCGAGCGCGAGGACGATCGTGGCGGCCAGGACGACGCCGGTCACGGTCACGCCGTGGCGGAGCACGGCCTGGTCGGGTGACTTCCCCTTCAGCCCGGGCGGGGCCGGGAGAAGGGCGGCGGCGGCGCCGACGAGCGGCCCGGCGACGATCAACGCGAGAAGGAACTGCATCACGGATTCGCTGATATCGATCACGGCTCACGCTCCGGCGGCGACGAGTACGGCGGCGATCGCCAGGACGACGGAGCCGGCGAGCAGGGCGCTGAGGTAGGTCTGCACATTGCCGGTCTGGGCGCGGCGGACGAGCCATCCCAGCCAGTTGGTGCCGGTGCCCGCGCCGCTGACGTAGGTGTCGACGACCTCCCGGTCCAGGAAACGGACGAGGGAGGCGGCGGCCAGGACGGGGCGGACGAAGAGGGTGCGGTAGACGGCGTCCAGGTGGAAGCCGGTGACCGCGTGGCGGTACAGCGGGCCGAGGAGGACGCGGCCGGGGTCGGCGGGGTCCGGGGCGGAGGCCACGTCCCCGTAGGCGGGGGCGTGGCCGGCGATCGCCTCGGCCTCGACGAGGCCGGCGTCGCCCTCGGGGTGGGCGGCGACGGCACCGAGCGGGGTGCGGGCCGCGAGGGCGCGGGTGCGCTGCCAGACGGCGTAGGTGACGGCGCCGCCGATGACGGCGATGCCCGTGCCGAGGACGGCGGTGGTGACGGTCGGGGTGAGGGCCTGGCCGTCGAACCAGTCGTCGAGGGAGGTGACGGTGAGGCCGAAGCCGAGAGAGGGGATGGCGAGCACCCACAGGACCGTGGTCATGGCGATCGGCTGACGGCCGTGGTCGGGGGCCTCGGTGCCACGGCCGCGGAAGGCGAGGAGCCAGAGGCGGGTCGCGTAGGCGGCGGTGAGCAGGGCGGTGAGCAGGCCCGCGACGAGGACGGTCCAGCCGGCGCCGGCGGGGGCGACGGTCCGGTCTCCGAGGGCGGTGTGCTCGGCGGCCACGAGGACGGCTTCCTTGGAGAAGAAGCCGGCGAACGGCGGGAGCGCGGCCAGCGCGAGCAGGGCGACGGTCATCGTCCAGTACGCGTCGGGGATCCGCTTGGTCAGGCCGCTCATCCGGGACATCGCGGAGAGCGAGTTGGTCCCGGCGGCGTGGATGATCACGCCGGCGGCGAGGAAGAGCAGCGCCTTGAAGGCGCCGTGCGACAGGAGGTGGAAGACGGCGGCCCCGCGGTCGCCCACGGCCAGGGCGCCTGCCATGTAGCCGAGCTGGCCGATGGTCGAGTAGGCGAGGACCCGCTTGATGTCGTCCTGCGCGAGGGCGGCGAGCGCCGAGCCGACCATCGTGACGGCGGCCATCACGGCGAGCACGGTCAGCGCCGCGGCGGAGGCGGCGAAGACGGGGAGGAGCCGGGCGATGAAGTAGATGCCGGCGGCGACCATCGTCGCCGCGTGGATGAGCGCGGAGACGGGGGTGGGGCCGGCCATCGCGTCGGGGAGCCAGGTGTGCAGCGGGAACTGCGCGGACTTGCCCGCCACGCCGGCCAGAAGCAGCAGCGCGATCAGCGTGGGGTGGTCGAGGCCGCCCGCGGCGACCGCGCCGAGGATCCCGCCGATCCGGAAGGTGCCCGCGTCGGCGGCGAGCGCGAACAGACCGATCAGGAAGGGCACGTCGCCGAGCTTGGTGACCAGGAAGGCCTTCAGGGAGGCGGCGCGCGCCTCGGGGGTCTCCCAGTAGTGCCCGACGAGGAAGTACGAGCAGATGCCCATGATCTCCCAGCCGACCAGCAGCACCATCAGGTCGCCGGAGTAGACGACGAGCAGCATCGCGGAGGTGAAGAGGGAGACGAGCGAGGCGTACGAGGGGTAGCGCGGGTCGTCGCGGAGGTACCCGGTGGAGTAGATCTGCACACAGCCGGCGACCACGCAGACCAGGACGGCGGCGAGGGCGGCGAAGCCGTCGAGGCGCAGGGCCAGGTCGATGGGGACCGAGCCGGTGGGGGTGAGCTGGGTGGCGGCCTCGACGGTCTTCCCACCGCCGTGGCGGACGGCGACGAGGACGGCGAGGACGGCCGCGGCGAGGGTCGGCAGGACGGCCAGTGGGCGGACGAAGCCGGGCGCGGTACGGCCCAGGAGGAGACCGGCGGCGGCGCCGAGGAAGGGCAGGAGGGGGACGAGGACGGCGAGGGTCGTGGTGGTCACGCGGTGGCCTCGGCCTTCTCGTCGTCGGAGGTGGAGGTCTCGTCGGACGCGGCGGCCCCGTCGGCCTCCGCGGTGTCGCGGAGCCGGTCGACGTCCGAGGTGCCGCCGTTGCGGTACACCATCAAGACGATCGCGAGACCGATGCCGATCTCGGCGGCGGCGATGGCGATGACGAACAGGGTGAGCGCCTGGCCGGCGTGGAGGGTGTCGCGGAGCCAGACGTCGAAGGCGACCAGGTTGAGGTTGACGGCGTTGAGCATCAGCTCGACGGACATCAGGACCAGGATCGCGTTGCGGCGGGCGAGGACGCCGTACAGGCCGACGCAGAAGAGGAGGGCGGCGAGGACGGCGGGATAGGCGAGGTGCATCAGCGCGGTCCTTCCTCGGAGCGGTCCCTGCGGGAGAGGACGATCGCGCCGACCAGGGCGGCCAGGAGGAGGACGGACAGGGCCTCGAAGGGCAGCACCCAGTGCCGGAAGAGGATCTCGCCGGACACCCTGGTGGAGCCCTGGGCCGGTCCGTCCAGCTCGATCCAGGTCGTACGGAACGCGTCGACGACCACCCAGACGAGCGCGGCGGCCGCGGCCAGGGCGACCACGAGGGCGACCGGGCGGTTGCCGGAATCGGCGTCCGGGGAGCGGCCGATGGGGGCCTTGGTGAGCATGAGACCGAAGAGGAGGAGGACGACGACGGAGCCGACGTAGATCAGCACCTGGACCCAGGCGATGAACTCGGCGGTGAGGAGGAGGTACTCGACGGCGATGCCGCCGAGCGTCACGACCAGCCACAGGGCGGCGTGGACGAGCTGCCTGGTGGTGACGGTGACGAGGGCCGCGCCGAGGGTGGCGAGGCCGACGAGGAGGAAGGCGATCTCGACGCCGGAGGGCGAGAGGAAGCCGGGGTGGGCGGCGGCGAGGTTCACGCGGGGCCTCCCTCGGAAGAGCCGGGGGTGGTGCCGGGGGCGGCGGGACCGCGGGGGGTCTCGGGGGTGCCGGGGGCCGGGGGCTCGGGAGCGCCGGGGGCCGGGGGCTCGGGCTGGGCTCGGGTCACGGGCTGGGACTCTGCCTGGGCTTGCGCCTCGGCCTGGGCCCGGGCGGCGGCTTCGGCGGCGGCCTGCTTCTCGACCGCCTTGCGGGCCGCGGCGATCTCCTTCGGCTCCTCCGCCGCCGGGTCGAGCGCGGGCGGCTCGGGGACCGTCCACATCCACTCCCGGAGCTTGTCGCGCTCGTGCGTGAGTTCGTGGATGTCCGTCTCCGCGTACTCGAACTCGGGCGACCAGAACAGCGCGTCGAAGGGGCACACCTCGATGCAGATACCGCAGTACATGCAGAGGGAGAAGTCGATGGCGAAGCGGTCGAGGACGTTGCGGCTGCGCTCACGGCCGCCGGGGGCGGCGGCCGGGAGCGTCTCCTTGTGGGAGTCGATGTAGATGCACCAGTCGGGGCACTCGCGGGCGCAGAGCATGCAGACCGTGCAGTTCTCCTCGAACAGTCCGATGACCCCGCGGCTGCGGGGCGGGAGCTCGGGCTGGGCGTCGGGGTACTGGGCGGTGTGCGCGCGCTTGGTCATCGTGCGCAGGGTGACGGCGAGGCCTTTCGCCAGGCCGCTGCCGGGGATCGGGGCCATTAGTTGATCGCCACCTTCACGATGCCGGTGAGCGCGATCTGCGCGAGGGCGAGGGGGACGAGCGTCGTCCAGGCGAGCTTCTGGAGCTGGTCCTCGCGCAGGCGGGGGTAGCTCACGCGCAGCCAGATGACGACGAAGGCGAGGATCGCGGTCTTGAGCAGGGTCCAGACCCAGCCGAGGCCGTCGGCGCCGAACGGGCCGTGCCAGCCGCCGAGGAAGAGGACGGTGGTCAGACCGCAGAGGACGACGATGCCGGCGTACTCGGCGAGGAGGAAGAGCGCGAAGCGGAGGCCGGTGTACTCGGTGTACGCGCCGAAGATGATCTCCGAGTCGGCGACGGGCATGTCGAACGGCGGGCGCTGGAGCTCGGCGAGGCCGGCGACGAAGAAGACGAGCGCGCCGACGATCTGCCAGGGCAGCCACCACCACTCGAAGGCGTTGAGGATGCCGGGGAGGGAGACGGTGCCGGCGGCCATCGCGACGGAGGCGGCGGCGAGGAGCATCGGGAGTTCGTAGGCGAGGAGCTGGGCGGCGGTGCGGAGTCCTCCGAGCAGGGAGAACTTGTTGGCGGAGGCCCAGCCGGCCATGAGACTGCCGAGGACGCCGACGCCCATCACGGCGAGGACGAAGAAGATGCCCGCGTCGACGATCTGGCCGACGGCTCCCTCGCTCGGGCCGATGGGGATGGCGACGAGGACGAGGAGGTACGGGAGGAGGGCGACGGCGGGGGCGAGCTGGAAGACGCGGCGGTCGGCGTTGGCCGGGACGACGTCCTCCTTCTGCGCGAACTTCACCCCGTCGGCGACGAGCTGGGCCCAGCCGTGGAAGCCGCCGGCGTACATGGGGCCGAGGCGGCCCTGCATGTGGGCCATCACCTTGTGCTCGGTCTGCCCGATGACGAGGGGCAGGACCAGGAACACGCCGAAGACGACGAGCAGCCGGAGGGCGACGTCGAGTGCGTCGTTCACGCGGGATCGCCTCCGGCGGGGTGGTGGGTGGACGGGTTCTCGGGCGAGCGGCCCTCGGGGGCGGGGTCGGGGGCCCGTTCTGGCTCGGCGGCGGGGCCCGGTTCCGGCTCGGCGGCATCCGAGGGCTCGGGGGCCTGCACCGGCTCGGCAGCGCGGCTCTCGGGGGCCGGGCTCTCGGGAGCCGGGCTCTCGGGGGCCGGGCTGTCCGGCGCCGCTTCCGTACCGGAGGTCGGCTCGGGGGCCCGCGACGGCTCGGGGGCCGGTTCCGCGGCCGGGCTGTCCGGCGCCGACCCGGCCTCCGGAGCCGGTTCGGCGGCGGTCGAGGTCTCGTCGTCGAAGGCCGGTCGGGCGTGGTGCCAGGGGGCGTCCGCGCTGCGGGTGCGCGGCGGTGGGGTGGGCGCGGCCGTGCCGGCCTGGCTCGCCGAGCCGTCGGCCGCGCTACGGGTGCGCCGTGGCGGGCGGGCCTGGGGAGTCGTCTCCGTACCGCCGTCCGTACCGCCGTCCGTACCGTCAGCGCTCGGCGCCTCGGCGCGCTGGGTCGCCGAGCCCTCGCTCACGGAGCGCGAGCGGCGGGCCGGGCGCGCGGCGCCGGTGTCCGGGGCTGCCGCAGGGGGCGCCGCCTGGCTCGCCGAGCCCTCCGCGGCCGTACGCGCGCGACGCGGAGCGACCCCCGGAGCCGGGGCCTCGGGTGCCTGGCCGGCCGTGCCCGGGGCCTCGGTCGCCTGGCTCGCCGAGCCCTCCGCTGTCGTGCGCGCGCGACGCGGGGTGGCCGCGGGCGGTGTCGAGCCCTCTGCCGTCGTGCGGGCGCGTGCCGTGCGGGCGGGGCGGGTTGGGGCAGGGGGGAGTTGGCCCTTGAGGGGGCCCCAGTCGTTGGGGTCGGGGACGCCCGGCGGGAGCATCTGGCGGCGCTTGGGGCCGCCGTGCCCCGCGCCCGCCGCAGGCTCCCCCGGCTCCTTCGCGCCCGGCCACGCCTTGGCGACCCGCGCCGCCAGCACGAAGTCCTTGCGAAGCGGGTGGCCCTCGAAGTTCTCCGGGAGGAGGAGCGGAGCCAGGTTCGGGTGGTCGGTGAAGGTGACGCCGAACATCTCGTGCGTCTCGCGCTCGTGCCACGCCGCGCCCGCGTAGATCTCCACCGCCGTCGGCAGGGACGCCGCCTCGTGCGGGACGGTCGTGCGCACCAGGAGGCGGCGGACCGTGCCGCCCTCCAGGGCGACCACGTGCGCGCAGACACGGAAGCCCGTGCCCGGCTCGTCGACCGCGCTCAGCCAGTCGAAGTACGTGCAGCCCAGCTTGTCCCGGGCGATCTCCAGCGCCGCGATCCACGAGCCCGCCGGCACGTCGACCGTCAGCAGGTCGTACGCCCGTTCCGCCGTCGCCTCCTCGCCGAAGACCTCGGTCACGGCCTCCGGCAGGGTGTCGTACGCGTTCACTTCTCACCGCCCGGCGGGGTGACCAGGCCGCTGGTCAGCTGGCCCACGGAGGGACCCGAGTACCGCTCGCCCAGGGACTCTCGGGCGATCTTCTCCTGCAGCTTCAGGATTCCCTGGAGCAGCGCCTCCGGCCGCGGCGGGCAGCCGGGGACGTAGACGTCGACGGGGATGATCTGGTCGACGCCCTTCGTCACCGCGTAGGAGTCCCAATAGGGGCCGCCGCAGTTCGAGCAGGCGCCGAAGGAGATGACGTACTTCGGCTCGGGCATCTGTTCGTAGAGACGCTTCACCGCCGGCGCCATCTTGTCCGTCACCGTGCCGGAGACGATCATCAGGTCGGCCTGACGCGGTCCGGGCGCGAAGGGGATGACGCCGAGACGGATGAAGTCGTGACGGGCCATCGACGCGGCGATGAACTCGATCGCGCAGCAGGCGAGGCCGAAGTTGAAGACCCAGAGGCTGTAGCGGCGGCCCCAGTTCAGGACCACCTTCATCGGCTCGGGAGCGAGCCGGGCGAGCGGACCGAGTGTGGGGGCCGGCAGCGGCATCGGCTGCGGCGACCGCCCGGCCCGCGGGGCCGGCCCGGTCCGGGGCGTCTGCGGGGTCTGCGGGGTCACGTCCATGTCAGGACGCCCTTCTTGTACGCGTAGAGCAGTCCCACGGCCAGGAAGCCGAGGAAGATGAACATCTCGACCAGCGTCGTCGCGCCGTAGCCGGGCGCCGCGAAGACCGTCGCCCAGGGGAAGAGGAAGATCGAGTCCACGGCGAAGATGACGTAAAGAAAAGCGTAGACGTAGTAGCGGACCTGGGTGTGGGCCCAGCCCTCGCCGACCGGGTCGACGCCGCACTCGTACGTCAGCAGCTTCTCGGGCGTCGGCGCGACGGGCCGCAGCAGCCGGCCCGCCCCGAAGGCGATGGCCACGAAGAGCACGCCGAGGGCGGCGAGCAGTCCGACGACGGAGTACGTCTGGAAGTAGTCCGCCGCGAGTCCCGCCCGTACGGTCGGATCCGGCACGTCCACCCCTCGCTCCCTGCCCGTATCGACGATCTGTACGCACGGGAGTCTAGGCCCTCGTAAAGAGCGGGTAAGCGGTCGTGTCAAGGAGTGGGCGGCGCGGCGCCGCGAGGACGCGCGCCGGGACGTGGAGGGCGCGGGTGGGGCCACGGGTGGGGATATCCCTACCCCGGCCCACCCACGGACCCCATGGCGTCGCCGGACTCCCGACCGGCAGGCTTGAGCCCATGAGCGTCGACACCGAAAGCCCTGACAGCGACAGACTGCCGCCCGCGCGCCTCGCCTACGGCCGGCACACCTGGAAGGAGATCTCCTTCCTCCTCTCCAATCTGCCGTTCGCACTGGTCGGCTTCGTGTACGCGGTGGTCTCGGTCCTCCTCGGGGTGGGCCTGTCGGTCACCGTGATCGGTCTGCCGCTCCTCGCCCTCGGTCTGGCCGGGGCGCGCGGGATGGGCCGGGCCGAGCGGGCGAGGGCCCGGGCGCTGCTCGGTGTACGGGTGGAGGAGCCCAGTCCGCTGCCCCGTCGGCACGGCTTCCTCCCCTGGCTGTGGACGGCGTTGAAGGATCCCGTCGCCTGGCGGACGGTGCTGTACGGGTTCATCCGGCTGCCCTGGGGGGTCGTGACGTTCACGGTGGCCCTCGTCGGGCTGATCGTGCTCTGGCCCGTGCTGCCGTTCATCGCCCGCGGTCTGTCCAACGCCGACCGGGCCATGGTCCGCGGTCTACTCTCGCCCTCGGACGAGCTGGAGCGGCGGGTCGCCGAACTGGAGTCGGACCGGGGGGTGGTCGTGGACACGGCCGCCGCCGATCTGCGCCGCATCGAGCGCGATCTGCACGACGGCGCGCAGGCCCGGCTCGTGGCGCTGGCGATGGGGCTCGGTCTGGCGAAGGAGAAGCTCCTCGAGGACCCGGAGGCGGCGGCCGCGATGGTCGACGAGGCGCACGGCGAGGTGAAGCTGGCACTGCAGGAGCTGCGCGATCTGGCGCGGGGCATCCATCCGGCGGTCCTCACCGACCGCGGTCTGGACGCGGCCCTCTCCGCCGTCGCCGCCCGGTGCACGGTGCCGGTGAAGGTGACCGTCGATCTGGACCGGCGTCCGGCCGAGGCAATCGAGGGCATCGCGTACTTCACCGTCTCCGAGCTGCTCCAGAACGTGTCCAAGCACGCGCGGGCGCGGTCCGCCTCGGTGGAGGTCTGGCGCCGGGACGACCGGCTGCTGCTCCAGGTGCGGGACGACGGCCGCGGCGGCGCGCGGCTGGACGGCGGCACGGGGATGGCGGGGCTCGCGGAGCGGCTGGGGGCGGTGGACGGGCTCTTCGTCCTCGACTCGCCGCAGGGCGGTCCGACGACGGTGACGGCCGAGCTGCCGTGGCGGGAGCGGCCGGGCGCCTGAGCGCCGAACAGCCGGCGCGGCCCGGCTCCCGGGCCGGGTGGTAGGGAAATCCCCCGCCCCGAGACGCCGACCCTCCTCATGGTCCGGCGCGCGCCGGACCGGAAGTCTTGAGGCATGCACCGCATGGACCTCTCCGAGCAGAAACGGACACCAGCGATGGCCACCCACCGCCTTCCCGCCGCGATCCGCGCACCGTTCGAGGCCCGCACCTGGCGGGAGTTCGGCTACCTGCTGCTCGGGCTGCCGCTCGGCTGTCTGTACTTCGCCCTCTCCGTCGCTGCGGTGTCGGCGGGCGCGGGCCTGCTGATCACCTTCCTGGGGATTCCGGTCCTGGCCGCGGGCCTGGCGATGTGCCGCGGCTTCGGCGCGGTGGAGCGGGCCCGGGCACGCGGTCTGCTGCGGCTGGACGTGGGGGCGCCGGAGCCGGTGCGGGGCCGTGCCGGAGGCGGGCCGATGTCGTGGATGGGCGCGATGCTGAAGAGCGGGGCGTCCTGGCGCCATCTTCTGTACGCGATCCTCCACTTCCCGTGGTCGGTGTTCGCCTTCTCGGTCGCGGTGGCCTTCATGGGCTGGGGCTGGTCCCTCTTCACGTATCCGCTGTGGCAGTGGGTGTTCCCGCTGTACGCGGGGCAGGACGGCCTACAGCTGTACGGCGACAAGACGCACGCCTTCTATCTCGACTCGCCCTTCGAGATCGCGGTCACCAGCGCCGTCGGTCTGCTCTTCGTGCTCGTGGGGCCGTGGCTGATCCGTGGGCTCGCCGCCGTGGACCGGCTGATGGTGTCCGGGCTGCTCGGGCCGTCGCGCCTGGCGACGCGGGTGACGGAGCTGGAGACGGACCGGGGCGTGGTCGTGGACACGGCCGCCGCCGATCTGCGCCGTATCGAGCGCGACCTGCACGACGGCGCGCAGGCCCGGCTCGTGGCGCTCGCCATGGATCTGGGTCTGGCGAAGGAGAAGCTGGCCAAGGACCCGCGGGCGGCGGCGCGGATGGTGGAGGAGGCGCACGGCGAGGTCAAGATCGCGCTGCGGGAGCTGCGCGATCTTGCGCGGGGCATCCATCCGGCGGTCCTCACGGATCGCGGTCTGGACGCGGCGCTGTCGGCGGTGGCGTCCCGGTGCGCGGTTCCGGTGTCGGTGGAGGTGGATCTGCCGGCCCGGCCGGTTCCGGCGATCGAGGGCATCGCCTACTTCACCGTGTCGGAGCTGCTGCAGAACGTCTCCAAGCACGCGCGGGCGCGGCGCGCGTGGGTGGAGGTGTGGCGGACGGGCGACCGGCTGATGCTCCAGGTCAGGGACGACGGCCGGGGCGGCGCGGACGTCGCCGCGGGCAGCGGCCTGGCCGGTCTCACGGAGCGGCTCGACGCGGTCGACGGCATCCTGGCGGTCGACTCCCCGGCCGGCGGCCCGACGACGGTCACGGCGGAGCTGCCCTGGCGCGCGTGAGCCGCGGCGGCGTCCTGACACGCACGTGAACGGCGCCGCACCTGTGGGCGCCGCAGGCACCGGAGCCCGGGACCGGCAAGGGGCCCCCGTCCGGCAGGGGCGCCCGTTCGTTGTGCCCGCCCTCCCCCGGGAGCCTGGGCCCGGCAAGGGGCGCCCGTCCGGCAGGGGCGCCCGTCCGTTGTGGCCGCCCTCCCCCGGACTTCGTCCGGGCCCCCATCGCCCAGCCGGACGATTGCCCCGACGGGGGATGGCGTTGCTGCGATGCTGGGGGCTCATCGGAACATCGACATGGGGGCTGCGGGATCGTGGGCGTGGAAGACGTGGCGGGCAGGGTGCGGGTGGTCATCGCCGAGGATTCGGTGCTGCTCCGGGAGGGGCTGACCCGGCTGCTGACCGACCGGGGGCACGAGGTCGTCGCCGGTGTCGGGGACGGCGAGGCCCTGGTGAAGACCGTGGCCGGGCTGGCCGGGGAGGACGCGCTGCCGGACGTGGTCGTGGCCGATGTGCGGATGCCGCCCACCCATACGGACGAGGGCGTACGCGCGGCGGTGCGGCTGCGCAAGGAGTACCCCGAAGTCGGGGTCCTGGTCCTTTCGCAGTACGTGGAGGAGCGGTACGCCACCGAGCTTCTCGCCGGCTCCAGCCGGGGTGTGGGCTATCTGCTGAAGGACCGGGTGGCGGAGGTCCGGGAGTTCGTGGACGCGGTGGTCCGGGTGGCACGCGGCGGTACGGCGCTGGACCCTGAGGTCGTGCAGCAGCTCCTGGGCCGCAGCCGCAAGCAGGACGTGCTGGCCAACCTCACCCCGCGTGAGCGGGAGGTTCTCGGCCTGATGGCGGAGGGCCGGACCAACTCGGCGATCGCGAAGCAGCTGGTGGTGAGCGACGGCGCGGTGGAGAAGCACGTCAGCAACATCTTCCTGAAGCTCGGGCTGTCGCCGAGTGACGGGGATCACCGTCGGGTACTCGCGGTGTTGACCTACCTGAACTCGTGACGACCTGACACCCTGCCGGACGAGGAAGCGACCGGACCGGTCGTAGGACAGAAGTACGAGCGGAGGGTCACGCTCCGCTCACTGAAGGGCTAGACATAACGTAATAATCCAGGGCAAGAGGGCGTCTCAAAAAGAGGTCCGCTCTGCGAGAAGTCCCGGGAAGGCCCCCCTTACCGTCGTAGGGTGGGCCACGGGACGACCGGTCGGCCGGCCGTCACCCGAGCCTTCTCCCGCCACGGGCGGAGGAGACCCTTGCCGCGAGGGAGGTCCAGTTCAGTGACCAGCCAGGTCAGCAACGAGGCCGGTGAGGCCCTGGTCGGGGAGCAGCGCAGCGCTCCGGCGGCGCCCCACCACGGCACAGAGAAGGAAGTCCGGCGTCTCGACCGGGTGATCATCCGCTTCGCGGGTGACTCCGGCGACGGCATGCAGCTCACGGGTGACCGGTTCACCTCCGAGACGGCGTCCTTCGGGAACGACCTCTCGACGCTGCCGAACTTCCCCGCCGAGATCCGGGCGCCCGCCGGCACCCTGCCGGGTGTCTCCTCGTTCCAGCTGCACTTCGCCGACCACGACATCCTGACCCCGGGCGACGCCCCGAACGTGCTGGTCGCGATGAACCCGGCCGCGCTGAAGGCCAACATCGGCGACGTGCCGCGCGGCGGCGAGATCATCGTCAACACCGACGAGTTCGCCAAGCGCGCCATGGCCAAGGTCGGCTACGAGACCTCTCCGCTGGAGGACGGCTCGCTGGCCGGGTACCGGGTCCATCCGGTCCCGCTGACCACGCTGACGATCGAGGCGCTCAAGGAGTTCGGCCTGTCCCGGAAGGAGGCCGAGCGCTCCAAGAACATGTTCGCGCTCGGGCTGCTCTCCTGGATGTACCACCGGCCGACCGAGGGCACCGAGACCTTCCTGCGGCAGAAGTTCGCCAAGAAACCGCAGATCGCCGAGGCGAACGTGGCAGCGTTCCGGGCCGGGTGGAACTTCGGCGAGACGACCGAGGACTTCGCCGTCTCCTACGAGGTCGCCCCGGCGACCGCGGCCTTCCCCACCGGCACGTACCGGAACATCTCCGGGAACCTGGCCCTCTCCTACGGCCTGATCGCCGCGTCCCGGCAGGCGGATCTCCCGCTCTACCTGGGCTCGTACCCGATCACGCCAGCCTCCGACATCCTGCACGAGCTGAGCAAGCACAAGAACTTCGGCGTCCGCACCTTCCAGGCCGAGGACGAGATCGCCGGCATCGGCGCCGCGCTCGGCGCGGCCTTCGGCGGCTCGCTGGCCGTCACCACCACCTCCGGTCCCGGGGTGGCGCTGAAGTCCGAGACGATCGGCCTCGCGGTCTCCCTGGAGCTGCCGCTGCTGATCGTCGACATCCAGCGCGGTGGGCCGTCGACCGGTCTGCCCACCAAGACCGAGCAGGCCGACCTCCTCCAGGCCATGTACGGCCGCAACGGCGAGGCGCCGGTTCCCGTCGTGGCGCCGAAGACCCCCGCCGACTGTTTCGACGCGGCCCTCGACGCGGCCCGGATCGCGCTCACGTACCGCACGCCGGTCTTCCTGCTCTCCGACGGCTACCTCGCCAACGGCTCCGAGCCCTGGCGGATCCCCGACCTCGACGAACTCCCCGATCTGCGCGTGCAGTTCGCCTCCAGCCCCAACCACGAGCTCGCGGACGGCACCGAGGTCTTCTGGCCGTACAAGCGCGATCCGTTGACCCTCGCCCGGCCGTGGGCCGTGCCCGGCACCCCCGGCCTCGAACACCGCATCGGCGGCATCGAGAAGCAGGACGGCTCCGGCAACATCAGTTACGACCCCGCCAACCACGACTTCATGGTCCGCACCCGTCAGGCCAAGATCGACGGCATCGAGGTCCCGGACCTCGACGTCGACGACCCGGACGGCGCGACGACCCTGGTCCTCGGCTGGGGCTCCACCTACGGCCCCATCACGGCGGCCGTCCGCCGGCTCCGCCGCGAGGGAGCGCCCATCGCCCAGGCGCACCTGCGCCATCTGAACCCCTTCCCGAAGAACCTCGGAGAGGTGCTCGAGCGGTACGAGAAGGTGGTGGTCCCCGAGATGAACCTGGGCCAGCTCGCCACCCTCGTCCGGGCGAAGTACCTCGTCGACGCGCAGTCGTACACGCAGGTCAACGGCATGCCGTTCAAGGCCGAGCAGCTCGCCGCGGCACTCAAGGAGGCCATCGATGTCTGAGTCACTCCTGAACCTCGTGCCCAAGGCCGAAGCCGCCCAGTCGATGAAGGACTTCAAGTCCGACCAGGAGGTGCGCTGGTGCCCGGGGTGCGGTGACTACGCCGTCCTCGCCGCCGTGCAGGGCTTCATGCCGGAGCTGGGCCTGGCGAAGGAGAACATCGTCTTCGTCTCCGGCATCGGCTGCTCCTCCCGATTCCCGTACTACATGAACACGTACGGGATGCACTCCATCCACGGCCGCGCCCCCGCCATCGCCACCGGTCTGGCCACCTCGCGCCGCGACCTGTCGGTCTGGGTCGTCACGGGTGACGGCGACGCGCTCTCCATCGGCGGCAACCACCTCATCCACGCCCTGCGCCGCAACGTCAACCTCAAGATCCTGCTCTTCAACAACCGGATCTACGGCCTGACCAAGGGGCAGTACAGCCCGACCAGCGAGGTCGGCAAGATCACCAAGTCGACCCCGATGGGCTCGCTCGACGCGCCCTTCAACCCGGTGTCGCTGGCGATCGGCGCGGAGGCGTCGTTCGTGGCGCGGACCGTCGACTCCGACCGCAAGCACCTCACCGAGGTGCTGCGCCAGGCCGCCGACCACCCGGGCACGGCGCTGGTGGAGATCTACCAGAACTGCAACATCTTCAACGACGGCGCCTTCGAGGTCCTGAAGGACAAGGACCAGGCGCAGGAGGCCGTGATCCGGCTGGAGCACGGGCAGCCGATCCGCTTCGGCGCCGACCTGGCCAAGGGCGTCGTCCGGGACCCGGCGACGGGCGACCTGAAGGTCGTCACCGTCAGCCCCGAGAACGAGAGCGCCGTCCTGGTCCACGACGCCCACGCCGCCTCCCCGACCACCGCGTTCGCGCTGTCCCGCCTCGCGGATCCGGACACCCTGCACCAGACGCCGATCGGGGTGTTCAGGTCGGTGCGCCGGCCGGTGTACGACACGCTGATGGCGGACCAGCTGGACACGGCGATCGAGCAGCACGGCAAGGGAGACCTGGGCCAGCTGCTGACGGGCAACGACACCTGGACCGTGGTCGGTTAGGACACGCGTCGTACGGCGTGAGGGGCGCGGCAGCCCGGCTGCCGCGCCCCTCACGTGTCCCGTCACGTAGTGATCAGCCGGCGCTCTCGCGCCGCGCTGCGTCGTACCGTGCGCGGGCCTCCTGCACCGCCGCCACCCGGCGCTCCGTCCAGCGCCCCAGCTCCGCGACCTGACGGGCGGCCTCCGCGCCCAGCTCGGTGAGGCTGTAGTCGACCCGGGGCGGGATCACCGGCTTGGCGTCGCGGTGGACGAAGCCGTCGCGCTCCAGGGTCTGGAGGGTCTGGGTCAGCATCTTCTCGCTGACACCGCCGATCTCGCGGCGCAGCTCGCCGAAGCGGTACGAACGCTCGAGGAGGGCGATCAGGATCAGCACGCCCCAGCGGCTGGTGACGTGCTCCAGAACGAGCCGCGAGGGGCACATGGGGTCCTTGACGTCGGGCCGCCGCGCACCGTCGTGCCCATTGCCGCTCACTGCCGCGCCATCGACTCCGGCCGCACTTACTCCCATGCCAGTACCTTACTTCAAAGTGGGTACTTTCGAATAGTTGGCGCCCCACCTACGGTGAGTGGACACCCCGAACGATTCCCTCTCCAGGAGTGAGAACGCCATGAGCATCGTCGTCACCGGAGCCACCGGACAGCTCGGCCGTCTCGTCATCGACGAGCTGCTGAGCCGCGTCCCCGCCGAGTCCGTCGTCGCCGTCGTGCGGGACAAGGCGAAGGCGGCCGACCTCGCCGAGCGCGGCGTCGAGCTGCGGATCGCCGACTACAGCCGGCCGGAGACGCTGGCGGACGCCTTCGAGGCCGGTGACCGGGTGCTGCTGATCTCCGGCAGCGAGGTCGGGCAGCGCGTACCGCAGCACTCCGCGGTGATCGACGCGGCCAAGGCGGCGGGCGTCGCGCAGCTCGCGTACACCGGCATTCTCGGCGGCCCGGCGGCCGACTTCGACCTGGCCGCCGAGCACAAGGAGACCGAGCGGCTGATCCTCGACTCGGGCCTGCCGTACACCTTCCTCCGTAACGGCTGGTACACCGAGAACTACACCGCGAACCTCGCTCCGGTCCTGGCGCACGGCGCCGTCGTCGCCAACGCGGGCGAGGGCCGGGTCGCCTCGGCCTCCCGCGCCGACTACGCGGCCGCGGCCGCCGCCGTCCTGACCGGTGAGGGGCACCTCGGGCGGGCGTACGAGCTGAGCGGCGATGTCGCCTGGTCGCTCACCGAGTACGCGGCCGAGGTCGCCCGCCAGACCGGCGAGGAGATCGTGTACCGCAGCGTCCCCGCCGAGACGCACCTGGCGGTCCTCACCGGCGCGGGCGTCCCGCAGCCCTTCGCGGAGATCCTGGTGGACGTCGACAAGGCCATCGAGCGCGGAGCCCTCGCGCGCGGCGACGGCGACCTCTCCCGCCTGATCGGGCGCCCGACCACTCCGATCAGCGAGACGATCACCGAGGCCCTCGCCCAGCCCCTCGCCTAGCCGCCCGCCTCACCCGCCGGAGGGTCATGACCGTATCGCGGTACGGACATGACATCGCGCCCTGTGCGGCGCTACCGTCTTCAGGACGGCGCGGCACAGGGCAGGAGGTTCGGTGAAGACGGACGACGAGGGGCGAGCAGGGCTCCTGTACGGGATCGGCGCCTACGGCATCTGGGGGCTGTTCCCGCTCTTCTGGCCGCTCCTGGAGCCGGCCGGGGCGGTCGAGATCCTCGCCCACCGGATGGTCTGGTCGCTGGTCGTCGTCAGCATCGCGCTGGCGGCGCTGCGCCGCTGGGGCTGGATACGCGAACTGCTCCGCAGCCCGCGCAAGCTGGGCCTGATCGCCCTGGCCGCGGCCGTGATCAGCGTCAACTGGGGCGGCTACATCTGGGCCGTGAACTCCGGCCAGGTCGTCGAGGCCTCCCTCGGATACTTCATCAACCCGCTCGTCACCATCGCCATGGGCGTCCTGCTCCTCAAGGAGCGGCTGCGGCCCGTGCAGTGGGCGGCGGTCGGCATCGGCTTCGCGGCCGTGCTCGTCCTCGCGATCGGCTACGGGCGGCCGCCGTGGCTCTCGCTGATGCTGGCCTTCTCCTTCGCCGTCTACGGCCTGGTGAAGAAGAAGGTCAACATCGGCGGCCTGGAGTCGCTGGCGGCCGAGACCGCGATCCAGTTCCTGCCCGCCCTGGGCTATCTGCTCTGGCTCGGCTCGACCGGCGAGGCCACGTTCGGCGCGGCGGGGGCGGGCCACGCCGCCCTGCTCGCGGCGACCGGTGTCGTGACGGCCGCACCGCTGGTCTGCTTCGGCGCGGCGGCGATCCGCGTGCCGCTGTCGACGCTGGGGCTGCTGCAGTACCTCGCGCCGGTCTTCCAGTTCCTTCTGGGGGTCGTCTACTTCCACGAGGCGATGCCGCCGGAGCGCTGGGCCGGCTTCTCGCTGGTGTGGCTGGCCCTGACGCTCCTGACCTGGGACGCCCTGCGGACGGCCCACCGGAGCCGGGCGGCCATCGAGGCGGCGGCGCGGGCCAGGCTCTCGTCGACCGAACTCTCCGCGGGCGGAGGCTCCGCCGACGACCCGGAAGGTACGCCGGTTTCCACTCCATCGGCCCAGCCGGGGCGCTGACCGGAGGCACGGTCGACGGGGGCGGTGTTACGTCGGGAGTCCAAGGCCTCGCTGCCCGTGCGAGCCCATCCCGAGCGGAGAGAACGCGTCATGTCGCAGACCCTCGCCCTCTCGGTCGACTTCGGCCGCGGATTCACCGACGCCTGGTCGGCCATCGCCTCGTTCGTACCGAAATTCATCGGCTTCCTCGCGATCCTGCTCATCGGCTGGTTCGTGGCGAAGATGATCGCCAAGGTCGCGGACCGCGTGCTGCGGAAGGTCGGCTTCGAGCGAATGGCCGAACGCAGTGGCGTCGCCAACACCCTCAAGGGGTCCAAGTACGACGCCACCGGGATCATCGCCAAGATCCTGTACTACGCGGTCCTGCTGATCGCGCTCCAGCTCGCCTTCGGGGTCTTCGGCCCCAACCCGGTGAGCGTCATGATCAACGGCATCGTCGCCTGGCTGCCGAGGGCGATCGTCGCCGTCGTCATCGTCGTGGTGGCGATGGCCATCGCCCGCGCCGTCCGGGACATCGTCACGGGTGCGCTGGGCCAGATGTCGTACGGCAGGGTCGTGGCCACGGCGGCCTGGGCGTTCATCGTGGGTCTCGGCGTGATCGCCGCCCTCAGCCAGGCGGGCATCGCCACCGCCGTGACCGGACCGGTGCTCACGGCGGTCCTCGCGACCATGGCGGGCATCATGATCGTCGGCGTCGGCGGCGGCCTGATCACCCCGATGCGGCAGCGGTGGGAGCGCTGGCTCTCGGCCGCCGAGACGGAGACGGGCCACGCGAAGGACCAGATCTCCGCGTACCAGCGCGGTCGCGAGGACGCGAAGCGCGGTATGCCGGCCCCGCAGGAACGCATGGACCAGGGGCGCGACATGGGCGGCAGGGACATGGGCGGCAGGGACATGGGCCGGGGCGGCCGCGACACGGGGCAGGGCCCGGAGCCGATCGACCCGATGTAGCCACTGTTGCCACCGCTGCCGGTGGCCGCCGGTGCTGCCGGTGGCCGCCGGTGCTGCCGGTGGCCGCCGGTGCTGCCGGTGGCCGCCGGTGCTACGAGTCCAGCAGATCGTGCTCGCGGATCAGCCAGCACACGGCCGTCAGCCGCAGCGTCGCGAAGTCGTACCCCACCGGCTCCACCCAGTCCGCCTCCGACAGCCAGTCGGTGAATCCGAGGACGTAGTCCGACAGATCCTCCCGCCGGACGGTCCCGCCCTCCGGGCTCCGCTGAGCCGGGACGGTCGGGACCAGCGCGTCACGGACCGCCGCGGCGTGCTGGTCCACGGCAGCCACGAGCCCCGGCTCGAAGGAGAACTCCGAGAGCCGGGGCATGTACGTGGCGGCGACGCCCACCAGCGGGCAGCCGGGCGAATCGTTCATTCCTCCACACTAAGGGCGCGTCCCGCCTACGAGACCGTGACCTTGGTCGCAGCCGCCGGGAGCTCGGACACGGACCTCTTCGGCCGCAGGCCGGTCGCGGTGACCACCGCGCCGAGCGCCACCATCGCCACCGGCACCGCCAAGGCCGCCCGGAAACCGCCGAGTCCGCCGCCGACGATCCCGTACACCGCCGTCACCGCCGAGATGCCGACCGCGGAGCCGAACTGCGTCGCCGTGGTGAGCAGTCCGCTCGCGAGCCCCTGCTCCTCCTCGGCGACGCCGTCGGTCGCGGCGATCGTCAGCGGCCCGTAGGCGAGGGCGAAGGCGAGCCCGGTCAGGAGCAGGGTCGGGAACATCGCCGCGTACGACCAGTCGGGGCCCACCGGCAGGAACAGCGCGTACGAGACGACCGCGAGCACGAAGCCGCCGAGGATCACCTTGCCGTTGCCGAACCGTGCGACCAGCCTCGGCGTCAGGGTCGGGGCGAGGACGGCGTCGATGCCCATCACGAGCAGGGCGAGCGCGGTCTCCAGGGAGGACCAGCCGCGCAGCTCCTGGAGGTAGAGGGTGGCCACGAACTGGAAGCCGAAGAACGAGCCGACGAAGAGCAGCGCTCCCAGTTCGGCGCGGACCATGGACGCCTTGCGCAGCAGACCGAGCCGTACGAGCGGGGCGGCGGCCCGTCGTTCCACGGCGACGAACACCCCGGCGAGGACGAGTCCGGCGGCGAGGACGAGCGCCGTCAGCGCCCAGCCGTCGAGCCCGTGCTCCAGTCGTACGATCGCGAACGCCAGCAGCAGCATCGCCCCGGCGGCCGTGAGCGCGCCGCCCAGGTCGAAGCCGCCCGCCGCCTTCTCGGGCCGCGGCTCCTTCGGGATCAGACGCAGCGCGGCGAGCAGCACCGCCCCGGCGAGCAGCACGGGCGCGAAGAAGACCCAGCGCCAGCCGAGCTGGGTGAGGAGCCCGCCGATGACGAGGCCGAGCGAGAAGCCGCCGGCGGCGGTACCGGCGAAGACCAGCAGGGCCTGGTTGCGCTGCGGACCCTCCTCGTAGGAGGTGGTGATGATCGACATCGCGGCGGGGGTCATGAAGGCGGCGGCGACACCGGTCACGAAGCGGGCGACGATCAGCATCCAGCCCTCGGTCGCGAGGCCGCCGAGACCGGAGAAGAGCAGGAAGACGGTGAGCCAGGCGAGGAACATCCGGCGGCGGCCGAGGAGATCGGCGGCGCGGCCGCCGAGGAGGGTGAAGCCGGCGTAGCCGAGGACGTAGGCGGACATCACCCAGGCCGCGGTGCCGGTGGACAACTCCAGGTCGGATCTGATCGAGGGAACCGCGACGGCGAGCATGGCGACGTCGATGCCTTCGAGGAAGATCGTGCCGCAGAGGACGAGAAGAAGGCTCCAGGCGCGTACGGACACAGCTGTCTCCAGGGCGGGAGGGGGCGGGAAGCGGTTACTGGCCAGAGGGTCGGTTCCCTCTTGTAACCATCTGCATCATGAGGGAGCATCAGGTGCCATGGAAGAAGGCACTTTGAAGTCACCGAGTCACTGCGGAGTGACCTACGGCGCCGGGGACGACGGAGACACCGACCCCTTCCAGTGGGACACCCGGGAGGACTGTGAGGTCCGGCAGATCCTCGACCGGGTGGCGGACAAGTGGTCGCTGCTCGTCATCGCCCTGCTGGACCGGCGCAGGCTGCGCTTCACGGAGCTGCGGCGGGAGATCGACGGGATCAGCCAGCGGATGCTGACGGTCACGCTGCGGCAGCTGGAGCGGGACGGCCTGGTGAAGCGGACGGTCCATCCGGTGGTGCCGCCGCGCGTGGAGTACGAACTGACGCCGCTGGGCGGGACGCTGCACACGACGATCCGCTCGCTGGTGACGTGGACGGAGCGGCACCAGAACGAGATCGCGGCGGCGCGGGAGGCGTACGACGCACGGGAGGCGGCGGAGCGGGAGGCGGCGGAGCGAGAGACGGCCAGGGCCTGAGCGCGAGCCCGGTCCGAGTGCGGTCTGGCGGGGCCACGACCTGAGCACGGGCACGGCCTGGGCCGGGGCCTGAGCGCGGGCCGTTCAGGGTCAAACCCCGGCGCCCTCAGCTGTCCCCTTCGTCGCCGGTGGTACGAGCCCGGTGCGCCCGCACCTTGTGTCGGTTGCCGCACCGCTCCATCGCGCACCAGCGGCGGCGCCCGGGGCGAGAGGTGTCCACGAACAGCAGCGCGCAGTTGTCGGATCCGCAGACGCGGAGCCGGTCGGCATGGGGGCCGGTGAACAGCTCGATCGCGTCGCGGGCGACGGTCGAGAGCAGAGCGGTCCCGGTCGCTCCGGGGGCCCAGGCGTGCGCGCCGGCCGCGGTGAACCGGGCGACGAGCGGCGGATGGGCGGCGGCCGCGTTGACGGTGTCGACGTCGTCCGGGGGGAGGGGCCGTCCGTGCGCCCGTGCGCCGGCGAGCCGCCACAGCGCGTCCCGCACGTCCCGTACCCGCGCGAGTTCGGCCGCGGTGACCGTCAGGTCGAGTCCGGGCGCGAGCCGGCACCGCCGGACCCAGTCGAGCAGCCCGTCGGCCCGGTCGAGGACTTCGAACCGCGAGGCCACCGGACCGGGGCCGCCCGTCACCAGCAGTTCCAGACAGAGGGCGCCCGCGTCGAACGGGAACGTCTGGCCGTCCGGGTGGTTCAGTGTCATCGCTGTTGTGGCCCGCGTCACGAAACCATTATAAGTGGTTACATGACTCCGATCCACTGGAAGCTCGTGATCGACGCCGCCGACCCGCACGCCCAGGCCTCCTTCTGGGCGGCCGCGCTGGGCTACACGGACGAGGACCACAGCGCCCACATCACCCGGCTCCTCGCACTGGGCGTCGTGACGCCCGAGATGACGCTCTCGGTCTCCGGCCGCCTCGCATGGCGAGATCTGGCCGCTGTCCGACATCCGGACGACCCGTACGACGAGCAGAGCGGCGCCGGGCTCGGCCGCCGCCTGCTCTTCCAGCGCGTCCCGGAGAAGAAGACGGTCAAGAACCGCCTCCACATGGACCTCCACCCGGGCCCGGACGCCCGCGACGCGGAGGTGGACCGCCTGGCGGCACAGGGGGCGTCGGTCCTGCGCCGCGTGTCGGAGCAGGGGGGTACGTGGGTGGTGATGGCGGACCCGGAGGGGAACGAGTTCTGCGTGCAGTGACCGGGTGCCCCCAGAGGTCCCGGAGGTACGCGGCGCGGTCACCGCGCACCCCCCGGGACCCCCGGGGGTGTCTCGCCGTCAGCCGGCCGGGGGGTCCTCGGCCTCCCACCGGAGCAGGTCTCCCGGCTGGCACTCCAGCACCTCGCAAAGCGCGGCGAGCGTCGCGAAGCGCACCGCCTTGGCGCGGCCGTTCTTGAGTACCGCCAGGTTGGCGGGGGTGATCCCGACGCGCTCGGCCAGCTCCCCCACGGACATCTTCCGCCTGGCGAGCATCACGTCGATGTCGACGGCGATCGGCATCAGATCACCTCGTCCAGCTCGGCCTTCATCTTCGTCGCCTCGGCGTCGCGGGCGACGGCCTGGGCGAGCAGCATCCGCAGCACCAGCACGATGAGCGCGATCCCGAGGACCGCCACGCCGACTCCGCCGATCAGAAGGACGACGCCCGGCGCGACGGCCTCGCCCGGGGCCAGGACGACGCCGAACGCGAAGACCAGGAGCGCGGCCGCCACGATCGCGCCGATCACGATGTGCACGTACCGGAAGGCGGCGTGGGAGAAGACGGTGCCGCGCCGCACCATCGTCACCAGCCGCCACACGCAGACGAGGACGACCTGAGCGGCCACGATGCCCAGGACCGTGATCACGAGGACCGGGGTACGCAGATGGGCGACGTCGGCGTCGAGATCCTTCATGTCGATGGCCAGCAGGGGCACCATCACCGCCTGCACGAACACCGAGCCGGCGAGCAGCGCCACGAGCACGGCGCGCAGCGCGAGCACTGTCAGCTTTCCCATCGCTTCTCCTTCGATCGAGTCACGATGGAAATCTATCGAAAGTCGATAGGCGCTACAAGTCCCGGCGGACCTCGTAGTGGAAGCAGCCGTACTCGACGGCCCGGACATGGACGAGCGCCACGTCCGGATCGGCGAAAGCCTCCGCGAAGGCCGCGTCGAACGCCTCGGTCGCGGCCTCCGGGATCTCCAGGAGCCGGCCGCCGACGATGCGGCCGTCGGCGCCGTACCGGCGCAGCGTGCGCAGGGCGCCGGAGCGCGAGAAGGGGTACGCCTCCGTGTCGCCCGGCCCCCGGCACTCCTCGGCGTGGATGAAGACCGGCCCCTGCTCGTCGTACGCCCCCGGCTCCGCACCGGTCGCCGCCGCCCAGCGACGCAGCGGCGCGTACGAGACGAGCGCGACACGCTCGCCGGCGCGCACCGGCCGCAGACAGCAGCGCAGCGGATCGCCGCCCTCCTCGTGGACGTACGGAACGCAGGGCCGCCCCGCGTCGTCGGCGACGCGGAGCTCGGCGAGAACGGCGGGTTCGATGGCGCGTGCGGTGAAGACGGTCATGGATCCAGCCTCACGCCCGGCCACCCCCACCGCTGGCGGAATACGGACGTCGCGTTACGGGGTGATCTGTCCGGTCAGCGAACGGGGCTGACCGGTTTCCGCTCTTGACGGAGAGTCAAAGTCTCGCTGAACATTCAGCACGCACAGCCGTACGACGCACAGACGCACAGCCGCACCACGCACAGCTCCAGCGCCTCGTGGCACCCACGCCGCGGGGCGTCTCGCACGTTCCGTCCCATCCCCGTTCGGAATCCGGAGCCCCCACATGAAACTCTCCGTTCCCAGACGTACCGCCGCACTCGCCGCCGTCGCGGCGATGGCCCTCGGCGGACTCGCCGGGACCACGGCGACCGCGGCCCCGGCCGCCCCCGCCGGCACTCTCGCGGCGCCCGACATCCCGTTGGCCAACGTCAAGCAGCACTTGACCGACTTCCAGTCGATCGCCAACGCCAACGGCGGCAACCGCGCCCACGGCCGTCCCGGCTACAAGGCGTCCATCGACTTCGTGAAGGCCAAGCTGGACGCGGCCGGATACACCACCGCCGTCCAGCAGTTCACCTACAACGGCACCACCGGCTACAACCTCATAGCCGACTGGCCCGGCGGCGACCCGGGCCAGGTCCTCATGGCAGGCGCGCACCTCGACTCGGTGTCCTCCGGCGCCGGGATCAACGACAACGGCTCCGGTTCCGCCGCGGTCCTGGAGACCGCGCTCGCCGTCTCCCGGGCCGGTCTCAAGCCCACGAAGCATCTGCGCTTCGGCTGGTGGGGCGCCGAGGAGCTCGGGCTCGTCGGGTCGAAGTACTACGTCAACAACCTTCCCACCACCGAGCGTTCGAAGTTCAGCGGCTATCTGAACTTCGACATGATCGGCTCGCCGAACCCCGGCTACTTCGTCTACGACGACGACCCGACGATCGAGCAGACCTTCAAGTCCTACTTCGCCGGCATCGGCGTCCCCACCGAGATCGAGACCGAGGGCGACGGCCGCTCCGACCACGCCTCGTTCAAGAACGCCGGCATCCCCGTCGGCGGTCTGTTCACCGGGGCCAGCCGGGTCAAGACCAGCGCGCAGGTCCAGAAGTGGGGCGGCACGGCCACGGCCTTCGACCGCTGCTACCACTCCTCCTGCGACACCACGTCGAACATCAACGACACCGCCCTGGACCGCAACAGCGACGCCGTCGCCCACGCGATCTGGACGCTGTCGGCCGGTACGACCACCCCGCCCGGGCCGGTCTTCGAGAACACCGCCGACGTGTCGATCCCGGACAACGGCGCCGCGGTGACCTCCACGGTCAACGTCACCGGCATCACCGGCAACGCGCCCT